>NZ_JAKSYM010000154.1 GCF_022829545.1 Methylobacterium sp. J-030 | reverse complement strand
CTCTGCGCGATCAGGGCAAGCCAGCCAAGCTGGCCCTGATCGCGGTGGCGCGCCGCATCCTCATCACCGCCAACGCGGTCCTGAAGACCAAAACGCCCTACCAAAGCCAAAACACCCCTTGACCTGCAAGACAGTCGCCGGATCGCATTCCGCTGTCGCTCCACGTGCCCGGGAAAGGGTGGGCGTTCCATCCCGAACCGCCCCCTGTCCCGGAGAGGTGGAGCGCAGCGGAACCTGATCCGGGATCCAGCGCATGACGCGCCGCGCAGCGGCACCATGCCTCTGCCAGCTTCAGGCGATGAGCAAAGGCTGCAGTTCGCGCATGTCGGCCACCGCCTCCAGGGCGTTGACCCGCGCGATCAGCCGATCGGCCTTATCCGGCCCGAGCACCGGCGCCATCAGGTCGCGCGCCTTGGCGTTCACCGCCTCGGTGCTCAACGGGTTCTCCTTGGTGCCGGGCGGATGCCGCGTGTGGTGCTCGACGGTCCGGCCGTCCGCCAGCGTGATCGTCACGATCGCGCCGCGGGGGGCGGCCGGGTCCATCAGGGCCGGATCGCCCGCGACGTCCACCTTGGCGCGCTCCGCCATGATCGCGGGATCGTGCATCAGGCCGGCATCGTGGCTGTCGGCGAAGGAGACCGCGCCTTTCACCAGCGCCAAAGCCACGAGGTGCTGGCAGCTCACATCCGGCATGGCGCTCGACCCGACGATGCCGACCGCATCGGTCGGCAGCTTCACCAGGATGTGGCGCACGGAATCCGGCGTCAGGCCGTACTGCCGGCGCAGCGTCAGCGTCGCGTCCAGCGGCGACTGGATCGGGTAGCCGACCGAGTAGGTCTTGATCGCCGTCTCGGTGACGAAGAAGCGGCTGCCCAGTCCGTCCAGCATCGCGTCCGGTTTCGGCGCGGTCGAGAGGGCGTTCAGCAGGTTGTGGCGCCCGTCGAGCACGTCGGCGACGCCGGTCAGCCCCGCCTCGACCATGCCGACCGCCGTGACGCCGTTGCGCGCGCCCATGCCGGCGAAGTCGAAGGCCTTCTCGACATGGTCGTGATCGCGCACCCAGCTCCACAGGCCGGAGACCTGCTGGGCCGCGTAGGAGAGCGCGAAGCGCATGCCGCGCTCGTCGAGGCGCGCCAGCGATGCGGCCGACCCGAGCGCCCCGAAGGTGGAGCTGGTGCCCTCGGCGCTGCGGTGCGTGCCGCGCACGTGGTCGGGCCCGAGCGCCAGCAGCAGGCGGCAGCAGAGGTCGTAGCCCAACGCCACGGCCCGGACGCATTCGACGCCGGAACGGCCGTGCAGCTCGGCGAGCGCCAGGGCCGCCGGCACGGTGGCGCAGCCGGGATGGGCCTTGGTGACCGGCTCGAAATCGTCGGTCTCGTCGGCATGGGCGCACATGGCGTTGGCGAGCGCGGCGTTGACCGTGGTGGTCCGGAAGCCGGAGGCGACAAGTCCCGCCTGCTCGGTCCCGCCGAGACCTTTGACGTAAGTCAGCGCCATCGCGCCCGGCCGCATCCGCGCGCCCGACACCATGGCGGCGAGGCTGTCGAGGATGCGGTGCTTGCAGGCGATCAGCACCTCCGGCGGCAGATCTTGCGCCCGGGCGGACGCCATGTAGCGGGCGAGCCGGCCGGTCACGTCGCCCTCCCCGGCCAGGGCCGGCCGTGGCCGGGTGAGGGCCAGGGCGCCTGCGCCCTGGATGAGGCGGCGCCGGGTCGGCGCGCTCACGCGGCGGCCCGCAGGCGGGCGAAGCCGGCGTCGAGGTCGGCCTTGAGGTCGGCGACGTCCTCGAGCCCGATATGGAAGCGCAGGGCCGGGCCGCCGGGGGACCACTTGGTGGCGGTCCGATAGCCCGCGCAGTCGAACGGGATCACGAGGCTCTCGAACCCCCCCCAGGAGAACCCCATCCCGAACAGCTCCAGACCATCGAGCATCGCGGCCACGGCCGCCTCCGGCACGGGCTTCAGGATCACCCCGAACAGCCCGGAGGCGCCCGAAAAATCGCGCTTCCAGATCGCGTGGCCCGGATCCTCCGGCAGGCCGGGATGGAGCACGCGCAACACCTCGGGCCGGGCCTGGAACCAGCGGGCCATCTCCAGCCCGGCGCGGCCGTGCTCGCGCAGCCGGAGGTTCATGGTGCGCATGCCCCGGAGCGCCAGGAAGATGTCCTCGGCGCCCGCGCACATGGCGAAATGGTCGAAGGTGCGCCGCACCGCCGGGAAGTACCGCGCGTTGGCGGAGGTCAGGCCGATCAGCAGATCCGAGCCGCCGCTCAGGTACTTGGTGCCGGCCTCGACCGCGATGTCGACCCCCCGCGCGTGCGGCGGGAACAGCAGCGGCGTCGCCCAGGTGTTGTCCATGATCACGCAGGTGTCCCGGTCATGCGCGACCGCCGCGATGGCCGGGATGTCCTGCATCTCGAAACTCTGCGAGCCGGGCGCCTCGACCAGAATTGCCTTCGTGTTCGGCCGCATCAGGCCGGCGATGCCGGCCCCGATGGTCGGATCGTAGTAGGTGACGTCCACGCCGAACCGGGTCAGCACCCCGTCGCAGAACTGGCGGGTCGGCCGATAGGCGGAGTCGGTGACGAGGAGATGGTCCCCCGCCGAGACCGCGGCCATCAGCGCGACGGTCAGCGCGGCGAGCCCCGAGGGCATCACGACGGTACCGGCGGCGCCGGCGAGTTCCGTCCAGGCGCTCGTCAGCGCGTCCATGGTGGGCGTCGCTGAGGTGCCGTAATTGTAGCGCCCGCGCCGGTGCTTGATGGCGTCGTAGGTCGGGTAGAGCACCGTCGAGCCGCGATAGATCGGCGTGTTGACGAAGCCGTGCTGCTCCCCCGGATCCCGGCCAGCATGGACGAGGCGCGTCGCGGGCGCGAACGTGTTTTGCGATTCGGGCGAGGGCTTCAGGGACATCGGGACTCGTGGACCGGGCTGCGCTGCACCGCACGAAGCGCCGCCCGCCCGGCGAGGTCAAGCGGAGGGGATGGTCGCGGCGCCTCGAACGCGTCCGTTTCCCGGGGTCAAGGCTTTTCCGGCGTATCGGTGACGGCGGCCTCGTCGTAGGCTTCCATCCAGGCCGTGCGGTCCTCGGATCCCTCCGGGTAGGGGCACTCGCTCTTTGGCTTGCCGTAAAGCCGGGCATTGCGCCCCTGGATGAACGGGCTGTCGCTCGCAGTGGCCTGGGCGTTCGTCAATATCGGCTCCCGAAGACTGGGGTGGGGCTTCGTTAACGGCCGCGCGCCTATTCTGTTGCCGTCTCATGGCGCGTCCCGGGTCATCGCTTGCGTATCCTGCGTTCCCTCATCGGCGGCGTCCTCGTCCTCGCCTCCACGGCGATGATCGTGTTCGTCAGCGCCGACCGGCTCGCGCATCAGGTGCCGGCGCCCGTGGTCCGTGCCGCCCAGGCCGAGCCCTCCGCCACGGGCTCGCTGCCCGCGCCCCTCAAGGCGGCGCCGACGCCGAAGCCGGCCGCGCCGGCGATCCCGAACGGGTTCGACACCGAGCGTCTCCATGCGCTGATGCGCGGCGACCCGATCCTGCCGGGGCGCTGAGAGCAACCAGGATCGCGCTCATCCAGATCTGGACCTCATCCTGAGGCGCCGGAGCGAAGCGGAGGCCTCGAAGGAGACCTCCAGAGGGCGCGCGATCCCTGGAGCCCTCCTTCGGGGCGGCTGCGCCGCACCGCAGGATGAGGGGATTGGGTGGGATCAGGCTGGAGGTCCTACCGCGCCGTCCGGAACACCTGCAGGTCGAGGTCCCGCACCTTCTTGCGCAGGGTGTTGCGGTTGACCCCCAGCAGCTCCGCCGCGCGGATCTGGTTGCCCCGGGTGGCGGCGAGCGCCGCGCCGATCAGCGGGCCCTCGATCTCCCGCAGGATCCGGTGATAGAGCCCCGGCGGCGGCAGCGTATCCCGGTAGCCGGAAAAATAATCCGACAGGTGCCGTTCCACCGCGCTCGACAGGCTCTCCGATTCCCCGCCGGCCTTGCGGGCCGCCCCGTTGGCGGCCTGGGCTGCGGGGGGCGCCAGCGGCAGGGTGTCGAGTTCGGCCTCGATCACCGGGCCGGTGATCGTGTCCTGCGGGTAGAGGGCGGCGAGCCGCCGCACGAGGTTCTCCAACTCGCGAACGTTGCCCGGCCAGCGATAGCGCTTCAGGCGCTCCATGGCGTCGCCGTCGAGCGACTTCCGGGTCAGGCCCTCGCGCTCCACCAGGACGAAGAAGTGGCGGACGAGGTCCGGCACGTCCTCGGACCGCTCGCGCAGGGCCGGCAGCCGCAGCGGCACGACGTTCAGCCGGAAGAACAGGTCCTCGCGAAAAATGCCCTGCTGGATCGAGATCCGCAGGTCCTTGTTGGTCGCCGCGATGATCCGGACGTTCGTCTTGATCGGCACCCGGCCGCCGACCGTGGTGTACTCGCCCTGCTGGAGCACACGCAGCAGACGGGTCTGCGCCTCCATGGGCATGTCGCCGATCTCGTCGAGGAACAGGGTCCCGCCCTCGGCCTGCTCGAACCGGCCGGCCGAGCGCTGGAGCGCGCCGGTGAAGGCGCCCTTCTCGTGGCCGAACAGCTCGGACTCGATCAGGTCGCGCGGGATCGCCGCCATGTTGACCGGCACGAACGGGCCGGTGCGGCGGCGGCCGTAATCGTGCAGCGCCCGGGCGACCAGCTCCTTGCCGGTGCCGGATTCACCCGTGATCATCACGGTGAGGTCGGTCGGCATCAGCCGGGCGAGCGCCCGGTAGATCTCCTGCATGGCCGGCGAGCGGCCGACCAGCGGGATGTCCTCGTTCTCGGGCGGCGCCCCAGACGGCGCGGCCCCGCGCGGCCGCGACAGCGCCCGGCCCACGATGGCGATCAGCTCCTTCAGGTCGAAGGGTTTCGGCAGGTACTCGTAGGCGCCGCGCTCCGAGGCGCGGATCGCCGTCATGAAGGTGTTCTGCGCGCTCATCACGATGATCGGCAGCTCCGGCCGCACCCGCTTGATGCGGGGCAGCAGGTCGAACACGTTCTCGTCGGGCATGACGACGTCGGTGATGACGAGGTCGCCCTCCCCCTGCGCGACCCAGCGCCAGAGGGTCGCGCAATTGCCCGTCGAGCGGACCTCGTAGCCCGCCCGGGACAGCGCTTGGTTGAGCACGGTGCGGATGGCGGCGTCGTCGTCGGCGACGATGATGTGGCCGTTGGGCATGACTCTCTACTCAGACCTCCGACGGGGGCCGGATGGGGGAAGACAACATCACGGATCGACCGCCGATTCGCGCCCGTCCCGGGCACTCGACATCGGCAGGAGGATGCGGAACGTCGTGCGGCGGGGGGCGGGATCGCACTCGACGATCCCTCCGTGATCGCCGACGATCTTGGCCACCAATGCAAGACCGAGGCCGGAGCCCTGCGCCTTGGTGGTCACGAACGGATCGAACAGGTCCTGCAGCAATTCGGCCGCGATGCCGGGGCCGTTGTCGCGCACCGCCACCTCGATCGGCAGGCTGACCCGCTCGCGCGAGCCCGGCACCTGCAGGCGCAGGCCGGTGCGGAAGGCCGTCGACAGGGTGATCTCGCCCTCGACCGCGTCCGGACCGATCGCCTCGGCGGCGTTCTTCACGAGGTTGAGGATCACCTGAATGAGCTGATCGCGGCTGCCGAGCACCGGCGGCAGCGACGGATCGTAGGTCTCGACGAAGCGGATGTGGCGGGCGAAGCCCGACTGGGCCGAGCGTTTCACTTGGTCGAGCACCCCGTGGACGTTGACGGCGCCGCGCTCGGCCGGGCGCTCGTCGCCGAACAGCTCCATGCGCTCGACGATGCGCACGATCCGGTCGGATTCGTCGCAGATCAGGCGGGTGAGCAGCCGATCCTCCTCGGCGCCGGTGCTCTCCAGGAGCTGCGCGGCGCCGCGGATGCCGGCGAGCGGGTTCTTGATCTCGTGCGCCAGCATGGCGCCGAGCGCCACCATCGAGCGGGCTGCCCCGCGATGGGTGAGCTGCCGGTTCATCTTGTCGGCGATGGTACGCTCCTGCAGCATCATCACGACGGCGTCGCCGTCGTCGCCGAGCGGTGTTGCGAACACGTCGACGCTGCGCTCCAGCCCGAGCCGGGGCTGGGTCAGCTCCACCCGGTACTCGCTGACGCTGGCCCGGCGGCGGCGCACCTCGGCCACCAGGGCGATGATCGGCGAGGCGAACGGGATGATGTCGCGCAGCCGGCGGCGCTGCATCAGCCGGGCGGAATAGTCGAAGAACGCCTCCGCGGCGTGGTTGCAGTTGAGGATCCGCTCGTCGCCGCCGATGGTGAGCACCGGCAGCGGCAGGGCGTTGAGCACGGCCTCGGAGGCCGTGTCGCGCCGTGCGCCGGGATCCTGCGGGATCAATTCGTCGCTCACGCGGCCTCCCGCACCGTGTCGGCCGATCCCGCAAAGGCCCGGGCCAGCAGGGATAGGGCGACCTCCGGATCGGTGGTGGTCAGGAGCGCTGCCCGCTCGGCCGGCTCGAGCGCCCCGCCGGTCTCGGCATAAGCGGCGAGGTGTTTTCGCGCGTGGCGCACGCCCATCTGGCGGCCGTAGAGCGCCAAGAGGCCGGCATAATGCTCGGCGGCGAGCGTGGCCTGCTCGGCCCGTGACGGTTCCGGGACCGGACGGCCGGCGAGCGCTGCCGCGACCTGCCCCGCAAGCCAGGGGCGGCCGGTCGCCGCCCGGCCGATCATCACTCCCGCGGCCCCGGAAGCCTTGAGGCAGGCTCGGGCGCTGGCGAGGTCGGTGACGTCGCCGTTGGCGATCACCGGGATCGACACCGCCTCCGCCACCCTGCGGATCGCCGCCCAGTCGGCCTGGCCGGTGTAGAATTGCTGCCGGGTCCGCCCGTGGACCGCGACGGCGTTGAGCCCCAACCGTTCCGCGCGACCCGCGAGGTCGGCGGCGTTGCGGCTCGCCTCGTCCCAGCCGAGGCGCATCTTGACGGTCACCGGCACCGACACGGCGTGCCGGACCGCGGCGAGAAGCCGCTCGGCGTGGTCGAGGTCGCGCATCAGGGCCGAGCCCGAGGCGATGCCGGTCACGATCTTCGCCGGGCAGCCCATGTTCACGTCGATCACGTGGGCGCCGCCGGCTTCCGCGAGGCGTGCGGCCTCCGCCATCGGACCGGCCTCGCAGCCTGCGAGCTGCACCACGTGGAGATCGACGCCCGCGCCCTCCGCGCGCAGCACAGCCTCGCCGGATCCGCGGGTGAGCTCCCGCGCCGCCACCATCTCGGAGATCACCGCATCGGCGCCGCAGCGGCGGGCGATCCGGCGCATGTGCAGGTCGGTGACGCCGGACAGGGGCGCCAGCAGGCAGAGCGGCGCGGGCTGTGCCCCGCCCTCCGCCGACCGTCCCCCGCGCAGCGCGCTCAAATAATGATCAGTCGCCATTCTGCACAACAATGAGGCAAACCTGGTCCGCTGGCAAGCGGGGCCGCGCGTTGATTTCGGGCCCTCCCCCGCTTAAACGACGGGCCTGCTCACCGGCAGGGCACCCGCGGCACGGCTGGTCCGCGTGCCGGCCGCGCTCCTGACCCCAGATCCCATGAGTTCACTGCCCATGTCCGCCACCGGCACGCCTGCCACCGGATCCGCGCCTGCGGGCTCCGGCGTCGCCGCCGTGGTGGTGGCGGCCGGCCGCGGCATCCGCATCGGCGGCGGCACGCCGAAGCAGTACCGGCGCGTGGGCGGTCAGGCGGTCCTCACCCGCACGCTCGCGGCACTGGCTGCGCAGGACGCCATCGACCGCATCCAGCCGGTGATCGCCGCCGATGCGGCCGATTTCTTCCAGACCTGCCTGGACGAACTCGATGCCGGCCTTCGTGAAAAGATCGCCGAGCCGGTCGAGGGCGGCGCCACGCGCCAGCTCTCCGTCCGGGCCGGGCTCGAAGCGCTGGCGGCCGCTGCGCCCGAGATCGTGCTGGTCCATGACGCCGCCCGACCCTACGTCGACGCCCCGCTGATCGCCCGGGCGATCGCGGCGGGGCGCGACCACGGCGCGGCCGTGCCGGGCGTGCCGGTGACCGACACGGTCAAGCGCGTGGTCGACATCGCGCCTGGCATCGGCCGGGTGCACGAGACCCCGCCGCGCGAGCACCTGCGCGCCGTCCAGACGCCCCAGGCCTTCGCCTTCAGCCCGCTGCTCGGCGCCCATCGCGACGCCGCCGCGCAGGGGCTCGAGGGGTTCACCGATGACGGTGCGCTCGCCGAATGGGCGGGCCTGCCGGTGGTAGTATTCTCGGGCGATGTCGCCAACCGCAAGATCACCCAGCCCGCCGACCTGATCGAGGCCGACCGCGCCTTCGCGGCCGGCACCGCCGAAACCCCCGCGCCGGGAGCCCGCGCCATGACCAGCTACGTCACCCGTCTCGGCACGGGCTTCGACGTCCACGCCTTCACCGCCGGCGACCATGTCTGGCTCGGCGGCGTGAAGATCCCGGCCGACCGCGGCGTGCTGGCCCATTCCGACGGCGACGTGGCGCTCCACGCGCTGACCGACGCCCTCCTGGGCTGCATCGCGGACGGCGATATCGGCACCCACTTCCCGCCCTCCGACGAGCGCTGGCGCGGGGCGTCGTCGGACCAGTTCCTGGCCCATGCCTGCGGGCTGGTCAGCGCCCGGGGCGGCCGGATCGACCACCTCGACATCACGGTGCTGGCCGAGGCGCCGCGCATCGGCCAGCACCGGGAGGCGATCCGGGCCCGTATCGCGGCGATTGCCGGCGTGCCGCTCAGCGCGGTCTCCATCAAGGCGACGACCACGGAAAAGCTCGGCTTCGTCGGCCGGGCCGAGGGGCTCGCCGCCCAGGCTGCCGCGACGGTGCGGCTGCCCGAGGCGGATGAGCCCGTCTGAGGCGAGAACTCGAAGTCCCGGTTTCGAAAGGGCTGAGCCCTTTGGGAACCTGGGATACAGGCTCAGCTCGCCCGCAGCAGCAGCGCGATCGCAGAAACGCCGACAACCGCCAGCGTCAGCAGGATGCCGCCGCCCCGGCAGGCGAACTGGCGCGGGGAGTTCGGGGCTGCGAACATCCCGATCGGGTGCAGGATCCGGGCGACCAGCAGGGCGACCAGCATACCTTGAACCAGCCCGTGGCTGCCGCCGCCGGCTTCCAGCAATCCGATCAGGATCAGCGCCAGCGGCACGTACTCGATGAAATTGGCGTGCGAGCGGATCCGCTTGAGCACCGCTCCGTCCCCGCCGTCACCGAACAGCACGTTCTCGGAGACGCGCGCCCCGATCACCCATCCCGACAGGCCCAGATAGACGAGGGCGAGCAGCCCGGCGAAGAAGGCCGTCGTGGCGGGGAAGATCATGGACGCGGCGTCTCCGGGCGAAGGCCGTTCGTCCTTGAGTGGAGACCGGCTCTGGTTCACACCACGAGATAGGGCGCGGCCGCCCGAAGGGAGCCTGCTCGCGATGATCGACGACACGGAGCTTCTGGCCCGCGCCGAGGCGCTGGTGGCGGCCTACGCGAAGGCCGGCCGCAGCCTCGCCACGGCCGAATCCTGCACCGGCGGTCTCGTGGCCGGCCTGCTCACCGCGGTGCCGGGCTCGTCGGCGGTGGTGGAGCGCGGGTTCGTCACCTACTCGAACGCCGCCAAGGCCGAGGCGATCGGCGTGCCGATGGACCTGATCCGCCAGCACGGCGCGGTCAGCGCGCCGGTGGCGCGGGCCATGGCCGCCGGCGCGCTCGCCGCCTCGCGGGCCGATGTGGCGGTGGCGATCACCGGCATCGCCGGCCCCGGCGGCGGCAGTGCGGAGAAGCCGGTCGGGCTCGTGCATTTCGGCCTCGCCGTGCGGGACGGCGGCGTGCGCCACCTGGAGCGGGGTTACGGCGATCGCGGGCGCGCGGGTATCCGCCGGGCCGCCGTCGCCGACGCGATCGGCCTCCTGGAGGAGGCCCTTCGCGACTGAGGGAGGGACGGCCATGGCTACGGTGACCACCCGCCTCTGCGTCGTCGGCGGCGGCCCCGCCGGGATGATGGCCGGCCTGCTGTTCGCGCGCGCCGGGATCGAGACGGTCGTTCTGGAGAAGCACGCGGATTTCCTGCGCGACTTCCGCGGCGACACGATCCATCCCTCCACCCTCGACCTGATGGACGAGCTGGGCTTCACCGCGCGCTTCCGCGCCCTGCCCCAGCGGCGCGTCGAGAGCTTTTCCGGGGTCGTCGACGGGCGCAACTACCGGGTCGCGGACTTCAGCCGGCTGCCGACCCGCAACCGCTTCCTCTCCTTCATGCCGCAATGGGATTTTCTGGACTTTTTGGCGGGCGAGGCCGGGCGCAACCCGTCCTTCCGGCTGATCCGCCGTACGGAGGCCCAGGAGCTGATCGCGGCTGACGGCCAAGTTGCGGGCGTGCGCGCCCAGGGGCCGGAGGGTCCCGTCGAGATCCGCTCCCACCTCGTGCTGTGCGCGGACGGGCGCCATTCCCGGATGCGGGATTGCGCCGGCTTCACGCCCCGGGCCTTCGGCGCGCCGATCGACGTGCTGTGGTTCCGCCTGCCCCGCCGGGACGGCGACCCGGAGGCGGCAGCCGGGCGCTTCGGGCCGGGACGCATCCTGATCACCCTCGACCGGGGCGATGCCTGGCAATGCGCCTACGTGGTGCCGAAGGGCGGCGACGCGGCGCTGCGGGCGAAGGGCCTGCCGGCCTTCCGAAACGCGGTGGCCGAGATCGCCCCGTTCCTCTCCGACCGCACCGCGGAGATCGCCGACTGGGACGCCGTCAAGCTCCTCACCGTCACGGTCGACCGGCTGACGCGCTGGTACCGGCCGGGTCTGCTGTGCATCGGCGACGCGGCCCATGCCATGTCGCCGGTGGGCGGTGTCGGGATCAACCTCGCGATCCAGGATGCGGTGGCGGCGGCCAATATCCTCGCCGGGCCGCTGCGGGCGGGACCCGTCGCCGAGGCCGGCCTCGCCCGGGTGCAGGCCCGGCGGATGTTTGCGGTGCGGACCACGCAGGCGCTGCAGCGGGTGATCCAATCCCGGGTGATCGCCGCCTCGCTCAAGGCCGACGCGCCGTTGCGCGCGCCGCTGGCGCTGCGGATCCTCGATGCCGTGCCGATGCTACAGGTCCTGCCGGCGCGGTTGATCGGGATGGGGGTGCGGCCGGAGCACTTGCGCGTGCCGACGCAGGCATGACACCGTCTTCGCGAGCAGCCCTCAGCCCGGTGATCCCAACCCGCATTCCCTCATCCTGAGGTGCCCGCGTCAGCGGGCCTCGAAGGAGGGCTCCAGGGATCGCGCGGCCCGCTGGAGGGCTCCTTCGAGGCCTCCGCTTCGCTCCGGCACCTCAGGATGAGGGGGGTGGATTGGATTGCCGTCTGTGGGGACCGGCCCATCTCCGCACCGCGTCGCTGCACGACGACCCGCCGCTATGCCCGCGCCCCGTACATCCGATCCGCCCGCCCCTCGAAGGCGTCGGTGAACTTGCGGAAGGCCCGGTCGAACATCGTGCCCATCAGGAGCCCGAGCGTGCGGCTCTTGAACTCGTAGGTGATGAAGAAGTCGATCGCGCAGCCGCCGTTCGGGCCGTCCTTGAACAGCCAGCGGTTCTCCAGGTGCCGGAACGGGCCGTCGATATACTCGGCCACGATCTTGCGATTCCCCGGATCGAGGCTCACCCGGGTGGTGAAGCGCTCGCGGATCGCCTTGTAGCCCACGCCCATCTCGGCAATCAGCACCTGCCCGCCCTCTGCCATATCCTGGCGGCGGATCACCCGCAGGGATTCGCAGAGCGGCAGGAACTCGGGGTAGCGCTCCACGTCGGCGACGAGGTCGTACATCTGCTGCGGCGAATGCTTCACCGTGCGGGTGACCCGGAAGGACGGCATTGGGTTCGGATTTCCTCAGGCCGAGAGCGCGGGCGCCAGTTTCGCCAGACGCGCAGCCTGCAAACGCGCGAAATCCTCGCCCGCATGGTGCGACGAACGCGTCAGGGGCGTGGCCGAGACCAGCAGGAAGCCCTTGGCGTAGGCGGTGGTCTCGTAGGCCTTGAACTCGTCGGGCGGCACGAAGCGCACGACCTCGTGGTGCTTCTTCGACGGCTGAAGGTACTGGCCGATGGTGAGGAAATCGACGTCGGCCGAGCGCAGGTCGTCCATGAGCTGGAGCACCTCGTTCCGCTCCTCGCCCAGCCCGACCATGATGCCGGACTTGGTGAAGATCGCCGGGTCGAGCTCCTTCACCCGCTGCAGCAGGCGCACCGAGTGGAAGTAGCGGGCGCCAGGGCGCACCGTCAGGTACTTGGCCGGTACGGTCTCGAGGTTGTGGTTGAACACGTCGGGTTTGGCGGCGACCACGACCTCCAATGCGCCGTCCTTGCGCAGGAAGTCGGGGGTGAGGATCTCCACGGTGGTGCCGGGGCTCGCCCGGCGGATCGCCGCGATGGTCCGGGAAAAATGCTCGGCGCCGCCGTCCTTCAGGTCGTCGCGGTCGACCGAGGTGATGACCACGTGGTGCAGGCCGAGCTTGGCGACCGAGTCGGCAATTTTCTCCGGTTCGTGCAGATCCAGGGCATCGGGCAGGCCGGTGCGCACGTTGCAGAAGGCGCAGGCCCGCGTGCAGGTGTCGCCCATGATCATGAAGGTGGCGTGCCGCTTCTCCCAGCATTCGCCGATATTCGGGCAGCCGGCCTCCTCGCAGACCGTGACGAGGCCGTGCTCGCGCACGATCTTCTGGGTCTCGGTCCAGGCCCTGGAGCCCGGCGCCTTCACGCGGATCCAGTCCGGCTTCCTGGCCTGGACGGGCTGATCGGGCCGGTGCGCCTTCTCGGGATGGCGCAGGCGCGGCGCACGCGGATCGTTCTTCAGGATGTCGAGGACGACGGCCATGGGTCGGGGGCTGCCACACCGCGGGGAAGCGCCCGGGGGCGCGGTCGTGATCGTCCTGACTTAAGCCGTCAGGCCCCCCGCCGCAAACCGCCGCGACGCAGGGACGCCCCGCGGCGGTTGAGGGTCCGGCGGTTCCGTCAGATCCCGAGCGCACGCACGAACAGTCCGGCGAGCGCCGCTCCGACCACGGGACCGGCCACCGGGATCAGCGCGTAGCCCCAGTCCGAGGAGCCCTTGCCGGTGATCGGCAGCACCGCGTGGGCGATGCGCGGGCCGAGGTCGCGGGCGGGGTTGATGGCGTAGCCGGTGGTGCCGCCGAGCGACAGGCCGATGCCCCAGACCAGCATGCCGACCATGTAGGGCGCGACACCCCGCGGGATCGCGCCGCTCGCCCCCAGCGTGTTGGTCACGAGGGCCGAGATCGTCAGGATCAGGAAGAAGGTCGCGATGATCTCGGAGATCCAGTTGGATTTCGCGTCGCGGATCGCCGGGCCGGTGCAGAAGCAGGCGAGCTTGAGATCCTGCTCCGGCGTCGCGGCCCAGTGCGGCAGGTATTGGAGCCAGACGATGACCGCCCCCGCGAAGGCGCCGAGCATCTGGGCCGGGACGTAGACGGCGAGCTTGCTGAAATCGCCGGAACTGACCGCCCCCGCCACCGTCACGGCGGGGTTGAGATGCGCGTCCGGGCTGCCGGTGGCGTTCGCGACGAAGATGCCGGCGAGCACCGCGAAGGCCCAGCCGGCGGTGATGGCGATCCAGCCCGCGTTCTCGGCCTTGGATTTCTTGAGAAGGGCTCCGGCGACGATCCCGTCGCCCAGGACGATCAGCGTCATCGTGCCGAGGAACTCGCCCAGGAAGGGTGATGTCATGGTTATTCTCCCCCGTTTGTTGTTGCTTTTTGACGTTTTGGACCCGCGCCAACGCGCGAGGTCGTCTGGTCACGCACCGGCAACCGGCGCCGCGCCTCCCTCCCCCCGCAGAGGGGGGAGGGAGAACCGTGGCGGCGCTCCGCTCCTCACGCCTCCTCGGTCTTCCAGTCGAACGAGCGCTGCACCGCCCGGCCCCAGGCGGCGGCGATCTTTTCGCGTTGGCCGGCATCCATCTTCGGCGTCCAGCGCTTGTCGACCCCCCAGTTGCGCTTGAGGTCGTCGAGCCCCTTCCAGTAGCCGACCGCCAGACCCGCCGCGTAGGCGGCGCCGAGCGCGGTGGTCTCGGCCACCTTCGGGCGCACCACCGGCACGTCGAGCAGATCGGACTGGAACTGCATCAGCGTGGTGTTGGCCACCATGCCGCCGTCGGCGCGCAACTCCTTGACGGGAATGCCGGAATCCTTGGCCATCGCCTGAAGCACCTCGCGGGTCTGGAAGGCGGTCGCCTCCAGCACCGAGCGGGCGATGTGGCCCCGGTTGGCGTAGCGGGTCAGGCCGATGATCAGGCCGCGGGCGCCCTCGTTCCAGTGCGGCGCGTAGAGGCCCGAGAAGGCCGGCACGAAGTAGACCCCGCCATTGTCCTCGACCGTGGTGGCGAGCGTTTCGACCTCGGCGGAATCCTTGATCATGTGGAGGTTGTCGCGCAGCCACTGCACCAAGGCGCCCGTGATGGCGATCGAGCCCTCCAGTGCGTAGGCCGGCTTCTGGCCGTCGAGGCGGTAGGCCAGCGTCGTGACGAGGCCGGCCTTCGACGGGACCGGCTCGGCGCCGGTGTTCATCAGCGCGAAGCAGCCGGTGCCGTAGGTGTTCTTGGCCTCGCCGGGGGTGAAGCAGGTCTGGCCGAACAAAGCGGCCTGCTGGTCGCCCAGGATGCCGGCGATCGGCACGCCGGCGAACGGCGCCTTGGTCTCGCCGTAGACCTCGCTCGACGAGACGATTCTGGGCAGCATCGCCTTCGGGATGTCGAAGGTCGACAGCATACCGTCGTCCCACTCCAGCGTCTTGAGCGACATGAGCTGCGTGCGGCTGGCGTTGGTCACGTCGGTGACATGGAGGCCGCCCTCGGTGCCGCCGGTGAGGTTCCAGACGAGCCACGTGTCGATGTTGCCGAACAGCACATCGCCGGCCTCGGCCTTCTCCCGGGCGCCCGGAACGTGATCGAGCAGCCAGCGGAGCTTGAGGCCCGAGAAGTAGCTCGCCAGGGGCAGGCCGGTCAGGTCGCGGAACCGATCGCGGCCGGTGTCGCGGGCGAACTCGGCCACCAGCCGGTCGTTGCGGGTATCCTGCCAGACCAGGGCGTTGTGGAGCGGCTTGCCGGTCGTCCGGTCCCAGACGACTGTGGTCTCTCGCTGGTTGGTGATGCCGATTGCCGCCAGATCGGAGGGCTGGAGCCCACCCTTCTCGAGCGCCTCGCGCATCACGGCTTGCGTCTTCGTCCAGATCTCGGTGGCGTCGTGCTCGACATGGCCCGGGGCCGGGTAGATCTGCGCGTGCTCGGCCTGGGCCAGCGCGATCACGCTGCCTTCCCGGTCGAACACGATGAAGCGACTGCTGGTGGTGCCCTGGTCGATGGCCCCGACGTAACGGCTCATCGTTCCCTCCCTTGTTATGCCCGACCGGTCTTCGCCGGATCGGGGCCGAAACAATCAGGCCGCCTCGGCCCTGCGGTCGAGGTAGGCGGCAAGGCGCGCCGCGCTCTCCGGGCTCGTGCGCAGGCCGAGCTTGGAGCGGCGCCACAGGATATCCTCCGCGGTGACCGCCCATTCCTCGGTACGCAGGTAATCGACCTCAGCCGCCGTGAGCCCGCCGTCGAAGGCCTCGCCGAGATCGGCCATGGACCGGGCGGTCCCGACGATGTCGCGTGCCCGCGTTCCGTAGGCGCGGGCGAGGCGGCGGGCGGTCTCCTCCGGCAGGAACGGTTTTTCCGCCTTCAGCTTGGCCAGGAACTGGTCGAAGTCCGAATCCTTCATGGCGCCGCCGGGCAGGACGGCGTCGCCCGTCCAGGCCTTCTTGAGGTGCGGGAAATACGGCTTCAGCTTCTCCAGCGCGTGCTCGGCGAGCCGCCGGTAGGTGGTGATCTTGCCGCCGAAGACGGACAGCACGGCGGCTTGTCCCCCCTGGTCCTCCACGTCGAGGACGTAGTCGCGGGTCACCGCGGAGGCGTTCTCGGCCGCGTCGTCGTAGAGCGGGCGCACGCCCGAATAGCTCCAGACCACGTCGGCCGGGGTGATCGTGGTTTCGAACGAGCGGTTGATGCAGCCGCAGAGATAGTCGGTCTCCTCCGCGGAGATCGAGACCGGGCCGGGCTCGCCGTCATAGGGCACGTCGGTGGTGCCGATCAGCGTGAAGTCGCGCTCGTAGGGAATCGCGAAGATGATGCGCTTGTCGGGCTGCTGCAGGATGTAGGCCTGATCGCCCGCGAACAGGCGCTTGACCACGATGTGGCTGCCCTTGATCAGCCGCACCGCCGCCCGGCTGTTGATGCCGAGCGTGCCGCCGAGCGTCGCGCTGACCCAGGGGCCGGCGGCGTTGACCACCGCCTTCGCGCGGATGGTCCGCTCGGCCCCGACGCGCTCGTCGCGCAGGGTCGCGACCCAACCCTCAGCCGCCCGCCGGGCCGAGACGACGCCGGTGCGGGTCAGCACGGTGGCGCCGCGCTCGCGGGCATCCATGGCGTTGAGCACCACGAGGCGGCTGTCTTCGACCCAGCAGTCGGAATAGACGAAGCCGCGCGTCAGCCGCTTCCGCAGCGGCGCGCCGTAGGCGGAGCTGCGCAGGTCGACCCCGTGCGAGCCAGGCAGCGTGCGCAGGCGCGCGAGGTGATCGTAGAGGAAAAGGCCGAGCCGCAGCATCCAGGCCGGGCGCAGCCCCTCGTCGTGGGGCAGGACGAAGCGCAGGGGCCAGATCACGTGCGGGGCGAGCCGCAGCAGCCTCTCGCGCTCGGCCAGCGCCTCGCGCACGAGGCGGAACTCGTAATATTCGAGGTAGCGCAGGCCGCCGTGGATCAGCTTCGTCGAGGACGAGGAGGTGGAGCCGGCCAGATCCCCCCGCTCGGCCAGAAGGACCGACAGGCCGCGGCCGGCGGCGTCCCGGGCGATGCCGGTGCCGTTTATGCCGCCGCCGACGACCAGCAGATCGTAGGCGTCGGACGGCTCGCGCTGGCGCGTTGCTGCCGCCATGGGTCCTCCTCGCCCCGCCCTCGCGGCGGGTTGGAACTATATTGACCCGACCCAGCGCTTTCGCAAGCGAAAAATTTTTGTTCGTTAGGGTTCGTTGCTGGCATCGGCAACGGCCAGGCTGACACCCATCCGGTCGAGCAACGCGACGATCTCCGACGGTGGCGGCTGGTCGGTGAAGAAGGTGTCGATCTGATCGAGCCGCCCGACCTGCACCATCGGGCGCCGGGTAAACTTGGTGTGGTCCGCCACAAGGAAAGTCTTCCGGGCATGGGCCAGGATCGTCTGCGTCGCCCGCACCTCCTCGTAATCGTAGTCGAGGAGCGCGCCGTCGGCATCGATGCCGCTGACGCCGATCACCGCCACGTCAACCCGGAACTGGCTGAGCGTGTCGCAGGTGAGCTGGCCGAGCACGGCCCCGTCGCGGTTGCGCACGGTGCCGCCGGCCACAACGATGCGGAACTCGGTGGCCTCCGCCAGGGAATGCGCGACGTTCAGGTTGTTGGTGATGATGCTGAGATCGTCGTGCCGGGTCAGCTCGCGCGCGACCGCCTCGGGCGTCGTGCCGATATTGATGAAGACCGAGCAGTGCGACGGGATCCGGCTCGCCGCGAGCCGGCCGATCCGGGTCTTCTCCGGCAGCAGCGTTACCCGCCGATCGGCGTAGTCGATGTTCTCGACGCTCGACGGCAGGCCGCCGCCGCCGCGGTAGCGCTCCAGCCGGCCGTCCGCGCTCAGCTCGTTGAGATCGCGGCGGATCGTCTGGACGGTGACGCCGAACTGCGCCGCCAGCGCCTCGATCGTGACGAAGCCCCGCTGGCGCACCGCGGCCACGATGGCGCCGCGCCGCCCCTCGACGCCGGTCGCCTCAATCCTGTCCTCGGACCTCCGGTCGAGCGGTCGCGACATCGATCCTCCCCCCGCCGTCCCGACCTGCTTCCGCGCGTATCGGGGCGCATCGGATGTTCGTTTTCGAACATCACGTCACGGAATTCGTGCTGTTGCGAACCTGAACCGCCCGCGCCGATCCGGCAAGACCTGCAGGATTGCTGGGACGGACACCGGCGCTGTCGTTATTGTTCCGGCTGGCGCGCCCGGCCGCGCGGCGAGGCTTCGGGCACGAAAAAGGGTCTGCCACGGGCGCGGCAGACCCCTTGCACGGGTTCGGCCGCCGTGGGGCGGCGGACCCGCGTCGATCACATATGGTGATGCATCCGGCGGTGATGCCGCATCCGCTTGTGCTTCATCATGCGCTTGCGCATCATCGGACGTTCGGGAGCCGCAGCACCCCGCTCCATCGCCGCGCCCTCGCCGGCCCGCTCCATGCCGCCGCGCGGACCACCCGCCTGCGAGCCCGAATTGTTGTAGGGCGCGTTACCCTGGGCGTAGGCGGAGCCCGCGAGGAGCGTCAGCGACGCGGCGGCCAACAGAAGTTTCCTCATCGTCAATCCCTGGCGTAGACCGCGCAGTCAAGGCGCCGACCATCATAGATGCGGCGCTGCTGCGTCGGAAAATAAGCGGCTGAGCCAAGACTTGGTTCCCCATGCCGGTCCTCTCTGGCGCGGAGCGGCCGGGATGATTGCCGAACGTGTTAACTCGGCCTATTGCGCCGTCCATCCCGGTGGGGATTCAGACGAAAACGGGGGGAGCGGGCGGCCTTGGCCAGCAACGGGACGGCCTATCTCCTCCTCGACGTCGCCGGCACGCCCTGTGCGCTGCCGCGCGCTGCCGTGGCCGAGGTTCTGCCATTGGCGGACCTCCACGCACCCCCGGCCGCCGGAGGCTGGCTCACCGGTTTCCTCAATCTCGGCGGCACGCCGGTTCCCGTCATCGATCTCGCCTCCCTGCTCGGGGTCCGTGCGGCCCCATCTCCCGCCGGCCTCTACGCGCATCTCGTCCTCCTGCGGGGCGAGGCGGTCGCGTATTGCGTGGATCGGGCCGCCGATCTCGTCACCGTACCCGAAACCGCGATCCGGCCGGCCGGCGAGGCCGGGACGCTCAACGGCTGCGTGGCGGCCGAGCTCGTCCTTGGCGAGCGTCTCGTCCACGCGCTGGCGCCCCAGCGCCTGCTCACGGCGCAGGAGCGGGCCCGGGTCGCGGCACACGCCCGGGTCGCCGCCGAACGGCTCGCGGCTTTGCCCGAGCCCGCCTGATCCGCGATGCGCCGTCCGGGGCCTTCCCATCCCGATCCCGGGGCCGATCCCGCCTATGCGGCGCTGAAGGCGCGGATCATCGCGCGCACCGGCCACCACTACTATGCCGACAAGGACGACCTCCTGATCGAGCGGCTGCGCCGGCGGTTCCGCGACTCCGCGGCGGCCGATTGCGCGGCCTACGCGGTGCTCCTGTCGGACGGGTCGCAGGGCGAGGCCGAATGGGCGCGCCTGGAGGCCGAGATCACCGTCGGCGAGACGTTCTTCTTCCGCTACGCCGAGCAGTTCCAGGCCTTGCGCGCGGAAATCCTGCCGGCGCTGATCGCGGCCCGGGCCGACCGGCGCGCGCTGCGGATCTGGAGCGCTGGCTGCTCGACCGGGGCGGAGCCCTACTCCCTGGCGATCCTGGTGCGGGAGCTCCTCGGCGAGGCGCTGCCGGATTGGCGGGTCTCGATCCTCGGCACCGACATCAGCACCGAGGCGCTGGCCACGGCTCGGGCCGCGGAATACGGCCGCTGGGCCCTGCGCACGATGCCGCCGGAGGAGCGGCTGCGCTACTTCACCCGGCTGCCCCCCGCCCCCGGCCTCCGGCGGGAGGGCGGCTACGCCCTGCGCCCGGAATTCCGCGGGCTGGTCCGGTTCGAGCGCGGCAACCTGCTCACCCTCGCCGAGCCCGCCGCGCCGGCGGGCGAGGCGTTCGACCTGATCCTGTGCCGCAACGTGCTGATCTACTTCGACGCCCGGACGGTCGCCGCGGTGGTGCGCGGCCTCGGCCGAAGGCTGCGGCCGGACGGCTGGCTGCTCCTCGGCCATGCCGAGCCGAGCCCCGCCTTCGCGGGATTCCTCGATGCCGTCAGCCTGCCCGGGACGGTGGCCTACCGCGCGCGGCCCGAGGCGCCCGCCCTGGCCGTTCCTGCGGCGCCGCTGGCCATCGGCGGCGGCGTCTTTGCGGAGGCGACGGCTCCGGACGGCGCAGGGTCCAGTCCGATGGCGGCCGCCCCGATGGCGCCTGATGCGGCGGCGCCGGGCGTTGTCCCCGCGTCCGCCGCGGCACGCCACGCTCAGGCCAGCCTGCCGCCCACCCTGCCGGACGAGGCCGCATCCGAGATCGGCACGCAGATCGAGGCGTCCGACCGCGACCGCATCCGCACCCTCGCGGATGCCGGGGATACCGGGGCCGCCTGGCGGGCGCTGCGCCTCGCCCTCGACCGTGACCCCACCGACCCCGCCCTGCGCTTCTACGAGGGCCTCCTCGCCCGGGCGCTCGGCCGCGACGCGGAGGCCGAACGGGCGCTGCGTGCCGCCCTCTATCTCGACCGGGGCTTCGTGATGGCGCACTACCATCTCGGCCTGATGCTGATCGCCCTCGGCCGCCGGGACGAGGCGGCCCGCGCCCTCGACAACGCCGTCGCGCTGAGCCAAGCCCTGAGCGAAGCGCTGGGGCCGGAGACGGCCCTGCCCGAGGGCGACGGCGCGTCCGCCGCCGAGATCGCCGCCGGCGCGTCCGCAGCCCGCGCGGCGCTCGATCGCAGGAGTCCCTGATGGAGGCAGGTTCGGGCGTGCTGGAGAACCGCCCGCCGACGCGGCCCCGGACGGCGCGCGACCTCCGGGCCGAGCGCACCGCCGCGCTGGCCCGGCGCGACGTCGGCGCGTCGGCCTCCGAGGCCGGCCTCGATCACCTCGTCTGCGCCTGCGGCAGCGAGCGCTACGGCCTGCCGCTGACGGCGGTGGCGCAGGTCCTGCCGATGCGTCCCCTCACGCCCATGCCGGGTGCGGTGCCGGCGTTGATCGGCCTGATCGCGCTCTCGGGCCGGATCGTCGGCGTCGTCGGCCTCGCCCGGGCACTCGGACGGCCGGAACCCGCGGGCGAGACGGGTCATCTCGTGGTGCTGCGCGGATCGGCGGCTCCACAGTCCCTCGCCCTGGCGGTCGATCGGGTGCTGGGGATCGCCCCGGCGGCGACAGCCTCGGGCGCCGCGGATCCCGAGGGATTGGGCAACGCGGTCACTTCGGGCTATGCCCCCGCGGCGGCGGGCGCCGATCGCCCGGATTTCGTCATCGTCGATCTTCCCCGTCTCCTGCGCCGCGCCCTGCCCTAACCGGAGCCAGCCCCGACCGTGAACCTCTCGATCGGTAGACGCATCCTCCTCGGCTTCTTCGCCGTCACGGTGGTGATCGTGGCGCTGGGGCTCTACGCGCTGGAGCAGATCGGGGCGGTGCGCGACACGACCGACGCGATCGTGCGGCGCGACATGACGGTGCTGCGCCAGATCGACGATCTCGGCAACGAGGCCCGCGACCTCGGGCTCCTACGCCGCACCGCGGTGATCGCGCTGCTGACGCAGGCGCAGGGGCGGCCGGCGCGCACCGACGACACCGTGGCCGCCTGGCGCCAGACCGCCACGCAGATCGAGAACCGGCTCGCCACCACGATCCAGCTCGCCACCGAGTACCGTGCCTACTCGGCCACGGCCGAGCGCGTGGCGTCCTGGGACCGGATCGCCGCCGCGACCGCCGACGTACAGCGCGCCTTCCGCGAGGTCCGGAGCCTGGGCGAGGCGCAGTTCGCCGCCATCGCCAAGCAGGATGTCGCTGCCGTCGACGCGCGCAACGACGAGATCACCCGCCTCCAGGCCCCATTCCTGGAGGGGATCAAGAACCTCAGAACCCTGCTCGACGGCGGCATGGCGCTCGGCCAACGCGCCGCCCAGGAGGTCTACGACCGCTCGCGCCTCTCGATCTACCTGACGCTCGCCGCCGCGGTGGTGCTGGCGATCCTGGTCACGTGGCTGATCAGCCGCGCCGTGGTGCGTCCGCTGGAGACCGTCATGGCCTTTGTGGAGCGGGTCGGCGGCGGCGACCTGTCGGGTCAGCTCGCCGTGGGCGGCCGCGACGAGATCGGGCAACTCGCCAGTACCCTCAACACGATGGTGGCGGGTCTCTCGGACCTCGCCCGGACCAACCGGGCCGCCACCACCGACCTGAACGCCGCCGCGGCCGAGATCCGCGCCTCGGCGCAGGAGCAGGCGGCCTCGGTCGAGCAGCAATTCGCCGCCGTGCAGGAGACCGCCGCCACGGTCGACGAGATCACCCATTCCGGCGCGCAGATCAGCAAGCGCGCCACCGAGGTGATCACCACCGCCCAGGCCACGGCCCAGACCTCCCGCCAGGGCCTGCGCGCCGTCTCGGACACCGCCAAGGCCATGGACGCGATCCGCGAGCAGGCCGAGGCGGTGGCCGGCAACATCGTCAGCCTGTCGGAGAAGACCCAGACGATCGGCGACATCATCGAGACGGTCAACGACATCTCGGAGCGCAC
>NZ_JAKSYM010000146.1 GCF_022829545.1 Methylobacterium sp. J-030 | reverse complement strand
CGGTGGGCACTCTCCCTCCCCCCTCTGCGGGGGAGGGTGGCCCGCGAAGCGGGTCGGGAGAGGGGAGCGACGGTGCAAGTGTGAGCGCCGGCCTTCATGAAGCTCGCACCAAATCCGGAAGCCGGGTTCACCTCTCCCGACCCCTGCTGACGCAGGGGCCACCCTCCCCCACAGAGGGGGGAGGGAGCGATGCGGAGACGACCGCCCCCAGGCGCGGTCGGGCCTCAGGCCGGTGAGGGGATGGGCGAACACAGCGTGGTGCAGGCGGCCCCAGGACCAGCCGTTGGGGGCGGTCGTCTCCGCATCGCTCCCTCCCCCCTCTGTGGGGGAGGGTGGCCCCTGCGTCAGCAGGGGTCGGGAGAGGGGAACCCGGCTTCCGGATTTGGTGCGAGCTTCATGAAGGCCGGCGCTCACACTTGCACCGTCGCTCCCCTCTCCCGACCCGCTTCGCGGGCCACCCTCCCCCGCAGAGGGGGGAGGGAGAGTGCCCACCGCATCTGCCGTAAGTCTCCCCATGGGATCCGGCCCCATCCGCTCCAGACAATCCCGGAACGCCGCCCCGAGGGCGTCCGCCAGCAGGGCATCGCGGGTCACGGGGTCGAGGCCTGTTTCCAGCCGCTCGATCAGGCTCTGCGTGTCGCCGGGCGGCAGCAGGCGGCGGGTCCCGGCATCGGGCGCGAGCGCCTTGAGCAGGGCCGGGCGCAGGTGGTGGACCCAGAACACCTCGACGAGGGCGGCCGCGGCGGAATTTGGGTCGAGCACGCCGTCGAACGCGCTCAGCACTGCCTGGGCCGAGGCGACATCCGGGTCCGTCCCTGCCGGCATGGCCTGGACCAGTTCGGCGAGCCGCAGGGCCGGTTCGGAGAAGCCATCGCCCTGAAGCGCCCGTGACTCCTCCAGGCTGTGGCGCGTCTGCCCACCGAGCACCGCGCGGATGCGCCGGGCGCGCCAGGGCTCGGCCCACTCGAACCCGACCTTTCGGACTTCGATCGGGAAATCCGGCGGCAGGTTCATCGCGTTGGCGGTGGCGAGCCAGCCCGCCGCCGGGTCGAGGCTGCGGGGCAGGGCACCGGGATCGTGGAAACCGGCCCAGTCGTAGCGGCCGTCACCCGGCACCGGCAGCAGCCCGTCATGGGCCGGGCGCACCGGCGCCTTGCCGGCCATGAACCACGCGATCCGCCCCGCGGCGTCGGCGTAGAGCTGGTTCACCGAGGGCGCCGACCAGTGGCGCAGGGCGTCGCCGAACGCGTCCGGGCTCGTGGCGCCGAGATAGGCGAGGCTGCCGAGATAGGCGGCAGCGCCCGGCTCCGACCAGACGGTCCGCAGCGCGAAGGCGCGACCGCCCGCCTCGCGGATCACCGGCCCGTGACGCGTGAAGCCGAGCGCCACGGTCTCGTCCGGCCCGCCGCGCACCGGGATCGTTTCGGAGATGCGCCGGATCGGCTCCCAGCCGTCGCCGTACCGATAGCGATCGGGATCGGCCGGGTCGGTCTCGCAGACGAAAAGATCCTCCTGATCCATCGGCGCGATGGTCAGGCTGAAGGCCGCGTGCCCGTTATGGCCGATCGAGATGCCGGGGAGCGCCGGCTCGCCCGCCCCGATCACGTCGAGGCCCGGCGCCGTGAGATGGACGGCGTAGCGGAGCGACGGCTGCAGGTAGACCCGGTGCGGGTCGCTCGCGAGGATCGGCCGGCCGGTCTCGGTGCGCGAGGGCCCGACCACCCAGTTGTTCGAGCCCTCCGCCGGCTCCTTCGGGGCGGCGCGCGCGCCCCGGGTGACGGCGCCGTGCGCGTCGACCTTGCTCCAGGCCCAGGCTTCTTCGCGAGGGGCCGCAAGCCGTTCGGGCGGGAACCCGACCGTCGCGGTGGCCAGACGAAAATCGTCCAGAAGATCGTCCGGCCAGTCGGCGGCGTCGAGGCCGTCTGGAACCACCGGATCGTGCGGCGGGCTGATCCGCTTGCGCAGGTCGTCGGCGGCGAGCCCGGCCGCCCGGGAGTCCGCGCGGGCCAGCACCCGGGCGCGGGCGACCTCGGAGAGGACGTTGCGGACCAGACCATGGCTGCGGATGCGCAGCACGTCCTCCGGCTGCCAGCGGGCCGGGCGCGTGTCGGTGAGCGCGAATTCCGGCGGCCGCAGCGCGGGCTGCGCCTCGGTCAGCGCCACGTAGGCGTTGAGCCCGTCCACGAAGGCCGTGACGATGGCCTTCGTATCCTGCGGACCGTAGGCAGCCCATTCCGCATCCATGTCGCCGCGGTAGAGGAACAGCCGGGCAGCGCGGTCCTGGGCGAGGTAGCCGGGCCCGAAATCCGCCGCCAGCAGGCCGAGGCCGCGCTTGCGCCAGAGGTCGAGCTGCCAGAGCCGGTCGCGCGCCGCGTTGAAGCCCTGCGCCCGGATGGCGTCGAGCACTGTGCCGGCGCGGATATGCGCGAGTCCCCAGCGGTCGATCCGGATCTCGACCGGGCCTTCGAGACCGGAGAGCGTGTAGGCCGTCCCCCTCACAGGGCGACTTCGATCAGGTGCGGCCCCTTGGTGGCCAGCGCGTGCTGGAACGCCGCGATGAAGTCGGGAAGCGTCTCGACGCGCTGCCCCTCCACGCCGAACCCCTTGGCGAGGCTAACCCAATCCAGGGCCGGATCGTCCAGGCTCAGCATGCCAAGGGCCTTCGGGCCCGGATTGAGCGCGCCGACATTGGCGAGCTCCACCCGCAGGATCGCGTAGGAGCGGTTCGACCAGACCAGCGTCACCACGTCGAGGCGCTCGCGCGCCTGGGTCCAGAGCGCCTGGACGGTGTAGAGCCCGCTGCCGTCGGCCTGGAGGTTGATGACCTTCCGGTCCGGGCAGGCCACGGCCGCACCGGTCGCCATCGGGATGCCCAGCCCGATCGAGCCGCCGCTGAGCTGGAGCCAGGTGTGGGGTGCCGCGTCCCGGGTGAGGGCGAAGAAGTTGCGGCCCGTCGTGATCGACTCGTCGCAGATCACCGCGCCCTCGGGGATCAGGGCGCCCAGCACCTGCCCGATCGTGTCCTGGTCGAGGGGACCGGAGGTCGGGAGCGTCGGGCGCGGGCCGGCGGCGACCGGCTCGGCGGGCGGGGCGCCGACGGCCTCGGCCAGCCGCTCCAGGGCGTCGATCTGGTCCTCCTCGGGGGTGGCCAGCGTGATCGTGGAGGAGCCCTCGGGGGCGAGCAGGCTCGGCTTGCCGGGATAGGCGAAGAAGCCCACCGGCGGCGTCGCGCCGATCAGGATGATGTGCCGGAAATCCTTCAGGGCCGCGATGCCCTGGTCGATCGGGTAGGGCAGGCGCTCGATCGGGACCGTGCCGGCACCGCGGTCGATCCGGGCATTCGACGTCATCGCCATCAGCCGTGCGCCGGTCTTGCGGGCGATCCGGTCGGCGATGACCCGGCCTTCGTTCCGCACCGCCCGGTCGCCGAGATGCAGCAGCACCGGCTCGCCGCTGTTGAGCGCCGCGACCGCGGCCGCGATCGCATCGTCGCCGGCCTTCGCCCGCTCGGGGATCGGTGGAACCGGCGCCGGCCCGGTGCCGGGATCCCAGGCGGTGTTGGCGGGCAGGATCAGAGTCGCGACCTGCCCGGGCGCGGTGCGGGCGGCGGCGATCGCGGCGGCACCGTCCGGGCCGATCGCGGCGGCGCTCATTCCCGTCCGGACCCAGGACGACATCGGCCGGGCCAGCCCCTCGATGTCGGAGGTCAGCGGCGCGTTGTATTCCCGGTGATAGGTCGCATGCTCGCCGACGATGTTGACGACCGGGGTGCGCGCCTTCTTGGCGTTGTGGAGGTTGGCCAGCCCGTTGGCGAGGCCGGGCCCCAGGTGGAGCAGGGTCGAGGCCGGCTTGTCGGCCATGCGGGCGTAGCCGTCCGCGGCCCCGGTGGCGCCGCCCTCGAACAGGAACAGCACGCAGCGCATGCCCTCGACCCGGTCGAGGGCGGCCACGAAGTGCATCTCGGAGGTGCCGGGATTGGTGAAGCAGACCTCGACCCCACCTCCCACGAGGGTCCGGACCAGGCTCTCAGCCCCGTTCATGGCGGCCGGCATCCCATCGCTCACGGGCATCTCCCCTCTCGCTGGCACCCTGCGCGGCGCCACGGATTCTGTATTATCGTGACGCCGTGGCGGCTCAGCGCAAGGGGCGGCGGGTGACATCTCCCGTTCGCCGGACGCCGGCATGATGGCGCTGTCTGGCGCGGGACTTGCCGGGGGCGAGCCGCACCGTCCACCATTGGGGTCCGATGAGAATGCGCCGCCCGATTGCCGCCGCCCTGGCCGGATTCATCTTCTTGGCGGGGCCTGCCAGCGCCGAGAGCGTGCTGCGCATCGCCATGACGGCCTCCGACATCCCCACCACCACGGGGATGCCCAACAACGGCTTCGAGGGCATGCGCTTCCTCGGCTACCCGATCTTCGAGGGGCTGGTGCAATGGGACCTGACGCGCACCACCAAGCTCGCCGGCATCATCCCGGCGCTCGCCGAGCGGT
Organism: Methylobacterium sp. J-030; assembly: GCF_022829545.1. Classification (GTDB taxonomy): domain Bacteria; phylum Pseudomonadota; class Alphaproteobacteria; order Rhizobiales; family Beijerinckiaceae; genus Methylobacterium. The sequence continues at coordinate 57,319 of NZ_JAKSYM010000146.1, read as the reverse complement.
GGGAGCAGGACCCGAACGACAAGTCGGTCTGGACCTTCCACCTCCGCCAGGGCGTGAAGTTCCATGACGGCACCCCGTTCAACGCCGACGCTGTGATCTGGAACCTCGACCGCTACTTCAAGAACGACAGCCCGCAATTCGAGGCGCAGGGCGCCGGCATTTCCCGGGCCCGGGCGCCGCTGGTCGGCAGCTACAGGAAGGTCGATGATTCGACCGTCCAGATCACCACGACGCAGGTGGCATCCTACTTCCCCTACATGGTGGTCTACCTGCTGTTCACGTCGCCCCAATCCTTCGAGAAGGCGGGGCGCGACTGGAGCAAGGTGGCGTCCCTGCCGGCGGCCGGAACCGGGCCCTTCAAGATCACCCGCGTCGCCCCGCGGGAGGCGGTCGATCTCGCTCGGTTCGACGGCTACTGGGATCCGAACCGGATGGCCAAGGTCGACAAGGTCCGGCTGCTGCCGATCCCGGAGGCGAATGCCCGGGTCGCCGCCCTGCGGTCGGGGCAGGTCGACTGGATCGAGGTACCGGCCCCCGACGCGATCCCGTCCCTGAAGCAGGCAGGCTTCACCATCACCACGGGCTCGTACCCGCATGTCTGGCCCTACATCTACAACATGGGCGCCAAGGACAGCCCGCTGAAGGACGTGCGCGTCCGGCAGGCCCTGAACTACTGCGTCGACCGAGCCGGAATCGTCGAGCTCCTCAACGGCACGGCCGAGCCGGCCTCCGGCTGGCTCAACGACAAGGACCCGAATTTCGGCACGCCGAAGAACCGCTACACGTTCGACGCCGCCAAGGGGAAGGCGCTGCTCGCCGAGGCGGGCTTCACCGACGCGAAGCCCCTGAAGCTCAAGGTGATGATCTCGTCCTCGGGCTCCGGCCAGATGCTGCCGATGCCGATGAACGAGTACCTGCAGGAGAACCTGAAGCAGGCCTGCAACGTCGAACTGAGCTTCAACGTGGTCGAGTGGCAGGTGCTGCTGAATGCGAGCCGGGCGCTGCCGGACGCCCAGAGCCTCCAGGGCTCGATGGCGCTCAACGTGTCCTCGCCCTCCTCCGATGCCAGCGTGATGGCGCGCTACTTCGCGGGCGACCGATTCCCGCCGAACGGCTTCAACTTCCCCAACTGGAAGGACGATCAGTTCGACGCCGCCCTCAAGGCGCTCGCCGAGACCACCGACGCCAAGGTGATCGACGCGCAGACCACGATCGCCCACGAGCGCCTCGTGGACAACCCGCCCTGGCTGTTCGTCGTCCACGACCTCAATCCCCGTGGCATGTCCAAGAAGATCCACGGATTCGTCTCGCCGCAATCCTGGTTCGTCGACCTCACCCTCGTCAGCGTGCAGTAAAACCGATGCCCGATCTCGATCCCGTCCACGCCTCAGCGGCCGAGCTCGCCCGGGCGATCCGTGCGCGCAGCCTCTCGCCGGTCGACGCGGTCGACGCGCTGCTCGGACGCGTCGACCAGCTGGAGCCGAAGCTCCAGGCCTTCACGGAGGTCTTCTCCGCGGATGCACGCCTCGCCGCCGAGGGGGCGGAAAGGGCGATCCGGTCGGGCCACGCGGTGGGGCCGCTCCACGGCGTGCCGGTGGTGCTGAAGGACCTGATCGACCTGGAGGGCCGGATCACCATGGGCGGATCCGCCGCCCACCGCACGAGGCGGGCCGAACGCACCGCCACCGTCGCCCGGCGCCTGATCGCGCAAGGGATGATCGTGCTGGGCAAGACCCACACGGTGGAGTTCGCCTATGGCGGCTGGGGCACCAACCCGCATCTCGGCACGCCCTGGAATCCCTGGGATGCGGAGGTTGCGCGCACCCCCGGCGGGTCGAGCAGCGGCACCGGCGTGGCGGTGGCGGCCCGGATGGCGCCCTGGGGCATCGGCACCGATACCGGCGGCTCCGTGCGCCTGCCGTCGGCCTTCTGCGGACTGACGGGGCTCAAGGTGACGGTCGGGCGCGTCTCGACCTGGGGAATCGTGCCGCTCTCGACCACGCTGGACTCGCCCGGCCCGCTCGCCCGCACGGTGGAGGATGCGGCACTCCTCTACGAGGCGATCTCCGGCCCCGATCCGCTGGATCCGACGACCCGCGGCGTGGCGCCGGACTCCCCCTGGCCGACGCTCAACCGCGGGGTGCGCGGCCTGCGTTTGGGCCGCATGCCGGCGGTCGAGCGCGACGGCGTCGCCGCCGACATGCTGGCTGCCTACGACGACGCCCTCGACCAGCTCGCCCGCGCGGGCGCGGAGATCGTGGACGTGGCCCTGCCATTCCGGTTCAGCGACTGCGTGGCGATGAGCGCGATCACCAACGCAGAGGCCTATCTCGTCAACGGCGCCCTGGCGGAGGACCCGTCCTCACAGCTCGGCGATGCCGTGCGGGCGCGGATCCTGGCCGGTGCCACGGTCTCGGCGCAGGATTATCTCGCCACGCTCCAGCGCCGCGCCGCCATGAAGCAGGCCTATGCCGCAGCGCTCGATGGGATCGACGCCCTGCTGACGCCGACGACGGAATCAGCGGCCGTGCCGCTCGCCGCGGTCGACGAGGGGCATCTGCCTTCGCGCTTCACCCGGTTCGGGAACCTGCTCGATCTCTGCGCCCTGGCGCTGCCGAACGGCTACACCGCCGCGGGCCTGCCGCTCTCGCTGCAGATCGTCTGCCGCGGCTACGACGAGGCGATGGCGCTGCGGATCGGGCAAGCCTACCAGCAGGCCACCGAATGGCACCTGCGCCGGCCAGCCTTGTGAGGCGTGCGGTCGGGCAGCGCGTCACCGGTCGAACAAGCCCCCGATCGACGCGAGCCACCACCAGGCAAACCGATTGCTTCGCGCCGCTGGCAAAGACGCGCGGGCGCGCATCCCTCAAGCCGCCGGCGCCTGCCCGGCCACGACCACGCCGAGGGTTCCGAGCAGCGAGGACCGGGCCCGGCTCACCCGGCTCTTCACCGTGCCGACCTGACAGCCGAGCTTGCTCGCCGCCTCCTCGTAGGTGTGGCCCTCGGCGCCGACCAGCAGCAGCGCTTGCCGCTGCGCCGCGGGCAGCCCTTCGAGGCGCGCCCACACGACCTTGAGGGTGCTGGCATCCTCCTGATCGGCGAGGCTCGTCATCTGGCCGGCATGCGACCCGTCGACATCCTCGATCTCGCGCCGGGTCTTGCGCAACTCCGAGTAGAACTGGTTGCGCAGGATCGTGAACAGCCACGCGGTGAAGTTCGTGCCGGGGCGGAACCGCTCCTGATTGGCCCAGGCCTTCACGAACGTCTCCTGCACGAGGTCGTCGGCTCGATTGACGTCCCCCGCCAGCGACAGCGCGAAGGTGCGCAGGGCCGGCAGCGCCTTGATGATGTCGCCGCGGAAATCGAACGGCACGGTCTGGCCATGGGCCGCGACCGCGATCTCGAACCGCGCGACCAGATCGCTAAGCTGACCCGGCAGCGGCTCCTGCTCGACCAGCTTGAAATAGTCGCGGATGGGCAGGGCAAGGTGCTGGCCGATGGCCGTGGCGTAGCCGACGGCCGTCCGATCGCCCTCGCTCGACGGCTTCGCGGCGTCTTCGATCATGAACGTGTCCTGATCCCGTTACTGATATATTGGAACTGATCTAACGTCGGTAACCGCCGAATTATGAACCGATACCAAACGCTCCCGCCGGTATTGGTTGATAGGGCCAACGTGGCCATAACGGCCGAGGTTAATCCATCCATGCGTCGGGGCTGGCAGCGGCCTGTCCGCCGGTGCAGACTGCGCACCGTGAGGAGAGCGGGATGAGCCACCACCACGCGGATCACGATCACGTGCATCACGGCAGCGACCTTTCGCCGGTCGAGGCCCGGGTGCGGGCGCTGGAATCGCTGCTCACCGAGAAGGGCTATCTCGACCCGGCGGCCCTCGACGCGCTGGTCGAGCTCTACGAGACTAAGGTCGGCCCACACCTGGGCGCGCGGGTCGTCGCCCGGGCCTGGGTCGATCCGGCGTTCCGGGCGCGGCTGCTGGCCGAGGCCACGCCGGCGATCGCCGAGCTCGGCATCGGCGGCCGGGGCGGCGAGCACATGGTGGTGGTCGAGAACACCCCGGAGACGCACAACTTGGTCGTCTGCACCCTGTGCTCCTGCTATCCCTGGCCGGTGCTGGGCCTGCCGCCCGTCTGGTACAAGGCGCCGCCCTACCGGGCCCGGGCGGTGATCGACCCGCGCGGCGTGCTCGCCGAATTCGGGGTGACGCTGCCGGAGACGACGCGCATCACGGTCTGGGATTCGACCGCCGAGACCCGCTACATGGTCCTGCCGTTGCGCCCCGCCGGCACCGAGGGCTTCTCCGAAGAGGCCCTTGCCGCCCTCGTCACCCGCGATGCCATGATCGGCACCGGGCTGCCCAAGGCGCTCCCGGTCGAACCCGTGGAGATGCCGGTATGAACGGGGCCCAGGATCTCGGCGGCGCGCACGGCTTCGGGCCGGTGGTGCCGGAGCCGGACGAGCCGGTGTTCCACGCCGCCTGGGAGCGGCGCGTCTTCGCGATGGCGCTCGCCATGGGCTACACCGGCGCCTGGAACCTCGACGGCAGCCGCGCCGCCCGCGAGTCGCTGCCGCCGGCCGAGTACCTCGCGTCGAGCTACTACGCGATCTGGCTGAAGGCCCTGGAGAAGCAGCTCGCCGCCACCGGACTGGCCACACCCGCCGAGATCGAAACCGGCCGTGCCGCCGAGCCGGCCAAGCCCGTCGCGCGGGTCCTCGCCCGCGACGGCCTGGAGGAACGCTTCCGGGCCGGCTTCCCGAGCAGCCGGGCGACCGACGCCCCCGCCCGCTTCGCGCCCGGCGACGCGGTCCAGGCCCGCAACATCCACCCGACCACCCACACGAGGCTGCCGCGCTACGTCCGCGGCAAGCGTGGCCATATCGTGCGGGTCGACGGGGTCTTCGTCTATCCCGACACCAGCGCCCACGGGGCCGGCGAGAACCCGACCTGGCTCTACACGGTCGCGTTCAGCGCGCAGGAGCTGTGGGGCGAGAGCGGCGATCCCGGCGGGACCGTCACGGTGGCGGCCTTCGAACCCTATCTGGAGCCCGCGTGACCGAACCGTCGCCGAGCCCCTTCGCGGCCCCCTGGGAGGCCCAGGTCTTCGCCATGGTGGTGAGCCTGCGCGAGGCCGGGCTGTTCACGTGGTCGGACTGGGCGGAGCGCCTCGGCCGGGGGATCCGCCCGGCGGATGGCCCCGAGGGCGCCGCCGATTACGGCGCGTGGCTCGCGACCCTGGAGGGGATTCTGGCCGAGCGCGGCGTGGCCGAGGCCGAGAGCGTCGCGGCGCGCACGGAGGCGTTCCGTCGGGCCGCCGCGGCGACGCCACACGGGGAGCCGATCCGCCTGGAGAACGACCCGCTCTACCGGCCCTGAACCCGGAGGCTGTCGAGGGGCACCGGGGCCGCGTGCGACCGGCCGCTCATCAGCTGGTCGAGGAGCGCCAGCACCTCCGGCCGCCCGCAATTGCGCGCCGGCTCGAACGGTGTCCAAGTCTGCGCGAAGTCGAGGCGCTCGAACACGTCCCGGTAGCGGCGCAATTCGCTCGGCGTGAGCGGCACGCCGCGCACGAAGGCCTTGTGGGCCGAGATCGTGGTGGCGCGCCGAAAATCCGCCGGATCGAGCTCGAACTTCAGCGCGTCGCCGCAGAAGCAGATCTTTCGCGCGCGGTCGTACAGGATCGCGTGGCCGTCGAAATGACCGGCGGTGCGGTGCAGCTCCAGGCCGGGCAGCGGCTCCAGGAAATCGTCATAGGGCCAGCTCACCTGCAGCGCCGCGCTCCAGGTGAAGTCGGCGGCGGGCAGGCACAGTTCCGGATCGAACCGGTCCTGCAATTGCGGCAGCGCCCCGTAGGAATGAGGATGCGAGGCCGAGAGCACCGCCATGCCGCCGAGCCGCGCGATCTGATCGAGGGCGGCGTCGCTGAAGACCGGGCAGCCCTCGAAGCCCATATTCCCGTGCTCGGTCTGGATCAGGTAGGCGGAGGGACCGATGCCGGAGACCGGCTCGTTCCAGAACCGCCAGATTCCCGGCTCCAGTTCCTGCCAGTGGCAGGGGAAGGCGTCCTGCGCCTCCCGGGCGGTGCGGAAGCGCCAGCCGTCCTGCGGCACGACGTGGCGGGCGTCGAGGCACATCGGGCAGGCGGCCGGCGCCTCGAAATGGCGCTGCCAGAACCCGCAATTGTCGCAGGTATAGGCGGGCAGCTTCAGGGCCCCCGCGAAGGGCAGATAGCCGGGCATTTTTTCGGACCTCCCTCGGGGCTGCAGCTGTAGCAGGCGGTACGCTTGCGCGCAGCTGTCAGGTCCGGCCCGGCAGCCGGCGCGCCGAGCGGGCAGCGTGGATCGTGCCGGCGAGCCCGATCACCGCCAGCCCGGCGAGCCCGCCGACCACCAGATCCCGGGTGCGGCTCGTGACGAACTCGGCCCGGCTCGCCTTGGTCCGGCCGGAGAAACGGCCGTCGATCCCGACCGGGCCCGGCACGGGCTCGTAGAGGTTGCCCTCCATCTCGGGGATGGTCTGGTCGGAGAGCTGGGCCGACCACATAGAGGCGGCCTTGCGGTCGGCGAAAGCCGGGGCGAGCGCCTGCGCGGCCGCCATGATCATCGACGAGCGCCCGACCCAGACCTCCCGGCGCGGATGCTCGACAGCGTACAGGATCGCCTCGGCACAGAGCCGCGGGTCGAAGACCGGATCGGGGGCGTATTGCCGGTGCCCGGTCCGGTTGCGCGCCCAGTTGAACTGGGGCGTGTTGACCGCCGGCAGGTAGATGACGCTGAGGCTGACGTTCACCCGGTCGTGCAGCAACTCGCAGCGCAGGGCGTCGGTGAAGCCCGAGACCGCGAACTTCGCCGCGCAGTAGGGTGCCTGCAGCGGTGCGGCCCGGACCGCGAGGCCGGAGGAGACCTGAATGATCGCGCCCCGGTTACGCCGCTTCATGTAGCGCAGGGCGGCGAGCGTCCCGTAGACCTGGCTCAGATAGGTGGTCTCGGTGACCCGCCGGTACTCGTCCGGGGTGATCCGGTCGGCCGGATTCACCACGGTCGACATGGCGTTGTTCACCCAGGCGCGGATCGGCCCGAGCTCGGCCTCGATCCGCGCGGCGGCCGCGTCGACGGCCTCCGGGTCGGCGACATCGGCGCTGATCGTCAGCACCGGCTGCCCGTAGGCCGCGAGCGCCCGCTCGGCCGCGGCGAGCCGGTTCGCATCGCGCGCGATGACAGCCACCGACCATCCGCGCTCCGCGAAGGCGTGCGCCGTCGCCAGCCCGATGCCGGCCGTCCCGCCGGTCACGACCGCAACCCGAGCCATATCCACCTCGCCCTCGATGAAGATCCGGACGGCAACCCGGGATCGCGACGGTCGGTTGCGCTGCGGCATCGGGCCGGAACGTCACGGGGGTCCGAATTCGCATCCTGCGACGCAACGACCGAGTCCGGCCGCTGTTAACCGTCTGTGCTGCGTCATGCCGAACCACCGAGGGTCGAAGTCATGCGCTCCGGACGACATTTTTCCCTGCCGATCGACCCCTGGCCTCAGGCCTCTCTGGCCGAGCGGACGGCGGTCGGGATGGTGCTGACCTTCCTGCTGCTCCTGCCGGCCTGCGCGGCCGGCGCCGTGCTCGTCGTGATCTCGATGATCGCAACGCACATATACTGGTCCTACGATCTCGGCGCCTCCCTGCACGGCCTCATCGTCCGCCAGGCCCGCATCTTGGGCCGCCCCGGCCGGGTCGTCCGGAAGGTCTGAGGGCCGGGCCCTTTCCCGGGCGCATGGAGCGCCAGCGGAATGCGACCCGGGACCCAGCACACGACGTCGCGAAGCGTCGATCTGGATCACCCTGTGCCGCTGACGCGGCGCTTCGTGCGCTGGGTCCCGGATCAGGTTCCGCTTCGCTCCACCTGTTCGGGAAAGGCTGCGCGCGTCACGAGCCCGCGGGCGCCGATCCCCCGCCGCGCAGCCGTGCGGGTCCGCACGGCGAGGTCCCCCGCCGCCGCGATCTCTGTGTGTTGGCCGCGCGCTGATTTGACCTGACCGTATGGGTTGGGCCAGTCAGGTTCGGAACGAGAGATCGCCATGTTCCGTACCTTGATGACTGCGCGGCGCTTCGCGCCGCTGTTCTGGTGCCAGTTCTTCTCGGCGTTCAACGACAATTTCCTGAAGAACGCGCTGGCCTTCCTGATCCTGTTCGGGGTCGGCGGCGAGGCGGATGCCCATGCGGGCGTCCTCGTGACGCTCGCGAGCGCGGTGTTCATCGGGCCGTTCTTCATCCTGTCGGGCCTCGGCGGCCAGTGGGCCGACCGATACGACAAGGCGCTGATGGCCCGGCGGCTCAAATTCGCGGAGATCTTCGCGGCCGGCACCGCGGTGCTGGGCTTCCTCCTGCATTCCGTACCGGTGCTGTTCGTGGCGCTCGGCCTGTTCGGGACGATCGCGGCGCTGTTCGGCCCGATCAAGTACGGGATCCTGCCCGATCACCTGCGCCGCGAGGAGCTGCCCGCCGGCAACGCCCTGGTGGAGGCCGCGACCTTCCTGGCGATCCTGCTCGGCACGATCGCGGCCGGGGCCGCCTCGGCGATGGGCGGGTCCGGGCTGGTGTTCGGTATCCTGGTGATGGGCTTCGCCGTCCTGTGCTGGCTGTCGGCCCGGATGATCCCGGCGACCGGGGAGGGGGCGCCGGACCTGCATGTCGACCGCAACATCGCCCGCTCGACCGGATCGCTGCTGCGCGACCTCTGGTCCGATGCCCGGTTATGGCGCGGCTCGCTGATCGTGAGCTGGTTCTGGCTGGTCGGCGTGGTGGTGCTGTCGCTCCTGCCCGTGCTGGTGCGCGGCGCCTTCAACGGCACCGAGACCGTGATCACGCTGCTGCTCGCGCTGTTCTCGATCGGCATCGCGCTGGGCTCCGGCCTCGCCTCCTGGCTCGCCAGCGGCCGGATCGTGCTGCTGCCGACGCCGGTCGGCGCCGTGCTGATGGGCCTGTTCGGCCTCGACCTCGCCTGGACGATCGGTCACCTGCCGCCGTCGCCCGCGGCGCCGATCGGCCCGTTCGACTTCCTGGCGACCGGCCACGGCCTGCGCACCGGGATCGACTTCCTGGGACTCGCCATCTCGGGCGGCCTCTACATCGTCCCGTCCTTCGCGGCCGTGCAGGCTTGGGCCGAGAAGGCGATGCGGGCGCGGATCATCGGCGCAGTCAACGTCATGACGGCGGCCTTCATGGTGGCCGGAACCCTCGCGCTCGCCGCGCTCCAGGGCGCCGGCCTCTCGATCGCCAGCCTGCTCGCTCTGGTGGCGGTGCTGAACCTGATCGTCGGCGCCATCGTGTTCGCGACCCTGCCGACGAGCCCGTTCCGCGACGCCCTGTCGATCCTGTTCCGGGCGTTCTACCGGCTGGAGGTCCGCGGCTTCGACAACCTCGCGGCGGCCGGGCCGAACGCCATCGTGGCCCTCAACCACGTGTCGTTCCTCGATGCGCCGCTCGCCCTGTCGCTGCTCGATCAGGAGCCGGTCTTCGCGGTCGACAGCGGGATCGCCCAGCGCTGGTGGGTGCGGCCGTTCCTGCGGGTCACCAAGGCGATGCCGCTGGACCCGACGCGCCCGCTCGCCACGCGCACGCTGATCAACGCCGTCAAGAACGGCGAGACCCTGATCATCTTTCCAGAAGGCCGGCTCACGGTCACCGGCAGCCTGATGAAGGTCTATGACGGCGCCGGGCTGATCGCCGACAAGTCCGCCGCGATGGTGGTGCCGGTCAAGATCGACGGGCTGGAGCGCACCGTCTTCTCGCGGCTGTCGCGCCGGCAGGTCAGCCGCACGTGGTGGCCGAAGGTGATCGTGACGGTGATGCCGCCGGTCCGCCTGACCGTGGACCCCGCTCTCAAGGGCAAGGCCCGGCGGCAGGCGGCGGGCGCGGCCCTCTACGGGATCATGTCGGACCTCGTGTTCCGCACCACCGACATCGACCGCGGCCTGATGGCGGCGCTGATCGAGGCGGGCGACCTCCACGGCTGGCGCCGCAACGCCCTGGAGGACCCGGTCGGCGGGCGGCTGACCTACGGTCGGCTGGTCATGGGCGCCAACATCCTGGGCCGCAAGCTCATGCCGCTCGCCCCGGTGGGCGGCCGGATCGGCGTGATGCTGCCGAACGCCAACGGCGCCGCCGTGACGCTGTTCGCGCTCGCCTCCGCGGGCCGGGTGCCGGCGATGATCAACTTTTCCGCCGGCCCCGCCAACGTGCTCTCGGCCTGCCGGGCCGCGGAGGTGAGCAAAGTCCTGACGTCGCGCGCGTTCATCGAGAAGGGGCGCCTCGGGCCGCTGATCGAGGCGATCCGCGGCTCGGTCGAGCTGATCTACCTGGAGGACGTGCGGGCCGGCATCACGACCGGGGACAAGATCCGCGGCTTCCTCGCCCCCCGCCGCCCGCTGGTGGCGCGCTCCGGCGAGGATCCGGGGGCGGTGCTGTTCACCTCCGGCAGCGAGGGTACGCCCAAAGGCGTGGTGCTGGCCAACCGCTGCATGCTCGCCAACGTGGCGCAGGTCGCGGCCCGGATCGATTTCGGGCCGATGGACAAGGTGTTCAACGTGCTGCCGGTATTCCACGCCTTCGGCCTCACGGCCGGGCTGGTCCTGCCCCTGGTCTCGGGCGTGCCGGTCTATCTCTACCCGTCGCCGCTGCACTACCGGATCGTGCCCGAGCTGATCTACGGCTCGAACAGCACCGTGCTGTTCGGGACCGACACGTTCCTGACCGGCTATGCCCGGGCGGCCCATTCCTACGATCTGCGCTCGCTGCGCTACGTGGTGGCCGGCGCCGAGGCCGTGAAGGAGACCACCCGGAGGACCTGGGCGGAAAAGTTCGGCCTGCGCATCCTGGAGGGCTACGGCGTCACCGAGTGCGGGCCGGTGGTGGCGCTCAACACGCCGATGTTCAACCGCTTCGGCACGGTCGGGCGGATCCTGCCGGGCATCGAGACGCGGCTGGAGCCGGTGCCGGGGATCGAAGAGGGCGGCCGCCTCTCGGTGAAGGGCCCCAACATCATGCTGGGCTACCTGCGCGCCGAGGCGCCCGGGATGCTGGAGCCGCCGCCGGGGGGCTGGCACGACACCGGCGACATCGTGGCGATCGACGCGACGGGCTTCGTGACGATCAAGGGCCGGGCCAAGCGCTTCGCCAAGATCGCGGGTGAGATGGTGTCGCTCGCCGGTATCGAGGCGCTGGCGGCCGATCTCTGGCCCGACCGCCTGAGTGCCGTGGCGGCGGTGCCGGACGCGCGCAAGGGCGAGCGCTTGATCCTGTTCACGCAGGCGAAGGACGCGACGCGATCCGCCTACCAGAGCTTCGCCAAGGGCCGCGGCGCCTCGGACGTCGCGATTCCCGCCGAGGTGGTGGTGCTGGAGGCGATCCCGATGCTCGGCACCGGCAAGGTCGACCAGGTGGCGGTGACCAAGCTGGCGCTGGAACGGGCGAAGGAATCCGCCGCGGCCTGAGGGCTTTCCCGCGCCGGCCCGGAACCGTCACACCGCATCACCCAAACGGAGGATGCGACAACCCCTGGTATACATTCGTATCACGAATACAGTCCCGATTCGATCCTGTGACGCGATCGGGCCACCGGGCTGGATATCGTTGTCGCGGATGCATCGTGAGGGGCAGGTCATGGCGAAAGACGGGCACGTTCCGGCTTGGTTGGCGAGGCGGACGTATTTCAAGCGCATCGGGCGCTGGGTGAAGCCCGGCAAGGCCCGCGGGACCGGACCGGCGCCCGAGGCTGAGGCGGCGCCGCTCGTGTCGAACGTCGTGCCGTTCCCGGTCCGGATGGAGCGGTCGGACCGGCTGGACTTCGCGGGCCGGCTCAACATCGGCATCGCGTAGCCGGAGCCGCGCGCGCTCCCCGCCGCAGGGGACGCCGGTTCGGCGCATGGGAGCGTGTTTCGACGCGAGATCCGAGCCGGGCTTGCTTGCGCGGCGGGAACCGGGAATCCTGCGCGGCCGATGGCGGGTCCAGACCGCGGAGGAGACGTGCCGCAGGACGGGCCTGATCGCGACCGAGGAGCGCCCCCGGCGCGGCACGGATTCGCGGGCTCCGGCCCCGCGGTCGCAGGGCTCGGGCTGAGCCTGCTGCTGGCCGGCCTCGGCGCCGTCTGGGTCTATGCGGCCGCGCTGCCACTCCTCGACCGCGCGGCCGCGGCGGCGCGCTCCACCGTGGTGCTCGATCGGTCCGGGACGCTGCTGCGCCCCTTCGCGACCGCGGACGGGCGCTGGCGCCTGCCGGTCACCGCGGCGGCAGTCGATCCGCGCTTCCGCGCCATGCTGCTTGCCTACGAGGACCGCCGCTTCGCACACCATCCCGGCATCGACCCGGCAGCCCTGCTGCGCGCCGCGGGGCAATGGCTGACGCGCGGGCGCATCGTGTCGGGCGGCTCGACCCTGTCGATGCAGGTGGCCCGTCTGGTCGAGCCGCGGCGCGGTCGCTCCCTCGCCGCCAAATTCCGCCAGATGGTCCGCGCCGTGACCCTGGAGCGGCGCCTCGGCAAGCCCGGGATGCTCGACCTCTACCTCGCGCTCGCCCCCTATGGCGGCCCGCTGGAGGGCGTCCGGGCAGCGAGCCTCGCGTATTTCGGGCGGGAGCCCACGCGGCTGACGGCGGCGCAGGCCGCGCTCCTCGTGGCCCTGCCGCAGGCCCCGGAGGCCCGCCGGCCCGACCGCTTCCCGGATCGCGCCCGCGCCGCCCGCGACCGCGTGCTGGACATCGCCGGCGCCCGGGGCATCCTCACCGGAGCGGAGGCCGAGGCCGCTAAGGCGGAGCCGGTCCCGACCGGTCGAAGACCCTTCCCGATGCTGGCCGCGCACGCCGCCGAGGAGGCGGTGGCGGCCGATCCGGCGAACCCGGCGATCCGCCTGTCCATCGACGCGCCGCTGCAGGCACGGCTGGAGGCGCTGGCGGCCGAGCGCGCCGCCGCGGCCGGCCCGGATCTCTCGGCCGCGATCCTCGTCCTCGACAACCGGGACGGGCGCATCCTCGCCCAGGTGGGCAGCGCCGGCTACCTGGATCAGACCCGGCGCGGCGCCATCGACATGACGCTCGCGATCCGCTCCCCGGGCTCCGCGCTGAAGCCGTTCGTCTATGCCATGGCGTTCGAGGATGGCTTGGCCCATCCCGAGACGTTGCTGGAGGACCGCCCGACCCGCTTCTCGGCGAGCTACGCGCCCGAGAATTTCGACCTGACCTTCCAGGGCACGGTCACGGCCCGGCGGGCGCTGCAATTGTCGCTCAACGTCCCCGCGGTCGCGTTGATGGAGGCGGTCGGCCCGGCGCGCTTCATCGCTCGGCTGCGGGCCGCCGGTGCCGCGATTCAACTCCCGCGCGAGGCGGCTCCGGGTCTGCCGGTGGCGCTCGGCGGCCTCGGCATCACGCTTACCGACCTCGCGCGGCTCTATGCCGGGTTCGCCCGCGGCGGCACGCTGCCCGACCTCCAGCGCCGGGCCGAGCCGGCGGCGCCGGGGTCCGGGCACCGGATCGCAGGGCCCGTGGCCGCGTGGTACGTCGCCGACATCCTGCGCGGCACGCCGCCGCCGGAGAACGCGCTTCCGAACCGCATCGCCTACAAGACCGGCACCTCCTACGGCTACCGCGACGCCTGGGCGGCCGGATTCGACCGGCGCGTCACCGTGGCGGTCTGGGCCGGCCGGCCCGACGGGGCGGCGGTTCCGGGCCTCGTCGGACGGATCGTCGCGGCGCCGATCCTGTTCGACGCCTTCGCGCGCCTCGGCGGCGAGCCCGAGCCGGTTCCCCGGCCCGCCGACACCCTGATGGCCGCCTCCCGCAGCCTGCCGCCGCCGCTGCAGCGTCTCGGCCGCGACCCGGCCGGCGCACCGGGTCTCGCCCTGCGGATCGCCTATCCCCCGGACGGCGCGCGGATCGACCTCGGTCTGGCGCCGGGCGGCCACGACGGCGAGGCCGCGGCGCCGGGGCTCGCCCTGAAGGCTTCCGGCGGGGTGCCGCCGCTCACGTGGCTGATCGATGGCCAGCCGGTCGCACAGACGCTGCGGCACCGTGCCGAATGGTTTCCGCACGGGGCCGGCTTCGCACGTATCTCTGTGCTTGATTCAACTGGTGCGAGTGACAGCGTTGCGGTCAGGCTCGAATAGCCGGAGACGGCCGATTGCCTCGGGGAAGCTTGGCCGCACCCAAGTTTTGCATAGCGATGCACTTCCCGAGGCCGAAATATTCATAGGGAGATTCATCGGTCATCAACGAATAGGGGTATAAATACACCCCGTGAGGTTGATGATGGCGTGGAAGGTCGGCGCCGCGGTCGCGGCGATTCTCGGGTTCGTCGGGGTGGGCGTGGGGGTCGGCAGCGGTCCCGATCCGCGTCGCGCCGGCTGGCGCGATGCCTATCGGCCGCCCGCCGAGATTCCGTTCCCGGCCGGCAATCCGTACACGGCCGCCAAGGCCGAACTCGGCCGGCGCCTGTTCTTCGATCCGATCCTGTCGGGCGACCGGACCCGGTCCTGCGCGACCTGCCACGTCCCGGACCTCGCCTGGGCGGACGGCCGCGCCCGCGCGGCGACGCGCCAGCAGGGCGACATGGACCTGCGCACACCCACGGTCCTCAACGTTGCGTGGCAGGACGGCCCGCTCGGCTGGGACGGCAAGTTCCCGACGCTCGAATCGGTCTCCGCGATGCCGATCACGGCGCCGAGCAACATGAACCTGCCGATGGACGCGGCCTTGTCCCGGCTCTCCGCGGACCCGGACTACGTCGCGGCCTTCAGGGAGGCCTTCGCCGATCCCGCCGTCACCCGCGAACGGCTGGAGGCGGCCCTCGCCACGTTCGAGCGCCTGATCGTGGTCGAGCCGGCACCCTTCGACCGCTGGATCGCCGGCGAGGAGGACGCGATCACCGAGCCGGCGAAGCGCGGCTTCGACCTGTTCAACGGGCGGGCGGGCTGCGCCAACTGCCATTCCGGCTGGTCGTTCACCGACAACTCGTTCCACGATATCGGGGTCGGCTCGGGGACCGACATCGGACGCGGCCGCTTCAAGCCGACCTCGGTCGCGCTGCGCTACGCCTTCAAGACGCCGACCCTGCGGGAGGTCGGCGAGCGCG
The DNA here is from genome assembly GCF_022829545.1 of Methylobacterium sp. J-030. Lineage (GTDB taxonomy): Bacteria > Pseudomonadota > Alphaproteobacteria > Rhizobiales > Beijerinckiaceae > Methylobacterium. Next base: position 42,189 of record NZ_JAKSYM010000146.1, on the reverse strand, counting down.
GCCCATACATGCACGACGGGTCGGTGCCGAACCTCGAAGCCGTGATCGATCTCTACGACCGCGGCGGAATCGACCGCCCGAGCCGCTCCCGGCTGATCAAGCCGCTCCATCTGACCGCCGGGGAGCGGAGCGATCTCCTGGCCTTCCTGGCGACGCTGTCGGCCCGCGCGGAGCGCGATCTGATGACCGCCTCGTTCTCGGCCCGGCCGCCGGCGCCCTGACGCGGGCGGATCAGCGGCCGGAATCGGAGCCGCGCGGCGGGCGTCCCGAACTGCGCTGCTCGCAGGCTTCCAGCGCGGCGGCGAGGCGGGCTTCGGTCGCGGCGGCGCCGTTGGAGAGGCCGAGCACCGTCGTCAGCGTCCAGGCCCCCGACAGAAGGGCGAGCGCCACAGCGCCGATCAGCCCGTAGGTCATCAGCCTGTTGCGGCGCAGGTCCTTCGTGAAGGCCTGGATCAGGTCGCGGTTGTCGTCGGCGAGCGTGTTCCGGGCGGCCACCAGCTCGTTGTACATGTTGGTGATGGCGTTGGTCGACATGTACACGAGGAGCAGGTGGACGACGAAGTCGTCGTCCGTCGTCGTGTTCAGGGCGGCCGCGATCCGCACCGCGAGCTGACGCTCCCAGGGCTGAAGATCGCGGCCGTGGACCGACCGGTAGAACCGCTCGAGGTTGGTCACGGCCGGAGCGCATCCCGCCAAGCGTTGTGGAAGTTGCGCCGGAGGCGGCGGCCCTCGACGCGCAGTCGCATCGGCGCCGTGTTGGCCAGGGTCTGCCAGGTCATGTTCTGAACGCGCAGGGCCTCGATCAGGCGCTCGCCGATCTTCTCGATCTCGATCACGCGAACATTCGGCAGCTTGCGCAGCCCCTGCACGAGGTCGGCGAATTCAAGATAGTCGAAGTTGGTCGCCTGGGCGGTGTTCTTCGCCAGGATCGCCCGGTCGCACTCGATCAGCATCGGCTTGAGTTCGCGCAGGACATCGAGGGCGGTCGGATCGACGGCGCCGGCCGCCACGACCACGCAGAGGCGGATGTTCGATTCCCGGCAGCTCTCCACGATGATCTCGGCGCAGCGACGGGTGGTCTCGGTGTCGCCGGCCGGGAAATCCACCACCACGAAGCGCTCGGCGGCCTCGATCACGTGCTCGATCATGTCCTGGCACAGGGTCGGGTCGACGCGGCCGGTGCTGTCCTCCGCGCGCAGGCGCTGGCGGAAACAGGTGATGCCGGTCCGGCGCGGGACGAACTTGTCGCTGCCGGGATTCGTCTCCTGCATCAACGCCGTATGGAAATGCCGGTTGGCCGGATCGGTATCGATCGCCAGCACGGGACCGACCTCGGCGCAGAGGTCGGCGACCTGAAGCGCGATGGTGGTCTTGCCGACGCCGCCCTTGCCGCCGAGGCACAGGACGAGGATCTTCGCCGCCGGACCGAGCAGGTCCCGCTGAATTCCCTGGATCTCGTCCGGGCTGTACCAGGCCGGAACCTTGGTCTGCGTCTCGTCGCTCATGAAGTCTCTCCTTGCTGATGGACCGGGCGACCGCCGCGCGCCGAGGCGCCCGGGAACCGTCCCGCGGGGATGTCAGGATTGATGCGGTGCGCCCGGGGCCGGACCACCGTCAGGGGCCGTTCCGGTCATCGCGGAGGCGCCGGCCATGCGTGGACGGACGATGGCCGACCCTGGCGATACGGCCGGGGCCGTGGGCGGCCGAGCGCTGGTGATCCTGCGCCGCGGTTCGGAGGGTCGCGTAGCCGCTGGGGGTCGACAGGTATGTCGGGCCTCGGAATGGCGTCCCTCCCCATCGCATGCACCCCGTCACGCGGCGCCTGCCTCCGGCGGACAGCCTCACCGGCATCACCTCCAGGGCCAAGATCAGCCAAGACGACGCGCGCACGCGCACAAGCTACAATCCTAAGCCTTGCGGTCTCCGCAGGCCTCTTCCCGCTACAGCCTAAACATTAACGAATCAATCGCGCCATATTTTAGGTTTCAAACTCCATTATTGACGCAATAACTAATGATAAAATGCTGCTTATATTGCATTTGTACGTCAATATGAATTATTATTGAGCCTGAATAACAGTCAATTTGAACCTGATATTCCGCATTGAATCGGTCCGATGCCACAATCAGCGGCGTCGGGACGGCGACCGGATCTGCGAGATGTGGCGGAACGCTCAGGCGGGACGTGCCCTGGACGGCTCAGAGACGCCGAAGACTGCCTATCCAGCAGCGGAACGGACCACCAGCCAAGTCTTCCATCGACCGACAGCGAGGCACGAGAGGGTTCACGCCGTCGCGCGGGCGCGCTGCAGCCAGAACGAGATCTGAAGCTACCTAAGCACAATCCACAGCGTTAACCTTCCGCTCATGTTCGTTAACAAACCCTTGGCTAAAATGCGCCGGATATAGCTAAGTAGTTCGGTAACCACGGTGTCGTTGCGCTGCGACGAGGGCTCAATGCCAATACCCAACAGGAAGCTGGTTTCGGTCACCAGCACCCTCGGCCTGACCGCCCCCCTGATCCTCGCGGGGACGAGCGCCGCCGATGCTCATGTCAAATGGTTCTGCGCCTACGACGTGGCCGGGCAGCCGCAGGGCCTCGAGCAGGTGCTCTGCCTCAACTTCGAGTGGCTCACCGGCCTCGCGCTGCTCTGCCTGACATTCGGGTGCCTGGCCGAGGGCACGCCCCTGGGCACCGCGCTGCTCAACGCCCTCGACCGCGTGACCACGCGGATCCGCACCGACAGCGAGTTGCTGGTCCGCGCCACGCTGGGCTTCTTCCTGGTCTCCTTGTACGATCTCGGCGGCATCATCCTGACGCCCGAGCTGAAGACCGATGTGGCCTGGATCCCGTGGCTCCAGCTCGCCCTGGCCGGTTGCCTGATCTGGCGCCGCACGATGCCGATCACGGGCCTGGGCCTCGTCTTCCTGTTCAGCTACGCGACCGCGCAGTACGGGCTGTTCCATCTCGCCGACTATCCGATCTTCCTGGGCATCGCCGTCTACCTGATCGCGCGGGGCCTCGACCTGAAGCCCTTCGACATCCGTCCCCTCGACATCGTTCGCTGGTCCGCCGCGATCACGCTGATGTGGGCCTCGATCGAGAAGTGGGCCTATCCGGAATGGTCGGCGCCGCTGCTCGCCGCCAAGCCGCAGATGACCATGGGCGCCACCCCCGAGCTGTTCATGCAGGCCGCCGGCGTGATCGAGTTCACCCTCGCCTTCGCCCTGATCTGGACGCCCCTGGTCCGGCGCTGCGCGGCGATCATCCTGGCGGCGATCTTCGTCTCGGCGGTGTTCGAGTTCGGCAAGGTGGACGCGATCGGCCATTCCGGGATCATCGTGGTGCTGCTGGCGATCGCCGCCGACAACGTCCGGGTTCCGGTCCGGGCACGCCAGGCGCTCCTGGCGCCGGCTTGGTACGGGGCGGCGCTCGCGGCCTTCCTGTTCCTCTACTACGTGGGCCACGCCGCCCTGTTCGGGGGCCTGAGCGAGATGCCGATCATCTGAGGACGGTCCAGCCCGACGTCATCGCGCCGCCAGCAGCGGCGCGATGACGTCCGTGAGGCCGTTGATCAGGATCTGCGTGCCGACGCAGAGCAGCAGGAACGCGAACAGGCGCCCGACCACCCGGGCGCGGGCCTGGCCGATGAGCGCCACCACCCGGTCGGCCGAGGCGTAGAGCAGGGTGACCGCGACGGCGACCGCGAGCGCCGACAGCGTGACGCCGAGGTAGAACCCAGTCCGCTCGGCATAGGCCGTCGGTCGGTTCGCCCCCAGGGTGATTGCTACCGCGATCGTGCCCGGTCCGGTGGTGAACGGCAGGGTCAGCGGGAAGAAGGCGATCTCCGAGAGGGCTGCGGGCACGGGCTCGGAGGGGACCACGGCGCCCCGGCCGGTCGAACCGGAGGCCTCGGCCTGCTTGCGCGCCTCGCGCGCCTCCGGCCGGTTGAGCTGGGTCCAGGCCGACGCCATCACCACCAGCCCGCCCGCGATGCGCAGGGCCGCCAGGGTGACGCCGAAGAAGTTGAGGATCGGTGTCCCGGCCCAGAGGGCGCCCAGCATCACCAGCGCCGCGTAGACGCCGATCCGGCGCGACAGCAGCACCCGCTCGGCATGGCTGTAGGCGACCGTAACCTGGGCGAAGATGAAGGCGCCGCCGATCGGGTTGACGATCGCGATCAGGCCCGAAAGGGCGAGCAGGAACTGTTGGACGGCGAAATCGAGGGTCATGGGAACCGGTTTCGAAAGGTCGAGACCTTTTGCGGGTGCAGGGTGGAACCCTGCAAGCCTGTCAGGGCCTTGCCCTGACGACCCACCAAAGGGCACAGCTCCTTGGAAACCCGGTCTCGTCCCCGGGATCGGGTCGATCGGCGGCGGCCGCTCAGCCCGGGGCGGGGGCCGGCACGAGCACCCGGGCCGGGGCGAGGCGGCGGGCGCGCCACACCTGCCGCACCGTCACCGGCCGGTAGAGCTGCTTCGTCGCGTCGACCACGTGCAGGCCCGCGAAGGGCAGGGACAGGCTGGTGCCGGTCCATTCCCAGGCCGGCCCGGTGCGCAGCATCAGGCGCGAGCGCACCGGCGGCATGTAGAGCGTCTCCGCCCAGTTCACCGGCGAGAACAGCGTGTCGCGCATCAGGCGCCCGAGCTGCGAGCGGCTGTAGGGCTGGCCGTGGCCGAAGGGCGTCGCCTCCCGCCGCGCCCAGACCCCCCGCCGATTCGGCACCACGAGGATCATCCGCCCACCGGGGGTGAGGGTCCGCCACACCTCCTGCAGCAGCTCCGAGGGGCTCTCCACGGCCTCGAGGGCGTGGATCAGGATGATGCGGTCGACCGCGGATTCGGGCAGCGGCATCATGGTGGGATCGGCCAAAGCCGTGCAGGACCGGCCGCTCGGCGGCCAGTTCACCACCCCTTGGCTCGTCGGCATGAACGCGATGGTGCGCTCGGCGATGCAGTGGACCGGACCGAGATACGGCATCGCGTACCCGATCCCGAGCACGCGCAGCCCCGAGACCGAGCCGAGAAACGCGTGGATCGAGCGGCCGACCACGCGATGCGTCGTGCGGCCCAGGGGGCTGGCATAGAAGGCCCGCAAGCCGTTGACGTCGAGACGCATGGAGAAGGAGGCTACCGACTCGGGAACGGTTGCCGTACTCAATGGTGACCCGAGCCGCCCGGGGCAAGCGTGACGGAACCCGGCCGCCGAACCGCCTGTTCACGGCGACAGCGTCTGTGCCCTGAGGAGATCCCCCCGATGGCCGCCGAGCCCGAGATCCGCACCTTCCTGTGCCGCAGCGACAATATCGGCGTCCTGATCCGCGACCCCGCCACCGGGGCCTGCGCGGCGATCGACGTGCCGGAGGCCGGCCCCGTGCTGAAGGCCCTCGACGAGACCGGCTGGCGGCTCACCGACATCCTCGTCACCCACAGGCACGGCGATCACGTCGAGGGCATCCCGGAAGTGAAGCGGGCCACCGGCGCCCGTGTCGTCGCCCCCGCCAAAGCCGGCGACGCGGTTCCGCAGGTGGATCTCGCCGTCCGGGAGGGCGACACGGTGCGGGTCGGCGACCTCGCAGCCCAGGTCTGGGAGACGCCGGGCCACTGCGCCGACCACGTGACCTACTGGTTTTCGAAGGCCGGCCTCGTCTGCGCCGGCGACACGCTCTTCACCCTCGGCTGTGGCCGGGTGATGGAGAGCCCGCCCGAGACCCTCTACCGGTCGCTGCGGCGCTTCGACGACCTGCCCGAGTCCACGCAGGTCTTCAGCGGCCACGACTACGTACTCGCCAACGCCCGCTTCGCCCTGGCGGCCGAGCCGGACAACGCAGCGCTCAAGGCCCGCTTCGCCGAGGCCGAAGCCGCGAAAGCGGAAGGCCGCTTCCTCGTGCCCTCGACCATGGGCGCGGAGCGCGCCACCAACCCGTTCCTGCGCTGCACAGTGCCGGCCCTGGCCAAATCGGTGGATCTGCCACCAGAGAGCGATGCAGAAATCGTCTTCGTCGCTCTTAGGGCGTGGAAGAACCGCTTCTGACGCAGGTGATAACGAGAAAAATTTGTTGCCTTCTCAACGCGAACTGACACATAGAAGTGTTTAAGCGGTCTTAATCCGCTCAGGTAACCGGGCTCCCGGGGGGAAGCCGCAACGTCAACGCGAAGCGCCGGGACGCTTCAGCCGGTATGATGGGGGTCCGTCTCGCCCTACCACCTGTCCACTTCCCGCCTTCCGCTGCCTTTCCTCAAGCCAGAATCCGACGGGTCCAAGGAGGAGGCGCTCAGCGCCAAAGCCAAGCTCTCCGTCGCCGAGGTCGCTGATTCCGGTACGCTCCGGGATGGCGGCGATGCGTCTGGCGGGTTACGGCCCCGCACGCCCGTGGCCGCCGATGTGCGGCTGCTCGGCATCGCCACGGAGCATCTCTCTCGGCTCGGACCCAAACGCGTGACGGTCGTGGCCGTCGCCGCCGAGGCGGGCATGACCCACGCCAACGTCTACCGCTACTTCCCGTCGAAGGACGCACTCCTCGATGCAGTGGCGGGGCGCTGGCTGCGCGAGGTCGAGGCCCGGCTCGCCGGGATCGCCGACGCGCCCGACCCGGCCGACGACAAGATCGAGCGTCTGCTCACCGCGCTGGCCACCGTGCAGCGCGACGCGCTGGTCGACGAGCCGAACCTGTTCGCGGTGCATCTCGACGCGACGGTGGCGGCCCGGCCGATCGCCCGGCGGCACCGCGTCCGCTTGCGCAGCCTCGTGGAGCGGGTGGTTGAGGAGGGGATCACCTCCGGGATCTTCTCGGCCCGGGACCGGGAGCGGGCGATCGCCTACATCTTCGACGCGAGCTATCGTTTCACGCATCCGCTGGCGATCCAGCACGATGCCGAGGTGCCGCGCGACCTGATCGAGGCCCGCTTCGGCGCCGTGATCCACGCGATCCAGCGGGTTCTGCGCTCCGGCGTTCTCTGAACACCCGCCCCATCGATGCGTCTGTGAAGGCCCGGACCTTGCGTCCGGGCCTTTCGCGTTTCCGGGCGGGCGACGCAGCGGAGGAGGCTCGAAATGACAGCTTTCCATATCTGTCATCCAAGCTGTGCGGGATATCCAAGCCTGGGTGCAGTGCACCTAAAACCTTCGCGACGTTGACGTTTCCTAACACGGCACGCCGCCCGTCCGGCGCACCCAGCCTAAAGGACGAGGGTCCTGCACACGCTGCATCGGGTTGAAGCGACGGTGCTTTTCGGCCACACAGCCGCGCAGATTTGAGGGCCGCGAATCCGACCGCACCTGCGGGCGGACGTGGCCCCGAGCACCGCCCGACGCATCCTCGAAGTCGACACGCAAGGGAGACGGATCCGACATGGCTCGCAACAAGATCGCGCTCATCGGCGCCGGCCAGATCGGCGGCACCCTGGCCCTCCTGGCCGGCCTGAAGGATCTCGGCGACGTGGTGCTGTTCGACATCGTCGACGGCGTGCCGCAGGGCAAGGCGCTCGACATCGCCGAGGCCGCCCCGGTTGAGGGTTTTGACGCGACCTACGCGGGCGCCAGCGACTACGCCGCCATCAAGGGCGCCGACGTGGTGATCGTCACCGCCGGCGTGCCGCGCAAGCCCGGCATGAGCCGCGACGACCTGATCGGCATCAACCTGAAGGTGATGCAGGCGGTGGGCGAGGGCATCAAGACCTACGCGCCGGACGCCTTCGTGATCTGCATCACCAACCCGCTCGACGCGATGGTGTGGGCGCTGCAGAAGTTTTCCGGATTGCCGACCAACAAGATCGTCGGCATGGCCGGCGTGCTCGACTCGGCCCGCTTCCGCCACTTCCTGGCGGAGGAGTTCAAGGTCTCGGTGGAGGACGTCACGGCCTTCGTTCTCGGCGGCCACGGCGACGACATGGTGCCGCTGACCCGCTACTCCACGGTCGCGGGCGTGCCGCTGACCGACCTCGTCAAGCTCGGCTGGACTACCCAGGAGAAGCTCGACGCCATGGTCGACCGCACCCGCAAGGGCGGCGGCGAGATCGTCAACCTGCTCAAGACCGGCTCGGCCTTCTACGCGCCCGCCGCCTCCGCCATCGCGATGGCCGAGAGCTACCTGCGCGACAAGAAGCGCGTCCTGCCCTGCGCCGCCTATCTCGACGGCCAGTACGGCGTGTCCGGCATGTTCATCGGTGTGCCGATCGTGATCGGCGCGAACGGCGTGGAGCGCGTGCTGGAGGTGACCTTCGACGCCGCCGAGAAGGCGATGTTCGACAAGTCGGTCGCCTCGGTGACGGGCCTGATCGAGGCCTGCAAGGGCGTCGACGCCTCGCTGGCGTAGTTCAGAGCGAATAGCGAGTAGCGAATAGGGCCTCGCTGGTCCGCTCGCTCCACTCGAACTATTCGCTACTCGCTATTCCCTATTCGCTCCTCCCCCACGAGGTCCCGATGAATATTCACGAATACCAGGCCAAGACCGTGCTGAAGGAGTTCGGCCTGCCCGTCTCCCGCGGCGTGGCCATCTTCAACCCGTCGGAGGCCGAGGCTGCCGCCAAGGAACTCGGCGGCCCCGTCTGGGTGGTGAAGAGCCAGATCCATGCGGGTGGCCGCGGCAAGGGAACCTTCAAGGGCGCGCCCGAGGGCGCCAAGGGCGGCGTGCGCGTCACCAAGTCGATCGACGAGGTGAAGCACTATGCCGGCGAGATGCTCGGCCAGACGCTGGTGACGATCCAGACCGGCCCGGCCGGCAAGCAGGTCAATCGGCTCTACATCGAGGAAGGCGCCCAGATCGCGGAGGAATTCTACCTCTCGATGCTGGTCGACCGCGCCACCGGCGGCGTCGCCTTCGTGGTCTCGACCGAGGGCGGCATGGACATCGAGGCGGTCGCCCACGACACGCCGGAGAAGATCCACACGATCGCGGTCGATCCGGCCACCGGCGTGATGCCGCATCACGGTCGCGCCGTCGCTAAGGCCCTCGGGCTCACCGGCGCCCAGGCCAAGGAAGCCGCCGCGGTCACGGAGAAACTCTACGCGGCGTTCGTCGCCAAGGACATGAGTCTCCTGGAGATCAACCCGCTGGTGCTGACCGCGGACGGGCACCTCAAGTGCCTCGACGCCAAGATGGCCTTCGATTCGAACGCCCTCTACCGGCACCCGGACATCGTCGCGCTGCGCGACGAGACCGAGGAGGACGCCAAGGAGATCGAGGCGTCGAAGTACGACCTCGCCTACATCGCCCTCGACGGCACGATCGGCTGCATGGTCAACGGCGCCGGCCTCGCCATGGCGACGCTCGACATCATCAAGCTCTACGGCGAGGAGCCGGCGAACTTTCTGGATGTCGGCGGCGGCGCGTCTGAAGAAAAGGTCACGGCGGCGTTCAAGATCATCACCGCCGACCCGAACGTGAAGGGCATCCTCGTCAACATCTTCGGCGGGATCATGAAGTGCGACGTGATCGCCAACGGCGTGATCGCGGCCGTGAAGGCGGTGGGCCTGCAGGTGCCGCTGGTGGTGCGCCTCGAAGGCACCAACGTCGAGGAGGGCAAGGCGATCATCCGGAATTCCGGCCTCAACGTGATCCCGGCGGACGACCTCGACGACGCCGCCCAGAAGATCGTCGCCGCCGTGAAGGGAGCCTGATCATGTCGGTGATGATCGACGCCAACACCAAGGTCATCTGCCAGGGTTTCACCGGCAAGAACGGGACCTTCCATTCCGAGCAGGCCATCGCCTACGGCACCAAGATGGTCGGCGGCACCTCGCCCGGTAAGGGGGGCGCGACCCATCTCGGACTGCCGGTGTTCGACACGGTGGCCGAGGCCCGCGAGGCCACGGGCGCCGAGGCCTCGGTGGTCTACGTGCCGCCGCCCGGCGCCGCCGACGCGATCTGCGAGGCGATCGCGGCCGAGGTGCCGCTGATCGTCTGCATCACGGAGGGCATTCCGGTGCTCGACATGGTGCGGGTCAAGCGGGCGCTCAACGGTTCGAAGTCGCGCCTCGTCGGCCCGAACTGCCCCGGCATCGTGACCGCGGGCGAGTCGAAGATCGGCATCATGCCGGCCAACATCTTCCGGCAGGGCTCGGTCGGCATCGTCTCGCGCTCGGGTACGCTGACCTACGAGGCGGTGTTCCAGACCTCGAACGCCGGCCTCGGCCAGACCACGGCGGTCGGCATCGGCGGCGACCCGGTGAAGGGCACCGAATTCATCGACGTGCTGGAGCTGTTCCTGGCCGATCCGAAGACCGAGTCGATCGTGATGATCGGCGAGATCGGCGGCTCGGCCGAGGAGGAGGCCGCGCAGTTCCTGAAGGACGAGGCCAAGCGCGGGCGGAAGAAGCCGATGGTCGGCTTCATCGCCGGGCGCACGGCACCCCCGGGCCGCCGCATGGGCCATGCCGGCGCGATCATCTCGGGCGGCAAGGGCGGCGCCGAGGACAAGATCGCCGCCATGGAGGCCGCGGGCATCCGCGTGTCGCCGTCGCCGGCCCGGCTCGGCTCGACGCTCGTCGAGGTGCTGAAGGGCTGAGGCCCCGCGGCCCTGCGTTGCGGCCATCGCAGGGCCGCGACGCCCATATGAAATGATTCAGCGGGGCGGGTCACCCGCCCCGTCTCGATGTAAGGGTGATCCGCCGCGCTGACGGAGAGCCTGAAGGGCAGGGCTCCTGCCCGCGCGACAGGATGGACGCACCATGGCACGCCAGGACGTGAACGAAGCGCTCCTCGAAACCTCGTTCCTCTACGGCGCCAACGCCGCCTACATTGAGGAATTGCAGGCGGCCTACGCCCGCAACCCGGCCTCGGTGGATCCGGAGTGGCAGAACTTCTTCAAGGCGCTGGGCGAGGACGAGACGCTCGTCGAGAAGAACGCCGCCGGCGCCTCCTGGGAGAAGCCGAACTGGCCGGTGCCGCTGAACGGCGAGCTGGTCTCGGCGCTGGACGGCAACTGGGGCGCCCTGGAGAAGGCCGTCGGCGACCGGATCGTCGCCCGCGACGCCAAGGAGGCGCGGCCCGGCAAGCCGCAGGACAGCGTCTCCGCCACCACCGGCGTCTCGGTGGAGCAGGCGGCCAAGGACTCGGTCCGGGCGATCATGCTGATCCGCTCGTACCGGATGCGCGGCCACCTGCACGCCAAGCTCGACCCCCTCGGGCTCGCGCCCCGCGGCGACCACGAGGAGCTGCACCCGCAGCATTACGGCTTCACCGAGGAGACCGACTGGGACCGGCCGATCTTCCTCGACAACGTGCTCGGCCTCCAGTTCGGCACGATCCGCGAGATCGTCGACATCCTGGAGCGGACCTACTGCCAGACGCTCGGCGTCGAGTTCATGCACATCTCCGATCCCGCCGAGAAGGCGTGGATCCAGGAGCGCATCGAGGGCAAGGACAAGGAGATTTCCTTCACGCCCGAGGGCCGTAGAGCCATCCTCAACAAGCTGATCGAGGCGGAGGGCTTCGAGAAGTTCCTGGACCTCAAGTACACCGGCACCAAGCGCTTCGGCCTCGACGGCAGCGAGTCGATGATCCCGGCGCTGGAGCAGATCATCAAGCGCGGCGGCGCGCTCGGCGTGCGCGAGATCGTGCTCGGCATGGCCCATCGCGGCCGGCTCAACGTGCTCACCACCGTGATGGCCAAGCCCTTCCGGGCGGTGTTCCACGAGTTCAAGGGCGGCTCGGCCTCCCCGGCCGAGGTCGAGGGCTCGGGCGACGTGAAGTACCACCTGGGCGCATCCTCCGACCGCGCCTTCGACGGCAACAACGTCCACCTGTCGCTGACCGCCAACCCGTCGCACCTGGAGATCGTCGATCCGGTGGTGCTCGGCAAGGTCCGCGCCAAGCAGGACCAGTGGGCCAAGCCCAATATCGAGCGCCGCACGGTGCTGCCGCTGCTGATCCACGGCGACGCCGCCTTCGCGGGGCAGGGCGTGGTGGCCGAGTGCTTCGGCCTGTCGGGCCTGAAGGGCCACCGCACCGGCGGATCGGTCCACTTCATCATCAACAACCAGATCGGATTCACCACCGATCCGCGCTTCTCGCGCTCCTCGCCCTATCCGTCCGACGTGGCCAAGATGGTCGAGGCGCCGATCTTCCACTGCAACGGCGACGATCCGGAGGCCGTCACCTTCGCCGCCAAGGTCGCGGTGGAGTACCGCCAGAAATTCGGCAAGCCGGTCGTGATCGACATGCTGTGCTACCGCCGCTTCGGCCACAACGAGGGCGACGAGCCGGCCTTCACCCAGCCGAAGATGTACCAGCGGATCCGCAAGCACCCCTCGGTGCTGGAGAATTACGGCCGCAAGCTCGTCGAGAACGGCTCCGTCACCCAGGAGGCGCTCGACACCCGCAAGGCCGAGTTCCGCGGGATGCTCGACAGCGAGCTCGACGTCGCCAACAGCTACAAGGCGAACAAGGCCGATTGGCTGGACGGCCGCTGGTCCGGCGTGAAGGCCGTGCACGAGGATGTGGACGATCCGCGCCGCGGCCGCACCGCCGTGCCGACCGAGACCCTGCAGGAGATCGCCCGCAAGATCACCCAGGTGCCCCCGGGCTTCCACTTGCACCGGACGATCCAGCGCTTCATGGACAACCGCGCCAAGGCGGTTGAGACGGGGGCCGGCATCGACTGGGCGACCGCCGAGGCGCTGGCCTTCGGGGCGACGCTGCTCGACGGCAACCGGGTCCGCCTGTCCGGCCAGGATGTCGAGCGCGGCACCTTCTCGCAGCGTCACGCGGTGGTGATCGATCAGGAGAACGAGCAGCGCTTCACGCCGCTCAACGCGATCCGCGAGGGGCAGGCCTCGATCGAGATCATCAACTCGATGCTGTCCGAGGAGGCGGTGCTCGGCTTCGAGTACGGCTACTCGCTGGCCGAGCCGAACGCCCTCGTTCTGTGGGAGGCGCAGTTCGGCGACTTCGCCAACGGCGCCCAGGTGGTGATCGACCAGTTCATCGCCTCCGGCGAGCGCAAGTGGCTGCGCATGTCCGGCCTCGTGCTTCTGCTGCCGCACGGCTACGAAGGGCAGGGCCCTGAACACTCCTCCGCCCGCCTGGAGCGCTATCTCCAGGCCTGCGCCGAGGACAACATGCAGGTCGCCAACGTCACGACGCCGGCGAACTACTTCCACATCCTGCGCCGGCAGCTCAAGCGCGACTTCCGCAAGCCGCTCGTGCTGATGACACCGAAGTCGCTGCTGCGCCACAAGCGCGCCGTGTCCAACCTCGACGCGTTTGCCGAGGGCTCGACCTTCCACCGCGTCCTCTGGGACGATGCCGAAGAGGAGGGCGCGCAGAACAAGCTGGTGCGCGACGACAAGATCCGCCGCGTCGTGCTGTCCTCCGGCAAGGTCTACTACGACCTGCTGGAGGAGCGGGAGAAGCGCGGCCTCAACGACATCTACCTGATGCGCGTCGAGCAGCTCTACCCGTTCCCGCTGAAGGCGCTCGCCACCGAGATGGCCCGCTTCCGCAACGCCGACGTGATCTGGTGCCAGGAGGAGCCCAAGAACATGGGCGCGTGGTCCTTCGTCGAGCCCTACCTCGAATGGGTGCTCGGCCAGGCCGGCTCCGCGGTGAAGCGCCCCCGCTATGTCGGCCGCCCGGCCTCGGCCTCGACCGCGGTGGGTCAGATGTCGAAGCACCAGGCACAGCTCCAGGCCTTCCTCAACGAGGCCCTGGCCGTCTGATTCTTCTTCAGAACGTGGCGGCGACCCGCTCGGGCCGCCGCCTCTGAATTCCAGGCCGTCCGGCACGGCCCAACCGATCCGGAAGTGCGAGACCTATGGCTACCGACATCCTCGTCCCCACGCTCGGCGAATCCGTCAGCGAGGCCACCATCGGCCGCTGGTTCAAGAAGCCCGGCGACCCGGTCGCGGCCGACGAGCCGATCGTCGAGCTCGAGACCGACAAGGTCACGCTGGAGGTCAACGCCCCGGCTGCCGGCCAGCTCGGCGAGATCCTGGTCAAGGATGGCGAGACCGTGGAGCCGGGGGCGCTGCTCGGCTCGATCGTCGAGGCCGGCGCGGGCGCCGCGCCGGCCAAGAAGGCGGCACCGAAGGCGGTCGCCGAGACCAAGGCCGAGAGCCGGAGCGAGGCCCCGAAGGCCGCTCCGCCCGCAAAGAGCGAGGCGCCGGCCCAGGAATCGTCAGCCGGCTACGGCAACCACGGCGATGCGGCGGCCCCGGCGGCCCCGGCGGCTCAGCAGCGCCCGACCGGCGACAACGGTCCCGCGGTCGCCAAGCTCGCCCGCGAGTCGGGTGTCGACCCATCGAGCGTGAATGGTTCCGGCAAGGACGGCCGCGTCACCAAGGGCGACATGCTGGGCGCCATCGCCAAGGGTCCGGCCGCCGCCCCCGCCAAGGAGGCCCGCCCGACCCTGCCGCGCGCGCCCTCGGCGCCGGACGACGCGTCGCGCGAGGAGCGCGTGCGCATGACGAAGCTGCGCCAGACCATCGCGCGCCGCCTCAAGGACGCGCAGGACACCGCGGCGATGCTGACGACGTTCAACGACGTCGACATGTCGGCCGTGATGGCGATGCGCAGCCAGTACAAGGACATCTTCGAGAAGAAGCACGGCACGAAGCTCGGCTTCATGGGCTTCTTCACCAAGGCGGTAATCGGCGCCCTCAAGGACGTGCCGGCGGTCAACGCCGAGATCGACGGGCAGGACCTCGTCTACAAGAACTACTACCACATCGGCATCGCGGTCGGGACCGATAAGGGCCTCGTCGTGCCGGTGGTGCGCGATGCCGACGACCTGTCGATCGCCGGGATCGAGAAGACGATCGCGGGCTTCGGCAAGAAGGCCCGGGACGGCAAGCTCTCCATCGAGGACATGCAGGGCGGCACCTTCACGATCACCAACGGCGGCATCTACGGCTCGCTGATGTCGACCCCGATTCTCAACGCGCCGCAATCGGGCATCCTCGGCATGCACCGCATCGAGGAGCGCCCGGTGGTCCGCGCCGGCAAGATCGAGGCGCGGCCGATGATGTACCTCGCCTTGTCGTACGACCATCGCATCGTCGACGGTAAGGAGGCCGTGACCTTCCTGGTGCGGGTGAAGGAGGCGCTGGAGGATCCGGCACGGCTCGTGCTGGATCTGTAAGGGCGCAGCCGCGATCGCGGCATCGATCGGAAGAGGGCTGATCGATGCCGACCATCGCGATCGTCGAGGGCGTTCGGATCGTGATATTCCTCAACGATCATCTGCCCGCGCTGTTCGCCGGCCAAGAAGCCAAGCTTTCGATCGCCACCGGAGAAGTCCTCAGCGGGACGCTGCCGCGCGAAACGCAAGACGATCCAGACGTGGCTGGCTGCCAACCGCGAAGAAGTCGCCTACATCTGGCGAGAGATCCGAGCCGGACGCTACAGCGGAGGGATGATCGCGTGACACCACATCGGATCGCCGCCGTGGAGGCTCTGGACTACCCGACGCTCCGCATCACGTTCGATGACGGTCTCGGCGGCATTCTCAATTTGTCGGATCTGATCGCCGACGGACCCGTCTTCGCGCCGCTGAAGGACGAAGCGTATTTCCGGACGGTTGCGATCGGTGAGCACGGCTGGAACCTCGATGTCGAGGGCGAGGAAATCGATTTCTGTCCCGACGCGACGCGGATCCGGATCGAGACCCAGATCGTCGAGGATTTGGCGAGCCGGTTCGAGACGCGACGCATTGCAGCCGCATGAGTGAACCGATGAAAGAATCCCGCGTCGCCATCGTCACCGGCGGCAGCCGCGGCATCGGGCGGGCGGTGTCGCTGCTGCTGGCCGAACGCGGCTACGCCGTCTGCCTGAGCTACGTGTCGGATGCCGCCGCGGCACAGGCCGTGATCGACGCGATCACCGCCAAGGGCGGCCGAGCGCTCGCCGTGAAGGGCGATGTCGGCAGCGAGGCCGACGTGCTCGCCCTGTTCCAGGCCGCCGACGGCCTCGGCCGCCTCGCGGCGCTCGTCAACAATGCCGGCGTGGTCGACGTGAAGTCGGACGTGGCCGATATGAGCCTGACCCGGCTCCAGCGGATGATGACCACCAACGTGGTCGGCAGCTTCCTGTGCGCGCGCGAGGCGGTGCGGCGGATGTCGACCAAGCGCGGCGGGGACGGGGGCGCGATCGTGAACCTGTCCTCGGTGGCGGCGCGTCTCGGCGGCCCCGGCCAGTTCGTGGACTATGCCGCCTCGAAGGGTGCCATCGACTCCTTGACCATCGGCCTCGCCCGCGAGGTCGCGGGGGAGAGGATCCGCGTGAACGCGGTCGCCCCCGGCATCATCGCCACCGAGATCCACGCCAGCGGCGGCGAGCCCGACCGGGTGGAACGCCTCGGCCCCGGCCTCCCGATGGGCCGGGCCGGCACCGCCGAGGAGGTCGCCGCGCCGATCGTGTGGCTCCTCTCGGAGGAAGCCTCCTACACCACGGGCGCCATCCTCGATATCGGCGGCGGCCGCTGATCCCGACCTGACTTTCCCTGCCCGTCCTCACGCGGCACGACCGAGCGGAAGCGAACGCACATGTCCTACGACCTCGTCGTCATCGGCACCGGCCCCGGCGGCTATGTCTGCGCGATCCGCGCGGCGCAGCTCGGCCTGCGGACCGCCGTGGTCGAGAAGCGCGCGACCCACGGCGGCACCTGCCTCAACGTAGGCTGCATCCCGTCGAAGGCGCTGCTCCACGCCTCGGAGGCCTTCGAGGAGGCCAACAAGCACTTCGCCGATCTCGGCATCGAAGTCAGCGGCGTGAAGCTCGATCTCAAGAAGATGATGGGCTTCAAGGCCGAGGGTGTCGCCGGCAACACCAAGGGCGTCGAGTTCCTGCTGAAGAAGAACAAGGTCGAGACCTTCCACGGCACCGGCCGGATCGCCGGGGCGGGCCGTGTCGAGGTGATCGCCGAGGATGGCGGCAACCAGATGCTGGAGACCAAGAGCATCGTCATCGCCACGGGCTCGGACGTGGCGCGGCTGCCGGGCGTGACCATCGACGAGAAGGTCGTGGTCTCCTCGACCGGCGCCCTGGAGCTCGATCGGGTACCGAAGAAGCTTCTGGTGATCGGCGCGGGGGTGATCGGGCTGGAACTCGGCTCGGTCTGGCGCCGGCTCGGCTCCGAGGTGACGGTGGTCGAGTATCTCGACCGGGTGCTGCCCGGGATGGACGGCGAGGTCGGCAAGCAGTTCCAGCGGATCCTGACCAAGCAGGGCATCGCCTTCAAGCTGTCGACCAAGGTGACGGGCGTGGAGGTCGGCAAGAAGGGCGGGGCGAGCGTCACCGTCGAGCCGGCCGCGGGCGGCGCCGCGGAGACGCTGGCGGCCGACGTGGTGCTCGTCTGCATCGGCCGGACCCCCTACACGGAAGGCCTGGGCCTCGACACGGTCGGCGTCCAGCGGGACGACAAGGGGCGGATCCTCACGGATGCCCACTATGCCACCAACGTCACCGGGATCTACGCCATCGGCGACGTGATCGCCGGCCCGATGCTCGCCCACAAGGCGGAGGACGAGGGCGTGGCGATCGCCGAGATGCTGGCCGGCCAGTCGGGCCACGTGAATTACGGCGTGATCCCGAACGTGGTCTACACCTTCCCGGAGGTCGCCTCGGTGGGCAAGACCGAGGAGGAGCTGACCAAGGACGGCATCGCCTACAACGCGGGCAAGTTTCCCTTCACGGCGAATGGCCGCGCCAAGGCCAACGGCACCACGGACGGGTTCGTGAAGGTGCTGGCCGATGCGAAGACCGACCGGGTCCTTGGCGTCCACATCGTTGGCGCGGATGCCGGCAACCTGATCGCCGAGGTGGCGGTGGCGATGGAGTTCGGCGCCTCGTCGGAGGACATCGCCCGCACCTGCCACGCGCACCCGACGCTCACCGAGGCGGTCAAGGAAGCGGCGCTGGCGGTGAACAAGCGCGCGATCCACGTCTGACGGCGAAAGCCCGGCGCGGGATCAGGCGATCTTGCGCCGGGGATTCGGCAGATCGACGATCCGCAGCAGCGCGCTCGGCGCGGGCGGAGCCGTCAGGGCGTTCAGCAGGTACGGTCGGCGCAGGCCCAGCGCATTGTGCAGGGCGAGGTCGATGTCGCGGGCATAGAACGGCATCCGCAGCACCGCGTCGACGCCGAAATAGCGGCCGGCCTGGGCGACCGGCTCCAGCTCGGCGGTGGTCAGGAGCGTGATGCGGGTGGCCAGGCCCAGGGGTTGGATCTGGCAGGCGAGTTCGAGCCCGTCGATGCCGCCGAGCTTCACGTCGATGAAGGCGAAATCGTAGGCCGCGAACTTCAACTGCTTGAGGGCATGGCGGCCGTCATCGGTCTCGTCGAGTTCGATCATGAAGCCGCTGCGGGCCACCACGCGGCTGATCGCCGAGCGCCCGGCCGGGGAGGAACAGGCCAGCAAGGCCCGCGTCGGGGCCCGGCGGCGGGCGTTGGCGTGAAGCAGTTGCTCGATGTGATTCGGATCGAGCGGCGTCTTCAGAACTTCGTAGGCGCCGAGGCTCGTGGCGATCTCCTGCCACTGGGCCAGAACACGGTTGGCCACGAGGACGAGGCAGGGCGGCTCGGCCCCCGCCCGTCGCGCCACCGCGACCGCCTCGGGCCCGCTCAGATCCTCGAGCTGGACGCCGACGAAGGCGAGGGTCGGTCGATGCCGGAGCAGCAGGTCGCACAGGGCCTGACCGGAGGTCGCCTCGTGGATCACAGCCCGGGGATCGAAGCGCTGGACGACATCGCTGAGGACCGCCCGGCGGCCCGCGTCACAATCGGCGATCACGACCCGTGTGGGCGTCTGCGCCTTCTCAAGCTCCATGACGACCGTCCGCGCCGACCCATTCCCAAGTCAGCCAGAATGGGCACGGATGGTGACGAAGCCATTAAAGAAAACTGCTGTTCACTCGATACAGCCTATGAGCTTAGCGTTTTGGCGACAAATAGCCGCCGAATGTGCAGAATGAGCCATCTAGATTAGCGTCCAGCCCGCGGATGGGCGGCCGCGTAGGCGCTCATCAGCCTGGCGGCATCGACCTGCGTGTAGAGCTGCGTGGTCGACAGGGAGGCGTGGCCCAGAAGTTCCTGGATCGCGCGCAGCTCGCCCTGGCGGGCGAGGAGATGCGTGGCGAAGGAGTGGCGCAGGGCGTGGGGTGTGGCGCTCTCCGGCAGGCCGAGGGCACCCCGGGCTCGGGCGACCGTGTACTGGATAATTCGGGGCGAAAGCGGGCCGCCGCGGGCGCCGACGAACAGGGGGCCCTCCGGCGGCAGCGGCAGCGGGCAGGCGGCGACATAGTCGGCGACCGCCTGGGCCACCACCGGCAGGATCGGCACCATGCGCTGCTTGCCGCCCTTGCCGAGCACCGTGACCTGATCGATGCCCGGCAGCGGGGCATCGCGGCGGGTGAGGCCCAGGGCCTCCGAGATGCGCAGGCCGGCGCCGTAGAGCAGCGCCAGCACGGCGGCATCCCGGGCGAGCACCCATGGCTCCCGCTCCTCGCCGGCGCGGATCCCGGTATCGGTGAGCGCCACCGCGGCGGAGACCGGCAGGGGACGGGGCAGCCGCCGCGGGACCTTTGGCGAGCGCACGCCGCCGAGCGCCGAGACGGTGCCGTGGCCCTCGCGTTCGAGGAAGCGCGCGAAGGAGCGCAGACCTGCCAGCATGCGCATCAGCGAGCGCCCGGAGACCTCGTCGGCACGCCGCGCCGCCATGAAGGCGCGGATGTCGCGCACCTTCAGGGCGACCAGCATCGGGAGGGTCGGCGTGCCGAGCCGCCCCGCGAGGTGCTGGAGGAACTGGCGCAGGTCGCGGCCATAGGCCTCGACGGTGTTGGGCGCCATCCGCCGCTCGCGCGCCAGCCCGTCGAGCCAAGCGAGGACCACGGCGCGCAGGCGCGCATCGCCGGGGAACAGCAGGAGATCGTCGGTGGTCGTGGGCGCGCTCATGGTGCCAATCGATCGGATCGGCCTTGCCGGAGATTTAACGCGGGCCGCCATTCACGCCCCAAGCTCGCCGCGCGCGACGCTCCGTGCCAAGCTTCGTCCATGACGCTCCTCGCCTATGCCGGCGCCGCCCTCGCGGAGATCGCCGGATGCTTCGCGTTCTGGTCCTGGCTCCGGCTCGGGCGCTCCGCCCTGTGGGTGCTGCCGGGCTTGGCCTCGCTCGCGCTGTTCGCGTTCCTGCTGACCCTGGTGGACAGTCCGGCGGCGGGGCGGGCCTTCGCGGCCTATGGCGGGGTCTACATCGCCGCCTCGCTCCTCTGGCTGTGGCTCGCCGAGGGCCAGCGGCCGGACCGCTGGGACCTCGCGGGCGGCGCGGTCTGCCTCGTCGGCACGGCGATCATCCTGCTGGGCCGCCGGGCCTGACTCAGCGCCCCATCGCGTAGAATTCGTCGTTCGGCCGCAGCTCCGCCACGCTGGCGATCCGGTTCGACAGGGCGAAGAGGGCGGTGATCGACGCGATGTCCCAGATGTCGTCCGGGCTGAACCCGTGCGCGGCCAGCGTCGCGTGATCCTCCGCCCCCACGGCCTGGGCGCGGGTCGCCACCGTGACCGCAAAATCCAGCATGGCGCGCTGGCGCGGGGTGATGTCGGCCTTGCCGTAGTTGACCGCGATCTGATCGGCGATCCGCGGATCCTTGGCCCGCACCCGCAGGATCGCCCCGTGGGCGACGACGCAGTAGAGGCAGTCGTTGGCCGCGCTGGTCGCCACCACGATCATCTCGCGCTCGGCCTTGGTCAGGCCGCCGGGCCGGTCCATCAGCGCGTCGTGATAGGCCAGGAAGGCGCGGAACTCCTCCGGGCGATGCGCCAGCGCCAGGAAGACGTTGGGCACGAAGCCCGCCTTCTCCTGCACCAGGGCGATCCGGGCGCGCAGATCCTCCGGCATCTCGGAGAGCTGCGGCACCGGGAAGCGGCTGATCGGGGCGTCCGGGCTCATGATCGTCCTCGCAGGCGACGGAGTTTGGTGAAACCAAGCGTTCACGATACGTACGGCAGCCTCGGGCCGTTCGTCGAGCTGTTCGTCGGCCTGTGGAGCATCATGACCAGCCCCGTCCGCATCCTCGGCATCGATCCCGGGCTCCGCCGCACCGGCTGGGGCCTCATTACCGCGCAGGGGAGCAAGCTCACCTACGGCGCGTGCGGCGTCGTCACCTCGGACGGCGACCTGCCGCTGGCCCTGCGCCTGCGCGAGCTGTTCGAGGGGGTGGGGCGCATCGTCGAGAGCCAGCAGCCCGACGAGGTCTCCGTCGAGGAGACCTTCGTCAACAAGGACGCGCAGGCGACGCTCAAGCTCGGCCACGCCCGGGCCATGGCGCTGGTGGTGCCGGCGCTCGCCGGCCTGCCGGTGTTCGAATACGCCGCCAACCTGATCAAGAAGACCGTGGCGGGCTCCGGCCACGCCGAGAAGGTGCAGATCCAGGCGATGGTGCGCTTCCTGCTGCCGAAGGCCGAGTTTCGCGTGGCCGACGCCGCCGACGCGCTGGCCATCGCGATCACCCATGCCAGCCACCGGGACGCGCACGCGCTCCGCAAGGCGCACCTGCCGACGGGCAAGCGCCGCAGCCTCACGGGCCAGGCGGCCGCGGGGCAGGGGCTCGAAGGGAAGGGCTTTTCCGCCGCCGCCGCCGCGCGCATCGAGGCGGCGCTGGCGAAACAGGGCTGACGGGATCGGGATCGACCTGGTGGGGCAGAACTTGGTGGGGGAAGTAGGACTCGAACCTACGAAGCTTACGCAGCGGATTTACAGTCCGCCCCCTTTGCCGCTCGGGACATTCCCCCAAGGCGGGCTTTTTGGCCCGCGGCGCCCTTATGGTGAGGGGTAGGCCGGGTGTCAACGTGTCTCGTGCGCCGAGGCGGCACCGGCTGTGCGGAGCCGCCCTGCGCGCACGGAGAAGCGACCTCCGCTCGGAAGAAAACGCGAACGTTCCGCGACGGAAGGGATTCACAAAGGAATCGCGATCGGCCACGGTACGGGGATGTCGCCCTGCTTCGCCGGCCATTGACCCGTCCTGCCCCGTCGCTGCGGTCGCACCAGCGCACGCTGATGGCCCTTGTGGCGGCCATGGCGAGCGGGCAGGCGGGCCACGTCCGCGACATCCTGGCGGCGGTGACGCCCGGCGGCGGCAAGTCGCTGCTGCCGGTGATCGCCGCGCACCAGCTGATCGCGGCGGGTCTGGTCGAGCGCGTGGTCTGGGTGGTACCGCGGGATTCCCTGCGCCTGCAGGCCGAGGAGGCGTTTGCCGATCCGCTCTGGCGGGCGGCCTTCGGGCATGCGCTGAGCGTGCGCGCCGCCGACAACGAGCGCGATCCCGCCCGGGGGCTTTCCGGCTACATCACCACCTATCAGGCGGTCGCCGCCGCCCCGGCGCTGCATCTTGCCGAAGCGCGAGCGCATCGCACCGTGCTGGTGATCGACGAGGTCCATCATCTGCCGGCGCCCGGCCGGCCAGGGGCGGACGAGACCCATGCCGAGGACGCGGAGGCCGGGGCGTGGTCCCGGGCGATGCTTCCCGTGATGGAGGCGGCCGCGTTTCGCCTCTACCTGTCCGGGACGCTGGAGCGGGCGGACGGCAAGCGCATCCTGGGCCTGCCCTACCACCCCGCGGCGCCGGGGCGCGGGCCCGAACTCGATCTCGACGCCCCGGGGCTGGCGGTGATCGGCTATTCCCGGGCGCAGGCGCTGGCCGAGCGGGCGGTGCTGCCGGTCACCTTCGGGGCCATCGACGGCGAGGCGAGCTGGCTCGAAGGCGGCCGGATCGCCGGGGACAGCCCCCGGGTCGGGCCGCACCGGCTGGGCGCCGGCTCCGTCCGCGTCACCACCCGGCCGGCCCTGTTCACGGCGCTCCGCACCGGCTTCGCCCGGGATCTTCTGAGCGAGGCGTTCCACGCCACGAAGCGCCTGCGCGCCCGCCGCCGGGGCGAGCGGTGCCTGCCGCCCGGCGCGGCGGTGCGGGGGCTCGGCAAGCTCCTCGTGGTGGCGCCGGATCAGGCCAGCGCCCGCACCTACCTCGAAACCCTCCGGGGCTGGATGCCGGCGGGGCAGGGGATGCGCGATGTCCGCCTCGCCACCTCCGGCCAGGGCGACGCCCACGCGGCGCTGGCCGCCTTCCGCCTGACGCCGGAGCCGGCGATCCTCGTGACCGTGGCGATGGCCTACGAGGGGCTCGACGCACCCGAGGTCGCCGTCGTGGCGGCCCTCACGCATATCCGCTCGCGCCCCTGGCTGGAGCAGATGCTGGCCCGGGCCACCCGGGTCGATCCCCATGCCGGCGCCTACGACGCCCAGCAGGCGCTGGTCTTCCACCCCGACGATCCGCTCTTCGCCCGGTTCCGCCTGGAGCTGGAGACCGAGCAGGGCAGCAGCATCCGGCCCCGGCGGGAGCGGCCGGTCAGCGCGGTCGTGCCCGAGCGGACACGGTGGCGCGACGACGACGAGCCCGCCGGGATCACGCCCCTGGAGAGCAACGCGATCGGCCTGCGCTACGCCCTGCTGCGCCCACGCCTCGCCGAGCCCGCGCCGGGGGCGCCGGCGCCCGAATTGCCGTCCGTCACCGAGCGGACCCTGCGTCAGCGCCTCGGCGCCGCGGTGGCGGCCCAGGCGGTGGAGGACGAGATGTCCCTACGGGTGCCGCGCGGCGGCAACCTTGCGCACCGCTACAACGCCGTGCTCAAGCGCGTGCTCGGCAAGGGCCGGGCGACCATGACCCTGCCCGAGCTGGAAGCGGCGCTCGGCTGGCTTGAACGCAACCGCCTGTCGGACCATCTCGACTGTCTCGACGGGGACGCCCGCTACGCGTGGTCCGCCCGCCAGCGCCGGGGCCGCTGGCCGCAGGAACGCGCGGCCCGGCGCTGAGCCGCCGCGGGACGCGAGGAGAGCGTCGTGACCGAGAGCCTGCCCGCCGCCTTCACGGCGACCCTGACCGCGGACGCCCCGCCGGCAACGTGGACGGCCGCGCTGGCCGCGCTCTGGTGGCTGGCCAGGGACCCGTCCGGACCGGGCTCGGCCGGCTGGGATCAGGCGCACGCCCTCGTGCAGGCGGAACCGGGCCGCGATGCGGCCTGGGTCCACGCCCATCTCCATCGCATCGAGGGCGATGCGGGCAATGCGCGATACTGGTATGGCCGCACCGGCCGCGCGGAACCGCGCGGGACCGTGGCGGAGGAGCGCGCCACGATCGTCTCGGCCCTGATCGATCGGGCCTAAATCCCAGTTTTGTGAGGGATCGAAATCTGGCCTGCCGCCGTTCCTGGCGGCATCCATGCGCGCGGCCATCAATGATGAGCGTTTCAGATCTCGTAAAAACGGCGATGGGTTATTTTACGTGATGACCAGGTCGGCCGCCCGAGTGACAGGAATTTCACATTCGTCAGGCGCACGGCGTTACAACTTCAGATTATCATCTTGAAGCCCAGAACACGCTCTCGTGGTCGGATCTCCGAAATTGTCCTAACCCAAATCGACTACGCTATTTTTTGACTCGCATAAGCACGAGAACTGATTATGGCTACGCGCACCAAATCCGGAATCAGGGGAAAACGCTGGTCGTCGCGATGAGTTTGGCATGTTTGATTGGCGGGGTGGCCCTCGCACGCATTTCGCTCCACGATCCCGCCCGCGCCGCCGCGCTGGAGCGCTGGAGCGGGGTATGCCTCGTGCTCGGCCTGAGCCTCCTCGGCGTCGCGCTTCACCGCGCGCACGGTTAGGATCCCGCCGCGGTGGCCGAGTCGCGGTGCCGAATCGCGGAACGCCCGGCTGGAACCACCCGTTGAACGCCCACCCGGCGCGTCAGGCCGGGCCGTATTATCGGAGTGGACCCATGAGCCTCCTCGGCAGCATCGTCGGCAAGATCCTCCATCCGTTCGGCGGCGGGACCGCGGATGCCGCGCCTGCGCCCACAGCCGGCTCGGGCGGCCCAGCCGGCACCAGCACCCCGTCGACACCCTCGGCCCCCGGGACCGCGGGCGGCAGCGAGCCCGTGGACGTCGCGGCGGTCCTCACCAGCCTCGCCGAGAAGAACCCGCAGACGCTCGACTGGCGCCACTCCATCGTCGACCTGATGAAGCTGCTGGACCTCGATTCCGGCCTCGCCTCGCGCAAGCAGCTCGCCGACGAACTGCACTACACCGGCGACAAGGAGGACTCGGCCACGATGAACATCTGGCTGCACAAGCAGGTCATGCAGAAGCTCGCCGAGAACGGCGGCAAGGTGCCGGACGACCTCAAGCACTAGGATCCCGCAAGCGGGGAGCCGGCGTGCCGGCTCCCCGCTCAGCGCCCGGTCCGGACCCGGGTCCAGAGCCGGGTGATGAAGCGCTGGGTGCGGTCGTCCCAGGCGGTGTTGGTGGAGAGGCGCTGCATCGTCGCCTCGTCCGGGTAGATGCCGGGATTGTTCAGGATCTCGGGCTTCACGTAGCGCTTCGCCGCGAGGTTGCCGCTGGCATAGGACACGAAGTTGCTGTTGGCCGCCGCCACCTCGGGCCGCATCATGTAGTCGATGAAGGCCAGCGCCTCGGCCGGGTGGGCCGCATCCTTCGGGATCGCGAAGGTGTCGAACCACATCAGCGCGCCCTCCTTCGGCACCACATAGGCGATGTCGATCCCGTTCTTGGCCTCCTCGGCCCGGCGCTTGGCCTGCATCACGTCGCCGGAATAGCCCACCGCCACGCAGATATCGCCGTTGGCGAGCGCCTGGATGTACTCCGAGGAATGGAACTTCCGTACGGTGCCACGCACCTTGTAGAGGGCGTCGGTCACCAGGGTCATGTCGTCCCAGCGCTTGGAATCCGCCTTGGCGCCGAAGGCCGGCAGCATGCTGGGAATCAGATCCTCCGGACTGTCGAGCATCATGATCCCGCACTCCTTCAGCTTGTTGGCCGAGGCGGGGTTGAGGACGAGGGACCAGGAATTCACCGCCGCGCCGGCGCCCAGGCGCTCGCGCACGGCGGCGACGTTGTAGCCGATGCCGGTGGTGCCCCACATGTAGTCGACGGCGTAGGTGTTGCCGGGATCGTAGGCGGCGAGACGGCTGGTGACCTCCGGCCAGAGATTGCCGAGGTTCTTCAGCTTGGACTTGTCCAGCGGCAGGAAGGCGCCGGCCCGGATCAGGCGCTGCAGGTAAGGCCCTGACGGCACGACGATGTCGTAGCCGGAGCGGCCGGCGAGCAGCTTGGTCTCCAGAATCTCGTTGTTGTCGTAGGTGTCGTAGACGACCCTGATCCCGGTCTCCCGGGTGAAGGATTCGAGCACCTGCGGGTCGATATAGTCCGACCAGTTGTAGATGTTGAGCACCCGCTCCTCCGCGGCGCGGGGCCTCGCGCCGAAGCCGAGCGCCGCCAGGACGGCGAGGGCGACGGCCGCCAGGAGGGTGCGGCGGGGGCCGCTCACCGGCTTCTCGCCGCCACGACGACGATCTCGACGCGATATTCCGGGGCGGCGAGCTTGGCCTCGACGGTGGCGCGGGCCGGCGGGTTCTCCGGGGAGACCCAGGCATCCCAGGCGGCGTTCATCTCCCCGAAGGTCGTGATGTCGGCGAGATAGATCGTGGCCGAGAGGATGCGCTCCTTGTCGCTGCCGGCCGCCGCCAGAAGCCGGTCGATCTCGGACAGGATCTGCTGGGTCTGGATCGTCACCCCGGTCCCGACCGTGTCGGACGCGACTTGGCCCGCGAGGTAGACCATGTCGCCGAAGGTCACGGCCTGCGCCATGCGCTTGCCCGGCTCGATCCGCTGAATGTCCATACCCGTCTCCGACACCGTCCGAACCGGCGTATCTGCCGCCGCGGCCGGGCCTGCGTAAAGGGCGGCGCGGCCGCGCATCGCGGGCAGCGGAGGAAATTTGTCGTCTTGTCGCAGGCTGCGGGCAACCGTCGCGGGCCGCAGCGCGTTCTGCCGGCATCGACAATCAAGCACTGGGGTTTGTCATGGGTATCCTCTGGACCGTCATCATCGGGTTCCTCGCCGGCGTCATCGCCAAGTTCCTCATGCCGGGGCCGAATGAGCCGGCCGGCTTCATCCTGACCACGATCCTGGGCATCGTCGGCGCCTTCGTGGCGACCTTCCTGGGCCAGGCGATCGGCTGGTACGGACCCAACCAGGGTGCGGGCTTCATCGGCGCCATCGTGGGTGCCGTCGTGGTGCTGTTCATCTACGGCCTGATCGCCGGCCGCCGCACCACGACGTACTGATCGGTCCGACGGACCGGACACGACGAGGGGCGCCCCGCGGGACGCCCCTTTTTTATGTCCGCGCTTCGGGTCGCGGCTCAGAAGTGCTCGGAGGCCGCCTTCACGGCGCAATGGCCGGTAGCGCCGCGCACCGCCAGCCCGACGCCGACCACGAGCGCCAGAAGGCTCAGGAGCTTGTTGGGCCGGGGCTGCGCCGCCGCGGCGGCGATGCCGAGGCCCAGAGCCACCGAGACGGCCCGCTCCGTGGTGGACAAGTTCTGCTGCCCGCTGAAGATGTCGTGCATCATGTCGTTGGCCATACGTGCTCTCCGGTTGGGAAGTCGCCGGGGAACGCGGCATCCGGCGCCCCGTTCCCGGCCGCAGGGCCGGAGCGACCACGCGCCGGGCCATGAAAAAGGGCGCGGCCCCGGAGGACCGCGCCCTGTTCGGACATCCTGCGGCGGCCGGAGCCGACGCGCGTCGTGACGCTTACTCGCCCGCCTCGCGGCGGCGCTCGCCCCGGTGGCGGCCACCCTCGCGGGGCTCGCGCGGCTCGTCGCCGCGCTCGGTCCGGTCGGCGTCGCGCTGGGCCTTCACCTTCTCGGTGATGTCCTCGCCGGTCTCCTGATCGACGACCTTCATGGACAGGCGGATCTTGCCCCGGTCGTCCTGGCCCAGGAACTTCACCTTGACCTTGTCGCCTTCCTTGACGACGTCGGTCACCTTGGCGACGCGGTTGGCGGCCAGTTCGGAGATGTGGACGAGGCCGTCCTTGGCGCCGAAGAAGTTCACGAAGGCACCGAACTCCATGCACTTCACGATCGTGCCGTCGTAGATCACGCCGACCTCCGGCTCCGCCACGATCGAGCGGATCCAGTTGTAGGCCGCCTTGATCGCCTTGCCGTCGGCCGAGGCGATCTTGACGATGCCGGTATCCTCGATGTTGATCTTGGCGCCGGTCTTCTCGACGATCTCGCGGATCACCTTGCCGCCGGTGCCGATCACGTCGCGGATCTTGTCGGTCGGGATCTGCATCGTCTCGATGCGCGGCGCGTACTCGCCGAGCTCCGGACGGGCCGCCGTCAGGGCCTTGGCCATCTCGGCCAGGATGTGGGCGCGGCCCTCCTTCGCCTGGGCGAGGGCGATCTTCATGATCTCCTCGGTGATCCCGGCGATCTTGATGTCCATCTGGAGCGAGGTCACGCCCTCGTCCGTGCCGGCCACCTTGAAGTCCATGTCGCCGAGGTGATCCTCGTCGCCCAGGATGTCGGACAGGACCGCGAAGCGCTCACCCTCCAGGATGAGGCCCATGGCGATGCCCGCCACCGGACGGCGGAGCGGCACGCCGGCATCCATCAGCGACAGAGAGCCGCCGCAGACCGAGGCCATCGAGGACGAGCCGTTGGACTCCGTGATCTCCGACACGACGCGGATCGTGTAGGGGAACTCGTGGGCCGGCGGCAGGACCGGGCGGATCGCCCGCCAGGCGAGCTTGCCGTGGCCGATCTCGCGGCGGCCCGGGGAGCCCATCCGGCCGGTCTCGCCGACGCTATAGGGAGGAAAGTTGTAGTGGAGCAGGAAGCGCTCCTTGTAGGTGCCTTCCAGCGCGTCGATGAACTGCTCGTCCTCGCCGGTGCCGAGCGTCGCGACGACGAGCGCCTGGGTCTCGCCGCGGGTGAACAGGGCCGAGCCGTGGGCGCGCGGCAGCACGCCGACCTCGGAGAGGATCGAGCGGACCGTCTTCACGTCGCGGCCGTCGATGCGCGCGCCGCTGTCGAGGATGTTCCAGCGGACCACCTTCGACTGGGCCTCCTTGAAGGCCGCCTTGACCTTCTCGGCCGGGTATTTCTCGGCGCCCTCGGCGCAGAGGGCGGCCATCACCTTCGCCTTCACGGCGTCGACGGCGGCGTAGCGCTCCTGCTTGACGGTCTTGGTGTAGGCGGCGCGCAGTTCGCTCTCGCAGACCGCGAGGACGGCCGTCTCGACGTCGGCGTTCTCGGGGGCCTTGAAGTCGCGCGGCTCCTTGGCGGCCTTCTCGGCCAGGCGGATGATCGCCTCGATGACCGGCTGGAAATGCTTGTGGCCGAACATGACGGCGCCGAGCATCACGTCCTCGGACAGCTCCTTCGCCTCCGACTCGACCATCAGCACCGCGTCCTGCGTGCCGGCGACCACGAGGTCGAGGCTGGACTCTTCCTTGGTCTCGGTGACCGACGGGTTCAGCCGGTACGAGCCGTTGACGTAGCCGACGCGGGCACCGCCGATCGGGCCCATGAACGGCACGCCCGAGATGGTCAGCGCCGCGGAGGCCGCCACCATGGCGACGATGTCGGGATCGTTCTCGAGATCGTGGGTCAGGACCGTGACGACGACCTGAGTGTCGTTGCGCCAGCCCTCGACGAAGAGCGGGCGGATCGGGCGGTCGATCAGGCGGGAGACCAGGGTCTCCTTCTCCGAGGGACGGCCCTCGCGCTTGAAGTAGCCGCCGGGGATCCGGCCGGCCGCGTAGGCGCGCTCCTGGTAGTTCACGGTGAGCGGCATGAAGTCGATGCCGGGCTTCGGCTCCTTCGTGGCGACCACGGTGGCGAGCACCGAGGTCTCGCCGTAGGTGGCGAGCACGGCGCCGTCGGCCTGCCGGGCGACCTTGCCGGTCTCCAGGACGAGCTTGCGGTCGCCCCACATCAGCTCTTCGCGTTGAACGTCGAACATTCGTCTATCTCTTCCTTGCCTGCGGCGGGCTCAAGCCCGGCGCCGCCGGGGGCAAGACGGCGAGACACTTCCCGAATGAAGTGTCTCGCGATCCTGCCCCGATGCCGACGCCTCGAAGCGGCCCGCTTGCCGGGCGGCCGGACCCATTCCGGCAGCCCGCGATCGTAAAACGCGGCCCCGGGCCGGGCCCGGAACCGCGCGAGAACCGCCCTAGCGGCGGATGCCGAGACGCTCGATGAGGGCGCGGTAGCGGGCCTCGTCCTTGCGCTTGACGTAGTCGAGCAGCGAGCGGCGCTGCGAGACCAGCTTCAGGAGGCCGCGCCGGGAATGGTTGTCCTTGGCGTGGGTCTTGAAGTGGCCGGTCAGGTTGGTGATCCGCTCGGTGAGGATCGCCACCTGGACCTCCGGGGAGCCGGTGTCCTTGGCGTCCTTGCGGTGTTCCTTGATGAGCGCGGTCTTGCGCTCTGCCGTGATCGACATCGCGTGCCTTTCGGGTTTGGCTGGTCGGGTGCGGCGTCCCGTATCGGGAGCGCGCGAGCTCGGCGTTCGGCCGGTGCCGGGATGTCGTCCAGCACGGTCACAGCGCCTAGCGGCTGAAACCCCGCCCGGAAACCCGGGTCGAGGCCCGTCGATCCATACACGAAACCGGGGGATATGCCAGCCCTGCGGTGGCGCGCGGTCGAGCCGCCGACAATCAGACGGTCTCCCGAGGAAACGGTTAACGCCCCGATGCTAAGCGGGAGCGCGCACGAAACGCGGCCCTGTGATGAACGGCACCCTCTCGGATGCGTGCGGTGTCCTGCTCGCGGCGCTGCTCGGCGTCCCCCTCGTCCTTCTGCCGGGCTACGCGCTGGGCACGATCACCGGCGTGCTCGAATTCCGGACGCTGCCGCCGGGCCGGCGCGCCCTGTGCGCGGCGCTCCTCGGCATTGGGCTCCTGCCCGCCCTCGACGCGCTAATGATCCAGGCGGCCGGCGTCCCGGTGGCGGCCCTGGCCAACGCGATGCTCGGGCTCGCTGCCCTGCGCCCGGCCCTGAGAGACTGGCGCGGTCCGCTCGACCGGCCGGCCCTGGCGCTCGGCGCGCTCTGGCTCGGGATCGTGAGCTACGCGCTGATCGACCTCGACACCGGCACCGCCCTCTACCAGCCGCTCACGATCATCGACCTCGTCAAGCATGCGGCCCTGACCCGCGCGATCGTCGCGCACGGCCTGCCGCCCGTGGACCCGTTCTTCGCCCGTCCCGAGCGGGCCGGATACTACTATGACTTCTACACGCTCACCGCCCTGGTGGACTGGGCCGGCGGCCGGCTGGTCGACGGGCGCACCGCCTTCGCCGGGCTCGCCGCCTGGACCGGGTTCGCACTCCTCGGCCTGCTGGATCGGCTGCTCGCCGCCACCGGGCTCGCGCGGGACGTCTCACCCCGGCTCCTGCGCCGGGCGGTGCTGCTGCTCCTGCCGGCGGGCGGCCTCGACATCCTGCTGGTCCTCCTGGACCGAGCCGCGTCGGGCTTCTGGATCCCCATCCCGGAATGGCTGAACGAGCAGGTCGTCAACTGGCCGACCTCGCTGGTCTGGGTGCCGCACCACGTGGCGGCCACCCTGGCGGGCTGGCTCGGCCTGCTGGTGCTGGCCGAACGCGCCGATCAGGCGCAGGCGGATCGCCGCGCGGAGACCGCCGCCATCGCCACGGCCGGGATCGCCTTCGCGGCCTGTGCGGGGCTCTCGGTCTGGGTCTGCCTGGGCACGGTTGCGGCGGCGGCGATCTGGCTGGCGCTGCTCGGGTTCGAGCGCCGCTGGCGCGGCGTGGCCGGACTCGCGGCAGCCGGGCTCCTCGGCGCGGTTTTGGCCGCGCCCTACCTCGGCAGCGTCCTGGCGAATCGGGCCGATACCGGCGGGACGATCCGGTTTGCGATCCGACGCTTCGGCCCCCTGGAGCAGATCTACGGCGGGCCGGGCCTCGATCTGCTCCGGCTGATCCTGCTGCCGATGAACTACTACGTGGCGCTGGGCGTGTTCGCAGGCGGCGCGCTCCTGTTCTGGCAGGTCGTGCCGCGCCGGGAGGCCCACGCCCGCGAGGCGGGCCGGCTGCTCACGATCTGCGCGGCAGCAGGCCTGCTGCTCGGCGGCTTTTTCCGTTCGGCGATCCTCTACAACGACCTCGGCGCCCGCGTGGTGCTGCTGGCGCAGGTCTCGGCGCTCGTCTGGACCGTCCTGGCCCTGGCCCGAACCGGATCGGGCACGCGGCTCAGGCTCTCGGGATCGCTCGGCGCGCTGCTGCTCCTCGGCTACGCCTCGACGCTCTACGGCTTCGTCGGGATGCGCGCCTATCCGGCCGCCGACCATCCGCAATTCGCCATCCTCAACCGGCACCCGGACATCGATCGGTCGCTGCGCGCGGCCTACGCCTGGGCCGGCACGCACCTGCCCCGGGATCTGGTGCTGCAGGCCTCCCCGCTCCCCCGGCGCGTGTTCGATTTCGGCCTCTACGGGATGCAACCCGTGGCGGTGGCCGACCGCGAGGCGCGCCTGTTCGGCGCGGCCCCCGAGGCGGTGGCGGCGCGGCTCGCCCTGGTGGCGCCGATCTTCGACGCGACGCTGAGCGCCGCCGACGTGCGCCGGGCGGCGGTCGCGGCCGGGATCGGCGCGCTGGTGGTCACCGCGGCGGATGCCGCCTGGGGCGAGCCTGAATCCTGGATCTGGCGCACGCGGCCTGCCTATGCGGACCCGCGCGTCCGGATCCTGCGCGTCGAGGATCTCGATGACTGACGTCTTCCATTCCGGCGGCGGACGAGCCCTGCGCTGGCTCGGCGCCCAGGCGCTGCTGCACCTTGGCGCCCTCGCCCTCGGCTTCGGCACCTTCGTGCTGCTGTTCCAGACGGAACTCTGGTCCGGCGTGACGATCCTGTTCTACCGCGGCCTGCTCCTGCTGGTCGTGGCCTTCCTGGTCACGCTGGCGGCGACGGCGGCGTTGGCCGGCCTCGGCCGCGCCTGGGGGCTGCGGCGGCGCGACGCCCTCGGGGCCTGCATGCTGTCCCTGTCCCTGAACCTGAGCGGCTTCGTGATCCTGCCCGTCACGGTCGACCGCTCGGTCAGCGTGTTCCTGCTCGGGCAGATGGCGGCGCATCCCGGCGAGAGCTTCGATGCGGCGCGCGCCCGGACGGTGTTCGACGCGGTCTATCTCGGCACGTTCCGCCAGGTCGAGCGGCGGCTGGCCGAGCAGGAGGCCTCTGGCAACGTGGCGCCGACCGCGGACGGCTACGTGATCACCGCGCAGGGCCGCGCCTTCATCCGCTTCGCCGGCGTGGTCGCCCGAATCTTCCGCACCGATACGAGGCTGATCGCGGGGACGTCTGCGCCGGGGGCGGTGCCCGCGCCGACCCTGAGCCTGAACCGGAAGCAGCCGGAATAGGCGCCTCGACGGGTGACATCGCGGGTGATCCAGTCAGCGTCGCGGGCTCGGGCGGCGCGCGTCTTGCCCGGCCGGATACCGGGGTGATCAGGGAGCACGCGCACGATGGCGGAATCGACGGGGGCCGGCGCCGCGTCCGGGGAGGACCGGGCGCTGGCCCGGAGCCTCACCGCCCCGGGCCTCGTGGCCATCGGGCTCGGCGCCACGATCGGGGCAGGGATCTTCGTGCTCACCGGGACCGCGGCGGCGCAGTATGCGGGGCCGGCGCTCAGCCTGTCCTTCGCGATCGGGGGACTCGCCTGCGGCTTCGTCGGCCTGTGCTACGCCGAGTTGGCGGCCATGATCCCGGAGGCCGGCTCCACCTACACCTATACCCGCGAGAGCCTGGGGCGGTTTCCCGCCTGGATCATCGGCTGGGACCTCGTCCTCGAATTCGCCGTCGCGGCCGCCACGGTGGCGGTCGGCTGGTCGGGCTACGCGCAGTCGCTCGCCGCGGAGTTCGGCCTGCGCCTGCCAGCGGCCCTCGCGGGGGCGCCGGGCGACGGCGGGATCGTCAACCTGCCGGCCGTCGCCATCGTGCTGCTGCTCACCGCCCTGCTGACCCGCGCCACCCGGGAGGCCTCCCTGGTGAACGGGCTTCTGGTCGCCTGCAAGGTCGCGATCATCCTGGCCTTCGTGGGCGTCGGCGCCGCCCATCTCCGGCCGGAGCTGTGGCACCCCTTCGTGCCCGACAATGCCGGGCGCTTCGGCGCCTATGGCTGGAGCGGCATCTTCCGCGGCGCCGCGGTGGTGTTCTTCGCCTTCGTGGGGTTCGAGACGGTGGCGACCGCCGCGGGCGAATGCCGGGCGCCGCAGCGCGACGCGCCGGTGGGGCTGATCGGCTCGCTCCTGATCACCACGGTGCTGTACGTGGCGATGGCGGCCGTGCTCACCGGCCTCGTCCCCTACCGCGACCTCGACGTCGCCGATCCGGTGGCCAAGGCGGTCGACGCCATCGGGCTCTCGGCCTTCGCGACCGTGATCAAGATCGGCGCCCTGATCGGCCTGACCACCTCGGCGCTGACCGCCCTCTACGGGCAGGGCCGGATCTTCTTCGCCATGGCCCGCGACGGGCTCCTTCCGAACGTCTTCTGCCAGGTCCATCCGGTGACGCGGGCGCCTGCGGCGAGCCAGATGGTGATCGGCCTGTTCACCGCTGCGGTGGCCGGGCTCGTGCCGATCGACATCCTGGGCGAGATCGTGAGCATCGGCACGCTGCTCGCGTTCTGCCTCGTCTGCGCGACGGTGCTGATCCTGCGCCGGACCGATCCGGGCCGGGCGCGCCCGTTCCGGGTTCCGGCGGCGCCGCTCACCGCCGGGCTCGGCATCCTGTCCTGCCTCGTCCTGAT
Organism: Methylobacterium sp. J-030; assembly: GCF_022829545.1. GTDB lineage: Bacteria > Pseudomonadota > Alphaproteobacteria > Rhizobiales > Beijerinckiaceae > Methylobacterium. The sequence continues at coordinate 7,573 of NZ_JAKSYM010000146.1, read as the reverse complement.
GGCCTCGCTGCCGGCCGAGACCTGGATCCGCCTCGGGCTCTGGCTCGCGATCGGGCTCGCCATCTACGCCGGCTACGGACGGCGCCACGCCCGGATCAACTGAGGAGGTCGAGCGTCGCCTGATTCAACTTGTCGAGGATGCCCGAGGCGCTGAGATTGGCCTGGTAGTTCCGGACGACCGTCTGCAGATCGGCGGTCTCGGTGGCGGCGTTCACGTTCGGCAGTTGGACGTAGCCCCGGCGGTCGGCGGCGACGTTCGACGGGTCGTAGCGGCTGCGGAACGCGCCGGTGTCGCGCACGACGCGACCCACCGGATCGCGCGGATCGTCGGCGGCCACGGGGGCGAACACCGCGATCTTGCGGGTGTAGGGCGCGCCGCCGGGCGTATCGGGCAGCGAATCGGCGTTGGCGAGATTCTCGGAGATGGTCCGGATCCGGCCGCCCTGGACCTGCCGGCCCGCGGCCAGAACGTCGGACGCCGCGTGGAGGGCGCTGGTATCCGGCATGCGGAAAGCCGCTTCGGTGGGAAGGGATATTCCGAACAAAGTCTTGCCAAACAGACTTAACCAGCGGTTAAACCGCCCGCCCCGACAGGCTCACCGCCTCCCGCAGATCCCGCCCGTCGGTGAGCCGAAGTCCCCGGCGGCGCAGGGAGGCCAGCATCGCGCGGTTCGGGAACGGACAATAGGGCAGGACCTCGAAGCGCCGGCCCTCCGGCAGGGCGCCGGTGCGGGCGATGTCATCGAGCAGCCGGTCCAGCATCCCGCGCCCGTGGGCGTGGAGCGCCACGGCGGCCCGGGTCGCGGTGGTGCCGGGGGGCAGCGTCACCGCCTCCTGGGACAGGATCGCCCCGGCATCGATCGCGGCGTCGAGCCGGTGCAGGGTCATGCCGAAGCTGCCGGGTCCCTCCGCCAGGGCGTGGATCGTCGGAACCGGGCCGCGATGGCGCGGCAGCAGGCCGGGATGGCCGTTGATGCCGCCGAGCCGCGCCAGCCCGATCGTCTCCGGCTTCAGGATCTGGTCGAAATGGTAGGTGAGGATCAGGTCGGGCGCCGTCTCGCGCAAGGTCTGCGCGACCTCGGGGCCGTTGACGTCGTCGACCGTCAGGGTCGGGATGCCGAGGCGGCGGCACAGGGTCCTGAGCGGCGTCGCCTCGGGCGCATCGCGGCTGCCGGAAGCCGCCTGGGTGAGGGGCGCGAGCGGGCGCAGCAGATCCGGCAGGCCGAAATTGACCGCGAGATAGGGCAGGATGCCGGGGCCCGAGCGCCCGAGGTGCCGTCGGATCTGCCCGGTCAGGCCGCCGGTCGACGGCCGCTCGGCGTTGGACAGGCCCACGACGGCGATGTCGGCCCGGTGATCGGCGACGAACCGGCGCACCACCCGGGCATTCGGCAGCGCCTCCAGGACGAACAGCGCGATCCGGGGCCGGGCCATCAGCGCCGCTTCCGCCGCTGGAACCGGAAGGCGTAGAGGCCGGCCTTGCGGACGCTCTCCGGTAGGAGCAGCACGGTCCGGGCCAGCGCCGTCAGGATGAACGGGAAGGCGATCACGTCGCGATTGGCGGCGATGCCCTTGGCGATGCGCACGGCCGCATCCTCCGCGCTGATCTCCAGCGGGCGCCAGCCCTTCAGCTCGCCGCCCATCGGGGTCTTCACGTAGCCGGGGGTGACGACATTCACCTTCACGCCCCGCGGCCCCACCTTCTGCCGCAGGGCGAGGCCGTGGGCGACGAGCGCCGCCTTGGCGCCGCTGTAGGCCGGCGCGTCCTGGAGCGGGGCGTAGGCCGCCAGCGACGACAGCAGGACGATCTGGCCGCGCCCGCGCTGGAGCATCAACGTCAGGGTGGGCAGCACCACGTTGAGCGAGCCCGTGTAGTTGATGTCGGCGGTCTCGAAGGCCACGTCCTCGGCCTCGACCCGCCCCTCCTGGTTGCCGCCGTTCACCGCCGCGTTGGCGATGACGAGATCCAGGGGGGCTTCCGCATCCGTCCGGTGGACGAGCGCCACCGCGGCGGCGCGGTCGCGGGTATCGAGGCGGTCGATCTCGACGACGGCGCCCTTGGCGCGGCAATCTTCGGCGACCCGTTCGAGGCGCGCGGCGTTGCGGGCGATGAGGATGAGGCTCACGCCGGACTGCGCGTAGTGACGCGCCAGCGCAGCGCCGATGCCGCTCGACGCGCCGGTAATCAGAATGCGAGGCATCCGGCGGGTTACGCCGCTCCGGCCGAAAAGATCAAGGGCCGGCAGGACTCACGGACCAGGAAAGCTCTTGGTTGAAAGCGCTCAGTAGACCGGCGCCAGCTCGCCGTTCCGCTCCGCGGCCTCGCGGATCGCCCGCGCCGCCGCCAGCATCGCGTCGGGCAGGGCGGCCTCCATCCGCGGCACCGAGCCGGCCACGGCCCGGTCGATGGCCTCCTTGGAGAAGAAGCCGCCGTTGACCTGTGTCCGATGCAGCACGACCCGGCGGAAATCCGCCATCAGGTCCATCTCGGGCGGGGTCGGGTTCTTCCAGAAGCCGTCGAGGTCGCCCTGATGGGTGAGGCCGGCCATGTTGTAGATCGCGGTGCCGACCGCGTGGGTCGGGCAGCCCATCTCCAGGGACAGCATCCCCACCGTCGAGTTGACGATGACCACGCCGCGGGCGCCCTTGATCAGGGCCGGCAGGTCGCCGCCGTCGATGAAGTCGAGCCGGTCGCTGACGCCGTGGCGCCGGGCGGAGGCGCGGGCGAACTTGCGCCAGTTGATCAGGCCGCTGTCCAGCGGGTGCAGCTTCACCAGCAACCGCGTCGGCGCCGCCGAGGCGTCCGCGAACGACTTGATCACCCGGTCCATGAAGCCCTCGACGCCGAGGAACGGCGAGTGGACCCGGATCTGGTAGTCGCTGTCGAGCTGGAGCGGCAGCAGGAAGTAGTCGCAGCCGACCGCGCGGTAGATCTCGTCGCAGCGCGCCGCCTCGCGGCGGGTATGGGCGCGGCGGGCGAACTTCTTGATCCAGCCCGCGTACTCGGCCGCGATGTGGGTCGGCCGATGGCTGCGGAAATGCGGGTAGAGATAGGGGAACAGCACGTTGGCGAGGTTGTAGCCGACGTCCCAGATGCTCCGGCGCGCCATGTCGCCCGTGGAGGGCATCGCCCGGCCGGGCTGCGGCAGGCGCCGGGCGAGGGCGCGGATCTCCGCGGCCGTCCGCGGCAGGGTCGAGAAGCCGTTCACGCCGCCGAGCTCGCAGGTGATCCAGTTCGGGCGGATGTAGCCCTCCTCGAACACGTGGACCCGCAGGCCGCGATCCTCGGCGATCATCCGCGCCGCCTTGTGGAACGGCCGGCAGTCGCCGAACAGCACGATGTCGGTGATGCCCTCGCGGGTCAGATAGTCTTCGAGGTAGATGCCCCACGCCTCGCGGCGGCCGCGGTAATTGTCGGCCGCACCGTTCCAGAACAGCCAGTCGCCGGGGCAGAGATTGATGCGGCGGACGCTGTGGCCCCGCGCGCGCAGCGCTCTCCCGAGATCCGAGAAGAACGGCGTGGCGATTCCCTGCAGGAACAGGAAGGTCGCCGGGCGGTCGCGGAGGGCGTCGGAGGCGGGCTGTTGCATTCCGCGGCGCTTCTTCCTTAACCCTGAGATCGACCAAACTGGCCCGGCACGTGACCGTGAGGTGGCACGAGGCCCGGCGGCCCCGCAATCCGAGGCCATGCCGCAGCACGGCTTTTCCGCATCCGCGTGTCCCGTCTGCAACGGTCGCGCTTTTGCGGCTCCGACACGGATTGAGCGACCAATCACGGCGACGATATGTCCAAATCCTTTCCTGCGCGTGGCACAGCTGCGGACGCGTCGCCGTTGTCCCCGAGATCCCACACATCCCTCCCCACGCCATCCGCGGGAAAATGCGCTACAGGCGGGCGAACCTCATGGCCGTGCGGAGCCGGACAGCCAGATATGCCCCGAGACCATGCCCGTTGAACCGATCCCGTCGCTCTACGCGACCGGCCGGACGATCCGGCGCCTGCGGGCGGAGATCGAGGCCGCGACGGGCCTCGCCTTCGGGCGGGCGCGTCCCGGCGCCATCGGCGCCGTCTGGCGCGCGGGAAGCGTGCCCGACCAGTTGCTCAGGCTGACCGGGCGACGCCGCCTCGTGGTCGCCCCGGGCCCGCTTCTCAGTCCCTACGATGATCCGGAACGCGGCTTCGCATCCCTGCGCATCAGCCTCGACGGCAGGCCGCTCGGCGGGGAGGGCGGCGTCCACTACCTCGATCCCTGGACCCGGGCGCCGGTCGACCGCGCGGCCTGTGCCGCGCGGGTCGCGTGGCTGCAGGCGCGCTTCGCCGAGAACGACCGGCGGGTGATCTATGTCGGGATGTCGCGCTGGAAGCGGCCCGCCCTCGACGTGCTCGGAGCGGGACCCGCCGGGCGCCCGGTCCACACCATGACCACCGAGGCTGCGGTTGCGGCGGGGCGGCGCCACGGCGGCCGCGTCCTCGCCTGGGCGACCCGGGCGCCGGGCCAGCTGGAGGCGGCCTGCGCGGAGGCCGGTCTGCCCCTCGCCCGGGTGGAGGACGGGTTCCTGCGCTCCGTCGGCCTCGGCGCGAGCCTCCAGCCCGGTGCCTCCATCGTGGTGGACGATCTCGGCATCTACTACGACCCGCGCCGGGAGAGCCGGCTGCAGCGTGTGCTGGCGGGGTCGGACTTCACCCCGGACCTCGTCGCCCGGGCGAAGCGCCTGCGCGAGGAGGTCGTGGCGCGCCGGCTCAGCAAGTACAATGTCGGGCTCGACGCGGCCGCCCTCGACTGGCCCGCCGGGCGCAGGATCGTGCTGGTACCCGGCCAGGTGGAGGACGACGCCTCGGTGCGGCACGGCTCTCCGCTGGTCCGATCGAACCGGGCGCTCCTGGAGGCGGCGCGGCGGCGCAACCCGGACGCGTTCCTGCTCTACAAGCCGCACCCCGACGTGGAGGCGGGCTTCCGCCCGGGCATCATCCCGGAGGCGGAGGCGCTGACGCTGGCCGACCGGATCGTCGCCGGCATCAGCATCGTCGATCTCCTCGACCGGGTGCACCACGTCGAGACCATGACGTCGCTCGCCGGGTTCGAGGCGCTGATCCGGGGCCTGACCGTGGCGACCCACGGCCGGCCGTTCTACGCGGGCTGGGGCCTGTCGGAGGATCTGGCACCCGGCGCCGATCGAGGCCGCAGGCTCGGCCTCGACGAGCTGGTGGCGGGGGCGATGATCCTCTATCCGCGCTATCTCGACCCCGTCGCGATGAAGCCGTGCAGCCCGGAGCAGCTCCTCGACCGCCTGAGCGCGGCCCGGGAGGCGTCCCCACGCAGCGCGCTCTCGATCGGCCGCACCGCCCGTTGGGTGATGCGCGCGCGCTACGGCCTGCTCAACCCGGTCGTGCGGGCGCTGCGCAGCCGCCGGGGCGTCGGCCGCGAGGCCGGGCCACGGTAGGGCGTGGTATGTCGACGACATCAAAGCGATAGCGCGTGCTGCTAACCTCGACCGTCAGCGGATCGCCCCGGATCGACTTCCATCCCATTGGATCAGGAACGGCCCGCAACACCTTGTCCCCATGCATCTTTTCCGGCCGCGATGAAGCCGCCCCACGCCAAGTGATCGAATCTTGACGACGTTCCTCACCGCCACCGGCCTCGCCCTCGCGCTCTGCCTCGCCCTGGAATTTTTTGCGGGCGATTCGATCACCCGGGCGCGCCTCGCCCCGCGCGACCTCGCCCTGCGGCTCGCCGGCTACCTGCTGATCCTGCTGTTCTGGTTCGCGTTCTCGTGGCGGCCCTGGCTCGCCGGGCTGACCCTGGTGATCTCGGTCACGGCGCTGATCGTCGTCAGCCGGGCCAAGCGCTCGGTGATCGGCGAGCCGCTGCTGTTCAGCGACTTCGCCCTGCTGCCGCAGGTGCCGCGCCATCCGCAGCTCTACTACATCCCGCCCCTGTGGCACCCGCGCGTGAGCATCCCCGTCCTCGCGACCTTGGGCGCGACGGTGCTGTGGTACCGGACCGAGCCGAGCGTGCTGCCGGGCGCCGCGTTTCCTCGGGTCGTGGCGCTCGTCGGCCTGCCGGTGCTGCTCGCTCTCCTGGCCTGGGCCGCGCCGCGTCCCCCGCTGGCCCGGCTGATCGCGCACTGGTTTCCGCAGCCCGATCTCGAAGCGGACGTGGCCCGGGTCGGCCTGCCGGCGAGCCTGCTGGGCTACACGGCCCGGGCCTTCGCGGGCAGCGAGCCGGTGCCCGCGCCGCCCGCGCTGCCCCCCGGGCCGGGGGACGACGTGGTGGTGGTGATCCAGCTCGAATCGTTCATCGACCCGGAGCGCCTGGGCGGCCCGGCCCTGCCGGTGATGGAGCTGTTCCGCAGCCGGGCCGCGCAGTACGGCCGTCTCCAGGTCCCGGCGCACGGTGCCTACACGATGCGCAGCGAGCACGCCGTGCTGACCGGGCGGCCCTCCGACGCCCTCGGCTTCGGCCGCTACGACCCCTACACCTCCCGCAGCGGCGACGAGCCGACGAGCCTCGCGCGGCTGGCCGGCGGCCGCGGCTACGATACCCTGTTCCTGCACCCGTTCCACCGGGACTTCTTCCGCCGGGCGCAGGTGATGGAGGCCTTCGGCTTCACGGACCTCGTGATGGAGGAGGCCTTCGGGGAAGCCGAGCGGGTCGGCCCCTATGTCGGCGACGTGGCCTTGGGCGGGCGCCTCCTGGCGGAGGTCCGAGCGCGGCGCACGCCCCTATTCCTGTTCTGCGTGACCATGGAGAACCATGGCCCGTGGAAGCCCGGACGGCTCCCCGGCCTCGACGATCCGCAGGCGCAGTACATGCACCACGTCGCCCATACCGGGCAGATGGTGGAGGCGGTCGTGGCCGGGCTCGATCGTTTGGCCGGCGAGCGGGACCAGACAATGACGCTCTGCGTGTTCGGCGACCACGCCCCCTCGCTGCCCGCCTGCACGCCGGGATTCGGCGGTCGGACCACCGACTACGCCGTGTTCCGGTTCGGCCGGCCGGCGGCGCCCCCGAGACGGCTCGACATCGCGGCCGACGCCCTGGGGCGGGATCTGCGTGGCGCCCTCGCCAGCGGAGCTGCGGACATCCCCGCCGCGACGTGATACAGCCAAGCTTGCCGGGGCGAAGCGTGGCGGTGCCATGCTGGTGACGCATTACCGACGGATGATGCAGCCCTCCGCAAGGGCGGTCGCTCGGCCGTTAAAGCGATCGCAGCCTTTGGCGATCTAACTGGATGTCCCGGTCCGGGCCAGCGATGGTGCGGGATCGGCTGGAGAAGACTTGAGTGATGCTGCGTAAGACGGCGCGCACTGCCCTGATGGCTGCCCTGGCGGCCGGATCCGCCGGCGGGTGCACGTACCTGCCTGCGGCGGGTCCGACGGCGAGCGCGATCCAGGCGGGGTCGGAGGTGGCCACCGCCGACGGCGGTTTGCTGGCCCGCTACGAGATCATCGACGTCACCCCCGCGGTGATCGAGGCCCTGCGCGGCCGCCCGCTCGACAGCCTGCTCGCCTCCTTCGGCGACCACCGCCCCTCCGCCGAGCCGGTCATCGGCATCGGCGACATGGTCT
>NZ_JAKSYM010000114.1 GCF_022829545.1 Methylobacterium sp. J-030 | reverse complement strand
GATGTGACGGGCGGGGGGGTCGTAAGCGGCGATCATCCGGCCCTGGGCGAGGTAGCCGACGGGCGGAGGACGAAGCCGCCAGCCGGCCTCTCCAAGGGTGCCCGTAAGGCGATCCTGCCGCCCTTCGTCGAACCCGCACTGGAGACCCTCGTTGACGACGTGCCCACCGGCGACGGCTGGCTGTACGAGATCAAGCACGCCGGCTACCGCATGCAGGCCCGCATCGACGGGGGCTCAGTGAAGCTCCTGACGCGCTCAGGCCTCGACTGGTCCGCGGGGTTCGAACCCGCTGCCCGGTCCCTGAAGGCCTTGAAGCTGCCCTCGGCCTTGATCGACGCCGAGATCGTCGTCGAGACGGAGAGCGGGTTCGAACCTCGCGGACCAGTCGAGGCCTGAGCGCGTCAGGAGCTTCACGGAGCCCCCGTCGATGCGGGCCTGCATGCGGTAGCCGTCGTGCTTGATCTCGTACAGCCAGCCGTCGCCGGTGGGCACGTCGTCAACGAGGGTCGCCAGTGCGGGTTCGACGAAGGGCGGCAGGATCGCCTTACGGGCACCCTTGGAGCGGCTGGCTGGCGGCTTCGTCCTCCGCTCGTCGGCGACCTCGGCGCGGGCCGCATGATCGGCTCTGACGACCCCGCCGTCGGCGAGATCCCGGTTGGTCAGGCCCGACAGGATCGAGGCCTCGTGCTCGACGAGGACGTCGCCGTCGCGGCGGGCGTGCTCGTCGTCGGCCTTCATCAGCAGCCAGGGCTGCTTCTTCTCGCCCCCGCGGCCCTTCATGCGCACGAGATGCCATCGGCCCGCGAGCCTCTCGCCGTGTAGGGCGAACTCAAGGTGGCCCTTCGCCAGTCCGGCCGCC
>NZ_JAKSYM010000113.1 GCF_022829545.1 Methylobacterium sp. J-030 | reverse complement strand
CCCGGCGCTCTGAACTTCCCGCAGGGTGCCCCACCGCCCCGCGTCATGACGATGCCCGGCCAGGACGGCGCTGGGCCGTCACCGGGAGCGCGTGCGCAGCTTTCCGCGCAGGCACGACAGCATCTCGCGCAGGCGGGGCTTCGCCCGCAGATCGCCGCCCCCATCGGACATATGGCGCCCGGGTCGCAGCAGCGGATCGGTGCCCTTGTCCGTGTCGCCACACTGCCGGGCTTGAGCGAGGGGCAGGCCGGCGTCGTGAAGACGCTGCTCGCGAACGAGCTGGAGCAGACCAAGCTCCCCGACGACGTCAAGCAGTACATGTTTGCCCGTAGCCAGGGGTTCGCGGGCTCGTTGGTTGACTACAAGAACGAGCTGCGGAAGCCGTTGACGCCGACCATCGTGGCGCCCGGGAATGCCGCGATCGCGCCGGGCGAGCGCAGCCCGTTCTACGTGAACCCACGGGCGCCGACGGCGGTCTCGGCCGGGGCGACGCTGTTCGATACCACCACGAACCAGCCTGTGTTCACGGCTCCGGCCAAGGACGTCGCGGACGAGGGCGCGAAGCTTCGAGCCCAGATGGATGCTCGGCGTGAAGCTGCGCCGGGTCTCGGGCTCGTGGAAGG
>NZ_JAKSYM010000107.1 GCF_022829545.1 Methylobacterium sp. J-030 | reverse complement strand
CGATCTGGTGCTCGACAACAAGACCAGCGCGATCCTGCCCTGGCACAGGACCGGCTACGTGTTCATCAAGCGCGAGAGCCAGGACGCGGTCGCCTGGGTGTCGCTCGGCGGCGTCACATCCCCCGTCACCACCGCAAACCGCTGACGCCGGAGCCCGTCGAGAGCGAGCCCGCTCGCGAAAGCCGGAGGTTCCCTGTGGGACAGGGACCGCGTTAACCGGGCGCTAACCTCATCGCCGCCACTCTGTCCCGGACGGAGTGCATGATCGATGCTGCAAGCCCGCTTCGTATCGCCGGTCCCGTTCCTGTTGGCCGTGCTCCTCGTCGTGATCGCCTGGCCGGCCCGGGCGGAGGGCGGGACCGCGACGCGTCACGCACTCTGGCGTGACTGCCTCGCCCGCAACTTCCGGATCCAGGTCGCGCTGACCGCCCGGGATCTGGCCGCGGACGCCGCCTTTCACGCCTGCCGTGCCCCCGAGGCGGCCTATCTCGCCGCTCTGACGGGCTCTCCTCTACTCGACGACGAGGACGTCGCCCGCGCCCGGCCGCTGCTGGCCGGCCGCATCCGCGCGTGGCTGATCAGCAATCCCGGTTGAGGCTGCAGGGATCTCCGCATCGGCTGGTGCGGGACTCTCGGGCACGTGGGAACAGCGCCGCACCCTCACACCCCGCAGGCGCAACAGCTTCGAACGTTGGCGATCCTCTGCTCGGGCCGGCCATACGTCGCGTTCGTGATCCCGTACATCTTCCAGTGCCGGATCCACTGCTGGACGTAGTGCGGGCCGTTCGGAGCACCTGCGAGCTGGTGGGCCGCCCAGCAATCGGCCAGTGTCTTGGAAACTTTGCGCGTCGCCATCTGTCCGTAGGCTTGCACGACATAAAAGTGGCTCGCATCAGACACCTGAGCGTCGATCACCTTGGCGCGTGACGGGCATCGGAAAATGCCGTCCGGATTTGCTGACGCGACTTCGCCCCCCGTCTTCGAGCAATTATTCATTGCCGGAATGTCGATCATGCTCCCGGACGGCGCCCATTGAGAGTTTGATGTGCTGATTAGCAGTGAAAAAATAATAAAAGAGGCGATGCTTAAACGGTTCACTGTCATGACACTGATCCTTATCTCGAATCGCGGGTGCCATATATCAGAGATCCGCAACGATCACTCAATGGTAATTGCATGCGGGCATGAGTCTCCACGCTGCCGTGTACGCGTCGCGTGCCTCTTCCATGCTGAGATGTGGGCCAGCGTCTGAATGTTTTGTCGACGGAGGATTTGGGAAGCGGCCGGAGCCGGCGCTGTCACGCCTTCAGCCGGGCCTTGATCCGCTGGGTCAGCCCGTCGCGGACATCCCGATAGGCGTCGAGTCGTTGCTCGCGGGAGGCCTCCTGCACCAGTGTCGGATCGGGGGTCGGCCAGTACTCGACATCCGCCGCGAGGGTGTGGGTCAGGTCGAGGGCCCGGTGATGGGCCTCGGGCGAGAGGGTAATGATCAGATCGAAGTTCAGCCCTTCCCAGTCCTCCAGTTCCTCGATCGTGCGCGGGCGATGCCGGCTCGCGTCGATTCCGATCTCGTCCAGCGCTGCGATCATGAAGGGATCGGTGGGCTCGCCGGAGCGCACGCCGGCCGACTGCACATAGGTGGATTTGCCGAAATAGGCGCGGGCGATCGCCTCCGCGGCCGCCGAGCGCACGGCGTTGTAGTTGCACATGAACAGGACGGACTGGACCCGCCGCTTCTTCGGATTGGTCTCGGGGGTGAGCTCGGGAAAAGGCTCCGCCATCGCCGGTCGGCGCGGAAGGCGCCCTAGCCCTTCCAGTGCAGGGCGAAGATCAGGGTGAACAACCGGCGCGCCGTGTCGTGGTCCAGATCGACCTTGCCTTCGAGGCGCTGCCTCAGGGTCTCCGAAGCCTCGTTGTGCAGGCCCCGCCGGCCCATGTCGATCGCCTCGATCTGCGAGGGCGAGGCGGTGCGGATCGCGTTGTAGTAGCTCTCACAGATCATCTCGTAATCGCGGATCACCCGCCGGAACGGCGTCAGCGACAGGAGGTGCGTCATCACCGGCTCGCCGTCCGTTGTGCTGATCGCGAACGACAGCTTGTTCTCCACGAGGCCCAGCGTCAGCGTGTAGGGCCCCTCGCGGCCGGGGATGGCGAAGACATTGTCCTCCAGGATGTCGAACAGGGCGATCGCCCGCTCGTGCTCCTGATCCGGGTTGCCGCGGGCGATGGAAGCCTCGTCGAGGCTCACCTTCGCGAGGCGGTTCGGCCCGCGCTGCTTCTCCGCCATCCCCATCCCCTCACAGGTTCAACCGGATCGCGACGGAGCGGGCGTGGCCCTCCAGGCCCTCGGACCGGCCGAGGTTTATGGCCGCCGGGCCGAGCGCCCGCAAGCTTTCCGGCGTGCAGGCGAGGATCGTGGTCCGCTTCATGAAATCCAGCACCCCGAGCCCGGATGAGAACCGGGCCGAGCGGGCGGTGGGCAGGACGTGGTTGGGGCCGCCGACATAATCGCCGATCGCCTCGGGCGTGTGCGAGCCGAGGAAGATCGCCCCGGCATTGCGGACCTTGGCGGACAGTGCCTCGGCATCCTGCGTCTCGATCTCAAGGTGCTCCGGGGCGAGCCGGTCGACGAGGGGCACCGCCTCGTCGAAGTCGCGCACCCGGACGATGGCGCCGTAATCGCGCCAGCTCGCCCGGGCGATCTCCTGGCGAGGCAGGGTAGTGAGGGCGCGCTCCACGGCACTCTCGACGGCATCGGCGAGATCGGCGCTGTCGGTGATCAGGATCGCCTGGGCGGCGACGTCGTGCTCGGCCTGGGCCAGGAGGTCGGCCGCGATCCAGTCCGGGTTGGCGTGGTCGTCGGCCAGGATCAGCACCTCGGAGGGGCCGGCGATCATGTCGATGCCGACCTGCCCGAACACCCGCCGCTTGGCCGCCGCCACCCAGGCGTTGCCGGGGCCGACGATCTTGGCGACCGGCGCGATCGTCGCGGTGCCGTAGGCGAGGGCCGCCACCGCCTGGGCGCCCCCGACCCGATAGACCTCGTGGACGCCGGCGAGCTGCGCAGCGGCGAGCACCAGCGGGTTCATCTGGCCGTCCGGGGTCGGCACCACCATGACGACGCGCGGCACCCCGGCGACCCGGGCGGGAAGCGCGTTCATCAACACCGAGGACGGGTAGCTCGCCGTCCCGCCCGGGACGTAGAGGCCGACCGATTCCAGCGCCGTCCAGCGCCAGCCGGCGGTGACCCCGAGGGCGTCGGTGGCCCGGTGATCCGCCGGCCGCTGAGCGCTGTGGAAGCCCTCGATCCGCCCGGCGGCGAGGCGCAGGGCCTCCAGCGACTCGGGTGGGCAGGCCTCGACCGCCGCGGCGATCTCCGCCTCGGTCACCCGGAGGGTCCCGGCGGAGAAGTCCGGGCCGAGCCGATCGAAGCGCCGGGTGTAGTCCACCAGGGCGTCGTCGCCGCGTTCGACGACGTCACGGATGATGCCGCGCACGGCCTCGTCCACGTCCTCGGCGATCTCGCGCTTGACCGTGAGCAACCGCGCGAAATCGGCGGCGAAATGCGGATCGCTGCTGTCGAGCCGGACCATTGTGAGTCTCCGTCCCCTCTCAGGCGGCCGCGTCTGGCCGGTCGACGTCGTGGCCGGGCCGGGTGGCCGCCTCCCAGACCGGGCCGAGATCCTTCATCCGCATCTCGATGCACTCGACCTCCAGGCGCACGCCCGAACCCCCTGAGAAGACGAGATCGAGGACCCCCGAGGGCGCGTCCGTCGGCGTGAAGGTTAGGGCGAGCAGGCTCATCGGCATCGCGTCGTCGCGCCGGAGCCCCCGGGTCTTCACCGCGAGCACACGCTCGATGTGCAGGCCGGCCAGCCGCCGCCGGGGCGGCACGTCGGGCGTCCAGTCGAAGCGCCGCGCGACCATCAGGAACCGCTGCTCGTCGGCGAGGTAGGTGAGGTCCTCCGGCCGCAGGATCGCGTCCTGGAGGTGGGCGGAGATCACGGTCAGGTCCTCGGCGTCGAGGGCGGCGAGCCTGAGCAGCTCCATGAACGGGTCCTCGGGAAACACGGGGTGTGCGGGTCGGAGGAGAAGCGCACGACGGGGCGTGCGGCAGGGGCGTAGGTAGCGGCACCACCGCGTTCGGGCAACGGCCGCAGTCAGGATCGCGATCCGGCCGCGATTTCGCCGCGGCACAAGTTCGCGCCAGCCCGGGCGGGCAGGATCGCCCGGCCGACGACTCGAGGCAGGATCGGGATGGGAAAGCGCATCACGCACGCGGCCTTGGCCGCCTTGACGCTGGGGTTCCCGCTCGCCGTCCCGGGGCGCGCGCAGGTCGGGCCGGATGCGAAACCCTACTTTTACGGGGAGCCCGGGCCGGGTCGCTACGAATACGCGCCGCCCAGGTCGCGCCACCGGCCGCCGCCGCCGCCTGCGGACGACGACTGGAATCTGCCGCCGCCGCCGCCACCCCCGCTCTACGACGCGTATGATTGGCCCCGGGCCCGGTGGCGGGACCGCGAGGCGCGCCGCCGGTGGGACGACGCGGTCTGCGTCACGTCCCGCGGCACATGCTCGGCGCCGGCCGCGCTGCCCAACACGCCGTGCGGCTGCGATATCCCGGGCTTCGGCTACAAGCGCGGACAGATCGCCGACTGAGGGGGGCCGCGGTCAGGCCGCGTCATCCTCCAGGCGATAGGGGGCGGCCAGCAGCGCGATCGGCAGGTTCCAGGCCGCGCTGATCGCCCGGATCTGGCCGAGGCTCAGCGCGCGCTTCCGATTCAGGATCTCGGAGGCCCGTGCCCGGGACCCGAGCAACTGGGCGAGCTCGCTCTGGGAGTGGCCCATATCGGTGATGGCAAAGTGCAGGATCTCAACCGGATCGTCCCTTGGGGTCGACCTAGCGAAGGAAGCTTCTTCGTCCAGCCGCTATCTCGGGCAGCCGGAACGACTGTCCCGGCCGCGGATCTGCCGAAAGGGTGCGGTCCCGTGCCCGCCTTCTCGAGGGCGGTTCCGGAGGGGCGCCCTACGACCGCACCCGCTCGATCTGCGCGCCGCATCGGGCGAGCTTGGCCTCCAGCGCCTCGAAGCCGCGGTCGAGATGGTAGACCCGGTTGATCTGGGTCTCGCCCTCGGCGGCGAGCCCGGCGATCACCAGCGAGACGGAGGCGCGCAGGTCGGTGGCCATCACGGGGGCGCCCTTCAGCCGCTCCACGCCCTCGACCACGGCGAGGTCGCCGTCGAGCCGGATCTTGGCGCCGAGGCGGGCCAGCTCCTGCACGTGCATGAACCGGTTCTCGAAGATCGTCTCGCGGATATGCGACTGGCCCTTGGCGAGCGTCATCAGCGCCATGAACTGCGCCTGCAGGTCGGTGGGGAAGCCCGGGAACGGATCGGTGGTCACGTCGACCGCCGCGATGCCGGCGCCGTTGCGGCGCACCCGAATCCCGCCTTCGACCTGGCTGATCTCGGCGCCCGTGGTCGACAGGATGTCGAGGGCGGAGTGCAGCAGATCGGCCCGCGTGTCCTTGAGGGTCACGTCGCCGCCGGCCATCGCCACCGCCATGGCGTAGGTGCCGGTCTCGATCCGGTCGGGCAGCACCGCGTGCCGGGCGCCGCCGAGTCGGGCCACACCCTCGATCTCGATATGGGGCGTGCCGGCGCCGCGGATCTTGGCGCCCATCTTGTTGAGGCACTCGGCGAGGTCGACCACCTCGGGCTCCCGGGCGGCGTTCTCGATCACCGTGGTGCCGTAGGCCAGAGCCGCCGCCATCAGCGCCACGTGGGTACCCCCCACCGTGACCTTCGGGAAGGCGATCTCGGCCCCGCGCAGCCCGTTCTTCGTCTTCGCGACCACGTAGCCGGCGTCGATCTCGATCTCGGCTCCGAGCTTCTCCAGCGCCATGATCAGCAGGTCCACCGGCCGGGTGCCGATGGCGCAGCCGCCCGGCAGCGAGACCTTCGCCTCGCCGAACCGCGCGAGCAGCGGCGCGATCACCCAGAAGCTCGCCCGCATGGTCGAGACCAGCTCGTAGGGTGCGGTGGTGTCGATGATGTTGGAGGCGGTGAGCCGGATCGTCTGCCCGGTCTCGGCGGTCTGCCCCGGGCGCTTGCCGACGACCATGTGGTCGACGCCGTGATTGCCGAGGATCCGCGTCAGCGCGGCGATGTCGGCAAGCCGCGGCACGTTGATCAGCTCCAGCGTCTCACCGGTGAGGAGGCTCGCGATCATCAGTGGCAGCGCCGCGTTCTTGGCGCCCGAGATCGGGATGACACCGTGGAGCGGCGTGCCGCCGGTGATGTGGATGCGGTCCATGCTGTGTCCTCGGGCGGCGCGCCGCCGGGCACGCGGCCGTGATCCTCGCGGGCGCCGCGGCGCCCAGGCTTGGCCGTTCCTATAGACGGGATTTGTCGGAATCTGGACCGCTTGATTCGGCCTCGCCCGCGATGGTCCGATCCGCGTCGGGCGCCGGCTGCGCCTCCGCACGCCCGCGGCCCTGCGCCTTCCGGCGGCGGAGATTGTCCCGGAGCGCGGCCTTCAGGCGCGCCGCGCGCTCGTCCTTCGCGTCGGTCACCGCGCGACCCTTCGTCGCCGAAAGTTCCGGCCTGGCCCGGCATTCGAACCGGTGCCGCTTCTGAAGGATGCGGGGCGGAAGCGCAAGGAACAGGCACCCTATTGGGACAGACAAGCCCGGCGCGACGCTATCGCGTTCGGCCGGACCGCTCAACGGATGCAGGGCAGCGATGCCGGAACGTTACCTTGAACCAATTCCAGATCCGCGCGTATCTTCCGCCCCTCACGCGAAGGACTGACCGAGGCCGAACCGTGATTGCGGGACCGAGGGCGCCGGATGGCGCCGCCCGCGCGGCCGAACACGAAGGACGCTCGATGACCGTGACCCGGATGCCCAGCCCGATGCTCGCCCCGACGGGTTCGACGCGTGCCGGCTCCGGCTATGAGCGCTACTTCCGCGGCGCCCTGGACCAGCTCCACGGGGAGCGCCGCTACCGCGTCTTCGCCGATATTGAGCGCATCTCCGGCCGGTTCCCGACCGCCAAGTGGCGCCAGCCGGACGGGAAGACCGCCGAGATCACCGTGTGGTGCTCCAACGATTACCTCGGCATGGGTCAGCACCGGGAGGTGGTGGCCGCCATGACCGAGACCGCCGCCCGCTGCGGCGTCGGCGCCGGCGGCACCCGCAACATCGCCGGCAACACCTCGCCGCTGGTCGATCTGGAGCGCGAGCTCGCCGACCTGCACGGCAAGGAGGCGGGCCTCGTCTTCACCTCGGGCTACGTCTCGAACCAGGCCGGCATCTCGACCATCGCCAAGCTGATCCCGGACTGCCTGATCCTGTCGGACGCCTTCAACCACAACTCGATGATTGAGGGCGTGCGCCATTCCGGCTGCGAGAAGAAGATCTTTCGCCACAACGACCTTCAGCACCTGGAGACGCTGCTGCGCGAGGCCGGTGACCGGCCGAAGCTGATCGTGTTCGAGTCGGTCTATTCCATGGACGGCGACGTGGCACCGATCGGCGCGATCTGCGACCTCGCCGACCGCTACGGGGCGATGACCTATCTCGACGAGGTCCACGCGGTCGGCCTCTACGGGGCGCGCGGCGGCGGCATCGCCGAGCGCGACGGGGTGATGCACCGGATCGACGTGATCGAGGGCACGCTGGCCAAGGGGTTCGGCTGCGTCGGCGGCTACATCACGGCCTCGGCGGCGATCTGCGACGCGGTGCGCAGCTTCGCGCCGGGCTTCATCTTCACGACCGCGCTGCCCCCCGCGGTGGCGGCGGCGGCCCGGGCCTCGGTGCGCTACCTCAAGCGCTCAAGCGCCGAGCGCGAGGCGCACCAGCGCCAGGCCGCGGCCACCAAGGCGGCGCTGAGCGCGGCGGGTCTGCCGGTTCTGGAGACCGAGACCCACATCGTGCCGGTGATGGTCGGCGACGCCGAGCTGTGCAAGGCGGCGGCCGATCACCTACTGGAGCGCCACGGCATCTACATCCAGCCGATCAACTACCCGACCGTGCCGCGCGGCACCGAGCGCCTGCGGATCACACCCTCGCCGTTCCACGATGCCGGGCACATCGAGCGCCTGGCCGCAGCGTTGACGGAGACCTGGGAGACGCTGGACCTGCCGCGGGCCGGGACAGTGTTCGTCGAGGCGGCGGAGTAGGTTTTTTCGAGGCTCGCCGCGCGTTTCCCTCCCCCCTCTGCGGGGGAGGGTGGCCCCTGCGTCAGCAGGG
>NZ_JAKSYM010000101.1 GCF_022829545.1 Methylobacterium sp. J-030 | reverse complement strand
GACCATCAAGGGCTTGGTGGGCATTTCATCCGCTCACCGTCCTTGCGAGCGCAAGCGAAGCAATCCAGTCGGCGCCACGCCCGCCGAGGTTGCGCTGCCCTGGGTGACATCGTCACCGATCCGGCAAGGTCCAGGCGATCGGGCATCGCGGCCGGCCCTTCACGGTACCGACCCTCCGCCGAGCGGGCGCCGAGGAGGCACATCTTTTTCTTGTCGCCACGTACCGATCATAGGATTCTTGCGCAACGCTCCAGCATATTCACGACTTATATCTATCTATATCCGATGTATTTGTCAAATTTATCCAACGTTTAGATCATAAGCATTGCGTACATAGATCTATATATAACTATTTACACGAAAATTACTTGCAAAGAGAGAGGCGCATTGACGATGACGCGGCGGCGATGCCTACTCGTCTGGCGAGCGTATCACGCGTGCGGAGGGTGAAGGCCGCAGGAGCGACCGGGCGCGTGATGCGGCATCGATGGCGAGGAGATCCGGTCTGCCGGCCGCCTCTCGACTGACGTGAAGCGGCGTCCGCCCACACGGCATGGCCTGCCGCGTCGCGTTCCAACGGGCAAGAGATCGATCAATACCGACCGGATCCGTGTCATCGCCGCAGAAGCAGATTATCGGCCGCCAGCACACGCGGCGACGGGGCGAACCGTTCACGGGCCGCGTGAAACGATACGCGTCATCGACAGCAGGACGTCAGGTAGGGACTTCAATGACTGAGAAACACGAAGACTTCATGGCCCGTGCGATCGCCCTGTCCGAGAAGACATCGCTGATCGACAGCGCCGGCGGGGTGTTCGGCTGCGTGATCGTTCAGGACGGCGAGATCATCGCCGAGGGCGCCAACCGCGTCGTCGCCGAGAACGATCCGACGTGGCACGGCGAGATCGAGGCCATCCGCAAGGCCTGCAAGGCGCAGGGCAGCTTCAAGCTCCGGGACGCGACGCTCTACACCAGCGCCGAGCCGTGCCCGATGTGCATGGCGGCCGCCTACTGGGCCGGGATCAAGCGGATCTACTACGCCGCGCAGGTCGAGGACGCGCTGGAATACGGCGGTTTCGACGACAGCATGATCTACAGCGAACTCAAGAAGGATGTCGGCGATCGCTCGATCCCGAGCCAGCAGATCATGCGCGAAGAGGCCGTCGCGGTCTGGAAGAAGTACGCCCAGAAGGCGGACCGCGTGCCCTACTGAGGCAGACCGATCGTCGGACCGATGTAGCATGCCCGCGCGGACGGCCGGTCCGAGCGGGTTCCTCGCTGGCGCTGGGCCGGATCATGAACCTGGACGACTTGAGGCGCGCCGTTCGCGGCACGGTCACCACCGCGCACGAGGCCGGATTCTCCGACGCGATCCACGGCAACCTGTGGAACAGGCTGATCCCGGACCGGGCGCCGCAGCTCGTCGTGCGGGCGGCGGACGAGGACGACGTCATCGCGGCGGTGACGTTCGCCCGCGCGAACGGCCTGAAGGTGGTCGTGCGCGGGGGCGGCCACAATTGGTGCCAGCCCACGCTGCGCACCGGCGGCCTCCTGATTGACCTTCAGGATTTCACGAAGGTGCTCGCCATCGACGCCGAGAACCGCAGGGCGGTGATCCAGCCGATCCTCAGCAACCGCGACATCCAGAAGATCCTGAACCCCCTGGGGCTCGCCTATCCGACCGGACATTGCCCGCAGGTGAAGGTGAGTGGCTATCTCCTCGGCGGCGGCATGGCGTGGAACCCGACGGTCTGGGGTCACGGCGCCGACAGCGTGGCCGCCCTCGAACTCGTCACCGCCGCGGGCGAACTAATCACCGCGAGCGCGACCGAGAACCCGGACTATTTCTGGGCTGCGCGCGGCGCGGGGTCGGGCTTCTTCGGGATCGTGACCAAGTATCATCTCGATCTCCATCCGCTGCCGAGGGCGATTCACGGGGTCGAGGCCTACTATCGGCTGGAGGATGCGCCGCGGGTCGGCGCCTGGCTCGGCGAGACGGCGCCCCTGATCGCGTCGAGCGTCGAGCTGAGCCTGTACCTGGTCAAGGCGCCGCCGGCCCTGCGGGACGCCGCCGCCGCGCAGACCGGCTGGGTCTGTCTGGTGACCGCGACCGCCTTCGAGGATACGCCGGAGGCGGCCCGGCGCGCCCTGCAGCCGCTGGAGCGGGCTCCCGTCGCGCCCCTGTCGCGCTCGACCGCGGCGCCGCTCGATTTCGAGCAGCTCTTCGATGCGTCCGGAGCCCTGTTTCCGGAGGCGGTCCGGTCCCGGGTCGAGGCGGCCTATTCCAATCACAGCCCCGGGGATCTCGTGCAGGCCGTCCTGGACCTGTGGCCGAAGGCGCCCTCGGACACCAGCGTGTTCCTGCTGGCGATCTTCTGCGGCCCGAACGTCCCGGAACCGCAGCGGGACATGGCGCGGTCCATGACCTCCAAGGTCTATGGCGGCCCCTGGACGATGTGGCGGGATGCGGGGGCCGATCAGGCCAACGCCGAGTGGCATCGGGCGCTCACGCAGGCGCTGCATCCGTTCAACATCGGCTCCTATATCGGCGAGTCCGATATGGTCGCGCGCCCGGAGATCGTGCCGCAGGCGTTCACGCCCGAGAAGTGGCGGAAACTCTGCGCCCTGCGCGACCGGTACGATCCGGACCGCGTGTTCTTCGATTACTTCGAGGGTCTGGCCGGCGGATCGGCCTCGTGAGCGCGTGCCCGCGACGCGGGTCGACGCCCTGAGGCTGGTGAGGGAGCGCGACAGGCTCCCTCCGGGCTGACGGGGCATCCCGCCGGATGCCCGGACCTGCATCGCCCTCAGACGCGGGCCCGTGGGACACCCGGCCCGACACGGCGGAGACGTCACCGCATCGCGCGACACCTGTGGGAATGGACGGCAAGAGCATGACTGCGTCCCCGACATCCGTCAGCATCGTGACGCAGACGACCGTCCGTCCCGAGAGCGCGGACGCCTTCGCCCGGTGGCAGGCCGAGACCAGCGCCGTCGTGGCGACCTTTCCGGGCTTCATCGAGCAGCGCCTGCTCCCCCCGCACCCGCCGCTTCAGGTCGACTGGGTGATCCTCCAGCGCTTCGGCAGCCTGGAGCAGGCCAAGGCGTGGCTCGGCTCCCCGGCGCGGCGGGCCCGCATCGAGGGCGCGGCCGCGATGCTCGTGGGCCGGGACGACGTCCACATCGTCCAGGACGATGCCAGCGCGGCCCGCACCGCCCCGGCCTGCGCGGTGATCAGCACCCGGGTGAAGCCCGGCATGGAGGCGGCCTATCGCGTCTGGGAGCAGAAGGTTGCGGCGGCGCAATCCAGGGCGCCCGGCCTCCAGGGCTATCGGTTCGAGCCGGCGGTGCCGGGGGTGCAGGAGGATTTCGTCGCGATCCTGCGCTTCGACTGCGAGGCGAACCTGCACGCCTGGATGGACTCGCCCGAGCGGCAGGCCCTGGTCGCGGAGGCGGCCCCGCTGACCGCGGAATTCCACACCCGCACGGTGCAGAGCGGCTTCGAGCAGTGGTTCCGGGACGTCGCGCCGGCCGGGGCCTCGGCCCCCGCGTGGTGGAAGATGAACATGATCGTCATCCTCACGCTCTATCCGACCGTGTTCCTGTGGGGATTGCTGGTCGGCACGCCGCTCCTCACCCACACCCTGAAGCTGGATTTCCCCATCGCGCTGTTCATCGGCAACGTGTTCAGCGTGTTCCTGACCGCGCAGTTGGTCCCGCGGACCGCCGAGCGGCTCGGCTGGTGGCTCTCGCCGGATCCGGAGCGGCGCGCCTCCGTCGATCGGCAGGGCGCCGCGCTGCTGATCGCCGCCTACGCGGTCCTGATCCTCGTCTTCTGGAAACTGGTCTGACGGGCCGCGCGGCCTCCACGGTGCCGCGCAGGTCCATCGAGGTGTGCGCGATGCTTCCGTCTGGTACCCGGATGGGCCCGCTCCGCGCGGCCGGGCCGCTGCTTCAGATCTGCGGCGCGGCCCGGGCCGAGCCGACAGCCCCGCCGCCCCCGTTCCTCAGCGTCTCCGACACCGTGGTCAGCTACCGGTTCCAGGGCCTGTCAGCGGAGCCGGGCATCACGGTCGAACGCCCCGGCGGGCGGTATGCGGACCGTAGCGCCGCCGCGGGAGGGCGCGATCCCGGGCTTCGACTCTTCACACTTCCGGAGCGTCGAGTTCAAGATGACGCCGGACTGCGAGTTGACCGACACGATCCCGCGGCCCTTCACCGGGCTGCCGCTCGCGCGCGCCGGCTTCAACATCATCGTGCTGCCCAAGGGGCGCTACGGCAACCTCAACCAGAACCCGACACAGCTGGAATTCGCCTCGCAGACCAACCTCGTCCTGGATGTCGGGCAGGTGGTGAACGGTGCGCCCAACCGGGTCGGTGCGTTCGTGGGCTTCCAGTACTGGCACAACAAGTTCGGCGGCGACCCGCGGCGCACGCACAACACCGCGGAGACGGCGCTGATCATCGGCCTCGCCATCCATCTGACATGAGGGCGGGTCCGTGCGCGGGTCAGGCGCGCGCGGCCCGGAGGTCGCGCGGCGACAGGCCGAAGCGCTTGCGGAACCCGCGGTTGAACGCCGGGATGTCGGTGAAGCCGCAGGCATACGCGATCGTGGCGATCTTCATCCGGTCGTCCCGGGGCGCCTCCAGCCGCCGCCGGGCGAGATCGAGGCGGATGTCGCGGATCGCCGCCTCGATGCCGCCGGACGCCCCGAAGGCCCGATAGAGGCTCGACCGCGAGACCCCCAGCACGGCGTGGATCTCGCCGGGGCTGAGTTTCGGATCGTGGAGCCGCCGCGCGATATGGGCGCGGGCCAGGGACTCGACCGCCGCCAGCGAGACCACCGCCTCGCCTCCGCCCGCCGGGCCGCCGACGAGGTTCCCGAGGAGGTGCAACGCTCCGTCGATCGCGGTCTCGGCCTCCCCCTCCGACATCCAGGCGACCGCGGAGGCCACGGCGCGCAGGCGCGCCCCGAACGCGGCGCTTCCGGCCTGCGCGCGGATGCTGCGGCCCGCGAGGGCCTCGACGCGGCCGATCCGGGCCTCGAACGTCTCCCGCGGCAGGGCGAGCCGGATCTCCTCGTAGTCGCTCTGGGTTCCGGCCACCATCGGCAGGGCGCGCGACAGGAAGCCGATGTCGCCGGCCTGAAGCTGCGCGCCGCTGCCGCACTGCTCCTGATACCCGATCCCGTCGACGGCGAGGCCGATCACCACCATGTCGCGGCCGCTGCGATCGACGTGGCGAGGCCTGATCGTCACCCCGATCGGGCTGCTGATCGTATGGGTCAGCAGCCAGTCCGCCCCGGCGACCGTGAGGCGCTTGGCCGAGAACCGCTCGTTGGGCCGCGGGCGCGCGATGTCGCCGAAGCGAGAGAGCGCCGTACAGCGCCAGAACTCGAAGGCGCGTTCGGGCTCGACGTGATGGGTCGTCTCGACGAGGCTCGGAACGACGGCCGGGCTGGACACGCATGAGACTCCCGTCGCCGCCGGCAACAGGCCGGGCGTCTCGGCGACGTTATCATCCGGATGGTGTAAGCCTGACAATGGAGAGCGGCCGTTTTGGTCGCGAACGAGAACGGCCCGTTTGCCATGCCCGTTCGAACCGGAATCCCAGGTGTCCAAAGGGCTTGAGCCCACCCCCGTTCGACGGGCGCTCAGACGTTCTGCGCGACGGGCTTCCCCGACAGGCCCCGGGGGCCGCCGAGCAGGAGCGCGCCGCTGGCCACGAGAACGGCCGTGATGACGGCGAACATCCCGTGCGGTCCATAGGCCGCGAGCGCAGGCAACAGGACGAAGGGCGCCAGCGCCGCGGCGATTCGCCCGCCCGCCCAGGCGCAGGTCAGGATCGAGGCCCGCCGCCGCGTCGGCAACAGTTCGGTCGCGTAGATTGACAGGATCGCCCCGTAGGTCGCGGCAGCCGTGTTGAACCCGATACCGAGCAGGACCAGGGTGACGAACCCGGTGCTCGCCGCGAAGGCCGTGCCCAGGGCCGCCATCGTCCCGGCGAGCGCCGCGAGGCAGCCGCGCCGCTCCAGCCGGTCGACCACCAGGGCCGTGAGCAGCGTCCCCAGCGGCGGCCCGAGCAACGACAGGGCGGCGAAAACCAGGGATTGCTCGACCCGAAACCCCTTCTCCAGGAGCACGACGGTGCTCAGCAGCGGGAAGCCCAGGGTCGCCCAGGGCGCCAGCGCGTAGAGGGCGATGAACAGGGCGGTCCGGCGCATCGCGGACGATTCCCCGGGGCGCGCTTCAGGGACGGGCGCCACCCGCGGCGGCAGTTCCTCGGGCAGCCCGGCCGGCCGGGCGCGTGCCAAGTCCTCGAACCGCCGGCAGGCTTCCCCCGCCTCGACCGCGCGCCCGACCGAGGCGAGCCAGCGCGGCGATTCCGGCAGGAGCGCGAACAGCGCGGCCGCGATCGCCGCCAGCCCCGCCCCGAGGATCAGCGCCCAGCGCCACGCCGCGATCCCGAGCGGCACGGCCGGCGCCAGGATCTGGACCATCAGGATGACGGCCGAACCGCCGAAAAAGCCGATCCCAGCGCAGACCATCAGCATCGCGCCGCGCCGCCGGGGCGGCATCACCTCGGCGAGGTAGGTCGCGACCAGGGGCGGAAAGCCACCGATCGCGAAGCCCGACACCGCGCGGGCGAGCGTGAGCGCCGTGAGGCCGGTGCTGAGCGCGGCGGCGAGCGAGCCGATCGTCATCAGTGCCAGGGAGGCCTGGAGCGCGCGCCTGCGTCCGAGGCGGTCGCCCAGCAGTCCGAAGACCGGCGCGCCCACCGCTCCGCCGGCGAACACGGAGGCCAGCAGCAGGGACAGGCTGCTCCGCGGCAGATTGGGGGCGGGGCGAGGAAGATCGCCGCCAGCGCGTTGCTCAGGGCGATCTCGGCGATGTCGGTGAACACGCCGAGCGTGCTGACGGCGAGGATCGCCCAGTGGAGCCGGGTGAGCGGCAGGCCGTCGAGGCGCCGCGCGATCGCCGCGACGGCACCGTCGCGGCCGCTATCCACCTCGTCCGGCCCGCGCTCCTTTGCTTCGACCAAGAGCGTGGTCTCCTCAACCAAGCCGTGCGTCTCAGCGCCGACCGGTATTCCCGACTGCGCGGAGCGGGCCGTGATGGTTCATCCGGTTCTCGCCCCATCCGGTCGATGGCGGCCGCGAACCGACGACATCGCCGATGCTGCGCGATCGCCGCGCCGCCCGGAGGCGCCGGAAGCGTCCGGGCCTGGGCGGCCGCAAATCGCAGCTCAGCGGGCAGCCCGTCAAGGCGGATCGATCGTGCGTCCGGGATCGGCTTTGAACGCGAGATGCGCGCCCCAGGGCTTGGGCTTCAGCTCAGACTTGATTTCCGTCGACGCGCGCACGTGCACCCGGTTCCAGGCCCGTCGCACGCGGCGGCGGAGCGTGTGTGCCCGGCGACGAAAGGCCCGGTGCTTTTGAACGGCGGCATCGCGGCTGCGAACCCAGCCGCCCGACTGTCGCGACATCGGGTGCCGGCTTTGCCGGTTCCCTTCGGGATGCCTGCTGAGCACCTGCGCACGGCATACAGCCCGCGGAGCGGTTGGCTCGGCGGGCTGTGTGGCGGTGTTGTGGTTTGGCGACGTTCGTTGCGGGGACAGGATTCGAACCTGTGACCCTCAGGTTATGAGCCTTACAGGCTACCGGGCTACTCCCCCCCCCCCCAGCGTGGACCGCCTGACCGCGGGCGTGTGCGGTTGGGCCGGATCGGTGGACGTGGTGAGGGAATGGAGCGGGGTAGTGCGGGCCTGCCCGGGTTGGTTGCGATGGGCTGG
>NZ_JAKSYM010000082.1 GCF_022829545.1 Methylobacterium sp. J-030 | reverse complement strand
CCCAACCTGGGTGAGGCGCAACGGTGACGGGTACGCTCATCCCGCTTCGATCTGACCGCGGTGCCGCATCCGCGCTCGCCGTCTTCGACGTGACGGCGGTAGAGCTACTGCAGGAAGGCCGTGCGGCGACGTTGTCGGACGCGCGGCTCGACGTGATCCGGGCGGATCTGCTCGCCAAACGCAGGCAACTTGTCGCTATGATCGCCGATCTGCGGGCGAGGCTGCCGAGCGGTGACGCCCGGATCGACGCCGTCAACGCGACCCTGCTCGCCGAGGCGGGCATCGGACTGGGCTATGTTGACCAGTTTCTTGAGCAGGTGGGAGCCTGCGCTCTGCGCGCGCCGGATTAAGGCGGTACGCCAGCCCAATCAGGCACGGCCTGCGTCAGTACGGCCGCATGCGTCATCTGAATTTCTCCCAGGTTTAGAGAGGTCATAAACCAAGCTCATCTCATACTCCGCCTTATAAGTTGGCGGAGACAGCTCCTGTGTTGGATCAGCTTAGGATTACAACCAAAGGTAGGTACTGCTCGTCGGGCGGCGCGGACGTTCCGTGCCTGGCCGATGTCTCCGCCACCGACATCATCGAGCTGCGTCGCATCGAGCATGGATCGCTACCCGACAGCGGAGTGCGCGTCGCCTGCTACCTCGACAACATTGGGCTGATCTACGGCGTTGTGCTGCACGGCTCCCCCACGGGCTTCGTCTTGCAGGTGATGGCCAATCCCGAACGACGCTCCAGGATCGAAGCGCGGCTGGCATGGCTGCGCAGCGCTGAAACGCGGAACGACCAACGCAAGGCAGTCCGCATCGTCCCGGTCCACCGCGCGGTCCAGGTCAGGCTTCAGGATGCGGAAGCAGCCGAAGCGTTCGTCGCCGATCTGTCCATGACCGGCGCTGCCCTGATCTTGGACGAGCGGCCGTCGATCGGTACGCTCATGACGGTAGGTAAGCGCTACGCGACGGTGATGCGCCATACCGCCGAGGGGATCGGCGTAGCTTTCCGTCTGCCGTTCGGGCCGCTGACCTTCAACGAACGCGTCATCCTCTGACGGCGATCGATGAACGCGTGCCTGTTGATCACCGACGACGTTCATCGCGGCAGGCGCCTGGCGAGCGACCTCGCCGAGTGCGGGATGTGGCGCGTTCATGACCTCTATGGTGAGCGCGCGCCAGCCGCGGGCGCGCGCTTGATCCTCAGCGACGTCGAGGGCCTGCACTCTGATGCTCTCGTGCGTTTGCGTCGCATCTTAGATCGAGCCCGTGGCAAGGGCGTGCCATACCTCTTCCTCGTACATCGCAACGCCGCGCGGGCTGAAGCGCAAGCCCGGGTTCTCGGCGCCACCGACACGCTCGCCGCGACTTCAGCCGCCCGCCTCATCACCGATAAGCTCGCAACGATGGTTAAGGCCGGCTCGACCGAGGTCGCCGCACGTAAGCAGGCCGTCCGTGCCAAAAGCTTTTTGACAGCCGCCTTCTTCTCCGACCAACCGATCACCCCGGCCGTAGCCGAGACCGGAACCGAACTGATCGTTCAGGCCATTCGGGAGACGGACATCAACGACTGGGTACAGGCGGTGCAGCGCTTCGACGACGTCACGCACCAACACTGCCTACTCGTCGCCGGCTTAGCTGCCGCGTTCTCGGGATCGCTCGGGTTCTCGATGGCGGATCGTCACCACCTCGCCAAGGCCGCCCTGCTGCACGACGTCGGCAAGACAAAGATCCCGACTGCGATCCTGAACAAGCCGGGCAAGCTCGACGAGGCCGAGATCGCCGTTATGCGCACTCACCCGGTCGAAGGGTACGCTATGCTCGTCAGAGGCGGCTTCGATGCATCTCTGCTGTCGGTCGTGCGCTCGCATCACGAGATGCTGGATGGCTCTGGCTATCCGGATAGGCTGAAGAGAGCCGAGATCCCCGACCTGATCCGGCTGGTGACGATCTGCGACATTCACGCGGCGCTGATCGAGCGACGGCCGTACAAGGCCCCGATGAATGCAACGCGGGCCTACGCCATCCTGGAGAGTATGGCAGGTCGCCTCGATGCCGACCTTGTGCGCGCGTTCCGTCCTGTTGCTGTCGTTTCCGATATCGTGACGGTGCATTAACCAGATCGTACCACCGTATTCTCAGCGATCGGCTTCGGCCGCGCGCCGGAGGAGCAGCACCGGGGCCGGGTTCGCGATCAGCCTCGGTGCGGCCTCGTCGGCGCAGTCGTGCTGTCGGTCGGCACAAATCCAGATACTCCGGACAGCTGCGTTCATCGCCTATGAACGCTACCTGATCCGTGCTGATCACCGCCTCCGTTCGGTCTCCGCCTTGGCTCTTTCAAAAGCCTCGTGGCCAGTGGCGCTATCGTTCGCGCCTTGATCCTCGGGCTCCGTGCCCGCAGTTGGATCGGGTACGTTGATGTTCGGGATTGGCACCGTCGGAGGCACGACACTTACGCCCGGCGGCTTGTCGATTTCGGCCATGATGCTGAAAGCTCCTTCTATCGCCCGCGCAGGAAGAAGAACCACAGCAGGATGACGATGGGGATAGGCACCCCAATCAGCCACAACAGGCTACCGGTCAGCATGGTGTCGTCCCTCCTCAGGCTGAGCAACGACACGCCTTCTTGAACCGTTCCGCCAGCCAGGCGACGTCGGCAAGACGGACATCGCTTCGGATGAGCGACTGGCGCGAGAACATCTTCTGCCGCGCTGGTTTGAACCGCGGTCGACTTGCCCCGTTAAAGCCTCATGTCGAAGCCAGATCCGAACATAGATTGTCCTTGCGACCGTCTTCAGCGCAGGCTTGCCCTCAACATCCTGCTCGATGAACAGGTTATTGCCGCGCTTGCTCGGGCGGCGGCCGTACTCCGTGAGGAGAACGACCCCAGCGTACTTGACCTTGAGCATGCGATCCGCACACACCGGATCGGCATCGTGAAGCAGCGGGCCGTCTTGGGGGCTGCCGGGATCGACGTGTGATGGACCAGCGCCGCCTCTACGTTGTCCGGGGCGCCGCAAAGAATGGCATCATCACCTACAAGTGCCCGACGGCGGAGTGGGCCCTGAGAAAACTGCGGGACCTGAAGACCGCCGAGCGTCAGGACATCACCGTCACAGATCCCGACGGTGCCCAGCTCACCGAAGCCGAACTGATCAGCATCGTGGAAGGCTCGGGTGCTGCCCCTGCCGACGAGGCGTTGCCAGCCGCGCCTCAGATCACGCGGCGACCAGCATACGCATAGGTCCAAAGATCCTATCGATGCCACGGCACGGGCGTCGTTGGCATCATGACGATCCATCAATCTCTCCCCGTCATAATACCCTCAGCGATCATCTCAGTCCGTGCGCCGGAAGAGCGGCGCCGAGCACAACCTCACACCGCCTCGGTGCGGCCTCGCTGGCGTAGTCGTGCTGATCGGACACGATTGCCGCCAAGCTTGAGCCCGGCTAGACGCGCTGCCTTGGGTGCGCGGGAGTCGGAATGAGCGATGTCGTGGCTGCTCTGCTCCTCGCGCTGGCGGCCGAGAACGCCGAGTTGCGCGAGCATCTGGCGTCGGCCCAGGACATGCACGTGGAGACCGCAATCGACGCCGGCAAGATGCACGCGCTCGTCGAGGCTATGCGGACCGAGCGAGACGCTTGGCGGGAGGAAGTCGAGCGGCTGCAGACGTGGCTGACGCGGATGGCCTGAGGGCTGCAGAGGAAACTCGCCGATCTAACTTTCCACTTTGTGCTCTCAATCCCCATTAATCACCGCCGTTAACTAACTCATAACAATCGTTAACAGATCGTTGGCGTAGCGCTCGGCTTTGTGAGGAAATACGTAGGCGGGCTGGCGGCCCGTCTTACCCTCCGAGGTCATCATGGTTCGGGTCACGGCGCCCAGGCTTCATCTTCGCCTGGGTCTACGCACGCTCGCGAGCCTCGCCACGCCGCCCTTGACCCTCCTCGCCGGGACAGGGTCAGCCAGCGCCCACGTGAAATGGTTCTGCGCCTATGATGTCGCCGGCCACCCGCGCGGTCTCGAACAGGTGCTCTGCCAGAACTTTGAGTGGCTCACCGGGCTCGCCATCGTCTGCCTGATGCTGGGGTGCCTCGCCGAGGGCACGCCTTTGGGTGGGGCGCTCATGAGCGCCCTGGACCGCGTCACGTCACGCATCCGCACCGACACCGAGTTGCTGGTCCGCTGCACGCTCGGCTTCTTTCTGGTCTCCGTGTGGGGGCTCGGCGGGATCATCCTCACGCCGGAGCTGAAAACCGACGCCGCCTGGATCCCGTGGCTGCAGCTCGCCATGGCTACCTGCCTGATCTGGCGCCGGACCATGCCGCTCACCGGCCTCGGCATCGTGTTCCTCTTCTCCTTCGCCACGGCGCAGTACGGGCTGTTCCACCTCGCCGACTATCCGGTGTTCCTGGGCGTGGCCGTCTACCTGATCTGCCAGGGCCTCGGCCTGAAGCCCTTCGACATCCGCCCCCTCGATCTCGTGCGCTGGTCGGCTGCCGTCACGCTGATGTGGGCCTCGGTCGAGAAGTGGGCCTACCCGCAATGGACCGATCCACTGCTGGCCGCCAAGCCGCAGATGACCATGGGTGCCTCACCCGAGCTGTTCATGCAGGCCGCCGGCGTGATCGAGTTCACCCTGGCCTTCGCGCTGATCTGGACGCCCCTGGTGCGCCGGATGTCCGCGATCATCCTGGCGGCGATCTTCGTCTCGGCGGTGTTCGAGTTCGGCAAGGTCGACGCGATCGGCCACTCCGGGATCATCGTCGTGCTGCTCGGGATCGCGGCTGATGACGTGCGAACTGCGGTGCGGGTGCGAGACGCGGCCTGGGCGCCGGCATACTTTGGCGGCGCGCTCGCGACCTTCCTAGCGCTCTACTACGGGGGCCACGAAGCCCTGTACGAAGGCTTCGGTCGCCTGCCGGTCATCTGAACTAGCTCGGGGGAGGCTGGCCGTGGACCGTCTACTGCACGTGCACGGCAAGCTTCATCTTTGGGTGGATGCCACACAGGACGGTGAAATCACCCTCCGTCGGGAAGGTAATGACGGCTTTGGCACCGGGCTCGATATCACCGGAGTCAAAGGCGAACGTCTCAGCTTCGACGTTGGCCTGATGGACGAAGTTGTCGTCGTCGTTGACCACCGTGATGTGCTCGCCGACGTGGAGTGCGACGTCCCCCGGACCGAAACGCTTGCCCTTCTGAGAGATGATGAGATCGTCGCTTGGCAGAGTCGCGGTAGCCACACCGGTTATGGTGATCGCCCCGATGATCCCCAGGATCATCACCGGTAGCAATCTGCGGTTGTGTGGTTGCATCGTATACACCTAAGGCAGCGCGCCGATACTGTAATTGCCGTCAGAGAAGTTAATCGCGATCCAAAGACATGGGTCTAGAGGCTTTCATCGCAGCAATGTGACCAGCTTAGACGATCAATAAGCGGTTTGAGGTCCTGCTCGAGGGTGCTGTAATGTGGCGGCCTCCGCATCATCCTGCACAGAGCATGGCCTAAGGGAACGGCCGCGCCGGCATCTTCTGACGATGCGACC
This sequence comes from Methylobacterium sp. J-030, assembly GCF_022829545.1. Taxonomy (GTDB): domain Bacteria; phylum Pseudomonadota; class Alphaproteobacteria; order Rhizobiales; family Beijerinckiaceae; genus Methylobacterium. The sequence goes on along the minus strand of NZ_JAKSYM010000082.1, from coordinate 2,158 downwards.
AGACTGGGCCACGGTAGGCGCTGGTCAGCGTCGCGACGCCGGGTTGATCGCCTAGAAAGCTGTCCACCACCTCCATGGAATGGGAGACTGCGGCCGCGATGGTTGGGGCGCTAAAAGCCACGCTGTGGATGTCCACGCTGCCCTGAGGTCGAGCTCTGGCGATCCGCAGGTGATACTGCATGGCCGGCTACCGCGCATTGACGGGTTGCCCTCATATAGGGCTGCCGGTCTCATCGTGGCCTGCAGCGAAGGCCGAGGTAACACCCTTCCCGATCAGCGGCTGACCCCGGACCCCGGTACTCCCCCGTTACTTCGTATCAGCGGCTGACAGGGGCGCTCGGGCAGCCTTCTCCTCCAACCTTTTCGATCAGGGCTTGTGCCTTGCCCTGTGCGCCCGAATTAGACCGACATCGGGCGCAGCGATGCTTGGGTTAAACAATTTTGAATACACATACCGTCATTGTGCAGGCAGATAATTTCTGCATCACGGGAGGGCCGATGCCACGCTACTTTTTTGACGTGCTGCACGATGGCGATGACGTGACGCGCGATCACAATGGGATCGACCTACCTGATCTTGAGGCGGCAAAGATCGAGGCTCTGGAGGTCTGGAAACGCATTCTCAAGGAGCGCGCCGCGGGAGCCTCTAACCCTTTTCATTGGCACGTGGCTATCCTGAATGAGAATGGAACAGCCCTGGCCAAGGTCCCTTACCCATCCGATCTTGGAACCGAAGCACCACACTGAGTCGGTGGGTTCACTCCCGCTCGCACCTTCAGTGCATGTGGTGTGATACCCCTGCTCTTACCGTAGGCGCTGCCGTATCGTTGCCGTCGGCTACCGGCCTGTGCCGTTCGTTGCCGTACTCTACTGTGACGCTACTCGCGACATCGGCCAGCGCGAACATCAAGCCCGCCGAGCCCGGTCCGCTTCCTCGGCCGCTACAGCCTCGACGTCCGCGATGACGTTCTCCAGTTCGGAGACCTGACACAGCGCGCTTCCGGCCGGTAATCCAGCGTGCTCGGCCATCGCCAGAATGAGCATACGCTGCTGCGTCTTGAGGCGTTCAAGGAGATCGTTCAGCTTGTCGGACATGAGCGGGCTGTAACCGCAAGGATAAGGGGTGACAACATGGCCAAGGCCATTCACCTGATCTGCCACCGCCAAGACGGCCGCTACAAGAACCTGCAACTCATAGGAAATCAGACGTATCGGTCAGGCTATTGGAAGATATCAGAAGCTGACGCGCAGGCACTCATCGGCGGGTGGGTCTACCTGCACGAGCGCAAGGCGGAACCATCAGGGTTCGGCGGGCGAGTAACCAAAATCGAACCGACAGCCTCAGACTATGACGGCACTGGAAGACGGTATGGCCTGGTCTTCGAAGCCTGCCGCGAAGGTCGGGGGCAGGTATGGCGAGGGGCGGGACATCCCATGGCCTGGACGGGTGGATTGACCGAAGCGACGGCCCCGCACGAGGCGGCTGGCTAAGATCGGCAGGGCTGTTGTCGGGCATCTCGACAGCCACGCTCGCCATCGCCATCTTGAGCGCATGCCCGGGCAGCACGGCCAGATCTACGATCCGCTGTAGGAGCTGGTGCCCCAGGCGGGTAGCTCGGGGTCCCACACGACCGCAACGTGATCTGACGGTGACCTATGCATCAACGCACCTGCCTCGACGCCGCCGACGTGCGCATCCTCATGGCTGCGGGGCGCGCCGAGGCCGAACGGCGCAACCTTCCAGTAGCGTTCGCGGTGGTCGACGGAGCGGGCGTGCTACTCGCCCTCGAACGCCTCGACGACGCACGGCTGCACACGCCGGAGGCGGCTTGGCTGAAAGCTCGGACGGCCGCGATCACGCGCACGCCGACCCAGGATCTTCAGGGGGCGGTCCAGGCGAACGCGGCGCTTCTCGCCTTCCCGGGACGCCTGCCACTGACGGGCGGGTTGCCGCTGCTGGTGGGCGTGCGCGTGATCGCGGGCGTCCGATCTTTCAGCCAAGCCGCCTCCGGCGTGTGCAGCCTTGCGTCGTCGAGGCGTTCGAGGGCGAGTAGCACGCCCGCTACGGCGACCACCGCGAACGCTACTGGTCGGGTGCGCCGTTCGGCCTCGGCGCGCCCCGAAGCCCGGAGTATGCCCACGTCGGGCGTGTCGAGGC
>NZ_JAKSYM010000076.1 GCF_022829545.1 Methylobacterium sp. J-030 | reverse complement strand
ACGGACAACATGCAGCCAGCTTTCAGCCTCGGCGCTCTGAACTTCGCCCTGGCCGGCGCGCGCGAGGGCTTCGGCCCGTTCCTCGGCGTGTACCTGCAGAAGCAGGGCTTCGACCCCGCCGCCACCGGGTTCGCCATGGGCCTCGCCGGCTTCGCGGGCCTCCTTGCCACCACGCCGGTAGGCGCGCTGATCGACCGGACTTTGTACAAGCGCGCGGCCCTTGCAGCCGCCGTCCTCGCCATCGCTCTTGGTGCCGTCGCTCTGATCTCCACCGATAGCCTATGGTTGATCGGCCTGTCGCAGTTGGTCATCGGCGTCGCCGACACTAGCATCGCGCCCCTCGTCGCGGCGGTCACGCTCGGCATCGTCGGGCAGAAAGCCTACGGCCATCGAGTCTCACGTAACGAGGCGTACAACCACGCAGGCAACGCCGCCAACGCGGCCTTGTCGGGCGTGCTCGGCTACACGCTCGGACTCGGCTACGTCTCCATCGCCATCGTGGTCATGGCGGTCGCCTCGTGCGGAGTGCTGCTGACCGTCGACAAGGGCAGCATCGACCATGGCACGGCGCGGGGCGGCGAGCAGGACGAGCGCTCGACCCTTCGCGTGTTGTTCGAGACCAAGCCGTTGCTGATCCTGGCGGGCACCGTGTTCGCGTACCAAACCGCCAACGGCGCCATGTTGCCGTTCCTGGCGCAGGCGCGCACGGCGGCCGGCGCCGACCCGAGCCTAACCACCGGCGTGATGACCGTCGTCTCGCAGGCCACGATGGTCGGGGCCGCACTCCTGGCCGCCCGTGTCGCGCGGGGACGGGGGCACGCCGGCGTTCTCTCTCTTGCCCTCGGGTTGGTTGTGGTCCGCGGCATCCTCGCGGCGTTCGCGACCTCGTGGTTGCTGGTCATCCCGGTGCAGGTGCTCGAAGGGTTGGCGATGGGTCTCGGCGGCGTCGCTATCCCGGCTCTCGTGGCCGAGATGATGGAGGGCACGGGCCACGCGACGGCCGGGCTCGGCGGCGTCATGACCGCCTACGGCGCGGGAGCCACCGCGAGCCCGCTGCTCGCCGGCCTCGTCGCGCAGTACCTCGGCTTCTCAACGTCGTTCTTCGCCCTGGCCGGCGTCGCGGGCATCGGCTTGGCCGTGTGGATGGTGGGCCGTCGCCTCCTGGGCACGAGTGCTCCCTCAGGGCACACTGGCGAGGCGTCTGCCGAGCCGGCGTGACGGCTTGGAGCATGCGACATGGACGCGCGAACGGGAGCGAAGGCTTGGTCCAGCCTCCTAACAGGCTCCTTCCCTGCCTTCGTGCTGCTTCAGGGCTCGCTATACGCCGCCTACGGGACGGAATCGCCATTCCTTCCGAGTTTTCTCGGCGAGCGCGGCCTGAGCGCGGGCGAGATCGGCATCGTGCTGGCAGCGGGCACGTTGATGCGCCTCGCCGCGGGCCCCGTTGCCGGCCACCTCGCTGACCGATACGACGCGACCCGGGCCGTCCTCGGCTGCGCTGCCTTTGCGGCTGGAGTGATCTCGTTCGCCTACCTCTTGGGGTACGGCTTCTGGCCGTTGCTGGCGGCAAGCGTCCTACACGCGAGCGCCATCGCGGCCCTGGCGCCCCTGGCCGATGCCCTCACGCTGACGGCTGCGGAGCACGAGGGCACCTTCTCGTACGGCTGGGTTCGGGGTGCCGGCTCGGCGGCGTTCGTGCTCGGGACTCTGGCCTCCGGGTTGCTCGTCGCCCGAGCCGGCGTTGCGAGCATCATCGTGTCGAGTGGTGTTCTGTTCCTCGTCATGGCGCTCGCGACGAGCCGCGTACCGGCTGCCAGTCCGCGGGAGCTGCAGGCCAGCCTCGTCCTCGACGGCGCACGCGAGCTCCTCGCAATGGCACCGTTCCGCCGGATGCTTATCGTGGCAGCTCTGGTCATCGGCAGCCATGCGCTCAACGACGGCTTCGCGGTGATCCTTTGGCGCGAGGCTGGTATTGGGCCGAGCACGATCAGCCTGCTGTGGTCGGAGAGCGTCGCCTCTGAGGTCTTCGTCTTCTTGCTCGCCGGTCCGTGGTTGCTGTCGCGCGCGAGCACCGCCCAGGCCGCGATGCTGGCTGCCGGAGTGGGCGTGCTGCGCTGGTCGGTTCTGGCCTCGACGGCCTCGGTCCCTGTGCTGGCGGTCATCCAGCTGTCGCACGGACTCACCTTCGCACTGCTGCACCTCGCCAACATGCGCCTGATCATCCGGACCGTGCCGCCGCACGTCGCCGTGACGGCGCAGACCCTCTACGGAACGCTGGGACTGGGCCTGGCCTCCGCTGTCCTGACCGGTCTCGGGGGCTTGCTCTACGGCCGCCTCGGTGCAGGCGCGTTCTGGGTCATGGCAGCGCTTTGTGCGCTGGCGCTTCCGCTCACCGTCGGGCTAGGT
>NZ_JAKSYM010000072.1 GCF_022829545.1 Methylobacterium sp. J-030 | reverse complement strand
AGGACCTATCGGGTAGAGCGCCCGTTGCTCCTGCGGATCCGCAATTGTGGATCAGCGAGGTTTTTAGGTGGCAGAACGGCATTCGAGTCAGAATGGTCAGCATGGTGGCCCCGATTTACCGATGTTCTACGGGGTGATTGGCAGTGCAGGACTGATGCTGGCAGCGCTGACCATGTTGATGGCCGGCCAGGTGGCGAACTCCCACCTGACAACGGCCAGCTATCAGACGAACGCTTCGGCGCTCTCCGACAGCGCGATGGTTGTGCGCGGTGGATCGCCCTCCGTGCGCGGCGTCACGCCCTGATGGGGAGCACACGGCATGATCATCGGCATGCTGCGGAAATCTGCCGTGAACACGGCTGGGGAATTGGGACCTGTCTCGTCGGTGACGGCGGCTATGGTGCAACCGTCATCGAGATCACCGCGCTCAGCGACATTGTTACACGGTCGACCAGCGCGAGCGAGTGGTGTTGCTCACGAACGGCGCCGTGGTCGGCGAGGCGGATCCTGGCCTGCACTGGAAACTGCCGTTCGTTCAGACGGCCGTGTCGATCAGCGTCGAGTCCCACCGGGTCGAGTTCGACAAGATGGAGGCCTACTCGCGCGATCAGCAGCCCGCGGTGATGAAGCTGTCCGTGCTCTACCACGTGCCAACCGACCGGGTGTCGGAGGTCTACAGCCGGTTCACGTCGACCGCGAACTTGGAGGACCGCGTCGTCGAGCCGAAGGTGCTGGAGCAGTCCAAGAACGTGTTTGGCCAGTTCGACGCGGTGACGGCCGTGCAGGATCGGGTTCGGCTTAACGCGCAGATGGCCAGCGCCATCCACGAGGCGATCGGCGGCATGAACGCGCCCATCGTGATCGAGGCCGTGCAGATCGAGGATATTCAGTTCTCGCCGGAGTACATGCGGTCCATCGAACAGCGAATGCAGGCTTCCGTCGAGGTCGACCGGCTCAAGCAGAATGCGCTCCGCGAGAAGGTCCAGGCCGAGATCGTCGGCACAAAAGCCGGCGCCGAGGCGAATGCGATCCGGCAGCGCGCTCAAGCTGAGGCCGATGCGACGAAGCTGCGGGGTGACGCGGAGGCGAGCGCAATCCGGGCTCGGGCAGAAGCGCTCGGCTCGAACCCCGGCCTCGTGGCACTCACCCAGGCAGAGCGCTGGGATGGCAAGCTACCGACCACGATGGTGCCGGGCGGCACGATGCCGATGATGAACGTGGGTAAATAGCCGTGATGGAAGTGTCAGTTCCATCGTCCGCCTCGCGCCGAGCGGCACGCCGTGATCCGCACCCTCGTCGCCGACGGTCTCGCCGATCGCGAGATGGCGAGCCGGTCGGCTTCACTGTCGACCGTCTCGGCTGTGATGGCTGAGACTGAGAGGGCAGCACATGACCGACCACACGTTGGTCTCACCGGTAAGGTCGTCGCGGCCTGATGCAGAGCAGCCAGACGATCAGCGCGAAAGCGGCGCCACCCACGGCGGACGCGCAGATGAAGCCGGTCTCGACACGTGGCGTGACCCCGAACACGATGAGGCCCACCAGGGCGCCCGGTACGATGCCGATGGCTGTTGTCGAGGGCAACCCTGCATTGAGCTTGCGTGCAGCCCAGCTCGTGGCAGGCAACGTGATCAGCAACGTCGGGCTGATCAGAACGGCCCCCCACAGCCCGAGGAGAGCGGTCACCACCGGGGCTGTCCAAAGAACTTCGAATGCTCGGCTCCAAGTCGCGCCCGTAAATACCACCATCCCTTGCGTCTGGAGGTCGTTGACGAAGCCGGCGAGCATCGTCGACGCGCAGAAGCAGTAGGCGGCGGCATAGTGCCCGAGCAGGCCAGCCAGCAGGATGCGGCGGCTCGACGGGCGCCAATCGGATCGAAACAGGTACCGCTCGCTCATGGAGGCCTGCCGCGACGGCGAGAGCTCTGCGTACCGTCCAAGATCAATCATAGCTGCCCCGGAGTTACCAAGGGCATTATTAAGCCGGACAATGAACTGGAGCGCCTCCATTGGTACGCGCCGACCGGTACCACTGCCCCGGTTCTAGGCGGACGCGCGGGCGGCCCTGATGTACCGCCCCGTCTACCCCGCGAGACTGCCCGAGCCGCCGCAGCATCGCCCGGTGAAGCGCCTCCGTCTCCCTGCAGGTCGATGTTCGTGGTCCGCACCATGCGAAAGAGACGGTCGTGAAATCTCATAGCTGATGCTATACATCCGACCTGTTTTTCGCCTGTTGTTTACAGGTCGCTCGCCCGAAAGCTTGACCGATGCCGAGAGAGGACAGCCAGTTCGAGGAAGGCCGCAGCGGCAACCCCGCTGGCCGCCCCCGCGGTTCGCGCAATCGCTCTACGCTGGCCCTGGAGGCCATCTTCGAGGGCGAGGCGGAGGCCCTGTCCCGCCGTGCGATTGCCATGGCGCTAGACGGCGACGGGCCGGCGATGAAGCTGTGCCTCGACCGCCTGCTGTCCCCGCGCCGCGACCGGTCCATCTCTTTCGACCTGCCGACGATCGAGAGCGCGGCCGATCTGCCCAAGGCGACGGAGGCCATGCTGCGAGCCGTAGCCTCCGGTGAGATCACGCCCAGCGAGGCCGCCGACATCGGCAAGGCGGTGTCCGCCCACATCGAGGCGATCACGGCCGCCCAGATGGCGGAACGGCTCGCCCGCCTGGAGGAAGCCAATGGATGAGCGCCAACCTCGCCAGCCTCGAGCGCCGCCTGCGGAAGCTGGAGGAGTGCCGTACCGGTAGCGCCGCCATCTACCTCGCGTGGGGCATCACCCGCGCCAAAGCCAACGGCGCTCTGCAACACGCACGAGACATCGGCACCGTCGCGCCCCGAGACGAGGCCGTTGCATTGGTCTGGCCCGACGACACGCCAGCACCGCTCTCCCGCTGGGTGCTGCTCGGCCGGAAGCACGAGGAGAAGTTCGCCGACCGCGAGCTGGAGATCCTGATCGAGACCTTCGAGATCGAGGCAGTGCGACGCGAACGTGCAGCAGCGGCAGCCAAGGGCGAGGATCTATCTGACCTCGACGATACGGACGTGCGCATCCGCATCATGCGCCGTGAGAGCCGCGATCTGACCGGCGACCTCCGAATGCTCGCTATCCGCAAGAACCCCCACGTCAAGACGCACTGGGCCGCTCCTGGCACCGGCCTAGTCCGAGCGTGCGAATGCCCGACATGCCTCACCGGCGAGACCGCGCCGCATGTGCAGTACCCCATTCATCGCGCCAAATTTCAGGCTTGGCTCGATCGCTACGTGCCGAATGATGGGTTGTTCGCATGAGCCTCGCTGACATCCGCCGCCGCCTGGACCGCATCGAACGCATCCGGGGTGGCCGCGATCCCGCCGTGATGCCCCGTGCGGCCGTCCTATACGCCGCCCCTGGCGAGGACACCGCCCCGCGGCTCGCCGACATGATCGGGCGAGGCGAGCACCGCCGCGGCTGGCCGGTCCTGACGATCCGCGCGGACTGGCCTGTCCTGCGCCATCCTGGAGCTAGACCATGAGCCTCATCGACCTCGAACGCCGCCTCGCCCGCCTGGAGGCCGCGCGCCACACCGGT
>NZ_JAKSYM010000068.1 GCF_022829545.1 Methylobacterium sp. J-030 | reverse complement strand
GTCTCCAGAGGTGCCGTGACGATGATGAGGTGGCGGAGATCCCTGACGGACTTCTCCGCCGTCTTCTGTAGAGGGTCTGCCATTCCCGGCCTCACCGCCTCGATCGCATCGATCCAGGGCCATAGGATCACAGCGAGCACGTTGGGCAGACCGGTCGTATCAAGGGCTCTTGGCATCAGTCTGAGAGGGATAGAATTCGCGACGCTACACGGGATGAGAAGCTGCACCGGTCGGTATGGAAGCCGACCGCAACGCTATCACAATGCAAGATCCGCTCCCCACGACGCTTGGTGGGCATCTCACCAACGAGGTTGTGATCGACATCACAACGACGAAGTGATGCGTTCGACCCGCGCCGACACCCGCACCGCGATCTTGCGCGCCGCGTGGGCCGTTCTGCTGCCCGGGCCCGGCGGGAAGGCACGGCCATGACCGGCGTTGTGCTACCATCGACCTGTTTCCGGCCTGATATTTACAGGTCGCCGGATGCGAGACCGTAGAGCCATGGCGAGGGAAAGCAGTCAGTTCGAGCAGGGCAGGAGCGGCAACCCTGCCGGCCGACCGAAAGGCGCCCGCAGCCGCGCTACGCAGGCCCTTGAGCAGATCCTCGACGGCGACGCCGAGGCGATCCTGCGCAAGGCCGTGGAGCTGGCGAAGGACGGCGACCCGGTGGCGATGCGTCTATGCCTCGACCGCCTCATTCCGGTGCGCCGGGATCGCCCCATCACCTTCATGCTGCCGCCGATCGAGAAGCCGGCCGACCTCACCCGGGCGACACACGCCTTGATGCAGGGTGTGGCTGCCGGCGAGATCACCCCGTCCGAGGCCGCCGAGCTGTCCAAGCTGGTCGACGCCCACGTCAACGCCATCAAGACGGCGGATCTGGCCGAGCGGCTGGCCCGCATTGAGGAGGGTGGACTGTGACGGTCAGCAACCTTGAGATCCGCCTGCGCCGGATCGAGGTCCGCCGGATCTTCAGGGGCGAGATCGCCAGCGCCAGCGACCGGCAGCTTATGGCGTTCATCCGCAGTGGCTACGCCGACCTGCGGGCCGAGCACGGCAGCCTCGCCGAAGCAGTGTGGCACTTGCGCGAGACCGGTGACGCCGGAGACGCCGCCCTCGCCACCCTGATCGAAGAAGACATCGGAGGCCGAGATGCGCGGTTCCATTGAGGCCAGGGTGGCCAAGGCTGAGCAGCGGTTTCGCCACCGGATCCAGGGCGTCCACCGCTACACCGACGATGAGCTGCAGGAATTGATCGCGGTTCTACGCGCCGCCGAGGCGGGAGAGGCCATTCACCCGGACCGCGAGGAATGGGCGGCGAGCATGATGCGCCGCGAAGGTTTTCTGGCATGACCGGAACAGACCTGCACCGCCGCCTGGACCGCATCGAGCGCACCCGCGCCGGTCGCGATACCACCACCCTCCCTCGCGTGGCCGTCCTATACGCCGCCCCTGGCGAGGACACCGCCCCGCGGCTCGCCGACATGATCGAGCGAGGCGAGCACCGCCGCGGCTGGCCGGTCCTGACGATCCGCGCGGACTGGCCTGTCCTGCGCCATCCTGGAGCTAGACCATGAGCCTCATCGACCTCGAACGCCGCCTCGCCCGCCTGGAGGCCGCGCGCCACACCGGT
>NZ_JAKSYM010000060.1 GCF_022829545.1 Methylobacterium sp. J-030 | reverse complement strand
GTCGGACGGATATTCTCGCCCGTTCTTCGCCCGGAAGCAGACGTGCAGCCCGGCTTCGCCGCCAGTGTAAGCTTGTCCCGAACAGCTTCAGCTACGCATTCGCCGGATCTGCGTCTCCACGCGCATTGCGCCGGATGACTTGCGGCGGCTGCCCAAACGCTTGGAGGAAGGCGCGGCGCATCCGATTGCGATCCGCGAAGCCGGTCTGGTCGGCAACGGCGTCGATGGGATGTCGGCTGCGCTCCATCAACACCCGCGCGGCCTCGACGCGAAGGTTCTCGACCGCCTTGGCCGGCGACTGGCCGGTCTCGGCATGGAAGACGCGGCTGAACTGGCGCGGGCTGAGATGGGCGGCCTCCGCCAACTCCTCGACCGACAGCGGACGGTGGAGGTTCTGCTTGGCGTAGGTCAAGGCCGCCTGGATGCGGTCCGACTTCGCGTCGAGGTCGAGCAGCGTCGAGAACTGCGACTGGCCCCCCGCCCGGCGATGGTAGAGCACGAGCTTCTTGGCGATCTCCTTCGCCACCTCGTGGCCGATATCCGCCTCGATCAAGGCGAGCGCGAGGTCGATGCCGGCGCTCATGCCCGCCGATGTCCAGATCGGGCCGTCGTTGATGAAAATGCGGTCCGTGTCGGCCGAGCACTTCGGGAATTGGGTCTGTAGCTCCCGCGCGTGCATCCAGTGCGTCGTGACCCGCCGTCCGTCGAGCAGGCCGGCCTCGCCGAGGACGAAGGCCCCTGTGCAGATGGCGGCAACGCGCCGGGCGTTTGCGGCCGCGCGCTGAACGAGCGCGACGAGGCCAGGCGTCGACGGTTGCACGAAGGTGCCGCCGCCGATGACGAGGGTGTCGAAGGGCGTCTCGCCGAATGCCTCCGTTTCCACGTTCATGCCGACCGAGGTGCTGACAGGACCTCCAAGCTCAGAGATGAAATGGATGTCGTAGGTCGCCTCGGCCGCCGCGAGATTGGCGACCTCGAAGGCCGGCACGGCCGCCAGCGCCATCATCGAATAGCCCGGATAGACGACGAAGCCGATGCGCTGCACGCCCATCTCCCGTGACCTAAATTGACGCAACTATGACATTTGCGCCGCGTCCGGGCAACGGTAGCTTCCTCCCATCGAACGCCACCAACCGGTGGCGCAAAGAAAGAGGAGAGCGACGATGACCACTCAATCCACTAAGGGCCTCGCTGTCGTGACCGGCGCATCTGCCGGCATCGGCGCGGTTTACGCCGACCGCCTCGCCAAGCGGGGGTATGACCTCCTGCTGGTCGCCCGCAAAGGGGAGCGCCTGCAGGCGCTGGCCGACCGCCTGACCCACGAAACGGGGCGCAAGGTCGAGCCGTTCACGGCTGACCTGGGCCGCAAGGACGATCTCGCGCGCCTGGAAACTCGCCTGCGGGAAGACGCGAGCATCACCCTGCTCGTTAACAACGCCGGCATCGGCTCCGTCGCCTCGATCCTTCAGGCCGACGTGGAGACGATGGACGCGATGATCCAGCTCAACATCACCGCGCTGACCCGCCTGACCTACGCGGTCGCGCCGGCTTTCGTGGGGCGCGGATCGGGGATCATCATTAACATCTCCTCCGTCGTCGGCATCGCGGTCGAGATGCTCAACGGCGTCTACAGCGCCTCGAAGTCCTATGTCCTCAGCTTCGGTCACTCGCTGCAGAAGGACCTCGCGGACAAGGGCGTGCGCGTCCAGACCGTGCTGCCCGGCGCGACGGCCACCGAGTTCTGGGATGTCGCAGGATACGCGGCGCAGAAGACGTCGGCGATCACCATGTCGGCAGCCGATCTGGTCGACGCGGCCCTGGCCGGACTCGACCAGGGCGAACTCGTCACCATCCCTGGCCTGCAGGATGTGTCCGACTGGACGCGCTGGGATGAGGTTCGCCGGGCCATGGCCGCCAAGTTCGGCAACGCCAAGCCGTCGGCGCGCTACGGGCTCGCGACGGCGAACGCGGCCTGAGCCTGGAGGCCCTCCATGCCGTACCTTCAGCTCGACGTCATCGGCCCGCATTCCGTGGCCTCCAAGAAGCGCCTCGCGGCAGAGATGAGCCGGACCTATGCGGAGATGATGTCGGTCGACATCAGGCGGATCAGCGTCGCCATCCGCGAACTTGGCGAGGGCGGCGTGTGGCGGATACCGGAGGCCGGCGGCGAGCCGGTGCCGGTCTCCGTCATGATGCTGGACATCCGCAAGGGACGCTCGGCCGAGTTGCGGATGGAGGTCGCCAAGGCGCTGTGCGCCCACTGCGTCGAGATCCTCGGTCTGAGCGAGGATCGCCTTAACGTGGAGTTCACCCAGCATGCCGGCGACGAGATGTATCATCCGACGCTCGGGGGCTACAGCCCCGAGTGGTCGCCGGACGAGCGGTGACCGGCATCGCGCACCACTCCGGGCGCAGCAGACGCCCGTTCTCGACCTCCACCTCGGTCGCCCGTCACAGCCGGCCGAGTTCCAGCAATCGAGATTTGCACCACCGTAGCCCAGGGAGCACCACATGCCACTCGCCCGGATCGATCTCGCCAAGGGCAAGTCCGCCGAGTACCGCCGAACAATCGGCGAGGTCGTCTACGACGCCATGCTCGAAGCCCTGAACGTTCCCAAGGATGACCGTTTCCAGGTCATCAACGAGCACGAGCCGGAGAACTTCGTCATCGATCCGAGCTACCTCGGCATTCAGCGTACGGGCGACTGCATCGTCATCCAGCTTACACTCAATGCGGGGCGCGGGATCGAGCAGAAGCGGAGCTTCTACAAGGCAGTGGCGGATGGCCTGCACGAGCGCCTGGGTCTCCGCCGAGAGGACGTATTCGTCAGCCTCGTCGAGGTCGCCAAGGAGAACTGGTCCTTCGGCAATGGCGAGGCCCAGTACGCGACCTGATCGAAGTTCGCGGACGCGTGCTGGTGGCGATGCGCTCTAAGTCGCCACCAGTAGCACGCCCGCGGTCGCGAGCGGCATCCCCAAGGCGCGCTTGGCCGTCATCGGTTCGCCGAGGACCAGAACGCCGAGGACCGCGCCGCCGACGATGAACATGCCGTAGACCGGCACGACGATGCTCGCCGGTCCGAGCGAGAGGCCCTTGAACAGGGATCCAACAGCAACGGTCAGAGCCGTGCCGGCGGCGTAGGCGTATATCGCGCCGGGCTTCAGGAAGTCGGCGCCTGTCTTCCCGGCGAACGATCCACCAAGCCAAGCGTTCAGCACGGCGGCGACGGCGACCATCGAGGTCGCGATGGCCAAGACCGCGAAGGCGTTCAGATCGCCCGTGCGGGTCGCAAGCTTCACCATCAGTGTCACGGTCGAGTAGCCGACCATGCCGAGGACGGCCCAGGCCAGGTAGTGCATCGGTCAGACCGTCACGCCGGCATGTCGGAAGGCTTCGATCTTCTCGGGAGAGAAGCCCTGCCGCCATTCGGTCTCACGCCCCGGCTCGGGCAGGATGCGGCCGAACTCGACCATCTGCTCGGCCGCAATTTCTTGAACGTAGACCCAGATGTCTTCAGCCCCCACCCCCGCGATGTCGTGGATGCGGCCCCTGATACCCTCCAGCAATCTGCACTTCTGTTCCGCGCTGCGACCGGCGCGGATCAGGCCATGCACGTAGATGTGAGGGATGGAGTTTGGCCGACCACCAATGAAATGTGCCGCCGGAGGCGCAGCGTCGAAGAAAATCTGCGCGAAGTACCCCGGCGCTCCAGTGCTGTCACTATGAGTTTCGGTAATTGCGCTGGCGATCCGCTGCCGCTGGTTGTCATCGAGGCTGAGGTTGGCGGTTCTGACTGTGTAGGTCGGCATCGGTCAGCCCCGCATCGGTCGTTGGCTCAATTGCCCTGGCACGATATCAGCATATGCTGATAATACTGTAAAGCTGTCGTGTCTGGAGCGTGAGATGAAGCGTATGACGGCGAGCGAGCCTTGCCACTGCAACCTGATACGAAAGGCAGCCCGGCGGGTCTCGGCCATCTATGACCAGGAATTGGCGGGCAGCGGACTGCGCATCACGCAATACGCCCTGTTGGCCGAGATCGAGCTGGCCGGCCCCATCTCGATCACCCATCTCGCCGCCATCATGGTGATGGAGCGCAACGGGCTCGGCCACACCTTGCGGCTGTTGGAGAGAGATGGCCTTCTCGTCACCGTCACGGGCAATGATCGGCGAAGCCGCACGGTGTCTTTGACGGAGCTTGGCCAACGGCGGCTGGCTGACCTTCATTCTCGCTGGCAACGCGCTCAACGGCGGGTCGAAGCCACGGGCTTGATGAACGCCATCCGACAGCCGCTTGCATCGTTCGTAGCGCGGAACATCACGGTCTCGTAGCTCTACGCTGCGTCTGCTTTCGGCGCCTGCGCCTCGAAAGCAGAACTTCGCAAAACCACCC
>NZ_JAKSYM010000257.1 GCF_022829545.1 Methylobacterium sp. J-030 | reverse complement strand
GCCGCTACGGCCGCGCCCCACGCGGCGAGCGCTGCCGGCTCTTCGTGCCACAGGGTCATTACAAAACGACCACCGTCACCGCCGCTCTACGCAGCACCGGCCTGTGCGCCCTCGACCTCGCGGATGGGGCCACCAACGGCCGGCGCTTCCGCGACTATGTCGCCAACTGCCGCGTCCCGGTGCTGCGGCCCGGCGACACCGTGATCCTCGACAACCTGCAAGCTCACAAGGTCAGCGGCATCCGCGAGCGGGTCGAAGCGGCCGGCGCCCGACTGCTCGACCTTCCGCCCGACAGCCCCGAGTTCAACCCGATCGAGCAGATCTTCGCCAAGCTGAAAGCGCTGCTGCGGACCGCAGCCACCCGCACCGTACCCGACCTCCGGGAGGCCATCCGGCAGGCCTTCACCCGCTTCACGCCAGACGAGGGCCGCAACTGCCTCGACGCCGCCGGCTACGACAAAG
>NZ_JAKSYM010000056.1 GCF_022829545.1 Methylobacterium sp. J-030 | reverse complement strand
AGGAACACGCGTTGGAGTGGCCGCCGGCAGGTGCCGTGGCTGAGCAGCGTCCAGAGCAGGTAAGTTGGTGGGCCAGGACAACGTCGAGATCCTGGTTGTCCTCCAACCCATCTCCGTCGACACAGCGAGCCCGGATGAGGTTGGCATGCTGGTGATCGCCAACGGGTTGCTCGTGGCCGTGCTAGTGCGCCTCGACGCGCCCGAGCATGAGCGACGCGGGGCTTGGTACATGGAGGTCAGGCTCGGGCGTCTCGCGAAGGTACGCGCTCCCGTGTTCGATACATTGGAGGATGCGACGCGGTGGGTGCGGCAGCGCCTCAAGAACTGATCGCGATGACGAAGGCGATGAGTATGCTGATCCGCAAGCTGCCGTGCTGCAGGCCAGCCGCAGGCCCCTTCCTGAGCCGGGCGACCACGCACGAAAACCCGGTGAGACTGTCCGGTTTCGGTCTTGGTATCTTATAGGGGCTGTTCGGGTGGGCTCACGGGGTGGGCATATCCGGTGAAGCACAACGATGTGGGATGATCAGCGCGACCATGCCGGCCGGACCTTCGACCCTCGCAGACCTGCGCAAGGCGGGCATCATCACCAGCCAAGAGGTTGTCGCGGCGATCGACCTCTACCTGCGGGAACCGGCGGCCGGCCCCTACCGGTTCGCCAGCGGGCACAGCATCGACATCGCAGCTCTGGTGAAGGCGACGCCTGCTTTCGGAGCAGTGGACCGGTCAGGGCCGCAGGAGAAGGCGTTCCGGACTGTTCTGGCGGCGGCCGTCATGTCAGCTTATCCGAATAGGCCCTGATCCCCGCCTGCTCCAATCTGCTCATGGGGCGGAGGGGCGTCTTATCTGCTGACTTTCAATCAGTTGAGCTTAGTGCCCCGCGGCCGCTTCGGTGCCGGTGGGTCGCTCTGCAACGAAGCAGCGATCTGGCGGCCAAGCTCGTGCAAAAGAGCGTCGACCAACAAGCGAAGCCGGGAAGAGTCGGCAACATCCAGCGTGCGGATCAGTTCGCAGGCTTCGATCGCTCGATCAGCAATACGCTCTAGGATAGTCCCCGGCGACTCGTAGGCTGTGAGGAAGTGTGCCGGGCCATCGATCTGACCGTCAGTTCGGCTGTCGGTGATGTCGATGACGATCCCGTGCCCGCGCATTCGGCCATTTGCGCCTTGTTGAAAATGACCACGCGCCAACACCCAGCGGACGATACCGGGTGCGGGTAAGATGCGGTGCTCCCACACGAACAGGCCGCCTTCTTCGCGCACCTGACGCCGGGCGCCCGGATCCGCTCGCAGGTCCTCCGGGTGGAAGCGCGTGCTGAGATCCGCCCACGGCACGCCCTCCGCAGCCTCGTCCTCGGATAGACCGTACATCGCGGCCATGACTGCATCGCCACGTATGCGGTCAGCGAAAACGTCTTCCTCCCATATACCAATATTGAGCGTCGTCAGAGGCAGGGAGGCGGGGGATAGAGCGTTCTGTGATGACCGACGCGGCATGAGTGACGTATGCCTTTCACGACCCAGGAAGGCTGCGTTTTCACAACTTTTCATAGCATCGAAATCGGTGTACTCAACTGGAGATCGCGAACATAACGTGACACAAGGTCAGGATGGGCGAGCGCGACAGAGAGAACGGTCGAGGCCTTCGCCTCTCATCCGTCGATCACACCGCTGCACCTCGTGAGCGCGAGCGCGCGCTACGGACCTTGAAACGTATCGCACACGCTCTGGGCCGGCCTATCGAAGATTTTTTCAATCCTGACACTGACAGCGATAAAACTATAAGCGATGCGGACGAAGAACAACGAAAGTAGTCTGCTAACTCAGACGCGCCTGTACTCTGACAAGCTATTTACACCTCCGCCTTATAGTACGATCTCAGCTAGTCTTGCGCGTCGCGGAGCATAAATTACATCTTTACACCAATAGAGCCGAGGCGGTGATAGACGCCATCCTCAATTGGGGTACCGATGTTCTGGTGAACGCCAACTCCGTCGAGCTGCATGACTTTGAGACCTTCAGGCCAGTTGATCAGATTGCCGATCGTCTCGCGAACCGCGAGCAAGCGACGGGCCAGTTGCAATAGCTCGTCGCCGCCTGCTCCCGACCCAACCCGGTCGCCAGGACCGCCGTCAGCGCTTCGAGAAAGCGGCCGTTCATCGGTAGATCAGAAACTTTGGCTTGGGGCGGGAAGCCGTCGATCGCGCTCGCGATGTCTTCAATCTGCGCAAGGGCAGTGAGCAACGATCCGCTCTGCAATTTGATCTGCCGTGAGGGGCGGTTCTGGGTGATCCAGCCTGAGCGCGGCGTGGGGCATTTCGGGGCATTCGGCCTCGGCCAGATCCTGCACGAGGCCAAGGCCACCGCGTGCCGTGATCGCACGCATGCCCTCAGCCCCGTCGCTATTGCCGCCGCTGAGCACGATCCCGATGACGCGCTTGCCGTAAGCCTCGGCGGCTGAAACGAACAACGGATCGGCGGCTGGGCGGGTGAAGTGCACCTTGATCCCGTGATCGAGAAGGATCGCACCGAAGCCCAATCGCATGTGGTAGTCGGGTGGTGCGACGTAGATGTGGCCGTGCTCGATGCCCTCCCCGTGCCGCCCGAAGGTGGCCGGAAGACTGCCGCGCCGACTAAGGATGTCGGGGAGGACGCTCGGGTTCGCCCCGATGTGCTGCACGACGAACACGGAGGCGCGGAAGTTGGGCGGCAAAGCCTCGACGATCCGCTTGAGCGGTTTGAGGCCACCAGCAGAGCTGGCGATGACGATGATAGCGCCCATCTGCTTGCTACAATCGACCGGGGCAAGCGCGGTTCAGTCGCGCCTGGCCGAATGTCCGAGCGACGCGGCAGCTTCGGCCGCCTTCCGCTCCGGCGCCTTATCGATGACGATGAGCACAGAGGCGGTCAGTATGCTCTTGCCAGCTTCGTCGCGAACCTCAGCCCGGTACTGAGCAGCCGGCCGTCCCTTATGCTCGGCCCCGAGCATGTCGGCCAAAGTCTTGCGGACAACCTCCCGCACAGCGGCCTCGTCCGGCAACTCGTAGCCGACGTCATCTATGACGACAATGCTGTCGAAGGTGTCGATGAAGAAACGGGGCATCAGGCCCTCCGCGTCGCA
>NZ_JAKSYM010000054.1 GCF_022829545.1 Methylobacterium sp. J-030 | reverse complement strand
GCCACGATGCCGCCCTCGCCGCGGTTGTCGGCGCGCAGGATCAGCACGGCGTATTTCAGCGAGACGATCAGGATCAGCGACCACAGGATCAGCGACACCGCGCCGGTCGCGGCGGCCGGCACCGAGGCGCCGCCGCTGGTGGCCGCCTTAACCGCCTCCTTGAACGCGTAGAGCGGGCTCGTGCCGATGTCGCCGTAGACAACACCCAGCGCGCCGAGCATCAGCGCCGCGCCGGGACCGTGCCGGACCGCACCGGGCTTGCGTGCCACGCGCGCCGCCGGAAGATCGACCGCCGGGGCAGCCGCGGAATGCAGGGCTTGGCTCACGGGCAGGTCCAGTCGACGGCGTCGCACGTGGCGAAACCATAGCAAGTGCGTTGAGCGGCGATAGACTCGGAACAACTCAGAGGCGACCGCAGCCAAAACTTGTCACCTGAACGTGATGACACGGGAATGTCCGCCGCGACTGCGGCCCCCGATCAGGCCGCGTCGAGCCCCAGGTCGATGATCGCCGCCGAGTGGGTGATCCAGCCGCAGGAGATCAGGTCCACGCCGGAGGCCGCCACCGCCCCCACGGTCTCACGGGTGATCCGGCCCGATGCCTCCGACAGGGCGCGGCCGTCGATCATCGCCACCGCGCGGGTGAGCTGAGCGGGGCTCATGTTGTCGAGGAGCACCGCGTCGACCCCGGTCGACAGGGCCTCCTCAAGCTGCTCCAGGCTGTCGACCTCGCACTCGATCTTCACGAGGTGACCGGCCCGGGAGCGGGCCCGCTCGATCGCCGCGACAATGCCGCCGGCTACCGCCACGTGGTTGTCCTTGATCAGCACCGCGTCGTCGAGGCCGAAGCGGTGGTTCGAGCCGCCTCCGGCCCGCACCGCGTGCTTCTCCAGGGCGCGCAGGCCGGGCGTGGTCTTGCGGGTGCAGACGATCGAGGCCTTGCCGTGCGGGCGGGCCGCCTCGACCAGGCCGTGGGTGGCGGTCGCCACACCCGACATCCGGCAGAGCAGGTTGAGCGCCACGCGCTCGGCCGTGAGGATCGCCCGGGCCGGGCCTTCAAGGCGCAGCACCACGTCACCGGGCGATACGCGGGCGCCGTCGCCGCGCTCGACCGTAACGGTCACGGCCGGATCGACCAGCGCGAACGCGATGGCCGCGGCATCGGTGCCCGAGATGACGCCGTCCTGGCGGGAGGCGATCACGCCGCGCATCCGCTCGCCCGGGGGCACGATGGCGTCGGTCGTGATGTCGCCGGCCCGGCCGAGATCCTCCAGCAGGGCCGCGCGGACCACCGGCTCCACGAGGAGCCGCGGCAGGGGCAGAATCTCTTCCGATAGGACCGATCGGGTCATGGCGTCAGCGCCTCCTCGGCGGACGGGTTCGTGGCGGTCGGGTCGGCCAGCGCGGTTTCGGTGTGGGCGGCCGGCGCGAGGTGGGGGAAATCGCTACGCCAGTGGCCGCCACGGCTCTCCTGGCGAGCCAGCGCGCCGCGGGCGATGAGCAGGGCCACCAGGGCGGCGTCGCAGGTCTCGGCCTTCGGCTCCAGGGTGGCGACGGCCTCGGCGAGTCCGGCCGCATCGCGCACGACACCGACCTTGCTCTCCATCAGCGTCCGGAGCATCGGCAGGTCGCCGGCCGCGCGGACGGTCACGGCCCCGGGTACGATGGCCGCCGGCGGCGGCGCGTCGAGCCCGTCGGCGATGAAGTGCGCGTAGGCCAGGCCCTCCAGCAGCGAGTTGCTGGCCAGACGATTCGCGCCGTGGAGCCCTGTGGACGAGACCTCGCCGCAGGCATAGAGGCCCGGCACCGAGGTGGCGCCGTGGGCGTCCACCTTCACGCCGCCCATGTGATAGTGCGCCGCCGGGCGGACCGGGATCGGCTGCACGGCCGGGTCGATGCCGGCGGCGGCACAGAGGCCGGCCACCGTCGGGAAGCGCGACGGCATTGCGGCGCCGAGCGCCCCGCGGGCGTCGAGATAGACCGTGCGGCCCCGCTGCAACGCCTGGAAGATGCCGCGGGCGACCACGTCGCGGGGGGCAAGATCGCCGCCCGCGATGCCCGCCATCACGGCGGCGCCGGTCTCGTCGATCAGGCGCGCGCCCTCCCCGCGCAGGGCCTCGGTGGCGAGCGGCATCGGGTCGGCGCCGGCCGCGATGGCGGTCGGGTGGAACTGCACGAATTCCATGTCGCGCATCACCGCCCCGGCTCGCGCGGCGAGGGCCAGCCCGCGGCCGACCGCGCCCGGCGGGTTGGTGGTCGCGGCGTAGAGCGCGCCGACGCCGCCGGTGGCGAGCACCACGGCGCGGGCCGGGATGCGGAACAGGGCACCGTCGCGTTCGGCGACGATCCCGGCCACCGCCCCGTTCGTATCCCGCAGCAGATCGCAGGCGCGGGCGGTCACGACCTCGACGGAGGGCGCCTTGAGCACGGCCCGCACCAGCCCTTCGAGGACCCGGGCGCCGGTGGCATCGCCGCCGGACCGAACGATGCGGCGGCGGCCGTGTGCCGCCTCGAGCCCCAGGGCCAGCGCGCCGTCCTCGGCCCGGTCGAACGGCACGCCGATCCGCACCAGCCAGTCGATCAGCCCGGGGCCTTCCTGCGCGACCCGAAGCGCGACGTCGGGCTCGGTCAGCCCGGCACCGGCGGCTTCCGTGTCGGCAGCGTGGAGGGACGCCGCATCGTCGGCGCCCACCGCGGCGGCGATGCCGCCCTGCGCCCAGCCGGTGGCGGTGCCGAGCCCGAGGGCCGAGGCGGTGACCAGGGTCACGGGCCGGGGCGCGAGGCGCAGCGCGACGCTGAGGCCGGCGACGCCGCCGCCGACCACGATCACGCGGTCGGCATTGTTCGGGGAGATCGCGTTCATCGCGTACGCACCTGGAGCATGCGCTCCACCGCGGCCCGGGCCCGGTCGGCCAGCGCCGGATCGACCGTGACCTCGTGGGTCATCGTCTCCAGCGCCCGGCGGATGTTGCTCAAGCTCATGCGCTTCATGTGCGGGCACATGTTGCAGGGCTTGATGAACTCGATGTCCGGGTTCTGCGCCGCGATGTTGTCGGCCATCGAGCACTCGGTGACGAGCACCACCTGCTTCGGCCGCTTCTGGACGACAAAATCCATCATCATCGCGGTCGAGCCGGAGAAGTCCGATTCGGCCACCACGTCGGGCGGGCATTCGGGGTGCGCGATGACGGTCACGCCCGGGTAGCTGTCGCGAACGTCGCGGATATCGGCCGGGGTGAAGCGCTCGTGGACCTCGCAGTGCCCGGCCCAGGTCAGGATCTCGACCTCCGGGATCTCGGCCTGGACGTTCTGCGCCAGGAACTCGTCCGGGATCATCAGCACCCGGGGGGCGTTCAGCGACCTCACCACCGCGACGGCGTTACCGGAGGTGCAGCACAGGTCGGATTCCGCCTTCACGGCGGCGGAGGTGTTCACGTAGGTCACGATCGGCACGCCCGGGTACTTGGCGCGCAGGCCGCGCACGTCCGCGGCGGTGATCGAATCGGCGAGCGAGCAGCCCGCGCCCATGTCGGGGATGAGCACGGTCTTGGCCGGGTTCAGGAGCTTGGCGGTCTCGGCCATGAAGTGGACGCCCGCCAGAACGATCACGTCGGCATCGACCGTCACCGCCTCGCGGGCCAGCGCGAGGCTGTCGCCCACGATGTCGGCCACCGTGTGGAAGATCTCCGGCGCCTGATAGTTGTGCGCCAGGATCACGGCATTGCGCTCCCGCTTCAGGCGCAGGATCGCCTCGATGTCTGGGGCGAGCGCCGGCCACTCGATCGCCGGGACGTGCCGGCTGACGCGGGCGTAGAGATCGGGCAGCGGCAGGCCCGGGATGGGCGAGCGGGAGACGGGTACAACGGTCGCCGCCATGGCGTCCTCCATTATGCTCAGTTTGAGCATTGTGCCGCCTAACTTATGGGGGCCGGGGACGCCTGTCTAGATATGCTAGCTCTGAGCATAAATGTTTTGCGGTGCGATGTTATGGTGCGCCGCCGAAGGGGTCGGCTCAGCAGAAGGTCGCGGGATCGGGCCCGATGCGGCCGTCCGGCCGGTCCAGAGCAGCGATCTGAGCCATTTCCTCGGCGGAGAGTTCGAAGTCGAACAGCGCGATGTTCTCGCGAATGCGCTGCGGCCGCGCCGTCTTCGGGATCGCGACGCAGCCGATCTGCACCTGCCAGCGCAGGATCACCTGGGCAGCGGTCTTCCCGTGCGCCGTCGCGATCGCGAGAATGGCCGGGTCGTTCAGCTCTTTGCCCTGGCCGAGCGGGCTCCACGACTCGGTCACGATGCCGTGACGGGCATCGTCGGCTTGCGGTGCCGTGCGCTGAAAGTGCGGGTGCAGCTCGATCTGATTCACCGCCGGGGTGACGCCGGTCTCGGCCACCAGCGTGGCGATGTGCTCGGGCGTGAAATTCGAGACGCCGATGGATTTCGCCCGGCCCTCCTTCTGAAGCTCGACCAGGGTCTTCCAGGTCTCGACGAACAGGCGCCGCTGCGGGCACGGCCAGTGGATCAGGTAGAGGTCGACATAAGGCAAGCCGAGGCGCGTCAGGCTCTCGTCGAAGGCGTGCCGCGCCGCGTCGCGGCCCTGGCGGTCGTTCCAGAGCTTGGTGGTGAGGACGATCTCGTCCCGCGGGACCTGCGCGTCGCGGACGGCGCGGCCCACCCCCGCCTCGTTGCCGTAGGCGGCCGCCGTGTCGATGAGGCGATAGCCGGCCTGGATCGCCTTGCCGACGAGGTCTGGTGCCTCCGAATCGGACAGCTGCCAGCAGCCGTAGCCGATCTGCGGGATACGGCGGCCGTCGTTGAGGGCGAGGGACGGGACAGGTGCGGCCATGCGATCGGCTTCCCAGAACAGGTTCGGAATTCGCAATATCATCACGGAGCACCGGATCCGGAAGCACCCGATCTCTCCGAGTGAAGCGAAGCGTCCCGGTGCGGCGCCGCGCTCGCGTAGATTGCGCAACCCCGGGCGGCTTCACTGCGCCCCCGATGACGGGTGGATGCCGCCGCGCTCCACTCAGCACTCCGTTGGATCCGGTCCAGCCGCGGTGAACGGGCGCAGTCTGGATCGGATCTAATCCGCCGAACGGGACGTTTGCAGATCGGATTCCAGGCTGCGCTGCGCCGTGACGCGCTGCGCCCGGGCGGGATAGCAGCATGACCGACGAGATTCCGAAGTCGCCGTTCGCCGTGACGCGGCGCGCCATCGTGGAGGGCTGCGCGGCGGCCGGGGCGCTCGGCGCCCTGGGCTTCCGGCCCACGCCAGCCACCGCTGCGCCGGGCGATCCGGCCCCGCAGACCATGCCGGTGCGGCTCACCATCAACGGCCAGCCGCACGATCTCGTCCTCGACACCCGCACCACGCTGCTGGATGCGCTACGCGAGCATCTCGCGCTCACCGGCACCAAGAAGGGCTGCGATCACGGCCAGTGCGGCGCCTGCACGGTGCTGGTCGATGGCCGCCGCATCAATTCCTGCCTGACGCTGGCGGCGATGCACGAGGGCGATCAGGTCACGACGATCGAGGGTTTGGCGCAGGGCGACACGCTGCACCCGATGCAGGCCGCCTTCCTGGAGCATGACGGCTTCCAGTGCGGCTACTGCACACCGGGCCAGATCTGCTCCTCGGTCGGCATGCTGAGCGAGGCCAAGGCTGGCTGGCCGAGCCACGTCACCGAGGATGTCGCCTCGACCCCGGCCCTCAGCGACGCCGAGATCCGCGAACGGATGAGCGGCAACATCTGTCGCTGCAGCGCCTATCCCAACATCGTCGCGGCGATCCGCGATACCGCCGCCAGCAACCTCTGAGGGGCGGACATGAAAGCTTTCACCTACGAGCGTCCCGCCACCGTACAGGACGCCGCCAAGCTCGCGGCCGAGCGGCCGAACGCCAAGTTCATCGCCGGCGGCACCAACCTTCTCGACCTGATGAAACTCCAGATCGAGACCCCGGCGACCCTGATCGACGTCAACCGTTTGCCGCTGGACAAGGTCGAGGCCACGCAGGACGGCGGCCTGCGCGTCGGCGCGCTGGTGCGGAACTCCGACCTCGCGGCCGATCCGCGGGTGCGCAAGGATTACGCGGTGCTGGCGAAGGCGCTGCTGGCCGGTGCCTCGGGCCAGCTCCGCAACAAGGCGACCACCGCCGGCAACCTGCTTCAGCGGACGCGCTGCTATTATTTCTACGACACGGCCATGCCCTGCAACAAGCGTGAGCCCGGCTCCGGCTGCTCGGCGATCGGCGGGTTCAACCGCATCATGGCGGTGGTCGGCGCGAGCGATGCCTGCATCGCCACCAACCCGTCCGACATGGCGGTGGCCATGCGCGCCCTCGACGCCACCGTCGAGACCATGAACCCGGACGGACAGGCGCGCAGCATCCCGATCGCGGACTTCCACAAGCTCCCCGGCGACACGCCGCAGATCGAGACCGAGCTGCGCAAGGGCGAGATCATCACCGCCGTGACGCTGCCGAAGCCGGTGGCGGGAACGCATATTTACCGGAAGGTCCGCGACCGAGCCTCGTACGCCTTCGCGACCGTGTCGGTGGCCGCCGTGATCGCGGGTGGCGAGGGCGGCAAGCCCCATGCTGCGCAACTCGCCTTCGGCGGGTTGGCGCACAAGCCCTGGCGGGTGGCCGAGGCCGAGACGGCGCTCGTCCAGACCGGCTCGGCGGACGCCGCCGCCGACGCGGTGCTCAAGGGCGCCCGCGGCTACGGCAGCAACGACTTCAAGATCCCGCTGACCCGCCGGACCCTGCGCGCCGTCGTGGCGCAGGCGACCCGCGCTTAATCCCGCCAAGGACCGTTCCCATGGAGATGAACCAGCCGATCGGCCGGACGCCCCTCGACGACCGGCCCGACGGCCTCGTCGGCAAGCCCCTGAGCCGGGTCGAGGGCAAGCTGAAGGTTACGGGCCACGCGCCCTATGCCTACGAGACCCACGCCCTGAAGAACCCCGCCTACGGCTTCATCGTGCCGGCGACCATCGCCTCCGGCACGATCCGCTCGATCGACGCCGACGCCGCCCGCAAGGCGCCGGGCACGATCCTCGTCCTGACCCACGAGAACGTGCCGGAGCAGGGCGAGAAGAAGGAGCAGGTCTGGCCGCAGCTCCAGGGCACGGAGGTGAAGTTCTACGGGCAGCCCGTCGCCTTCGTGGTGGCCGAGACCTTCGAGCAGGCCCGCGCCGCCGCCATGCTGGTCAAGGTCCAGTACGATGCGTCCAAGCCCAAGGGGCTGCTCAAGGACACCATGGCCTCGGCCTACGAGCCGAAGCCGATCAACTCGCCCCCGGATTCGAAGCTCGGCGACTTCGACGCCGCCTTCGCGGCCGCACCCGTGAAGCTCGACGTCGAGTACGTCACGCCGAACCAGATCCACGCGCAGATGGAGCCGCACGCCACCATCGCGTCCTGGGAGAATGACGGCCCGGTGCTCTACACCGCCAACCAGATGCCGAACCGCGGCCAGAAGGCCCTGGGCTCGGTGCTCAAGCTGCCCCCCGAGAAGGTGCGGATCGTCAGTGCCTATATCGGCGGCGGCTTCGGCTCGAAGCTCCAGGTCCAGCCCGAGGCGACGCTGGCGGTGCTGGCCTCGAAGATGATCCAGCGGCCCATCAAGGTCGCGCTGACCCGGCAGCAGGAATTCCACGTCGCCACCCACCGCACCGACACGATCCAGAAGATCCGCCTGGGCGCCGACAAGGACGGGCGCCTCTCGGCGATCAGCCACGAATCGTGGTCCGACACCGCCGAGGGCGACGGCTTCTTCGAGACCTCGGCCAACGTCACCCGGTCGCTCTACGCGGCGCCGAACCGGATCACGCAGCATCGGCTCGTGAACCTGAACATGCCGATCGCCTCGTCGATGCGCGCGCCCGGCGAGGCCGTGGGTCAGCTCGCCTTCGAGTGCGCCATGGACGAGCTCGCCGAGCAGCTGAAGATCGATCCGATCGAGCTGCGGGTGCGCAACGAGCCGGCCGAGGATCCCGAGAAGAAGGTGCCGTTCTCCACCCGCAAGCTGGTCCCCTGCATGCGGGAGGGCGCGCGCCTGTTCGGCTGGGACAAGCGGCAGGCGGCGGGCAGCCGCCGCGAGGGCAACTGGCTTGTCGGCATGGGGATGTCGGCCGCCGCGCGCCTCAATCCGCTGATGCCGTCCTCCGCCAAGGTTCGGCTGGGGCCTGACGGCGTGCTGGTGGTGCGGATGGCCATGACCGATCCCGGCACCGGCACCTACACGATCCTCACCCAGATCGCCGGCGAGATGCTGGGCCTGCCGCCCGAGCGCGTGCGGGTCGAGATCGGCGACACCGACTTCCCGTTCGCCTCGGGCTCGGGCGGGTCGTTCGGCGCCGGGTCGTCCGGCTCGGCCCTGTACGTCGCCTGCGACAACCTCCGGCAGGCGCTGCTCAAGGCCGGCGATCTCAACCCGGAGGGTGCCACGTTCCGCGACGGCGCCGTCACCTCCGGGAACCGCACGGAGTCGCTCACCGACCTCGCCAAGTCGGGCCTCGAGGCCTCGGGCGAGATCAAGCCCGGAGAGATGAAGCAGAAATTCTCGCAGTATTCCTACGGCGCGCACTTCGCCGAGGTCGGCGTCGACGTCGATACCGGCGAGATCCGGCTGCGGCGGATGCTCGGCGTGTTCACCGGCGGACGCATCCTCAACGCCAAGACGGCCCGCAGCCAGGCGATCGGCGGCATGACCTTCGGGGTCGGCGCGGCGCTGATGGAGGATGCGGTGGTCGATCCGCGCTACAGCTACTTCGTCAATCACGATCTCGCCGAGTATCACGTGCCGGTTCACGCCGACATTCCCGAGATCGACGCGGTGTTCCTGCCGGAACTCGACGACAAGTCGAACCCGTTGAAGAGCAAGGGCCTCGGCGAGCTCGGCATCTGCGGCGCCGGGGCGTCGCTCGCCAACGCGATCCACAACGCCACCGGGATCCGCGTGCGCGCGTACCCGCTGACGCTCGACAAGATGCTCAAGGGTTTCGAGGAGCAGGAGGGCCAGGCCCAGCGGCGGACCTGAACCTGTTGCCGGCTCCTGTATGCCGGTGAACACTGGGGATCGTCCCCTCAAAGGCTTGACACGTTCCAGTTTTGTTCCAGCATGGACGCCCGTCGCTCGTGAGAGTCGGCGGGCGTCCGCTTTTCCGCGCTACGGCCCGGGAGAACCGGCCGGCGGCTAGGCTTCGGTAACCATACTGGGGCCAAGGTCGTGCGGTGTGATCCTGGCGCGCCCGCCGCGGCGCCTGATACGGAGTCGTCCGCCGATGGCCCTGCCCAATGCGCTCACGGCCAAGCTCGAAACGGTCCAGGCCGAGTACCGCGTCGCCCCGCACAACGTCGACGCGGAGCAGGCGCTGCTGGGCGCGATCCTGGTGAACAACGACGCCTACTACCGGGTGTCGGACTTCCTGCTCGCCGAGCACTTCATGGAGGATGCGCACCAGCAGATCTTCACGGTGGCGGCCTCGCTGATCCGGGCCGGCAAGCTCGCCACGCCCATCACCATGAAGACCTATCTGGGCGACGCCGATTTCGGCGGCCAGACGGTGATGCAGTACCTCGCGCGGCTCGCCGCCGACGCCACCACGGTGATCAACGCCGGCGAGTACGGCCGCACGATCTACGACCTCGCGATCCGCCGCCGGCTGATCACGATCGGCGAGGATCTGGTGAACGGTGCCTACGAAGCACCGGTCGAGGAATCGCCCCGCGACCAGATCGAGCGCACCGAAAGGCGCCTCTACGAACTCGCCGAGGCCGGCCGCTACGACGGGGGCTTCCAGAAGTTCTCCGACGCGCTGACCGCCGCGGTCGACATGGCCGCCAAGGCCTATCAGCGCGACGGCAAGCTCTCCGGCATCGCAACGGGCCTCAGCGACCTCGATTCCAAGTTGGGTGGCCTGCAGTCCTCCGATCTGATCATCCTCGCGGGCCGCCCGGCCATGGGCAAGACCTCGCTGGTGACCAACATCGCCTTCAACATCGCCAAAGCCTATCGCGGCGAGAAGGGGCCGGACGGCGTCACCAAGACCGTGAACGGCGGCATCGTCGGCTTCTTCTCGCTGGAAATGTCGGCCGAGCAGCTCGCCACCCGCATCATCGCCGAGCAATCGGGCGTGCCCTCCTACAAGATCCGCCGCGGCGACATCCGCCCGGAGGACTTCTACAAGATCACCGACGCCGCCCGGGACATGCAGACGATCCCGTTCTACATCGATCAGACCGGCGGCATCTCGATCGCCCAGCTCGCCGCCCGGGCCCGGCGCCTCAAGCGTCAGAAGGGCCTCGACCTGCTGATCGTCGATTACCTGCAGCTGCTCTCCGGCTCCGGCAAGCGCAGCGACAACCGCGTGCAGGAGATGACCGAGATCACCACCGGCATGAAGGCGCTGGCCAAGGAGCTGGCGTGCCCGATCATCGGTCTGTCCCAGCTCTCCCGGCAGGTGGAGAGTCGCGACGACAAGCGCCCGCAGCTCTCGGACCTGCGCGAATCGGGCTCGATCGAACAGGACGCCGACGTGGTGATGTTCGTGTTCCGCGAGGAATATTACGTCGGCAACAAGAAGCCTCGCGAAGGCACCGAAGAATTCTTCGCCTGGGAGGCCGAGATGCAGCGCGTCCACGGCAAGGCCGAGGTGATCATCGGCAAGCAGCGCCACGGCCCGACTGGCACCGTGGAACTGCAGTTCGACGCCAACATCACCCGGTTCTCGAACCTCGCGCAGACCGATCGGATCCCCGAGCAGATGTGATAGGCTGTGCTCGCACCAGGCGTGCAAAGCAGGGAGGCCGTTGTGGCAGCGCGCAAGCCTGCGGCGCGGGGAACGTGCGCCACGGAGTACGAGCAGGATGTCAACGCCTGGGCGCAGGAGCAAGCGCGCTTCCTACGGGCGGGTGCTTGGTCGCGCCTCGACATCGAGCATGTTGTTGACGAGATCGCCGACGTGGGTCGCGGTGAGCGGCATGCGCTGACCAGCGCGCTGGGCGTGATCCTGCTTCATCTGCTGACGTGGGATCATCGGCCGGACCGGCGGAGCCGGAGCTGGGTGACCTCGATTCGGACGCAGCGCTGCGTGGTCGAGAACCGACTCGAAGACAGCCCAAGCTTGCGCGCACAGATTGAAGGGCTGATCACGCGCGCTTACCACCGCGCGCGGATCGAGGCCGCAGGCGAGACCGGGCTCGACGAGGACATCTTTCCAGCCGAGTGCCCCTACGCGTGGGAGGCCATCATGGAGCGGCCGATCCCCTGGCCGCCGGGCGACGGGCGCGCCTGATCGTCCGGCGGCCTCACCCGCCGCGAACCATCGCCGAATCCGGCCGTTGAGCGAGGACGATTGTCCCGCCGCCGCAGGAGCGACGATGAGCGAGCCGACCCATCCCAAAATGCCCTATTGGCACGTCTATACCGACGCGGAGGGGGTGAGCCGCCAGGAGCAGTTTCACATCGAGCGCTTCACGTTCGAGGGGATCAACCCCGAGACGGCGCCGCAATGGAACGACAAGATGGACCCGGCCAAGTCGGTCGTGACCTTCACGGTCCTGCCGGTGGGCTGGGTCGGGGAATGGCACGAGAATCCGCGCCCGCAATGGATCGCGATCCTGTCGGGCCGCTGGTTCGTGGAGACGATGGATGGCCGCCGGGTCGAGATGGGTCCCGGCGAGCTGATGATGGGCGAGGATCAGAACACGAAGGAACGCGACGGCAGGAAGGGCCACTTGTCCGGAACGGTCGGCGACGAGCCCTGCACGATGATCGTCACGGGCCTTCAGGTCGAGCCGACCGTGAACCAGCCGGGCCGCTTCAAGTAGGAACCGGCCATGGACGGTTTCGAAATGACCCAGCCGCGCTTCAAGGCTTACGTGCTGCCGAATGCGCCCCTGGAGAAACTCGCCGAGGGTTTTCGCTGGACCGAGGGGCCGGTCTGGTTCGGCGACCGCGACGAGCTGCTGTTCTCCGATCTGCCCAACAACCGGGTGATGCGCTGGGCCGAGTCTTCGGGCCTCAGCGTCTATCGCGCGGCGAGCGACTTCGAGAACGGCCATGCCCGCGACCGGCAGGGCCGGCTTCTGTCCTGCTCGCATCACGGCCGGCGCATCCACCGGACCGAACTCGACGGCCGCATCACGAGCTTGGTCGAGCGCTACCAGGGCCGGCGGCTGAACTCACCCAACGACGTCGTCTGTCGGTCGGATGGCACGATCTGGTTCTCGGACCCGCCCTACGGCATCCAGACCGACTACGAGGGCGGCAAGCAGGACTCCGAGCTGCCCGCTGCGGTCTACCGGTTCGACCCGCGCGACAGCTCGCTCCGCGTGGTGGCGAACGATTTCCAGGGCCCGAACGGCCTGTGCTTCTCCCCCGACGAGCGCCGGCTCTACATCGTGGAGACGGGGCTGCAGTTCGCTCCCGACCCGGTGCAGCACGTGCGCGCCTTCGACGTGGCCGAGGATGGCAGCCTGTCCGGCGGCGACGTGCTGTTCCGGATCGAGCCGGGCAATGCGGACGGGATCCGCTGCGACGAGCACGGCAATATCTGGTCGAGCGCCGGTGACGGCGTCCACTGCATCGATCCCGGCGGCGAGTTGGTCGGAAAAATCCTGGTGCCCGCGACGGTCGCCAACCTCACCTTCGGCGGCCGCTATGACAGCCGCCTGTTCCTGTGCGCCTCGCACACGCTTTACGCGATCTACGTCAACGTGCGTGGGGCGCCGTTGCTATGAGCGGCGTGCGGGCCATCGCTGGCTTCGGCCGGACCGTCGCGGACCTCGCCGTCACGGAGGCATTCTACCGCGACGGCCTCGGGTTCGCGCGGATCGCCCCTCCGGAACCCCTGCCTGCCGCCCAGGCGGAGGCGATGGGCCTGACCGGGAGATGCGCGACGCAGCTGCGCATGCGGCTCGGGCGCCAGACCGTCGCCTTCCTGGCGGTGGATCCGCCCGGTGCGCCCTATCCGGCCGATCCGGCGGCGACGGACCCGTACTTTCAGCACCTGGCGATCCCGGTCCGCGCGATGGATGCCGCAATGGCGCAGCTCACGCCCCTGCGTCCGGTCCCGATCAGCCGGGGCGGCCCGCAGCTTCTGCCGGCCTCCTCGGGGGGCGTCACGGCCTACAAGTTCCGCGATCCGGACGGGCATCCGCTGGAACTGATCTTCTTTCCCGACGGACCGCCGGCCGAGCGGTGGCGCGGCGCACCGGGCCTGTTCCTGGGCATCGACCATTCGGCGATCACCGTCACCGACCTCGACGCGGCGCTGGCTTTCTTCACCGGGCCGCTGGGCCTGACGATGACGCAGCGGGGCCTCAACCGCGGTCCGGAGCAAGCGCGCCTGGACGGGGTCGTCGATCCGCAGGTGGATGTTGTCGCACTCGAACCGCCGGACTCACCGCCGCATGTCGAGCTGTTGCACTACCGGATGACCGCCCCCCGGAGCCCGTCGTCGTTCGGCCCGGCCGACAGGGCAACGACCCGCTACGACGTCTCCGTTGCCGATCCGGGGGACCTGTCGCGCGTCTTGCGCAACGTCGGACTGTCCCCGCATGCCTCGGCCGACGGGACGGCGGTCTATTGTGCGGGGCCGGACGGACACGGCTGCCTGTTCGTGCGGGTCTGACCCTTTGCTCCGCCGAGGTTCGAAGCGGACTTGACGCGCGACCCCTCCGGCGTCCAATCCGGCCGCCCCGGAGGTGAGACCGATGCCGCTCCTCGCCCTGCCCTTTCCGGCCATCGATCCGGTGGCGCTCGCGATCGGGCCGATCACGATCAAATGGTACGCGCTCGCCTACATCGCCGGCCTGATCGGCGGCTGGTACTATGCGCGCCGTCTCGTCATGGCCGACAGCCTCTGGGGCGTGGTGAAGCGCCCGCAGGTGGTCGACATCGACGACCTCGTCGTCTGGGTCGCGCTCGGCGTCGTTCTGGGCGGGCGGATCGGCTACGTGCTTTTCTACAACCTGCCGATGTACATCGCCGATCCATGGGAGATCCTGGCGATCCGCAACGGCGGCATGTCGTTCCACGGCGGGTTCCTCGGGGCGATCCTGGCCTTCCTGCTGTTCGCCCGGGCGAAGAAGCTCAACGCCTACACGCTCCTCGATATCGGGGCCGTGGTCGTACCGATCGGCCTGTTCTTCGGCCGGCTCGCCAATTTCGTGAACGGCGAGCTCTGGGGCCGCGTGGCGCCGGATTTTCCTTACGCGATCGTGTTCCCGAGCGGCGGGCCCCTGCCGCGCCATCCGAGCCAGCTCTATGAGGCCGCGACCGAAGGGCTGCTGCTGTTCATCGTGATGGCGATCAGCGTCCGCCGGTTCGGATTCCGCAAGCCGGGGCTGCTTGGCGGCATCTTCGTCCTTGGCTACGCCCTGGCGAGGACCTTCTGCGAGTTCTTCCGCGAGCCCGACCGCCAGCTCGGTTTCCTGTTCGGCGACCATCTCGGCCCCATGGGCGGCGGCGTGACCATGGGCATGCTGCTCTGCGTGCCGATGATGATCGTCGGCCTCACCTACATCGTGCTCGCGGCGACGGGCCGGACGCGCCCACGCCATCCCGTCGCGGCGCCCACCAGCGAAGAGGCGCACAAGGCGCCCGTGGGGGCGTGACGCCGCTCGCGGCGGAGCTCGCCGCGCTGATCCGCCAGGACGGGCCGATCGGCATCGACCGGTACATGGCGCTCTGCCTGGGCCATCCGGTCCACGGCTATTACCGCACACGCGATCCGCTCGGCGCGCGGGGCGATTTCACGACGGCGCCCGAGATCAGCCAGATGGTCGGCGAGCTGATCGGCGCCTGGGCCGCCTACGTTCACGGTCTGATGGGTCGGCCGGATCCGCTGGTGCTGGTCGAACTCGGTCCCGGCCGCGGCACCCTGATGGCGGATGCCCTGAGGGCGCTGCGGGCCGCCGCGCCGGGCTTTCGCGTCGCGCCGCACCTCGTTGAGACCAGCCCGGTGTTGCGGGCGGTGCAGGAACGGACGCTCGCCGGTACGGGGGCGACCTGGCACGACGGTGTCGAGACCCTGCCCGACGGGCAAGCGATCGTCCTGGCCAACGAATTCTTCGATTGCCTGCCGGTCCTCCAGTTCGTGCGGGGGCCGGCGGGCTGGCATGCGCGTCAGGTCGGCCTCGATGCGCAAGGGGCCCTGGCCTTCGGGCTCGCGCCGGAGCCGACCCCGGGGATCGACGCCGAGGGCCCGGAGGGGTCCGTGCTGAGCGTGCCGAGCGCCGGCCTCGCCCTCATCCGTGCGCTGGCACAGCGCTTCCGCAGGG
Organism: Methylobacterium sp. J-030; assembly: GCF_022829545.1. Taxonomy (GTDB): domain Bacteria; phylum Pseudomonadota; class Alphaproteobacteria; order Rhizobiales; family Beijerinckiaceae; genus Methylobacterium. The sequence continues at coordinate 2,582 of NZ_JAKSYM010000054.1, read as the reverse complement.
CGAGCGGCGCCCTGCTGATCCTCGATTACGGCCATGCCCGCCCCGGCTTCGGCGACACGCTCCAGGCGATCGCGGGCCATCGCTTCGCCGATCCGCTGGCCGCCCCCGGCGAGGCGGACCTGACCCACCATGTCGACTTCGCGGCACTGGCTGAAGCGGCCTCCGGGGCTGGCGCGCGCGTCGGCGGACCGGTCGATCAGGGTGATTTTCTACTCAACCTCGGCCTGCGCCAACGTGCGGAGCGCCTGAGGTCCAGCGCTACGGCCGCTCAGTCGACGGAGATCGACGCGGCGGTCGCGCGGCTCACCGAGACCGGCCGCACCGGGATGGGGAGCCTGTTCAAGGTGCTGGTGGTGAGCGGCCCGGATCTGGGGCCGCTCCCTGGATTCCCGGATTCGTGACGCCGAGACCGTTCAGCCGAACGAGCCGAAGCCGGAATCCGTCTGGCTCGACGGACGCGGGCTCGGGGGCGTCGGCGGGTTCGGGTTGCCCGGGTCGAAGGCTGCGGGCTCGCGCGGAATGGGTCGTGCGGGCGTGTTCGGCATGCGGGGCGCTTCGGCCGCCGGCTTGGTTGCGTCTTTGAGGGCGTCGGAATCGATCCCTTGCGACATTGCGATCCTTCTCGGATTGAGGCCGGAGCGGGCCTCATATTGCAATGCAACAAGAATCTGACGTCCGCACGACATCGTCAAGGGGCGGCCCATGCGCTAACGGGGCACCACCCCAGAACACGCAGAGGCCCGACCGTGACCGCAGGCATGTCGATCGAAGCGCCGGTCCTCTCCGCGTGCCGGGGAATCCGCCATGCGTTTTTCACCCGCTGCGGCGGCGTCTCGGAGGGCGATTACGCAACGTTGAATGGCGGCCTCGGCTCTCAGGACGCACCGGAGCGCGTCGCCGAGAACCGGGCGCGGATGTGTGCCCGGCTTGGCCTGCCGGCCGATCGGCTGGTCAGCCTGTACCAGATCCATTCGGCCGAGGCGGTCACCGTCGCGGCGCCCTTCGCGCCTGCGGACCGCCCGAGGGCGGATGCCATGGTGACGCGGGTGGAAGGCCTGGCCCTCGGCATCGCCACCGCCGATTGCGGACCGCTCCTGTTTGCCGATCCCGCGGAGGGCGTGGTCGGGGCTGCTCATGCCGGCTGGAAGGGCGCCCTGACCGGGGTGATCGAGGCGACGGTGCGCGCCATGGAAGCCCTGGGCGCGCGGCGGCACCGGATCGTCGCGGTGCTCGGACCCACGATCGGCCAGCCTTCCTACGAGGTCGGCCCGGATTTCATTGCGCGATTCCGGAGCGAGGCCCCGGGGATGGACCGCTTCCTGGGCGCGGGTTCGCGCCCCGACCACGCCCAGTTCGATCTGCCCGGTTTCATTCTGGCCCGGCTCGCGCAGGCCGAGCTGGGCGCAGCCACGGCGCTCAACCTCTGCACCTATGCGGATGCCGAGCGGTTCTACAGCTACCGGCGGGCCACCCACCGCGGTGAGCCGGATTATGGTCGCCTGATCTCAGCCATCGCACTCATGTCCTGAACTCATGCCCAGACGCCGTCCGGCAGCTTGGCCGGAACTGGGAAGGGGGTGCGACAATTTGTCGATCGCTTGCGCCGTGAAAAAGCGTAGCCGTAACTGAACCTTGGCAATTCGAGCGCGTTGTGGGGTCAAGGTGCCGGGGAAAAACGGCGGGTTGCCTCAAGGGGCCGCGTGAGCGGTCGGCGACACCGCGGAGCGCAAAGCAGCCCTGGAACCGCTGGAACGCAACCCGATCCATGTTCCGTCGCCGCGCCCTCGAGGGCGGGGCGGGACGACCAGTGAGGACCAGATGATCAAGAAGCTTCTTCTCGCGAGCGCCGCCACGGCTCTCCTGACCGGCGCCGCCTCGGCCGCTGACCTGCCGCGCCGGGCCGCGCCGCCGCCGGTGTTCACCCCCGTGCCGGTGTTCACCTGGACCGGCGCCTACTTCGGCATCAACGCCGGCTACGCCTTCGACGCCTCCAGCCGCTCCACCGGCAACAGCTTCGGCGTGCCCTTCCCCTACGCCACCCCCGGCACCGTCGCCACCTTCCGCAACAACAGCCAGGACGGCTTCTCCGGCGGCGCCCAGGTCGGCTACAACTACCAGTTCACCCCGGGCTCCGGCGTGGTCGTCGGCATCGAGGCCGACGCCCAGTACCTCGACTTCGGGCGCAACCGGAACAGCGCCTTCCTCACCGGCGGCGCGCTCGCCCCCGGCTACTACGTCACCGACCCGCGCGGCCTGTCGAGCCTCGACTACTTCGGCACCGTGCGCGGCCGCCTCGGCTACGCCTTCGACCGCACCCTCGTGTACGGCCCCGGCGGCTTCCCCTACGGCTCGGGCAGCGCCGACCGCTCGTTCGCCGGCTTGGCCGGCAACGACATCGTCCGCACCGGCCACGCCGGAGGCGGCGGCATCGAGTACGCGCCCCCCACCCACTCGTACCTCAACTTCCTCCGCTCCGCGCCCGTGACGTCCCAGGCCGACCGCATGTACGACAACCTCGACCGCAACCCCCGCAACGAGGGTGTCCTGGACGTCAACGCCTCAAACCTCGTCCCCGACCCGCG
>NZ_JAKSYM010000049.1 GCF_022829545.1 Methylobacterium sp. J-030 | reverse complement strand
GCGGGCAACTCTGGATCGATGAGCACCGGCTCGACCGGAACGTCTGGTTCGATGGGTAAGGGAACCGGCAGCTCGTCCGGCAGCATGGGTCGCTAATCACTCATTTCGCCCCGTCACCCATGCGGTCCCCCGTGCCGCTCCCGTTGTTCATCTGACCGCCGGTGCTCATGCCGGTGCCAGATCCACTACCTGCACCCATCGAGCCGCCTGTTCCTGTGGACCCGCCGCTCATGCCAGTTCCGGCACCACCTGCACCGCCGCCGGCAGCTCCGCCCTGTGCGAGAGCAAAGCTAGCGCCGCCGGTAAGCAGAGCTGCAGCGATCAAGGGAACGCATAGATTTTTGACGTTCATCTCAAAACCCAACTTTTGGTTGTAAGTAGATCCCAGACAGGATCTTGCCCAATAAACTATCAGCATCAGGAGATGTTCCTGTTTTTGTAAGCCTCACATTGTTGAAAGATGGTGCTAAACTGAGCTTGAACTAACCTATGTGAAAGTACGGCTTTGCCACGGGTCTAGGTCCAAACATTCGTTACGAGACGCGCCGTACCTGTGTAGCCGTCCACGCCCCACCCCGAGCGGCCGGGATGCCCCACGCGTTCAGCGCCGCCGCGATCTGGCGCAGCGGGACCGCGCCCTCGGCCCGCACGGCGGCTATCACTGGGGCGAGGTCCCGGGCCCGCTCCTCGGGCCGCCGGGTCTGCCGCGCCCGCCCGCGCACTTGGCCGGCCTCCCGGTTCGATAGGTTCTCCGGCTTGCCTAGAGCTGTCCCGGTCAGGTAGCGACGGCCAAGTCATCCTCGTAGCCAGCTGCGGCAAGGTAGTTGCGGCACTCCTGCGGAGTGAAGCACGTGAAGGCTTGGCGGATCGCCGCCCAGAGATCCGGGATCGTGCGGGCTGCCGCGCTGCGTAGCAGCGCCTTCAGCTTTGCGAAGGCCTGCTCAATCGGGTTGAAACCAGGGCTGTAGGACGGAAGGTAGAGCAGCCGCGCTCCTGCGGCCTCGATCGCGTCCTGCACGCCCGCAACCTTGTGGGCTGCCAGGTTGTCCATGACGACGACGTCGCCCGGCTGCAGCACCGGGATCAGGGTCTCGGTGACGTAGCTGCAAAAGCGCGTGCCGTTCGTGGGACCGTCCAATAGCGCGGTGGCGCACAGCCCGCTCGAGCGCAGGGCGGCGGTGATGGTGGTGGTTTTGTAGTGGCCAAACGGGGCTGTGAGCCGGCAGCGCTCGCCGCGCGGAGCCCAACCATAGCGGCGCGCCATGTTGGTGGCAGCCGCCGTCTCATCCAGGAACACCAGCCGATCCGGATCGAGCTCGGGCTGTGCCTCGAACCACGCCTGGCGAGCAGCCCTTACGTCCGCACGCTCCTGCTCAGCTGCGTACGTCGCCCCTTTTTCCAGCGGATCCCGTGGCGGGCAAAGAAGCGCGACAGGCCGCTCGTGCTGGTTTGGATGCGCTGCTCAGCCAGCCGATCGCGCAACTCGCGCAGGAAAAGACGCGGCTCCTGCTTGGAGATCCTCAGGATCAGCCCGGCATGCGCCTCAATGCGCTTCGAGGTGTGATCGCCGCCCATCGGCTTGGAGGCGAGTTGGCCCTTGTGGCGGAAGCGCTCCGACCAGCGGCTGGCGCTCGACACACTGACCCCGAAGCGGGCTGCGGCGCGATGGCAGGAGGCGCCAGCCACCACGGCAGCCACGACACGCTCGCGCAGGTCCACAGACAGGGGTGAAGGCATAAGCAAGCTCCTTCACTCACCAACGCGCTACCCGCTAACCCGTCTCAAGCGGCGCGGGACCGGCTCTAGGTGCACGCCGTGCGCCTTGGCGGCCGCCAGCGCGGCTTTGGTGCAGGCCGAGATCATCTTGCGCTCGGCCTGGGCGACCACGGCCATGATGCCGACCACCAATTGGTTCGCCTCGGGCATGTCGGCCGCCACGAACCGGACGCCGGCCTCCTGCAGGTTCAGCAGGAACGCCGCGTAACGGAACAGCCGGTCGAGCTTGGCGATGACCAGCGTGGCCCCGGGGAGCCGGCAGAGCGCCATGGCCTCCGCGAGGCGAGGGCGGTTGTCGCGGGATCCGCTCTTAACCCCGACCAGTTGTGACCGGGGCAGATTGCCGGGCGGTCAGGCCGTTGCGGCGTTTCTGACGAGCGTTTAACCGGATGAAACACCCGCCCGCGATGACGCCAGGGACACACAGAGGCTTCCCCGCGGCCGCGCTCGCGCCTATCTCAGGACTATCTGCTGCGGACGCGGTCGGGAGGTGCGCGAGGTCGGCGTGCAATCAGCCGGCAATCTTAGCCGGTCGTATAAGGCGGACTTACGGAACGTCCCGATCCTGTTCACGCTTGGACGCCCGTAGGCTGAGCCTCACCAAGTGACGACCAACCTATATGACAATCGTTGAATTGATCCGTGCCTTTGGCCGCGACCTCCCGGTCGGCATCCTGATTACGGACGCATCCATAGAGCGGCCGGGCCCGATCATCGTCTATGCCAACTCGGCCTTTGGCCGGCTTGTTGGACGCGATCCAGATGAGATCATCGGGCAGAGCCCCCGCTTCATGCAGGGCAAGGAGACGCGTCAGGCGACTCTCGACGCCTTTCATCGGGCCCTGAGGGCCGGTGAACGCTTCCACGGGTATCTGACCAACTACCGAGGCGACGGCACCAAATACCGGGCCGAGATCGATTGCCGACCATTGCGCAACGTGTGTGGTGAGATCGAGGGCTTCATCTCGTTCGAGCGTGAGGTGGCGCGGCGCATCGGACGCCCCTTTGAAAGCCGTGGGGGGCGGTATGAAGCAATCTCCATAAGTAATGATTTGTTAGGGGACGCTTTGCGCAGTTTGGGTGTTTTCAGCTCCGGAGATGCAAATTCCCGCCCGCCACAATCGGCAGCACTGTTCTAATCATCGCTACAACACTGAAATCCCGTCATTTGTTGTATTTCTTCCGACACAGTAACAAGGTGTTTTTAAGCAATAAGTAATAAATTGGTACTATATCAAGCACAGGAAAAAGTGATTACGTCGCGACTTATTGCCAGCGAGTAGATCAAGCCTGATCACGGGCCATGGCCCTGTCATATCGGACAAGACGGACTTCTGCCGAGGCGGCATCTCGGGAGGAGGCCGGTGCAGGGGTTCGCCACACTCTAGGACATGAGGCGACCGCAGCCAGTACGTGGACGGCATGAGGGAGCAACTTATGGTGTCGGCCGCAGAAACTGAGCGTCTTGATGCGCTTCGAAGGTTCGACCTCTTGGATACGCCCCCAGGAGAAAGCTTCGACCGCATCACGCGTATGGCAAGCCAGATATTCGGCCTGTCAATCGCCGCCGTCTCTTTGACTGATAGCGACAGACAATGGTTCAAGTCCAGGATCGGAGTAGAGCACTGGTCGGTCACGCGCCAAAAAGCACCGTGTTCTCAGGTAGCCGAGAGCTGTGATTTGGTGGTGATCGAGGACTTCCTGACGGACCCCTACTATCACGACAGCGCTTTGGCAAAGGCCGGCGTCCGTTTCTATGCCGGTGCCCCACTTGTCACGCGAGACGGTTTCGGCCTCGGTGCCATGTGCGTCCTGGGGACGTCGCCTCGGCAAGCACAACCGTCAGAATTGGCAGCGTTGCGCGATCTCGCCGCCATGGTCATGTCGCAGATCGAGCTGCAGCATGCCTTCGGACGCATCGACCCTATCAGTGAACTGCCGAACCGAACGCAGTTCATCGATGACCTGAGCGACTTTGCTCGTGATCATACGTCTGGAGAACGGCGGATCGCGGTCCTAGTGGATTTGATCTCCGTCGATCAGATGAACCATGTCGTGCGCGTCATGGGACAGGCTGCCATCGACAGTATGGTCAAGGCAGCCGCGCGCAATTTCCGGCTTTTGATCGGGCCGCAGCGGAAAGCCTACCACGTCGGCGCCACACAACTGGCAGCCCTGGCTCCCGACGGAATGGATGAGGTCGCATACAGCGATCTCTTGACCGTCCGGGCCGAGCGGCTGCGCAAGCTCGGTGGGCCCGACGCGATCGGCACGACCGTGATTGGGGTTGCCCCTTTCGCCCTTGGCGATCTACCTCCGACCGATGTGCTGAGGATCGCTCAGGGAGCGGCCCAGGATGCGCGCTCAAAAGGCAAACTCTTCCAGATCCACTCGAACACGCTGGATAACGCATCCCAGCGAAGCTTCACGCTGCTGCGCGACTTCGAGGCGGCTTTGCAAAGCCCCTCCGGTTTCCGTCTGGTCTATCAGCCCCGCGTCGACCTGACCTCCGGACGCTGTGTCGGGGCCGAGGCGCTGATGCGGTGGATGCATCCGACGCTTGGGCCGATCTCGCCGGGTGAGTTCATCCCGTTGGTCGAGCGAATGGCCCTAGCCACGCCAACGACCGCCTGGGTGCTGGAGACGGCGGTCTCGCAGATGGCCCGGTGGCACGCGGCCGGCATGGAGCTGATCGTCTCGGTCAACATCTCCTCGACCAACCTGCACGAGCCCGATTTCGCTTCTCGTGTCAGCCAAGTCCTGGCTCGACATGGTGTCTCTCCCGAGTTCCTCGAACTGGAAATCACCGAGACGGCGGTGATGAATGATGCCGAGCAGGCCTTATGTCAGCTTAAGGACCTCGCGGCTGCCGGAATTCGGTTGGCGATCGACGACTTTGGTACTGGGTACAGCAGCCTGTCCTACCTTCAGCGGCTGCCGGTGCACGTCGTGAAGATCGATCGCTCCTTCATGGGTGATCTTGATACCGACCCGCGTCAGCTCTCGCTGGTCACGATGATGGTCTTGATGGCGAAGCATCTCGGCCATCGTGTCGTCGCGGAGGGCGTCGAAACGCAGGAAGTGCTCGACCAGCTCCGATTAACTGCGTGCGATGAGGTGCAGGGTTACTTCTTCGCTCGTCCTATTCCAGCCGATGAATTCATAAAATGGACGGAGACCCGAGCCTCTAATTTGGCGGTTGGCTGATAGCAAATTCCACTGTGATTGGCTTTTCTAGTGCAGCGTTCGATCGGAAGAGCCATGGTTTAGCGGAGTCGCGATGATACGCTCGCTTTGAAACTCCCCGGTCGGACACTTCCTACGGATTGTCGAGGCCAACTTTGCAGCTGGTCAGGCTTGAAGTGGGTCCGCGAGCGGTTCGATACGGAGGGCATCACCCGGTTTCGTTGAAGCAGCGGTGGCTGGAGTGCTCGCGTGAGCGGACACGAAACCGTAGACCTGCTCCGGCAACCGCCCGCGCGGGAGGTCGTCGACTTCAAGGCTTTGTTGGTGGATCTGCGCGCCCAGCGGCGAGCTGGTCGAGAAGTCGAGCAGAAGGCCGTCCGCGAGGACGCCAGAGACATACCGCTGCTCCCCAAGCTGGGCTCGGGGTCCATCTCGGGCGCACCAGCCGCGGTACGGTCGGGAGTGCGCGAGGGCGGCCGAGCCGTGATGGTATGGCCGCCCCCGTCGCCTTGATGGGTTCGCCCGCGGGCTTGGCCTGGATCAGGCGACTACGCGGCAGATCGTGCAGAAGGTCTTCGTCGACATGCTGGTCCGCTCCGATGACGAGCGCATGGGCGAAGCGCGCAGGCAAATGATCGTACCCTCTGCGTAGACGCCTCGCCGCGTGTCCCGCATCAGCAAAGCTTGCTCCTCACGGAGGCAGCACATGCCGGTCGCGATGCATTCAATCCCGCGCAGCGAGGGATTGCGCGAACGCCAGTACCTTCCGGCGGTCTGAGGCGTGTTTCAGTCTATCCCATAGCCGTAGCATCTCAGAAGCGTCATTAAGGTCTGCCAGCGCCTCGGGCTCATCGACGAATGCGGTCTCGGGCTTGCCGAGCGCAGCAGCAATGCGCTTCAGGATGTTGACGCTTCCGGCATCGTCTTCCTCGCAGTGTCGACGCAAAGCTTCTCGCAAAAAAGTCTCCACGCGCTACTTAGATTGCGGGTAGACAACAGTTAGAGCGAAATATTAAGCTCAGCGCAACGTCATTTGATGGATTTGGGGTTGGAGTATTAATTTATATGTCGGGCGCTGTCTATCTAGAGTTAGCTACCTCCGACAAGAGAGGCGGTACTTGCGGGAGGGAAGGATGAATGCGCTCAACGAGTTCGAGGCGATGATAGAAGCCTGCATCGCCAACCACGCTGAGATCATGCAGCACGGTTCATCTGAGATGAAGACCGCCTCTCGCCTGCTGCTCTATGCGCTTGGGGAGGAAGTCCGACGCCGCGGCCGCGGCGCGACCGTAGCGGCTAATGATGACGGTTAGCCTTGAGACCCGGGGGTTAATCTTGAAAATCCTTAACCCAGGTATGATTGCGGCGCTGATATAACCTTTAGACCTGACTGATCGTCAGCCGCTCCGAAACAGGTGCTGCCGCCTGGGAGAGCCGTGCGCTTCCGCCTGCAATGCAAGGCGACGCCACGATGGCTTCGAAGACCCCCCACGCACTCTTCCCGCTCATCCGCAAGCTGGAGAGCGTCACCCGCCTCTCGGCCTCGGAGCGGCACGCAATCGAGAGCCTGCCCGTCCGAGTACGAACCCTCTCGGCGCGACAGGACATCGTCCGCGACGGCGATCTCGCGACCCAGTGCTGCCTCATCCTGGAGGGCTGGGCCTACCGCTATAAGCTTCTGACCGAAGGACGCCGGCAGATCTTCTCGTTCCACATCGCGGGCGACATCCCGGATCTGCAAAGCCTGCACATCCCGCTGATGGACCACAACCTCGCGACGATGACACAGGCCACGGTGGCGTTCATCCCGCACGAGAGCATGCACGCTCTTACGGCCCGCTATCCGACCATCGCGGCCGTGCTCTGGCGTGACACGCTGATCGACGCGGCGATCTTCCGGGCTTGGTTGATTGCCATGGGCCGCCGCCCAGCCTTCGAGCACCTGGTTCACCTGTTCTGCGAGCTGTACCTCAAGCAGGAGGCGGTCGGCCTGGCCGGAGATCACCGCTGCCCGCTGCCGATCACCCAGAACGACCTCGCCGACGCCACCGGCATGACCAGCGTCCACATCAACCGCGTGTTGAAGGAGATGCGCGGTCGTGGGCTGATCACGCTGCACCGGCATACCCTGGTCGTGAAGACGTGGGATGAGCTGATCCGCGCCTGTGAGTTCGACGAGACGTACCTGCATCTACAGAAGCGAGCGGTGGGATGACTCTGCATCTCCAGCCGGTGCATGTCGCCACCGGCAGCGACGACACCGATGGTCAGCTCGTGTTCGCGGACGGGTTCCTCGTGGCGGTTCTGGTGCGCCTCTCCGAGCAGCACGATGCCTTCGCCGGCATGTGGTTCCTGGAGGCCGGGTTCGGGCTA
>NZ_JAKSYM010000046.1 GCF_022829545.1 Methylobacterium sp. J-030 | reverse complement strand
CATCCCTCTACAGGATGCGCAGACCTCGGGCCGCGACCTCTGTTGGCACACCGCGACGCTTAGGTCGCCTCGTTCGCGCTTGCCGCTTCACGTGAGCCTTGATCTCGCTTCTCGTTCGCCGAGGTTCGCGGTGCTGACTTGCGGTCCAGGCGTAGTTCATCGCCACCGTAAGCAGCATGGCGTTCTGGACCATTCTCGCGTTCAGCCGAAGTGCTTCATTGGCCAACCGGCCCATCTCGCCGTGGAACATTTTTTTCTCCGATCTGGGCTCTGGCAGTTGAGGCGCCCCGAGATCCAATCCGCTCACGCGACGGCGTATGTGAACGGCCCGTCCTGCGGCCCAACTTGGGTTCGATCCCCGAGAACTCTTCGGCCAGAGGCAATGATCTGGACAGTCTGTCGGCTATCGCAGGCAGTCCGCGCCATGACCTCTAAATCGCGCAGATATGAGATTAGCAACCCGTGCGGAACTTCATCTGTGTTAAGAGCCGCGCCTACTTTGGACGACACCTTACGCTCAAGCTCGGTCCAGAAATCTTCCGAAATTAACATTTCTTGCATTGTGACAACGCCCCGACTCGAAAATGGCAGGTTGATTTCTTGCACCTTTATTTGATGCCCATCCGGTCAAATGACAGTTGGAGTGATTAAATGCGTAACGCTACTGTTCGCGAGGAAGTCGCCTTCGCCGCCGGTATCAAGCCGGTCCGGCAGACGGCGCTGACCGCCGCCGTCACCCTGGAGACCCATGAGGGCTCAACCTGTGTCCGGGATTGTACCGCCATCCAGGCGTTGCAAGACTTCGCCGAAGATCTTGATGTTCTGGTGCTCGGCCAAGGCAGACCCGATGCAGCGCGTCCTCCTGGCGATCAGCGCCGAGGACGGCGACAGACTTGTGCTCGCTCACGAACCCAGGCCGTGCGTATCGCCCGGCCTCCAAGCACCGAATGAGGCGATGATCCAAGAGACCGTCGAGCGCGCGAGATAGTCATAATTTCGATTAGCGCATGAACTGATCCGGGCTACAATCTGATAAGTTTCCATTCGTTGATATCATACCTTTACGAAACAATATACCAGAATAAACGTAGATTTCTTATAACGTGTCTTTGTGGCGTTCGACATGAAACAGGAATCGTGGGTCCGGTTTTATAGATCTGCATTAGAGATAAATTCTGAGTTTGGATATATAATTTAGGAATTTCGGCTGATAATCAAAGCTTAGGAGAACATCGATGACACTCACCGCTTTCGCAGGCGAGGCGTGACTTCCGGACTTGTCATCGCTGGGCGGACGATGGCCATAAATGAATGGGAGTTAGCCTGCTCATGACGAAGCCTCCATATCTCCTTTTACGGGACAGTCGTCGCTCTGAACCCAGCGGTGATCCCGTTTATCGGGGTGCGCGTGTGGGTTGGCGCTTTACGCTGCCGTCGTGAGGCCCTTGAGACACCATCGCCGTTCAGTTCGCCGAGCCGTTCACCGCTGACATCTTCGGAGAGCACGTGCGGCCATGAGCTTGAACCGAGCTACAAAGCCGCGCTGGCGCCGCCTCCCCGACACCCTGAAACGGAACATCGCTCGGTGGAAGGGCTGGCGCGGCCGTCTTGCGGCGGCGTGGGCGACGATCCCGGCCCTCACCGCGTTCGCACGCCTGGCTTGCCCGCGGGGTTTTCCGTGCGCTCAAACGGCCAGCTTGGCCAGCTCGACAAGCTCACAGGTGTCGGCTCGCAGCCGCCAATCGACGATGCTGGCGGCCTGACAGAACATCGTCTTGGCTGCGTCGGCCGCGGCTTCCCCGTAGTTGGCGGGCACGACGGGCTGCTGCTGTAGGACCCGGCGGTCGCAGTCGGGGCCATCCGAAACGACCTTGTGGAAGGTGACGAGGAACGTCGCTACAGACCTTAAATCCGCGTAGGACTGGACGCTATATCCAGCTCAGCTGGCGTCGTCGTATTCAGCGCTGCCAGGACGCCGCCCGGGACGCGCCTGGACGGGCTTTTGCTGTTTTAGACTCGCGCACCGGCGGCGCCATTGGGCCGTGCTGGGTCAAAGAAAGGCCTTAGCTGATCTTGTCGGTGGGTTCGGTAGGCTCCACGCTTGTGCCTAGTGATCCGCCACCAGCATAGTCGCGGTGAGGTTGCCTCCGCTTGCTGAGCCCACACGTTCAGCAGTCCGCACGTCCGATTGGTGACGCTGCTCGCGGGCTTCTTCCCGACGTGTCGGGATTGCCCGCCAAGGGGCCACGGCGGCACCCAGGCGAAGAACAGTCGGTGCGCGAGTGAGAAACGTGACGAGCAGCACCCACGGCACAACGAAAATAATAAAAGCGGTCAGGCCCATGGCGATCCTCCTGGAATATTTAGCAGTCCTACGGGGAGCGCCAACAGCTATATACTGATCCAATAGGGTAATTCTTCGTCGATAATGCACCGCAACGCTTTCATTGCCAATGAAATCGCAGTGCATCATGATGCTGATCCGGCGCGAGTAATGCTTTTTCTGCCCGATCGACTAGCCACAGCTGTCAACCGTGGTACGCTTCTGGCGCGCTGGCGGGCGTTGTGATCTCTGCGGGCGGCCGCATGGGCAGCACCGTGTGTTTCCCCCGGGGGGCAAGCGCTGGCGCTCGTCGTTCAGGCGCCAGGCGACCTGTTCGGCGGGCGGGCCGTACACCTGAAACCTCGGTGGGCAGATTGCAGCCACACGAGGTTTATACCGATTGACCCGCCACCCGCTTCTCGCGGGTGACGGGGCGAAATGAGTGATTAGCGACCCATGCTGCTGGACGAGCTGCCGGTTCCCTTACCCATCGAACCAGACGTTCCGGTCGAGCCGGTGCTCATCGATCCAGAGTTGCCCGCACCCATGCGGTCCCCCGTGCCGCTCCCGTTGTTCATCTGACCGCCGGTGCTCATGCCGGTGCCGGATCCACTACCTGCACCCATCGAGCCGCCTGTTCCTGTGGAACCGCCGCTCATGCCAGTTCCGGCACCACCTGCACCGCCGCCGGCTGCTCCGCCCTGGGCGAGAGCAAAGCTAGCGCCGCCGGTAAGCAGAGCTGCAGCGATCAAAGGAGCGCATAAATTTCTGACGTTCATCTCAAAACCCAACTTTTGTTTGTAAGTAGATCCCAGATAGGATCTTGCTCAATAAACTATCAGCATCAGGAGATGTTCCTGTTTTTGTAAGCCTCACATTGTTGAAAGAGGATGCTAAACTGAGCTTGAATTAACCTATGTGAAAGTACGGCTCTGCCACGGTCTAGGTACAAACATTCGTTACGAGACGCGCCGCACCTGTGTAGCCGTCCACGCCCCACCCCGAGCGGCCGGGATGCCCCGCGCGTTCAGCGCCGCCGCGATCTGGCGCAGCGGGACCGCGCCGTCAGCCCGCGCACGGCGGCTATCACTGGGGCGAGGTCTCGGGCTAGCTCCTCGGGCCGCCGGGTCTGTCGCGCCCGCCCGCGCACTTGGCCGGCCTCCCGGTTCGACAGGTTCTCCGGCTTGCCTAGGTGGACGCCGCGCGCCTTGGCGGCCGCCAAGCGGCTTTGGTGCGGGCCGAGATCATCTTGCGCTCGGCCTGGGCGACCACGGCCATGATGCCGACCACCAATTGGTTCGCCTCGGGTATGTCGGCCGCCACGAACCGGACGCCGGCCTTCTGCAGGTTCAGCAGGAACGCCGCGTCACGGGACAGCCGGTCGAGCTTGGCGATGATCAGCGTGGCCCCGGGGAGCCGGCAGAGCGCCATGGCCTCCGTTAGGCGAGGGCGGTTGTCCCGGGACCCACTCTCAACCTCGACCAGTTCGGCCACGTGGCGCCAGGAACCGCCCGCGAGGAAGTCGGCCGGCGCGCCGTTGCGCCTTAAGCCCGAGCTCGGATCGGCCCTGCCGATCGGTCGAGACCCTCAGTAGGAGACGAAGGCGGCCACAGCGGCTCCAGCGGTGCGTGTTTCAAGCGGTCAAACGGTCCTTCGGCTCAGATGCCGGCGTACCAAGCGTAGCCCTGGTCCTCCCAATAGCCGCCCTTGCCCTCGCCGATATGGGCGAAGCTTTCCACGACCTCGACGCGTATGACGTACTTGGCCTGCTTGTATCCGAGGTTGCGCTCAAGCCGCAGGCGCAAGGGCGCGCCGTTCGCGACCGGCAGGGCCTGCCCGTTCATCTCGTAGGCCAGGATCGTCTGCGGGTGGAAAGCGTCCAGGAGGTCGATGCTCTCGTAGTATCGGACCGGCGACCCGCCGCTGGCCGCGGTGTCTTCCGATGCCTGCTGGCCGCCCGAGTCCTTCTTGCTCTCGCCACCGCCCGACTGCTTGGTCATGTTCGGGTTGGCATTGCCGGCAGGCGCCTCCTCCTGCGAACCGCTGTCACCTGCGGCGCCGTCGTCCTCACCATCGTTATCGCCATCCTGGCCCATGGTGTCGGCGCAGTGGAACACGACGAAGCGCGCCTCGGGCTTCAACCCGGCGCGGTTGAGGAGGTCGGCGAGCGGTACGCCGGTCCACTTGCCGATGGCGCTCCAGCCCTCGACGCAGTCGTGCCGGGTGATCTGCGTCCGGGCGGGGAGCTTGCGCAGCTCGGCCAGGGAGAGCTTAAACGGCTTCTCGACAAGGCCGCCGACCTCCAGCCGGTAGTTGACGAACTTGCGCTTCGCCAGCGCCTTATAGGACCGGTCCGGCGGATCCTCGGTGCCGTTCGGCTTGAACCATGGCGAGATGTCGGCTTCAACAAATTCCGGAGCCAACGTCCGCTCGGTTAAAAGTAGGCGCTGGACGAACAGGTTGGCGTCCTCGCCCGTCTTCAGGGTACGCCGGAACCACTCCGCCTCGCCAAGACGGTCGCAGCCGCCCAGCATCGCGGTGCCGGCCGCGGCGGTGGCGCCGAGGAGCAGGGCGCGCCGGCTAGGCTGGCGGCTCACGCGGGGCCTCCCGTCCCGTCAGCGGCAGGCTCGACCTTGCGCTCGATCACGAACCAGCCGGTGAGCATGCCGCGCATGTTGTTCCAGAAGCCCGAGAGCACCACCAGGGCGACGTGGACGAGCACGAACAGCACGAGCAGGCCTGCCACAACGAAGTGGACTGTTCGGGCCGACTGACGGCCGTCGAACAGGGTCAGAAGGAACGGGAACGCTGCGTCCATGGCCGGCGACATCGCTAGGCCGGCGAGCACCTGCATCGGCAGCAGCACGAACAGCACGACGAGGTAGGTGAGCTTCTGGATGACGTTGTAGCGCTTGGCCTCATCCCCTTGTGGGAAGCGCAGCGTGAGGTGCTCCCAGACAGAGGCGCCGAAGTGCCGGATCTGGTCACGCTGCGGAACGACGCGGAAGCGCAGCTGCCCGCTCAGGAGGCCGTAGAGCAGGTACAGGATCCCATTCAGGACGAAGGCCCAGGCGAAGAAGAAGTGCCAGCTTCGACCACCGGTGAGGTCTTGGTCGCTCGGCAGGGTTAGCCAAGATGGGAAGCCGCGGTCCGCTGGCTCGCCATCGGCGCCGGGCGAGGAGCCGAGATAGCCAGTGGTCTCGAAGGCACGCCCAAGCACGGTGGTCACGCCCTTCGGTGGGTCGTCCTCGGTCGATGTCATCGCCAGCAGTGGCGTGTCGAAAGTCGAGACCTTGCCCCAGTATAGGGCTGGATGCGCGTTGAAGATCTGCAAGCCGCTCATCAGCAGGACGAGCAGGCAGAGCGCGTTGATCCAATGGGTGGCCCGGATCACGGCGGGGTGGCGGAACATCCAGCGCCGACGCTCGATCTCGGCCGTATCGGGTGCGGAGCGTACTAGGTAAGTGCGGCACACGTCGTGAGCCTCCTCGGTCAGGGCGAAGCAGGCTTCGATAGAAGGGCTCCTGTGGGAGCCCTCCCGAATGCTGGACCTAGATACCTCACATGCGGTGCATCATCCGCTTCTTCATCATGTGATGGCGCATCATCCGCTTATGCATCATGCGCTTCTTCATCATCATGCGATCGCCGCGCATCATCTGCACCTGCGTGATGCCAGACTGATCGGCCTGTAAGCTGTTGACGGGCATAGAGGCTGCCGAGGCAGCGCCAGCGCCGAGGGCGAAGCCGCCAAGCAGCGTAGCGGTCGCTAGGGTCAGCGTGATCTTCTTCATGTGAGATCTCCTTCAGAGCGCGGACTTATCACCCGCATGGCTCGTGAAAGACCAAAACTATCGCCTAAGTTCCTAAGAGAGAACGATTTTTATCTGATTTGTAGCAGGAAAAAATTACACAAAACCACTTTATACGGATGACGAGACGCGAAAGTTTCACGCGATGATCAATTTTTTACACGCTGCTATAAATATTGTGTTTGGCGCATGTTTTAGACTATTTTCTAATCTGCATTATTGACGAGCTTGACCGCGGCATCGCAGCCTGTCCTGTGGCGCCACGATTTCGCCGCAAATGGGAGGTGCTCGTGATCCGCTCGGCTCAACCAAAATGCGATACTGAGTATCAGGCTACCGCGAGCCCGCGCCGTGGGCTCCTCAAGGCCGCCGGCATCCTCGTCGCTTCAACAGCCTTCCTGGAGCTGAACCTCGCCGAAGCCTTCGCGCAGCGTGGCGCCACGCTCGCCGGCGGCACGGTCGACCTCGGCCAGGGTGACTTCGCCGTTCTCAACTACGCCTACGCCCTGGAGCAGCTGGAGGCCGCCTTCTACACCCAGGTGCTGCAGCAGCCCTACCGCGGGTTCAACCCCTCTGACGAGCAGAGCCTCACCGGCATCCAGAGCCACGAGGTCGCCCACCGCGAGTTCTTCCGCTCCGCACTCGGCGGCAACGCCATTCCCGACCTCCAGGTCGACTTCGGCCGGGTCAACTTCGGCAGCCGCCAGAGCGTGCTCGGCACCGCCCGCACCTTCGAAGATCTCGGGGTGGCCGCCTACAACGGCGCCGGCCAACTCCTGCGCAACCCGGACTTCCTCGCCAAGGCCGGCTCGATCGTCTCGGTGGAGGCGCGCCACGCCGCCACGATCCGCGACATGCTCAACCCTTACAGTGCGGCGTTCGCCGGCAATGACATCGTGGACGGCAACGGCCTCGACCGCGCGCTCGTGCCCTCGCAGGTGCTGCCCAAGGTGGTGCCGTTCGTCCTCACCCCAGTCAGCGCGAGCCAGCTGCCGTGATCCCCCGGCCGACGCTCGCCCCTGCCACAGAGGACGCCACCATGACCGCATCCACGCCTGCCGCTCCCACCCTGATCGAGACGCTCGATCCCGACATGACTGCCCGGATGACCTCGCGCCGAGGCCTGTTCACCCGTGCCGTCGGCACGCTCGGGGCGCTCGCCAGCGCGCCGACGGTGCTCGCCGTCGCCTCCACCGAAGTCTTCGCTCAGGGCCTGCCGGGACAGGTGGTGGACGTGCTCCGGTTCGCCCTGACCCTGGAGTACCTGGAGGCGGAGTTCTACCGCACGGCGCTGGCCACGCCCCACCTGATCCCGGCTCGCTACCGTGCCGTGTTCTCACAGCTCGCCAAGCACGAGGCTGCGCATGTGCGGTTGCTGCAGGGCGCGCTAGGCGCCGCCGCGATCCCGTCTCCGGCCTTCGACTTCACGGCCAAGGGCAAGTACCCGGACGTGTTCGCGAACTTCGACACGTTCACGACGCTGTCGAGCACGTTCGAGGACCTCGGCGTGGCGGCCTACAAGGGTCAGGCTGGCAACCTGCAGGGCACGCCGGTGCTGACGACGGCGCTACAGATCCACTCGGTTGAGGCGCGCCACGCGGCGGAGGTGCGGCGGGTGCGCGGCCTCATTGGCTGGGACGGCGCCTTCGACGCGCCCTTGACAAAGGCGGCGGTGCTTGCAGCTGCAGGTCCGTTCCTCGCCGGGGGCGCCTGAGGGCACATAGAAGACTGCGTACTGAACCTGTGGCGGGGCGCTCAACGCACCATCACAGGTTCAGTGTGAACGAGCTTGTCCGCCAGACCACACACATCCCTTCAATCGGCCGCCGCTTAGGGATGTAGGAAGCGAGCTGAGGGGTGGTCACACCTTCGCGTCGATCTCACGCCGCCGCATATTGCCGACCGCCCGCGCCCCGGCCGCCGTCGCATAGGAGTAGGACGATTGCTCCGATCGGCGGCCGTCAGCCGAGGTAATGATCCACCGGAAGCATCCCGCATGGGTGGTGCACGGTACTACGCTTACCCGATTGGAGCGAGGGGTAAGGTACGACACCGGGAGCCGATGCTTGCGAGCCATCTGCCCTCTACGAGGTGCGAGACGATCGGGTTTCAGATCCTTTCGCATCAGCTGCAGTGAGCTGATCGCGTCGTGATCCGTGGGGCTTAGTCCGAACTCTGGACGGGAGCCTTGTCCCTCCTGATCAACTCCAGCTCCTCGGCACTACGCTCCTTGATCCCGACGAGGTGGTTATCCGCATTCTCAGCAGCGCGGATCAGCTCATCGAGCTTCATCTGGATAGCGGCCGTATCACACGTGCGCCGGCTACCAAGATGACGCCCGCTAGTGCACAGACGCCGACGAACGTACCACGTGCTCATCCGCTAATTCATTGCTATCGCTTCGAAAACGGCGCTGCCTTGTGTACGCTTTGTCGGCATCAGAGCACTAGGAGCATGGCGGCGATGGACAGGAACAGGTTGAAGACGAGCGCCCAAGGGTCGTTGAAGATGAGAAGAGCGCCGGATCCGAGACCCGCAGCGACCGTGAAGCAGGTTACCAGGAACCCGGTGGGCTTCGAGAGCTACACGGCGAGCCCGACGATGGGCCGGTCGAGCATCGATCACGAAGCCTTGTCAGAGGTAGCTGGACCGATGGGCTGCGCAGCGGCGTACTAGGAACGATCACCACATGCTGCCGATGAACTTGCAAGGCTAAGGCTGAGTTCCATTCTGTGCATCGACGCACCCGCCACTCAGTACCGGCACACAAGGCCCACCGACCCGACCCACGCTCCGCGGGTAGAGAAGCGCGAACCAGGCCGATGGGAGTCCCTTGTAGAGACGCATCTTGCTGCTGCGCAGCGAACTGACAGTCAACAAAAAAGTCCGTTCTTGGTGTTGCTACAGGCGAGGCCGAGCGCCGCCTGATGATAGGTCCGTTCGGCCTTTCGGGCTTGCCCAGCCTACGATCTCGCATGTGGGACATGCCACTCGCCGACCAAGTCGAGCGAGGCGGAGTAGACCACTGTCCCGTCCTCATTGCGCACCCGAACCGAATAGGTGCGGCGATCTCGGTTCGGGAGCTTGTTGCGCGCCATATCCGGCAAGGCATCCAATGCCTCAATGCGAGCGGCGTCGATGCTGGGTAATTCGAAGCCCTCATCGTCCTGATGGCGGAAGTTGCCGTCGTCGGTGTCAAAGAAAAAATGGGGCATAGGTTTTCCAGCTTCACTCAGGCGGGAGCGTTCACATCTCTCAGCCGCTGATGCCCCGATATTCGATCAACGATGTATTCGATTATTTATCAAGTTGCGACCTGAGACAACAACTTGGATCAGCCGAGTGTGCCGTAAATATGATTTGTTCGTATCAAAAGACCGCAAAGGTGCTCGATAAAGATAGTTGTGCGCAATATGGATTTCTGAGATCGAAGTTGGACATGTGGCAATAGTATCGCTGTTTGATCGCCAATTGATGGATGCGCAGGGAAGATCGGTAGTCCACACCTCATGGTCAACAACTCCAACCGTCGAACGGGTCGGCACGACCTACCGGACGTCCCGGTGATGATGATCGACTCGCTGGAGTAGTTGAGCCTCAAGGAAAGCGACACCGTTCACCTGCTGGCGAAGGCCATGAACGTCCTGTTCGTGAAGCCTTCAGGCAATCGCGATAAATCCCAACCGAGGATGGCTCGCTGCGCTAATATACTATCTACACGTGTGTCATCGTCAGCTGATCCGGAACAGGTGCTGCCGCCTGGGAGAGCCGTGCGCTTCCGCCTGCAATGCAAGGCGACGCCACGATGGCTTCGAAGATCCCCCACGCACTCTTTCCGCTCATCCGCAAGCTGGGGAGCGTCACCCACCTCTCGGACGAGGAGCGGCACGCGATCGAAGCGCTGCCGGTCCGGGTACGGACCCTGTCGGCACGACAGGACATCGTCCGCGACGGCGATCTCGCGACCCAGTGCTGTGTCATCCTGGAAGGCTGGGCCTACCGCTACAAATTCCTGACCGAAGGACGCCGGCAGATCTTCTCGTTCCACATCGCCG
Organism: Methylobacterium sp. J-030; assembly: GCF_022829545.1. GTDB lineage: Bacteria > Pseudomonadota > Alphaproteobacteria > Rhizobiales > Beijerinckiaceae > Methylobacterium. The sequence goes on along the minus strand of NZ_JAKSYM010000046.1, from coordinate 652 downwards.
GCGACATCCCGGATCTGCAGAGCCTGCACATCCCACTGATGGACCACAACCTCGGGACGATGACCCAGGCCACGGTCGCGTTCATGCCGCACGAGAGCCTGCACGCACTCACGGCCCGCTATCCGACCATCGCGGCTGCGCTCTGGCGTGATACGCTGATCGACGCGGCGATCTTCCGGGAGTGGTTGATCGCCATGGGACGCCGCCCGGCCTTCGAGCACTTGGCCCACCTGTTCTGCGAGCTGTACCTCAAGCAGGAGGCGGTCGGCTTGGCAGGTGATCACCGCTGCCCACTGCCGATCACTCAGGTCGATCTCGCCGACGCCACCGGAATGACCGGCGTTCACATCAATCGCGTGTTGAAGGAGATGCGCGGCCGCGGCCTGATCACGCTGCACCGACAGACGCTGGTCGTTAAAGCGTGGGACGAACTTATCCGTGCCTCCGAATTCGACGGTACGTACCTGCACCTGCAGAAGCGAGCCCTCGGATGAGCCTGCATCTTCAGCCCGTGCATGTCGCCACCGGCAGCGACGACACCGATGGTCAGCTCGTGTTCGCGGACGGGTTCCTCGTGGCGGTTCTGGTGCGCCTCTCCGAGCAGCACGATGCCTTCGCCGGCATGTGGTTCCTGGAGGCCGGGTTCGGGCTA
>NZ_JAKSYM010000041.1:7500-9142 GCF_022829545.1 Methylobacterium sp. J-030 | reverse complement strand
ATCGACGCCGCACGCCGCGTTGATGGCGGTGCGCCGCTCCCAGGCGAGCCGCCGCTTGGTCAGGCGGTGCGAGCCCGGAACGTAGGTGAACGGCCCCTCGTCGGCGGCGACGTCGGTGAGGAACAGCCACGCCTTCATGGTCGGATGGAAGGTGTCGATGTGGAAGTTGGTCTGCGGGTCCGGCGGCGCGTCGGTGACGTGCGACAGGATCGTCTGCACGGTCAGGATCGGCTCGCAGTTGAAGCTCGCCACGTAGCGCAGCAGGTTCTTCCAATCCGGCATCGCCAGGAGCTGGCGCATCGCCGGCATCCGCTTCAACGTCTCCGGGTCGAGGGGGATGCGGCGGGTGACGGTGTCGCCCTGGACCTGCTCGCGGCCTTCGGCGGCCACGCTGGTGACCTCGGCGTAGACGGCCCTGTGCAGGTCGGCCGGCATGAAGTCGGCTCGCCTGATGAAGCCGTCGCGGGCGAAGTCGGTCCGGTCCTGCGTGCTCACGAGATGGGCGAGCTGGCGGCGGCGCAGGCCCGCCATGGCGTGGGCGAGCCGTACCCGTAGCGTGTGCAGGCCGGCCCGGTTGAGCCGTTCCGAGCCGAGGATCGGATTGTCGACAAAGGACTTCGCCCCCGTGGCGAGCTGCGCCACCCAGAGCGGCGCCGCCGCCACCCGCCCGAACGATGCCATGCCGCGCTCCACCCGTATGACCGGCCCTTCAGCCCGGATCTCTGAACGATGACCAATATCAGTCGTCATCCGCCGAACGGTCAGCGTTGTGCTACATTGAGGCAGATTTTTGGGCGGCTCAATTCCGAAAGCGTGATGCCGATCCGGCCGTCGTGCCGGTCGCTCCCGGCACGGTGAAGGCCGCCGATGTTTCACGGGAAACATTCTGCCCCGACTCGCCTCGCCCTGTGGCCGCAGGGTCATCGTCGGCCGGACTGTCGTCTGGTAGCACCGGCGCGGCATGACGACATCGCAGTGGCGCACCCTTCGGAATGGGCAGGCCCGGGCGCGGCTGGCGCGGGCGCTGCCGCCGGTCTTCCCCGTACAGGTCCTTCGCCATGCCCTGGCGCGACCGCTGATCCCGCCGACGCCGCGGCTCGCCGTCGAGAGCTACTGGCGCAACCACGTCCTCCGGGCGGACCGGCTCGCCCGTGCCCTGGCGGCCCGCTCCGGCACGCCGGCGGGTTGGACGTGGGAGCTCGGCCGTGACGGCACGGGCGAGGTGCGCGCCGGCAGCTTCCGGACACCGCCCGCCCCCTATCGCGATCCGGCCTTCGTCCGCGGCCGCGGCACCTGCTGCATCTGCGGCCAGCCGGTCTACCGGTTCGGCTGGCACCGCGACCTCTGGGGCAGCGGCGCGCCCAACGCCCGGGCCGGCTGGCATGCGGCCTGTGTCACGGCCTGGAAGTTCTGGCTCGCCCCGCACGCGCAGGTCCGGGCGCTGAAGCTCCGCCAGCGGCACCGCTGCGCGACCTCCGGCAAGCGGCTGCTGCGCACAGCCGAGGTCGATCATGCCCTGCCGCTCTACCAAGTCTGGCGGGAGCACCGCACCCGTCCCTGGCCGGAGCTGCTCGCCTATTGGGGCGCGCCGAACCTGCAGGTGGTCAACCGGGCCGCCCACGTCCTCAAGTGCCGGGACGAG
>NZ_JAKSYM010000038.1 GCF_022829545.1 Methylobacterium sp. J-030 | reverse complement strand
CGGTGTCGGCATCTGCCACATCCCACCCGACGGCGGAGCGGCAGCAGACAACGCTCGCTCGACCTCGGGATAACGCGGGATCCAGAAGGTCGAGGATCAGCGTGCCGGCAGCCGCGATGCCGTTGCCGCGCCCGCGCCACGGCAGGATCTGGGCCATATCCTGCGGCTCGGCCGGCGGGAGCGTCACGGCAACTTCCCCCATCTCGGTCTCCGGTTGGTCGGCCTCGCGGTCGGCGTCGTCCCCGCGCAACCATGTCATCTGCGAGCCGGTCGCGTTCGCGGGCGCGGCCAGGAACGGCTCATCGTCGGCGCCGTCCTCAAGGTCCGCGTCGCCGTCCATGCGGTCCAGCACG
>NZ_JAKSYM010000037.1 GCF_022829545.1 Methylobacterium sp. J-030 | reverse complement strand
CATGCGTGGTTTGCGCTGCGAGGGTGGCCTCATGCGTCGAGAGTTGTCGGTACCTTCGAGCGTCCGAAGGGCGCGAAAACAAATGGTGGCTTTCTGGCGCCGAGCCAACTACTGCTCTCCACCCCGAGCTGAAGTTGCCGGCCGGCTGACAAACGTCCGCTTCGGGGGAACGCCGGCAGCGCTTCCGGCGGCCGGGTTGGGTCCAGGCCGTGTCAAAACGCCGGGAATGGGCTTTGTGCTGTGACGATCCTCGGCCAGTGGGGCGAGATCCCGGACGACTTCGCCGAGAGCCTCCAGGGCGGCTGACCGTCAGCGTGCCCGCGCCGCGAACTCCCAGACCGGCGCGCCCGGTACCTGACCCTTTTGGACGCGATGGCGCGAGGTCAAGGCTGCTGCCCGTTCGTCGATCTGCGCAGGCCGTTGAGCCGGCCAAAAGGCCAGCTTTTCGTGCCCGTAATCGGTCGCGGTGTCCTCGACACCGCCATCCTGGCGGCCATTATGCTGGGGTGTGTTGGAGCCTTCGATGCGGTCCTGGTCCTGGCTGACCCTGCCGATCTTGATCGCAATCGTGGCGATGATCTGGTTTGTTGGGTCTTGGAGAACCTCGCTGTCTGCGCATCCGCCTTGCCCGGCAGGGCAGACAAAGGTCGCAACCAATGGCTACAGCCCGCCCGGGTGCGTGGTCGGCAGTGAGACCAAGCCGTAGTCGATGGCGTCGTGGGCGCCACGACACCGATCACGCTGATGATATCCTGCCGGGATGCGCACAGCTCTCCCCGGCCTCGCTCGCGTCGTCGCTGCCGGAGGCGCGCGGGCAACGCGTTGGCTTGACGCAGGAACGTACTCTGTGACGATCGGTTGGCCCGGCTCGAATGCAGGGTCGGGCTTGGCTCGTCCCTCGGCTATGGGAGAGCTACGATGGCGAACGCCGGCAAACACGGCATGCACCCTGGTGCTCAGGGAAAGGGGTCTGGTTCTGGCGCAATGACCGAGTTGCCGGAGGGCGTTCTCGGTGAGAATGCCGTGTTGAGCAACCGCGACAAGGCTCAGCACGACGGTGAGCGTGGCCTCGACGGCAAGGGCGTTCAGACGGATCAGTACCAGGATCATTCCGCCAACCGAAATGATGCCAGCGAGACTGCCGAGAAGCCTGAGCAGCCCTGACCCTCCCTAACCCGCAACGTGCGTCCCCGCCGCAGCACCTCATCCTTGAGAAGGTTGCCAGAGAAAGAGGTCACCCAGGACTCATCCTGGGCCTTGGCCGTTCTGCCGATTGTCCTCCGCTCGGCCCCGCCCCGATCTGTTCACGGGGCGGGGGAGCGTCCGATCTCACCAGCGTGTGAGCCGAGCCGATACGCAACGCGGCTCTCGCGTAGGATGGCTGGCGGCGGTTAATCCCCACCGGTCGGAACTCGGCGGCGATAATCCCGGGCGCAGCACGCTAATCCGCGAAGGGCCCCAGGCCGTCGGACGCGCTAGCCCTACCGGCTCTCCGAGGAGCAGCGCCTCTACTAGACGCACCGCCATCTACAATGGTCTACACTATACTCGCAGCCAGCGTCATCACTCTAAAACAGTTGAACGGTTCTGTTAAAAGCTCTTGATATTATAAGATTTCTGAAAATTGCGACGAGGCCGGAGTACTTACTTCATGCGCCTGTATCGCTCTCCAACATGTAGCAGATCCCTCGGAAAGGGGTTAATAATCCCGGATTGCGGCCAGCTGGCTTTGAGATAAAAATCCGAGAGAGACCATACATGTTGCGGGACGGCGCAGATCGCGATCAACTCATCAATCTAATCGGACGCAGCAATCCTACCATTTTAGAAGTTGGCGCTCACATGGCAGACCAGAGCGTGAGGTTTGCCGAGTGGTTTCCGTATGCACAAGTATTCGCTTTCGAGCCGGACCCGAGGCCAATCCGGAATTTCTTGTCGAGGCCGGGCAATCCACGAGTGCATATGATTGAGTGCGCGCTCGGCAACTATATCGGTAAGACGACATTTTATCAAAGTGATGGTGTGCCGCCGGCAACACCTGAAGAAGATATTAAAAAGTATCACCCTGAGGGATGGGATCATTCGGGTTCCATTCGGCCACCGAAAGAGCATCTAAGCGAATTTCCATGGGTTAAGTTTGATAACACAATTGAGGTGGACGTCACAACTCTTGATGCTTGGTCGGAAAGCTCTGGGGTCAAATACATCGATCTCATATGGGCGGACGTTCAGGGAGCTGAGCAAGACTTAGTGGCAGGCGGCCGTAAGTGTCTCCGTAACACACGGTTCTTCTATACAGAATTTTCTGAGAAAGAATTGTACAGCGGAGCTTTGGACGCCGAAGCCATCCTTAAGCTGTTGCCCGAATTTGAGCTCATTGAAATGTTTAAGCATGATATGTTGCTGAGAAACAAGCGTGCCTGGGACCAACCTATACGCTCGTCATCGTGGCGCGGCTGGTTGTCCCCAAATAGATATACTTAGAGCATAGCTCGTCTACCAACGAGACTAGCCAGATGGGTGTCTTCGACTGTCTGACCGTGGCGCCCCGCTCTCGTCGGGATTCACAACCAGTAGCAGCCGGCGGCTGCGAGGCAGTTGGCTGCAAGGTAGTTCGTCGCTGAGCGAATGCTGCGGATAGCGATGCGGTGGTAGTCCTTGAGGCGACCGAACATCTACTCAATGGCGTTGCGGTCGTGGTCCAACCGAGCCGATACGCAAGTTGGCACATGGTTAAGATGGCGGATGGCGGATGGCGGGTCGTGCTGGGCGCCCGGTTGCGGGCGTCCCGCGCCGGCGAACCGGGCGGGCTCTATGCGACTGCGCCGCCGAGGCCAAGGCGGCGTAGGCCCTGGTTGCTGCTCTTCCGGCGCTCGACAGGGTAGTGTCTCAGTTTAAATTTGGAGTGCCGATTAGCGTCAAGCATACGCCAGCTGGAGGGGACGCGCGAGGGTACGGGACGGGAACGCCGGGTTGGCCAAACCGCGCTCAGATTTCAAACTGAGACACTACCGACCCGGGACCTAGGTTGCAAAGTCTAGATCGTGGAGTTGTGTGGACGCCGCATGCGCAGGGCCCTCAACTCAAAACTGCGTCTCGTTGCATTCACTAGTTCGAAATCAGGCAGGGAATGCAGAGCCCAAATCATCGGTAGCTGCATGAGGCGGTTCGCGAACAATCTTGTTACTAAGTATTATTAACCAAAGATATCAACTTGATTGATTTTATTTCTGGCCGAATATAATCGCACTTGAAAATATAGCTTAGGCGACAGACGTGAACTACGTAGGTATCTGCTATCATATGGCGATCGGACGTTGTTCGTGCTCGGCAACTGTTGGAAGTAGCAGCGGAACTTTAGTAGCAAATCAAAGCAACAGACTGCCACAAGAATTAATAACATCGAGAAATATTACCGAGAGTTTGGCGTCACAACGCACCTCGTCTGATGTATCCTCAGACGCTGTTAACGTCGAAACGGCGCGATATAGAACGACCCTCTTCGACTCTGGTCATTCCACCTTCGAACTCGGCTTTGGAGGTAGCGAAAGCCTCTTCACGGGCGGCAGAGAAAACGCCGGAGGCGCGCCTTCACCTGAGCTCGACGCTGGTATGGGTCTGCTTCTTGCAGCTATCACGGTCACTATCGTCAAGCGCAGGCGTCGCGCTGGATCGGCGTTATCGGACTTCAAGTCTGTCGACTAACGCTGCGTGCGTAGAAAAGCCCGCAACGGCTAATCGTTGCGGGCGGGAGATGCGGTGCAGCCAGATCATGCGCCGTTGCTCTAAGCTACCGGTCCGTGCGGCAAAAATAGGCCCGCCGCGGTGTTGCGCCGGGCGGGCTGAAGGAGCGTCTCGATCTGGAACCTTTTCCCTCTACTTTTTTCCACCTTTGGTTGCAATAGCGGGGGAATGCAATTTTGAGATGGAAAAAATAGCCCCGCGCGGCTGAGCCGGTGGGGCTGAAACGACGAAAGGCGCCCCCGGCCGAAGCCGAGGGCGCCTGAAGTGTGAAGCAGAATGTGAAGCGGCGCTACCGTCGGGGTCCGCTCTCCAGCGCATCGATCCGGCGCTGCTGCCGCTCGTTGAATGCGCGGACGTGTTCGTCGACCTCGCCGCGCAGCATACCGGTCACCCGGTCCTGCGCGTCGTTGCGGGTCAGCGCCTCACTGCGGGAGATCGTCCGGTCCTCCAGCTTCTCGACGTGCCGATCGAGGACATCGCTGCGCTTCTCGAACCGCGCCTCGACCCGCTCGATGCGGTTGCGCAGGAGGTCGTAATCCTTCTGCTGCAGCTCGCGCACGATCCGGTGCTCCTCGCGCGGGACCACCTGCTTGGCCACCGCGTCGACGTCGCGCTCGACCCGCTCGATCCGGTTGTCGGTCAGACGCTGGAGATCGTCACGCCGCTGGGTGACGACGTTGAAGCGCGTGTCGAGGTCTTCGCGTGGCACGTAGCGCTGGGTCGCCGACTCCATCTTCACCAGCGCCGCCTTCAGGTCGACCAGGCCGGACGACAGGGGTGAGAACGCCAGCGCACCGATGCCGCTGATCAGGGTGACGATTAGCGTGATCGCACCGAAGGCCGAGCCGATGATGGCGAGCCACGGCACCTTGTCCCGGTTGTCGAGCTTGGTGACGATGTGCTGGATGCCTGTCTCGATCCCACCGACGCGGACTTCGAGCGCGCCGATGCGCTCGGGCATGGGGCGTCCGTCCATGGTCGGCTGCATCTGCTGCTGCTGGAGGTTCTGCGTCATGGTCCTGGCCCCCAAGGCCGGAGAGCCGCGCGCCGGTGTTCCGGTCGCGCGTTGCGTTAAGCGAACCGGCCTCTCGTAAGAGACAAGCCGGTTTGCGTTCGGTGGATGAGAGGCAACCGAGCCCGACGACCGGCCGGGGAAGCCCGTGAAATCTTCACGGGCTTGAGTGACCGATCAGGGCTTGGCGAAGTCGCGTCGGACCGCGTCGATCCAGGCCTGGGCACGCGCCCCGCAGGCCGCCTTGGACCGGTCGAGCACCTTGGCCCGGCCGATGATCCGAACGACGTCGGACCGGGTCAGCGATTGATCCGGGATCTCCGGGAAGCTCGCGCGCACGCAGGCCTCGATGCCCGCGGGCGGCGCCGGCAGCGTCACGTGGATATCGTTCGGCGCGGCCGGATCGATCGCGGACGGCTCGAACTTAGAGCTGGCGCAGCCGCCGGCTGAGAGGCTGAGGCAGGCAAACATCACCGCGGCGCGGGTTCTTGGCGAGCACATCGTTGAGATCCTTCAGCTTGGCGCGATCGGCCTGTTCGGCCGCTAGGTCGCGTGTGGCCTGCTCAGCGAGATCGCGGGTCACCGCCTCGGCGAGGTCGGCCCGCTCGCGCTCGGCCCGGATCGCCACGGCGTGATCGTGGACGAGCATGCGGCGGGCGCCGTCGAGCACCGCGACCTGCCAGCAGAAGGCGAAAGCGGCGACGCCGGCGGCCATCGTCAGGCCGACGATCCGTAGGCGCGTGGGCAGGACGATCCGCCCGAACACCAGGATGAAGAAGGCGGCGCAGAGGATCTTGAGCGTGACCGGGGAGATCGCGGCCCACAGCAGGGGCGCGACCGCCATGAGGATGGCGGTCCATGAGAAGTCGAACATCAGGCGCGCGCTCCGGTGAGACGGGGGAAGCGGTGCGCGAGGACCTCCGGCACGGGCCGGCCAGCATCATCCCAGCGCGCGTAGAGGCCGTAGAGGGCGCCGGCGACGATCAGCGCGCCGACCATCACGCCCAGCACCGTCCCGGCCTGGATGTGCCCGTTGGCGTCGTCGATCTGATCCTTGAGCCCGACGATGTCGCTGACCGTTACGAACGAGGCCCCGCCCGCCGCGATCGCCCCGCCCTGGACCGTGCGGCTCTGGGCGAGATTGGCGTCACGCGTCGGGACCGCCAGCGGCTCGGCCGTGTCGAGGGCGGCCAGCGTGTCGTCGTCGAGCTCGCCCGTGACGGGCAGGCCGGCCTTCTTCTGCAGGAGCTGCACGGCGCCGGTGGTTCGGTCGCCGTGCGTGCCGTCGACCGCACCAACGGGGTAGCGCAGCGCCTTGAGCTTCGGCTGGGCCGGGATCACCCGCCTCGCCGCCTTCGCCTTGGCGAGGTTGGCCTTGCACTCGGTCAGCCCGACCTCGCCGCCGTCGATGCGCCGGCGCATGGCCGCGGCGTCGTCGGCCTCGGCGAGCGCGTTGCAGCCGTGGTCGGCCCAGAACGTGAGCGCGGCCGCGATCGCCCCGGCGGGCGCGCGCAGCTTATCCGGGTCGGCCTCGAAGCCGGCCGCGCGGTAGTTCGCCCGGCCGGTGGTCTGCAGCGCGCCGCCGCCGCGGTAGCGCCAGCCATCGCCGGGCTTCACGTTGCCGAGCCGCCCGCCGTAGACCTTCTCGGCCAGCGCCTTCGGGTTGCCGGCGAAGGGCCGGGCGGTCACGAGAGATGGGAAGCGCTTCGGCCAGACCGCGCACAGGCGCTCGGCCGTGTAGAACAGGCTCTCCTCGAGCCGGGTCAGGCCGCCGGTCTCCGTGGCCACCTGGGCGACGAAGTGACTGATCCGATCCGGCGTGGTGATCTCGGCCGCCGCGATCCGGTCGTCGGCCGCGACGAACGCCGCCGCGATGTCGGCGCGCGCGTGCGGCGCGACGGCGGGGAGGATCCGCTTCCAGTCGGTCATGGCGGCCATCGGTGTTCAGAAGGGGATCGAGAGTCGCAGGCGCAGCGGCGCGAGCTCGTCGAGTTCCAGGGTGCGCAAGCGCTCGCCGTCCCGGATGAGCGTGCCGCTCGGCGCGATCGGCTGGGCAGCGAGCAGGCCCGCGGCGCTCGGCCGGGGCGGCAGGTGAGGCAGGCGCGGGCGCGAGGCGGCTGCGGCCGGCGCGCCGATCGCCAGGATGACGGCCAGCGCCGCCGGGAGCCGGCGTACCATCAGCGAGAGGCCGCGAGCCGCAGCCGGCCGGCGCCGGGCGTGCGCAGGATGGCGAGCCGCGCCCGGATCACCCCGCGCGGGATGATGCCGAGCCGCTCGGCCGCCCCGCGCGCGAGGTCGAGGGTG
>NZ_JAKSYM010000023.1 GCF_022829545.1 Methylobacterium sp. J-030 | reverse complement strand
AGCATACGGCTGAAGAGATCGTCGCCAAGCTTCGCCAAGTCGATGTCTTGGTCTCGCAGGGCCGCAAGGTCTCCGAAGCAATCCGATCCATCGAGGTGACGGAGGTCACGGACTATCGTTGGCGATCCGAGTACGGCGGCTTGAAGGGAGATCAGGTCAAGCGGCTGAAGTCTCTGGAGACTGAGAACCAGCGCCTCCGCCGGGCGATCTCCGACCTGACCCTGGAGAAGCTCATCCTGAAGGAGGCGGCTTCGGGAAACTTCTGAGCCCGGCTCGCCGCCGGGCTGGTGTCGACTACGTCGTGCCCGAGCATGGCGTGTCGGAGCGGTTCGCTTGCCGTGTTCTCGGTCAGCACCGCTCGACACAGCGCAAGCGCGCCGTGGTGGTCGAGGACGAGGCCGCACTGACCGCCGCCATCGTCGCGCTGGCTCTGCAGTATGGGCGCTACGGGTACCGTCGGATCACCGCGCTGCTGCGTCGCGATGGCTGGACGGTCAACGTGAAGCGGGTCGAACGGATCTGGCGGCGGGAGGGGCTCAAGGTTCCAGTTCGACAGCCGAAGCGAGCCCGCCTTTGGCTCAATGACGGCTCGTGTGTGCGCCTGCGGCCAGAGCGGCCTGACCACGTCTGGTCCTACGACTTCGTCGAGCACCGGACGCATAACGGTCGCAAGTACCGGATGCTGAATGTCCTCGATGAGTTCACCCGGGAGTGCCTGGCGATCCGCGTATCTCGTACGCTGAAGGCGCACGACGTGATCGATGTCCTCTCGGATCTATTCAGCCTGCGCGGCGTGCTAGGCCATAGCCGCTCGGACAATGGACCTGAGTTCATCGCTCAATCTGTCCGGGACTGGATCGCTGCAGTCGGCTCAGAGACCGCCTACATCGAGCCGGGCAGTCCGTGGGAGAACGGGTACTGCGAGAGCTTCAACGCGAAGCTACGGGACGAACTCCTCAACGGCGAGGTGTTCTACACCCTTAAAGAAGCCAGCGTCGTGATCGAGCAATGGCGGACCCACTACAACAGCATCCGACCGCACTCGTCACTCGGCTACTGCCCACCTGCGCCGGAGGTCGTCATCTGGCCCACCGAACCGAGCGGCTCAGTACCGTCCGCTCGGCCTGCCATCGTCACGCGACCGACGATGCACTAACTTCAAACCTGGGCCACCGCATGGAGGGCAGGCCACAGGCTTCGAAGAATAACTATGGAGGCAGGCCCTTTTACGCGTAGGATTCAGTCAGCCAGTCAGGCGGCATCCCGGCAGACAACCGCCCAAAATAAGGTTGAGGCTCGAGTCGGCACTAACGACTACACAGATTACCACGCCATGGCGATTGCCGTGCGGCGGTGCCCAGATCAGCGGCGGCTGCAATGTAGCCTTCTTCAGCAGGGCCACTCCTTGGTGTCCGATTCTTCACCAGCTTTCGGAAACTTAATACCGCCAAAGTTGAATGTATTTCTCAACTCGCATCGAATTTGACTAAACATCCCAGGGTCATCGTGTCGGAAAATCGTGAAATTTTGCCCCGTCCAACCAATCAGCGGGCGCATTCTCCATCCTAACTCTGCGTTTGACAATCCGAAGCAAACCACCCAAACAGCTGAAGCCGTCAAACGAAGAGATTTATTATATCGATTTTCAATATTTATCATATAGGCAAAGGCGGAACAACCAAGGAGGCCGGCCACCGAAAGCGCTGCATATGCAAAAAGTACGGTCAAAGAGTAATTTTCCAGCGACGCGAGCACCAGCTCAATCAGTGCGGCAGGTAATAAGGCCAACGCTGTAATCAGCAGGCAAGACATAGCTGATTGCGACAGATCGATTTGGTCGATTTTGCCGCCAACTAGCGGACAACATACATAAACCACACCGACAGATACTATCGAACTTACGGCAATAAGTATTGGCATCTTGATAGTCGACGCTGCTAGTTGCGCTAGACCTGAGGCTTCTGGCGTGATCACAGCATGGAAGCCTAGACAAAAACCAAAGATTGACAGGGAGAATAGAGCTATTATAATTTTGTAAAAAACAGAAAGTTGCATGAATCCATAAATTTTTGAACGAACATTTTCATTGGTGGAGGTCTTGGATCGATGTATTGTGAGATTGTCTGTAGTTTCTTGGATTTTCCCGCTTGCTGAATTTACTTCTTGTTGCTGTACCCGCTTCGCGACTTCCTTTATGACGTTCTCAACGGACGGTGGCCAAGGCACGCCATTGTCGAGAAGCATTCGCGCAACTCGAACAAGCATCCTGAACTGCTCCGGCGAAATTCGGCTGCCCGCCTCCTGCTGTTCCAGGATGCGATCAGCGATGGCCGTCGCCAGTCCGGCGACCTCAGCCATCTGGTTTGGCCGATTGCTGGCGCCTGTCATTTCTCGTCGTTCTTCGCCTTACGGCGCTCGGTGAGGACCATCAGTTCGCCCTCTTGAGATCCTCGCGCGGCCACACATAACCCTCGCCGGTAAGGTAGTCCGTGAGGGCGTAGAGCATCCTGATACGATGGGCGCAGGAAGCGCGGCTGTCGAGATAGGTCGGATTGATCCGCTCGGGGCCCCCGCCGACATCGAAGCGAAGGCTCGCGCCTGGATGCTGATCGCGCTGGCATGACCGACGACGCTGACCCAGTCCTTGAGGCCGTCGAAGCCCTGCGCGCGGCCGGCGTCGCCGTGGTGCCGATCGGCGAGGAGTTCGAGCGCTGGCAGATCGTGGACCTGATCTTCTCGGATGGTCAACCAGAAGCCCGGCACCACACAGTTCCTCGGCAAGGCCTCGTTAAGGTTCGAAGCGCAGGCTTGTTGTGGCCGCCGTTGAGCGACCGCACCGGTACGCTTCGGTGGATACGGCCCCGCGCTACTGTTGCCCGCGGGGCCGTTCGCACGTCGTGGAGATCAAGCGATGCGTGGAACCCTCAAGACCGCTGGCACAGCCGCTCTGGCTGCCCTCACCCTATGCGCCAGTCAGCCGGCTGCCCAGGCCCGTGACGGCATTGGCGTCGGTGGTGCCGCGGCGCTCGGCGTACTGGGCGGTGTCGTCGCCGGCACTGCGATCGCCTCAGCCAACAACCGGCCGGTCTACGCTGCCCCGCCGCCCGCCTATGTCGAGGAGGTCTGCCACTTCGAACGGCGCGGCTTCATCGACCCGTATGGTGTCGAGCATATCCGCCGCGTGCGTGTCTGTGAGTGAGGCCTACCGCGAGGCCCCTTGCCATCTCTGGCCAACGCTCCTAGCCTGAAGATCTCGGCGCCCATCGTATGCGGCGCCGGCATCGGAGAGGAGGTTAGCCATGAGACATCACGGCACCAGCCCCCGAACGTCGCGCATTGCCGACGCGGACCAGGACAGTCCACCCAACTACGACCTGCAGGGATAGTGGCTCTTCGAGCGGCGATCCGATGACCGGATCGGAGAGCGTGGACCCTGCAACAACCCGCCGCCTCAAGACGGCGGGTTTTTTCATGGACTGCCAGGCATAACGCTCAAGACATGGGAAGCAGCGCAGGTTCTGCCGTTCGCTTTTCGTACCGCTGTGTCGCCGGCGCGGCAGCCAGCCCCATGCGGCCCAGCTACGATGCGGGCGTCATCAAGGCGCCCTTCATGCTCAACCGTCCGATCCTGGTTCGTGGTGCCTTTATCGGACTGCTGCTCGTGGGTTTGATAGCGCTGGCTGACGGCATAGTCCGTCAGCAGCTGCAGCAAGCTGCGAACGAGATGGCGACGCTGCCGGCAACAGCGGTCGTGCAGACCACCGGCGCTATACGGTGAGCCGGCGGCTGCACATCGCTGGCGTGATCGCGCTGACGGCTATCATTAGCTCCGGGCCGGCCTTGGCCCTGGCGGCTGAGCCGGCTGACTTGCCGGCGCTTGAGCAGGCTTGGCACAGCTGCGTGCGCGAGGTTTACGACGGCCAGCAGGACCGCGGCAGCCGCGCCGGCCGGGAGCGCAACGCCCTGGACGCGTGCAAGCCTCATGAGGACGCGTACGTGGCCGCCTTGATGGCGGCTCGCCCCGGCGACGCCGACGCCCCCATGAGCGGCTGGGCGCGGACGTGGGCGGCGTACGTGGCTTTCGTGGTGGATCCGGTCAAAGCTTGGATCGAGGCGCGGCGGCGCTGATCAGCCCCGCAGGAACGGGCCGTGCAAGCGGCTGTTGGCCTTCCGACACATATCGGAAGCGCAGCAGGTGAAGTGTGTGCTGTACTTCACGGAAGCGGAGACCATGATGCATCAGCTAGCCCGCCTCGGCATGGTGCTCGCCTTCTGCGCCATGCCTGCCATCGGTCAGTCTGCTGACCAACAGAACCCAGAACCTGTGAAGGTCGAGAAAGGCTGGGCCGGATCACTCGACGGCACCTGGAACTGGCGCTTGCCCGATACGCCAAACGGTCTGCACCCGACCCAGAGTTGGCACGCTACGGGCTCGGCGCCCGATGGCGACATCTATGTCGGTGGCATGGATCACAAGACGAACGCAGCCCTGTACCGCATCGACGCGCAGGCAGGAACGCTCCGCTACGTCGGTGACGCCCGGTCTGCCTCGGAGGCCGCTCACAACTGGCTGCCCGGCGAGACGGCACAGAAGTTCCACACCCGGCCGCTCTGGCACAACGGTAAGATCTACGTCGCAACAATGGACCGCTCCGACCTCAACCCGGGCTACCTCGATCGGCGCGGCTTCCACTGGTACGCTTATGACCCCGCTCAAGACAGCTTCACAGACCTGAGTTCCGCCGAGCCCGGCGGGACGGCGGTACCCCACGGCAATCTCGTCACCCTCGCTTCCGACCCGACCCACAACGTCATCTACGGCGCGGGTGTGCCGACAGGGGCAATCTACCGCTACGACGTCGCCAGCGGGAGCACCAGGGATCTCGGCCGACCGGCCTCGTACAATCAGCCTTACGTCTACACGGGACGGGTGATGTGGGTGGACGCGCGCGGCCGTTTATACTTCACGGCTAGTAACTGGGACGAACCCACGGTGCACGACCACGTGCAGTACTACGACCCGGAGACCGGCTTCGGCGAGGAAAAAGATTGGCTGCTTAAGGACGGCATGGCTCTGGAGACCGGCCAGTGTATGGAAGGCGGCAAGTGGTGTGTGTTCGGGGATGACCGCGGCCACGTCTACCGCTTCGATCAGGATGCACATACCTGGACGTACCTTGGCCAAATCGAGACGGGTAAGAAGGCGGGCTGGGGCGGCGTGGAGTTCTGGCTCTTTGCTGTGGCTCCCAGCGGCAACAGCGTTTACGTCGCCACCAGCACCTCGCCACGTCCAAGCGAGGACACGGCGCTTTACGAGTTCGACCTTGCGAGCGGCCGAACGCAGCGGATCTGTGCCTTAGCAGAGCTTGATCCGGCTCTTGCGCACAGCCACGTCCATACCGGGTACAACGCCTGGGACGCACAAGGGCGCTTCTACTTTGCGAGCTTCGGCTACTCCGACAACCAATCCGTGCTCGTGACTCGGATCGACCCAGCGCGCCTGAAGACGGCGCTAACCCGCCATGCAGAGGTCAGGGTCGATACAGGTGCCAGTAAGTAACTAACATAGATCAAGCGCCGGCTGGCCGATCGGTGCGACGTCGCGTAAAAGCGGGCCGAGGTCTTGCCCGGAAGGGACAGCCTCGGCCTAAGCCGCGAGGCGAGCCACGAGGCCCGGCAGCTGCGCAACGCGGAGGCGGCAGACCCCGGCGTGATCCGCTGAGCGCTCGATCCCCGGCTGGCCCAGGGTAAGGAGCCCACCAAAGCGGCCGTGCGGGCCACACCTGCGGCACACTCGACAGCTGGGCTTTGGGCAGGAACAGCCCCACATCGCTGCGCTTATCCCGGCATAAGTCATGGGAGGGTGCGATGAAGGTGTTTCAGGTCCGGCAAGGTACCACAGGCACGATCCTTTGGACTGGCGCGGCCACTGACCCGATTGCCGCCCTGGACGCCATGGCGCACGAAGCCGGCTACTACGACCACGCGGACATCCCAGACCACCTGCGGACTGGTGGGCTGCACGCGGAAGAGATCCGGATCTAGCGTACAAGCCTTAGGCTGAGCATCTTGGGAATTCCCAAGATGCGCACCGCACGGTCGAGCGCGGTGGCACCGTCTACCCGATGAAACCGCGCGGCTCAGCCAAGCACGGCCTTAACGAAGCATACACCATGTTCGTCAAGGGTCGGCATGCAACCGGAGTCTGATGCCCAGCCATGCTCGATGTCGTGTTCTGGTGGTGCGCGTTTGTGGCCCTTGCCGGGTCATACGCTCTGATCGGCGTTGCCCTGATAAATAGAGGTCGGCCCAAGTCTCAGCGATGGGAGGCGGAACTGTTCAGTAAGACTACCCCTGTGATGCGGCACTTCGGCCATGCGCAGAACGCTGAACGGTTCGACCTACTTCCGCACGACCAAGTGATGGTAGGCAGGTGAAACAACACCGCGGCAACTATACTGGGGCAGGCCTGTCCACCCGACCACATAAATAAAGAGCGATACTGCGCGGAAAAAGCATGCCAGTGGTCAGCCAGCAGTCTTGCGAAGTGAAAGTGGATGGCGTGTGGCACGCTGCCACCCTTGCGGAGGCGCGCAGTCGGCACACGATGGCGCAGAAGCGTTGCCCCGCTTGCCAGGGGCAAATCATCATCGCTGGAACCTACTTCGGCGAGGGTACTCTAAAGCTGCAGCATCGCCGGTCACACACCGGTTGCCCCCTGAAATCAGACACCTACAACGGATCGCCAGTACCGCACCCCCAGGCGCTTGCCTGACAGCCGCTCGGCCCCGCCCCGATCTGCTCACGGGGCAGGGGAGCGTCCGATCTCACCAGCGTGTGAGCCGAGCCGTTACGCAACTTGGCTCGACGGCATCATGGCAGGGGGCGGTTACGGGCGCGTGTACGAGGCCCGTGTGCCAAGCTCAGTAACCGTAGTATCCGTAGCCGTAGGGGCGGCGGTAGTAGCCGTAGGGGCCACCGTAGTAGCCCACCGGGGCGTAGCCGTAGCCGTAGGGGTAACCGTAGCCGCCGGCCAGGCCGTAGCCGAGGGCAGCGCCGGTGGCCAAGCCGAGGCCCAGCCCGAGGCCACCGTAGCCGTACCCACGGCCGTAGCCGTAGCCGTAGCGGCCATACCCCCCACGGAAGCCGCCGTAGCCACCACGGAACCCACCGTAGCCCCCGCGGAAACCTGCGCCGCGGAACCCACCGCCGAAGCCGCCACCGTGGAAGCCACCGCCACCGAAGCCCCGCGCATCAGCGCCGGTCGGCACAAAGGCGAGCGCGGCCAGCACAGCCGTCGAGGCCAGAGCCAAGCGTTTCATCGGATCATCTCCTATCCAAGAAGTCTGATCCTAGAACTCGGCCATGGGCACCACGGATCCAGCTTCAGCACGTACAGGGTGCCGCAGATTTGTAACAACACGTTACTGTATAGACATAAAAGCCCGACCCAGGGGAGATGATCCTGGGCCGGGCGTATCTGTATCGAGCAATACGGGGCGGTGTTGCTGGATACAGTTATCAAGCCAACCGATAGAGCGCGCCGGAGTTCCGCTACTCGGTCGCGCTATGAGGCGCTGGGGAGAGCGTGAGTCGAGCGCGTCAATCCACCCCGCAGTCAAGCAGATCGCGCCTGCGCTGTTCGGAGCTTTCCCGGGCTTCATCCTGCCAGCTCGCCTCAGGCGGGTCCAGGTCGGCCCGAAACCGATGCTGACCTGGCAAGTATAGGCTGCGCGGATCGGAGGCCAGGGAGCCCGTCGTCTCTGGATCCATGTCGCAGTCTCGGGCCGGTTGATCGGCCTGGGCAAACGCGGCCCCTGCGCACACGGCCATGGCCGCAGCGATCGCAAGCAGCTTCGACATGGGTGTTCCTGATGTGCTCACGGAGGCGCACATGCCGCACCTGCATGGGCGGTTCAGCTGTGCGGTTCTGAGGCTGGATCGCGCAACCGGGTTATTGGGCGGTGATCTGCGCTCGCGTGGCGTTGTGCCGAATCAGGCCACGGATCGCGCGGAGAGGCAGCAAGGGCAGCCTGACCAAGCCCCCAACAGCGACCACGGCCAGGGCAATCACGAGAGCGGCGCCGCACTTGAACATCGCTGGGTTACTCCTGGCGGCCGGAACACGGCGAGACGCCTGCACCTTCGTTGTCAGCAAGCGCGCCGATCGCGGCGGGATTGTGAGCCACTCAACCGTTCGGCTTCCTCCCGCCAAGCGTCCCGCTCGGTTCTCATGGCCTCAACGAGCGCGTGCATGTTCCCGGCGTCGATCGCGGTCTCCACGAGCATGTCCTGGGCCGAGGCCAGTTGCTCGCGCAGCTCGGCGTTCTCGGCCGCCAGCGCCAGTAGGAGAGCGGCCACGACATCGCTCATTCCTGCTCCCACGCCGCCCCGAGGAAGCGCGTCTAGCCGGGCTCAAGTTCGGCCGCAATCGCGTCAGCCGATCGTGCCCACTGGCGATAACCTTGATCCTGTCCTGCCCCTTTGTGGTCGCCTTCGTGAAGCCGGAAGGAACGATCGGTCCCGCAAACAGATGCCCTGAGGCGCACCTTGCGCGAACGGAGCTACCTGCATGTTCATGAAGATCGACCGCCTCCTAACGGAGCTGCCCGAGCCGAAAAAGCCGGAGCCGAACGCGGCCGCCGCCCTGCAGGAGTTGCTCGGTGGCAAGTACGGCGAGATGTCGACCCTCGGAAACTACATGTTCCAGAGCTTCAATTTCCGCAACAAGGAGAAACTCCGGCCGTTCTACAGCCTGGTGTCGAGCATCTTCGCCGAGGAGATTGGCCACGTCGAGTTGGTCTCGACCGGCATCGCGCTGCTCAACAACGGACCCGGCAATCCGAAGAAGAACGTCGATATCTCGAAGGCGCCCTTCGAGGACATGCAGGACGTCCGGCTCGCCGGTAGCTTCCTGGCGAACGGGGGCGGCGCCATGCCAATGAACGCGAACGGCGTGTCCTGGAACATGGACATGGTGACGACGACCGGGAACCTGATCATCGACCTGCTGCACAATTTCCACCTGGAATGCGGTGCGCGCATCCACAAGCTGCGGGTCTACGAGACCATGAGCGAGCCGACGGGCCGCGAGACCTG
>NZ_JAKSYM010000014.1 GCF_022829545.1 Methylobacterium sp. J-030 | reverse complement strand
AGGGCACCCAACCTGGGTGAGGCGCAACGGTGACGGGTACGCTCATCCCGCTTCGATCTGACCGCGGTGCCGCATCCGCGCTCGCCGTCTTCGACGTGACGGCGGTAGAGCTACTGCAGGAAGGCCGTGCGGCGACGTTGTTGGGCGCACGGCTCACCGCGATCAAGGCGGATCTCCTGGCCAAGCGCGTGCAGCTTATCGCGGTGATCGCCGATCTGCAGGCGCGCCCGTCGAGCGGTGACGCCGGGATCGACGCCGTCAACGTGACCCTGCGCGCCGAGGCTGGCAAAGGTCTAGCTCATATCGACATGTTCCTTCGGCATACTGAGGCTTGTGCTGCATCCGTAGTGGCCAGCTAACAGCACTGCGCCCTGCACCTCAAAGCACCGTGTTTTCGCTGACCGTAGCCTCATCCAGGGGTGTGAGAAAGGCTGCACCGACGCCGCCATCAATCCGACGCGCGATCCTGGCCCGGTGCCGTCCAACTACGATCGCCTGTCCGAGATCGAGCGGAGCGTCCATCTGCAGGGCAACCCCCGAAGCCGACAAGTTTAGGATCCGTGCCGGAACGCTCGTGCCGTTCGCCATCACAACCTGCACGACCCTGCGTTTCGGCACGACCCGACGACAGACACGCACTTCCTCGGACGGCGGGGCTTGCAGCCTAGCCATCTCCACGAGGTTGCGCACCACCTCGCTGGGCGTAGCGCCTCGGCCAACGACGCGCACGGCGAAATCGGCGGCATCCGCCCTCACAACTCGTATTTCCATCACGCCGACTCCGCGGATCGAGCAACCGAGTTGCGACCCCAGATGCGGAATAGTCGCCGAGCGCATACGGATGCCCTCTGTCGAGATATCGACCGTGATGGCATGAAATTCGGATCCATCGCCGCTCCAGCACAGGGCTGGCAGTATAATGGCGTGGCGAGGGTTTGCTCTTCGCTCAGTCATGGGTCAGGCTGTTACATTCCTTGACCATCGAGAGGCGACCTTGCGGCAGCGTTGACGCAGACAGCCGCATTTTACCAAATGGTGGCTTGTCCTGACCCTTCCGAGCTGAGGAGGCAAACAGATCGGACGAGCTTCCTCAGCACAGCGGTTCAGCACGCCAATCGATCCGCCGCTCTGAGGATACTGGTAAACGCTTTCGCGTGCTCAGCTTCGAGCCTATGCGAGTGCCAGCGGGTGTGGTGTGACCTCACCGGTGAACCGCGCCGGCATCAGCGAACAGCCATCGTGCGCCCGGCGGTGCTGGAGCCAGAGGCCGCCTTGCGCGGTGCTGTTGACGTGGATCGACACGCGGCCGTGACAGACCGGGCAGCGCTTGATCGCGGACGGGTAACGGGCGTGCGCCTAGGCGAGGCTGACCGGGCACTAGGCGCCATCGATCTGGATCTCGCACTTGGGCGCGTCGGGCGTCGTCATGGTGGATGGGTGCCATGGGGAGGCGGTGATCACCATGGCGCGATAGGCACAGCAGAGGCGTGATCGAGTGATCAAAATCTGGCGTGCGGTACCCATCGTGAGGGGCGGCTTTCGACCCATGTCAGTCATATGCTCACGGATCAAAATTTCCCCGAAGGAGCCATTCGCTAGCCGCCCTCTAGCAGCAAATCTTGATCACGAAGCCACGGGACAACCGCGTCTGCGAGCGCTTTAGGTCGCTCAATTGGAATCATGTGGCCGGAATTTTCAATAATTATTAGCTTTGCTCCATTAATCCCGTCCCGCAACTCCTGTGCTTCGCCTATGCTGCGTAAGGCGTCTTGATCTGCTGCAATCACAAGGGTGGGACACTGAATTGAATTGAGCAGGTGCAAGTCGCTGGGTCGATCCTGCGAAGCATGTCGTCTGAATACCTCCGCACCTACCCGTTCGCTCATTGCTCGAACCCGTTCAATCATGGCTTCATCTCCCGCACGATCGGGGTGCAGAGAGCTGAGGACGCCAGAGCGACTGAAACCTGTGAAGCGGGTTGGATCCATCAACCGCACTGCCGAAGCTTTCCGACGGGCCTGCTCGACAGTATCGGCACGGGCCGACGTTGCGACAAGCACAAGAGCTGTCACGCGTTCTGGCGCAATGCGGACGATCTCGCGAGCAACATACCCACCCATTGAGAAGCCAATCAAAGAAAAATGTTCGGGAGCATCATCGAGAACATGCTGCGCCATTTCTCTGATCGATGTTGCACGGCTGAGATCGCCATAAACTAATGGGCCAAGGATCCCTACATCCTGAACAATACCATCCCAAAGTGAAGCATCCGCCATAAATCCTGGTATAAGTACAATGTGCATCGGTGGGCTTCAAGTTTTAACAGTTGGTACAGCTATCTTAATAATAGACAGCGGTGCGATCATCGACTTACGATAGATTTGATAATGCACATTTACACGTAGTAGCGCAACGTCCGTTTCGATGCCGTATCCCTCAGAAGCAGATCATCCAAATACCACCCCGAGCGGACCCTGCGACGTCAGATCTAGCAGCAGTCCCGATCCGCAGAGACCCTACACGCCACCCCGCGATGGTGCGAGCACGTGCCCGGTCGGTGCTGGCTGAAGCTCCAGTCACCATCGCGGCGCCGGGCCGTAGCGTCCGACGGCTTGGTGCAGGTCGTGCCTTCCGGCTGCTCGGGGTGCGGGACCTCGCAGCCATCCCGGTTGGTGTATGTACCGTGTCTGAGTTCCTCGGGCGCGAACAGCTTGCACGAGCCGCGCGCCACGGCATCGCCCATCGGTCCGAACAGTCCGGTGGCGAGCACGGCGGTGATGAGCGCCCGGATTTAAGGTGCGTCCTCCAGTCCAGAGGCACAGCGTAATCGAGCTTTACGGTAAAGCGAGTCCCGGCCGCCGGAACCCGATCTTAAGCCTACCGGTACATCGTCCCACCAGTCCGTCGCGTTCCGATAGCCAGCATGTCAGTAGCCATCCTCGCCGCCCTGATCGCGGGCGCGCTGTGCCTCGGCATGCTGTCGATGCTGGTGCCGCTAGGCCGACAGCCTGAAGAGGACGATGAGACGTTCGGGTTCGAGGACGAGTTCTTCGACCTCGACGGCCCTGTGATCGACATGGAGCCGGCGCGCTGATGCCAGGTCAGCCGGTGACTCGCACCCGCAACGATGGCTGACCACGATTGATCCGAAAGCTTCCCCATGCGTAACCGCTCGCCGCGGTCGTTCACCGTCGAGACAAAGTCCGGCGGCCGCCACCAGCGTACCTCCATCCCGCACCGTGCCACGGCGCCGACGACCCCGAGACCAGCCGTGTCCTGGCCACCGCCGGCCGAGGCGCAGGCACACGCCGCCGAGCCCCGCCGGATCCTGCCCAGCCTGATCATGCCGGAGTCCGAACCGGTCGAGCCGGAGCCCATACAGCTTCAGCCGGAGCGCGTGCGGGTCTCGGGGGAGCGCTCGCCGCAGCCGCGGCGCGGACGACCGCCCAAGGTCAAGCCAGCTGCTGCCGAGTTGGAAGAGGAGCCGATCGCCAGGGCCGCCCCTAAGGTTTCGCCTGCCGAACCGGTGCCTGCGCTAGCCTCGCGGACGCCGCCCACTTCTATGATGCGTACCACGAAGGCGTCGGCCACCCTGCCGCTCGGCGAGCGCTGGAAGCGGCGCCTTGGGCGGTGGGCCCGGTAGGGCCTAGGGATCGCCGCGTAGGGCCCTTCAACCGTTCTGCGCCACCACGCCCTCAGCGATCGGCTCCGGCCGCGCGCCGGAAGAGCAGCACCGGAGGCGGGTTCGCGATCGGCCTCGGTGCGACCTCGCCGGCACAGTCGCGCTGATCGGACTTGATTGCGGCCGAGCTTGAGCCCGGCTAGAGGCGTTGCCTCGGGGTGGCGTGGGAGCAGGGATGAGCGATGTCGTGGCTGCTCTGCTCCTCGACCTCGCGGCCGAGAATGCCGAGCTGCGCGAGCAACTGGCAGCCGCTCAGGACATGCTCGTCGAGACCGCCATCGACGCAGGGAACATGCACGCCCTCGTCGAGGCCATCCGGACCGAGCGCGATGCATGGCGTGAGGAGACCGCCCGGTTGCAGGCACAGACGATCCGGTCTGCCTGACGCCTCGACAGTCGCCCCGGCCACCGCCATGTTGAGCCCATGCCCGCGCAGCACGGCCAGACCTACGATCCGCAGGAGGAGCCGACGCCCCAGGGCGGCTGGTTTCGCTTGGAGGAGCGGCCGTACCCCGAACGGCTGGACCGGGCGTTTCAGGTGGCGGCCTTCGTCGTAGGCTTAGGGGCCGCCGCAGCAGTTCTTGCTATCTTGCTGATCTACGGGACCAAGCCCCTCACCACAGGCGTCGATCTCGTTTGGCTAGTTGCGGCCCTCGCAACAGCAGGGGGACTCTCCTACGGCTTTACCCGCGCCGTCGGCATGGTCGTGACCGGCCTCTACGGCACGATCCGCGACGGCTCCGAGTTCGTGGTCGACTGGCGCGCTGTCCGCCACGACCTGCCGCTGCGCCGAACCTGGATCGTCATCCTGGAGGGCGCGCTGCTGCTCGCCGCCGGCGGCACGTCGTTCTGGGGAGCCGTCAGGTTCATGAAGCACGGCGACGGGTTCGGCCTGCTCGTGTGCCTCGTCATTCAGTGCATGATCTACTGGCCGCTGATCCGGCGCAGGATCGCAGCGGGCCGGACAAGGGGTTAGTACCCCGTGCCCAGCGGCGCCAGCACGCGGCCCGTCGAGCTACCGGCCGAGACCGCGTAGCCCGGGGGCGGTGCCAGCAGCCGCGGCGCGCCACCCTCGAAAGACCGCCGAGCCGAGGCTGCACCCAGGCCGCCGATGATCGCCCGCGTCCCGACCTTCGCGGAGTACGTGCCCGCCGCGGCACCGAGCCCCCCGACCTTGAATGCCACCGCGCCGGCGATCAGATCGACTAGCTTCGCCGCCGCCTTCCGGCCCGCCTCGCCTGCCGCATCCGTCTTGAACGAGCCATCAGGGCGCACGGTGTTCTGCAGGACACCCGAGAGCCGTCGGAAATGCGCAAGCTCCCGATCGTTGAACAACGTCGAGGCCACACCCTTACCGCTACCGTCCGTGAAGTCTCGCAGCCCGGCGGCCATCTTGGCTGGAGGCGTCGCGGGGTCGAGCAGACGATGCACGGCGGCCTGCCGGATCCCGGCCCACTCAGCGCTGTTGGGCCCGAGAAGCCCTCGGGCCGCCGTTGCCTCAAGCACAGCACCGGGCTTGGCGCCGATCGCGCCGGACCCGCCGAAGATCGACCGGCCGACCGCATTCGGATCAAACCCGGTCCGCTCAAGCCCCGTGATCCAGTCCGGCATCGGCTGCCGAGCCGCTTCGAGCTGCCGCGTGGCGCCTTTCAGGGCCCGGAGCCCTGCCACCTGCTGACCGGACAGGAAATCGACCAGCGGACGCCCGTCCTGGCTCAGCAGGTAGTCGAGGCGCGCCCCCAGGTCCCGCCCCTCGCCGCCGAGGTGGCGATTGATGAGGGCACCCTGCACGGCCTGCCACGCGTCGCTATCGGGCCCGACTGCGCTGCGGATCCGCCCGAGCGTCTGAACCTGCCCGCCGGTCACGCGCCCGCTGCCGGGGCTGCCGAACAGCATGCTCGCGACTTCGTTCGGCGAAGCGTCGCGCTCCAGGATGCGGCGGAGGTTGTTGCCTGCGGCATCTCCCTGGAAGCGCGGAGCGAACGCCTGGCGGTAGTCTCGGAACAGTCCGCGCGCGCGCTGCATCGCCGCCAAGGGCGCGGTATCGCCGCCGGGCAGGGCATCAGACGCCGCCGCGGCCGTCGGGCTATCGAACGGGATTTCAGACGACGGCGCACGGGATGCCTCGCCGGTCGGGCGCCCCATGATCGCCGCCTCGAATGCATCGGCACCGTTATCGTGTTCGCCCCTGAATAGGCGGCCCGCGGCATCTTCGAGGTGCGCGGGATGTGCCTGGCGTGCGTCCACACCCACGGCCGCGAGATCGTCGGCCACCTGACGATGGAAAGGCGCCATCCGCTCGGCATAGGCGGCATTCTGGTCCGCCAGCCGGCCGCCGGCATCGGCGGGAGCCCCGCCGCGAGACAGGTCCGAGAGCCGATAGACAGGCTGCCCCGCCCGCTCTTGCCCGATCAGGTCGTGAACCTCGTCACCGATGCGCCGCGAGATCATGCCATCGGCACTGTCCGGCCGAAGGAACCCCTCACTTGCAAGCTGGTCGCGGAAATCCTCAATCGGCCGGCCGGCCTTTCGGCCGAGTGGTCCGTAGGGCGTCATCACTCGGCCGAGATCCGCGGCACGGGCGTCGCCGTCGAGCGCGATCCCGCCATTCCGGGCGAGATAGTGGGTCAACGGTTCGGATTTGCCCGCAGCAGGCCCGCCAGCGGCCGATACCGCCCCAGAGGCGGCAGTGGCGGCCGAGAACCCCGGGAAGCCGTCTCCGGCCAGAGCTGGCGATCCTGCGGCCTGCCTCTGGCCGAACAGCCCCGCCCCCATAGCATCCTCGACGTGCCCGTCGAACTGATGGATTACCTGATCCATCGCCCGTCGGTCGGTCGCGTTCGTCGTGGTCGTGCCGCGATACGCCACCAAGCGCTTTCGAAGCTGCTCCACCTGCCGAAGGTCGGGGCCCTCGCCCGGCTGGAGGTTGAACAAGCCGGGCACGTCGTCGAGGTCGCGCAGCGCGCGCGTCGCGGCGGGGGTCAGGACATCATCGATCGGTACGTCGGACCCGAGCCGGACCCGCACACGCGAGCCTACGCGATCCATCGCGCCGGGCACGAACTGACCGGGATACTGCCCCACATCCGCGTAAGCCCGCCGGTATCCCGCCTTCGCCTGCTCGGCGGCATCGCGCACGCCCTGAATGGCAGCCGTGGCGCCGTCGATGGCGTCGGGCCCGCCGCGGCCCCGCACAGCCCGCAGGGCATCGTCGACCCCGCGCTGCGCCACGCTCTCGCGTTCGGCCTGCGCCTGCGCGGTCTGACGGGCGCGGTCCGCCGCCCCCTCGAATGCCTGTTGCGGACTATCGACACGCGGGGCGTCACCCGCGGCCATGCCCATGAACCGGTCTCGGGTCGCTGCCAAGGCATCGGCCTGCCGCGCAGCGAAGTCCTCACCGATCTGCTGCGCCCGCGGACCGGACTGGCCCGCCAGGGCGCGCCCTTCCTGCGCGAGGGCCCTCGGATCCGCTGTCGCCTGCCCGCGCGACAGCGGCAAGCCGAACTCGGCCGCCTGCGCCTCGCGTAGCGCCGCGGAGGTCTCGCCCTTCGCTGCGAACGAGGCCTCGATGTGCTGCGCCAGCTCGGGCGGCAAGTTGTCAGCATCGAGCCCGGCGTTGATGAGCACTGCTCGCGCCCGCGGCGTGAACCCGGTCTCGGTCGCCACCGCCCCACGCCCGAACCGAGCCAGGATCGGCTCCAGCGCCTTACCCGCAGCGGCAATGACGGGCGGCGCCACCTTCTCGACGATGGGCCCGAGGGCCGCACCGCCGGCGAACCCGGTTCCGGCCCCCTCGATCGTCTTGAGCGAGTCGTGGCTGCCGATCGCCGCGGCGGCACCGCCGTAGCCCGCACCCGTGAGACCATAGCGAGCGGCGCGCGCCGTGAGGTTCGCGCCCTCCGCGATGGGTAACCCCGGCATGAGCGGCGTGGCCGCGATGCCCCCGGCAAGCTCGCTCGCCACGGCGGTTTTCGGGTTTTGCCGGTCATAGGCGCCTTGGAGGTTCTGAAACCGAGCGTAGTTCTCGGCGAAGGTGCGCTTCCCGTCGCCGTAGCCGGAGACACCCGGGAAGCCCTTTCCTTCCAGCCACCCAAGGCCAGTCGCCACCCCCGCCGCGGCATTGCCCGCGAGGTTCAATGAGGCGCCCTGTCCGGCCCCGAGCAGCGCCGTGGTCGCCGTGTTGGTGGCCGACGGCTTGCCGATCAGTTCCTCATCCGCCGCCCGGCGCAGGGCCGAGCCCTCCGGAGTCGAGGCGTCGAGGGCCGAGGCCATCGGGCCGCTGCCGAAGCGATCGTTGAAGCTGGTCGGCTTCTGCTGCGACGCCTTGAAGGCCTGGAACTCGGCCGGATCAAAGGCGTCCGCGGTCGAGGCGGCATCCTGCACCGGAGCTGCCAGCCCCGATTTGAACGCGGCGAACTCGGCGGGATCGAACGCGACGCCTGCCGCCATGTCAGTACCCCTCCGAATGGAGCTGCTGGTATGCCTGGGCCTTCGTCATGCCCGAACCGACGAGCTGCCCGAACCGATCGGCCGGTGATACGGCACCGGGCCGGTTCGAAGGCGACGGGGGCGGCAGCGCGGGGGCGCCGGACTGACTACCGCCTGACGCACCCTGCGCAGCCGCAGGGCCCGACCCGGGGCGGTAGTAGGTGCCCTCCCGGATCTGAGCTGCGCGGGCCTCGTTCTGCTGCTGACGCAGGGTCGCCGCGTCGATGGCCCGCTGGTAGACCTTCACCCGCAGGGCGTGCGGCAGGTTCGAGGAGCCGGCCACGTCGAGGAGGATCTTGCGCTCGCCCTCGGTCGGGTTGCCGCCGAAGATGCTCTTGAGGTTGGTGAGCGC
>NZ_JAKSYM010000001.1 GCF_022829545.1 Methylobacterium sp. J-030 | reverse complement strand
CCAGCCGATCCACCGGCAACAGCTTCGGCGTGCCCTTCCCCTACGCCACCCCCGGCACCGTCTCCACCTTCCGCAACAACAGCCAGGACGTCTTCTCCCGCAGCGCCCAGGTCGGCTACAACTACCAGTGCACCCCGGGGTCCGGCGTGGTCGTCGGCATCTAGGCCGACCCCCAGTACCTCGACTTCGCGCGCAACCGGCACAGCGCCTTCCTCACCGGCGTCGCGCTCGCCCCCGGCTACTACGTCACCGACCCGCGCGGCCTGTCGAGCCTCGACTACTTCGGCACCGTGCGCGGCCGCCTCGGCTACGCCTTCGACCGCACCCTCGTGTACGGCACCGGCGGCTTCGCCTACGGCTCGGGCAGCGCCGACCGCTCGTTCGGCGGCTTTGCCGGCAACGACAGCTTCCGCACCGGCTACGCCGTCGGCGGCGGCATCGAGTATGCGCTCCCCACCGACTCGTTCCTGAACTTCTTCCGCTCCTCGGCCGTCACGCTCAAGGTCGAAGGCCTGTACGTCAACCTCGACCGCAACACCCGCAACCAGGGTGTCCTGGTCGTCAACGCCGCAAACCTCGTCCCCGCCTATTCCAGCCCGATCGGACGCCGCGCCGACGAGTTCGCCGTCGTCCGCGCCGGCCTGAACTACAAGTTCGGTTCGTACTGAGA
>NZ_JAKSYM010000256.1 GCF_022829545.1 Methylobacterium sp. J-030 | reverse complement strand
ACCTCATCCGGGCTCGCTGTGTCGACGGAGATGGGTTGGAGGACAACCAGGATCTCGACGTTGTCCTGGCCCACCAACTTACCTGCTCTGGACGCTGCTCAGCCACGGCACCTGCCGGCGGCCACTCCAACGCGTGTTCCTGAGGTGGAGGTAGTTGGGATTGAACCCACAGTAGGCCTTAAGCTGCTCCGCGTCCAGGATCGTCAGGACCCGATGCTTCAGCGTGATGAGGTTGAGTTCGCGCAGCTCCCGCAGCGTGCGGCTGACCTGCACGTCCGAGAGGCCCATCGTGTCGGCGATGTCGGTCTGGGTGAATGGAAACGCGTAGCTGTTATCCTTCACCCGCCCCACTGCATCAAGACGGAGCAGCAACTCGCAGAACAGATGCGCGATCCGCTGACCGGATTGACGACTTCCGATGTTGACCAACCATTCACGAAGTACAGCCCCGTCTACAAGCGCACACCACATCAGGGCCCGCGTTACCCGCGGGTGATGGGACGTCATCTCCTCGATGGCTTGCCGGGGGATCTCAACCGCCGTGCAGGGGGAGATCGTACCGATGGCGTGGTCCATCTGATCAAGGATGAACACGTTCAGATCACAGAAGTCGCCCGGGACGAAGAAGGCTATGATCTGGCGCTGGCCGTCCGGCAGCATCTTGTAGCGGCAGGCATAGCCGTCGAGAATGAGATGAACATTGCCGGGAACGTCGCCCTCCTTGATGAGGTCCGTCCGTGCCGGCACCTGCCGCAACCGCGGAACGAACGCCCGCAACGCTTCACGATCGGCGTCTGTGAGTTCCTCAAAGCTCTCAAGCTTGCGGATCAGTGCATCTTGCATTGGGCTACGGCGGCAAAGGGCAATTTGCCATCCTATGATTGGTCTGGGGCACAATACTTCGTCATAGGACGGATATCGGCATCCAGTAGCCGGTAAATGGCTGCGGCCGTTACGACCATGGGGTCCTGCGCGTCGGCGTCGATCACCCTGGCAACCTGTAGGCTGCTGATGTCACCGGCCCTTCGCAAGTCGGCGGCGATTGGTGGTCATAAGCGCGCTGATCACCCCTCAACGTTGACTTGGACGCCGCTGCCGGCCGACATGGGCGGTCACGGCTAGGCTCGCTCAGGCGAGTCGCGGCCAGTTTCAGGAGAGCAACGCCGCGAGATAGACCCTGAAAAGCCAACGGCCCCCCGTCGCCAAACGGGAGGCCGCTGAAAACCCTAGGCGCTGTGAGGCGCGAGTCGCTTCCCCTCACAAGCCATAGCTCCCACCCGGGAGTCAAGACGGAACCTGTTTCCGTCAACGGGAAGGCTTTGCCTGGACCCTAGCCGCGGCCCGTGAGGGACCGGGATAGATGAGTTATGCCGATGAGATCCGCCGACAGGCGGAAGCGGCTCCATCCGCGGCGCTGCCGGCCGTCACGGCCGCGCTGTGGCGTGCGTTCGGGGAGGGGAAGGTAACTGAGGCCGAGGCCGAGACGCTGTCCAGCCTGATCGAGACCCGGAAAACGTCCGTGCGCGGACCTATCCCAGGACGAAGCACGAACGAGCCGGTAACCTTGATCCCTCAAGCGAGGGCAAAGGCCGAGAACGCATCCGGAAGCCCCAGGAGGCCCAGCGTTGGCTCGCGCCCGCGCACGGATGCCTCTATGGAGCGCCGCCGCCGCTGGGCAGCCTCAGGCAGGCTCCCGCCGGCCATCGCGGCGCGCTTCACCCTGGCCGAGCAAGGCGTGCTCGCCCTCGTGGCCGCCGAGGTAGCCCGTCGCGGTGATTGCCGGCTGGCGATCGACAATCTGGCGGCCGTGACCGGTGTGTCTCGCACGACCGTCAAGAATGCGATCCGCGAGGCCGCGCGGCTTGGCCTGCTCACCGTCGAGGAGCGGCAGGTCACGGGCTGGCGGAATGACACCAATGTGATCCGGATCACCAGCCGGGAATGGACGGCCTGGCTGCGGCTGGCGCGGCGCACCCTGCCATCAGGGGGAGGGGTCAAATCCGCGACCACCACGCATACTCAAGTTCTAGATCTGGGAGAATCGAGGACAGCTGAAAGGAAGAAGGGCTGCCGACAGGCGGCGGACGACTTCGACCGATCAGGCCGAATGAGAATCCGCGCGGGTGGTAAAGGTGGTAGAGCCATGCGGTGAGGGTCTGCGGGCGGATGGTATGACGAACGATGGTGCCTTGTTGTGCCCAGGCCAGCAGTGTGCAATCTGCCCGACCGCTATGCGTGTAAGGGTATTACCCCACGGCCGATGCGCACATAGCACTGCCACACGATGACAGTCCTCGAAGTCATCTGCGCTCTGGCTCACGACGCCACCGTCGGTATCGTCGTTACTGATACGCTGATCGAGGCGCCCGGACCGACGATCTTCTACGCCAACCCTGCTTTCGGGCGGTTGGTCGGGCGCGACTTGAACGACATCGTTGGCCAGTGCCCACGCTTCATGCATGGCAAGGAGACGCGTCAGGAAACGCTCGACACATTCCGCCGCGCATTGACAGCCGGTGAGCGCTTTCATGGCTTCCTGACCAACTATCGCGCCGATGGTACGAAGTACCGGGTCGAGATCGATTGCCGGCCTCTGCGCGCCGCCGATGGGCGAATCGAAAACTTCGTCGCGTTCGAGCGCGAGGTCGTCCGCCGGATCGGGCGCCCTGCCACGAGCGCGACCGGACGATACGAACCTACCAGCGTAAGCAACGACTCGTTAACTGTAGCACTACGAGCACTCGCCGTGTTTGAACACGTCTGAGTTGTATTTTGAAAATTTCGACCGCGCTGATACTTCCAAAGAAAGCCATCAAATGACGGATTATTGTTTTTTACGTCAAAAATTCAGTGATTAACGATTAAGTAGCGACCATATCGCAGTACTATGTCACGGTTTTGGAATAATCTGGTTCCTGAACCGCCGAATAGCAATTGCGCCTGGCCTCTGTGTTCGCTGCCGAACAGCCCCCAATGATCACCGGGAGTCGATGACCATGTTTGGTGGAACGCGGACGCATGCTGATCTCGTCGCCAAATTTGACGCCCTGAGCCAATCGCAAGCCATCGTCGAGTTCAAGCCCGATGGTACCATCCTCACCGCCAACGCCAACTTCCTGACGGCGATGGGCTATACCCTGCCCGAAGTGCTGGGACAGCATCACGGCATGTTCGTCGAGGCAGCCACCCGCGACAGTGTCGAGTACCGCGCATTTTGGGAAGCCCTGCGGCGGGGCATGTTCCAGGCCACCGAGTTCAAGCGGATCGCCAAGGACGGTCGAGCCGTCTGGCTTCAGGCGAGCTACAACCCCGTGCTCGACCGCGCCGGGCGCGTCGTGAAGGTCGTAAAGTTCGCCGCCGACATCACGACGCAGAAGCTGCGCTCGTTGGATAGCGATGGCCAGATCACTGCCCTGCACCGCTCGCAGGCGGTGATCGCGTTCGATCCGACCGGCACGATCTTAGACGCCAACCAGAACTTCCTCGACGCGGTCGGCTATCGTCTTGATGAGATCCGCGGCCGGCATCATAGCCTATTCGTGGATGCGGCCGAGCAGGCCGAGACAGCCTACCGGGGGTTCTGGGAACGGCTGGGTCGCGGCGAGTTCGCCGCGGGCGAGTTCCGGCGCATCGCCCGCGGCGGTCGCGAGGTCTGGATCCAAGCGAGCTACAACCCGATCACCGACGCGGATGGCACCGTGCTCAAGGTGGTGAAGTTTGCCGCCGACATCACCGCACAGGTAGAAGTCCGCCAGCGGAGAGCGGAGGCACAAAGGGCGATCGGCAACGACCTCGACGCGATCGGTACTGCGGTTGAGGCCGTCACCCGGCAGACGGCGGAGGCGGTCGGCACGGTGGGACAAGTCTCGAACGACATCCAGACTGTCGCCTCGGGTGCGGAGGAACTGTCGGCTTCGGTCTGCGAAATCAGCCAGCAGGTTAGCCACGCCGCGCGGATGGCCGGCGAGGCGGTCGAGCAGGCTCGGCGCACCGGCGGTATAGTCGAGGGCCTGAGCGACCAGGCGGCGCAGATCGGCGAGGTCGTGACAATGATCCAGGGGATCGCCTCGCAGACCAACCTGCTGGCGCTGAACGCCACCATCGAGGCGGCCCGGGCTGGGGCGGCTGGAAAGGGCTTCGCGGTGGTCGCTTCCGAGGTGAAGGCCCTCGCCGAGCAGACCGCCAAGGCGACGGACCAGATCCGCGGTCAGATCACGGCGACCCAGGCGGCCACGCGCGAAGCGGTGGGCGCGATCGGCTCGATCCAGGGCACGATCCGGGCGCTGGACGAGGTCTCGGCGGCGATCGCGGCGGCGGTAGAGGAACAGTCTGCCGTGACCCGGGAGATGTCGGGCAGCATGCATACGGCAGCCCACGGGGTGGCAGCAATCTCCGGCGGCATGGAGGCGATCGCCCAGGCGAGTGAGCAGGTCGATGCTGCTACACGGCAAGTCCGGGAAGCCGCGCGCGCGGTCGCGTAATCTGGCCAGCTTGAACGAGATCAGCCGGCCGAAAGGTCGTGGAGAAGCAGCACGCTGCGCCCCGACGTCTAACTTGATCGGAAAGTCGGAGCACCTGCCACTCGCAGCGTTGCCCCCCGCTCATTCAGCAACGCTCACTCGTTTGAGTCGGAGCCTCCTTTGCCATCTTCACCCGTGCAGACTGACGAGGAAGCTCGGCTGCGGGCGCTGGCCGAGCACGAGATCCTCGATGCCGATCCAGATCCGTCGCTCACCCATATCGTCGAACTCGCCGCCCGCCTGCTCGGGGCACCGGCTGCCTTCGTGTCATTCGTCGATCGGGATCGGCAGGTCTTTCACACCAAAACCGGCCTGAGCCTGTGTGAGACCAACCGCGACATCGCCTTCTGCGCCCGGACCATCGCGCAAGCCGGCATCCTTGTCGTGCTCGACGCCACCAAGGATCCACGGTTCCACGATAATCCTCTGGTCATCGGCGCCCCGTTCATCCGCTTCTACGCGGGCGTGCCGCTACGTACCGGAGATGGTCATGCCATCGGCACGCTCTGCCTCGCCGGGCCCAAGTCGCGACGTGCTTTCACAGGCCGAGACAAACGTATCCTCACCGACCTTGCCCGACTCGTGCTCGACCGGCTGGAACTGCGCCGCGTCGAGGCGGCCCGACGTGCAACGCAGTCCCGCTTCGAACACATCGCCGATACCTCGTCCGACGCCATCATCTGCGCAGACGCGCTTGGGCGGGTGAGCTTCTGGAGCGCAGCCGCAAAGCACTTGTTCGGGCATACGGCCGCTGAAGCTTTGGGGCAGTCTATCGCGATCTTGGTTCCCGAGCGCATGCGTGGCGGCAACGAGGGTGCACTGTGCCAAATCTCGTGCGGGGGCGTGACGGGGTTGATCGGTCGTACCGTCGAACTCACTGGCTGCCATAAGGATGGCCGCGAGTTTCCGGTCGAGCTGTCTTTATCTACCTGGACTGAGAATGGCCACGCGGCCTTCGGGCTCATCGTGCGCGACGTAAGTCAGCGGCATGTGGTCGAGAAACGCCTATTCCAGCTCGCGCATCTCGATGCTCTGACTGAGCTACCTAATCGGGCAGTGCTGCGCGGCCGAATCGAGGCTGTGATCCTGGAGGGGTGTCCAGCGGCGGTACTGATGCTCGACCTAGACGGCTTTAAGGAGGTCAACGACGCGCACGGGCATGCTGTCGGCGATGCCGTGCTTCGGCAGGCAGCTTGTCGCCTGCGCGACTGCATCGGACCCAAGGGCATAGTAGCTCGATTTGGCGGGGATGAGTTCGCTGTCGTGCTGCCCGACGTCGGCGATCCATTGGTGGCGATAGCCAAGGGACAAGAGTTGATCGATGCACTGTCCGAGCCATATTGGATCGAAGATCTCGTCGTGCGTCTCGGCGCTAGTGTCGGCGCCGCCCTAAGCCCAGCTCATGGCGTGCGAGAAGACGAGTTGCTTGCTTGCGCCGACGCAGCCCTTTACCGTGCTAAGGCAGACGGTCGCGGGCGCGTCTGCCTGTTTACGCCAGTCCTACGCGAGGTCGCACAACGCGAGCGTGCCTGCCGCGACGGGCTGCGTCGCGCCATCGAGCACGGTGAGTTCGTGCTGCACTACCAACCGCAGGTAGACCTGACTGACGGTGCGCTTGTCGGTGCCGAGGCCCTGATCCGCTGGCAACATCCTGAACTCGGTCTGCTCATGCCAGCCGCGTTTTTGGAGGTGCTCGACAACGGTCCGGATGCAGCTCGCATCGGCGACTGGGTGCTTCACGCCGCCTGCGCTCAGGCACAGGCCTGGCGGCACGATGGGCTGCGGCCCTTCCGGATCGGAGTGAACCTCTGCGCAGCCCAATTCCGAGATGGCCGTTTGGTCGAGCAGGTTGCTGCCACGCTCGCCGAGACTGGACTCCCCGCTCACGCTCTAGAATTGGAGATCACCGAGACGATCATTCTACGTCACGATCCCGGGGTGGTCGCTGCGCTGCAAGCACTACGCGCTATGGGTGTTGGCATCGCGTTCGATGACTACGGCACAGGTTACGCCTCTCTCAGCCTACTCAAACGCTTCCCGCTGACACGGCTGAAGATCGACCGTAGCTTCGTGAGCGGCCTATGCGCCAACCGGCAGGATGCGGCAGTTGTACGAGCGGTGATCAATTTGAGCCGCAGCTTCGGTCTGGAGGTGATCGCCGAGGGCGTGGAGACAGAAGAGCAACACCAGCGCCTGCTCGCGAAGGGATGCCAGGAAGCACAGGGGTATCTATTCGGTCGACCAATGCCCGCGGCGGAGTTCATCTCACGCTTCAAAGTAGGTAAACAGTATATGGATCCCCCTCTACAACTGCGTAGCTAGGCAAGCAGCGCTTTGCCATCCTGGCGAGATCTGAAGCTCAGGCGTATGGCCCACCGAACAGGTCGCCCATCGCCTTGCGCCGAAACAACGTGCGCCAGCGCCTGCGCTGATGCTCCGATCGATCGTGGATCATGTGGCACCGCTGACAGAAGGCCGCGAGGTTGGCGTCTGCGTTGTTGGCTGTGTCGTGGTCACGATGGGCCGTGGCTAGAACGACCCGGGTCCGGCGCACACGACCAAGGATGTCGGCTTCCACAGCGATCCGGATCCGGCGGCCCCAGCCGTCGCGCCACCGGCCGGTGTCCGCGTCCCACCAGCGGCCGTCGCCGAGGTGGTAGACCATCCGTCCATGCGGCCGCCCGCAGCCCTCGCAGCAGCCTCTCGCCCGGCCGAACCGTATTACGGCCGAGAGCTGCGCCCAGTCGATGGGGTAGAAGAAGCGGTGCTCGGGCCGGATTGGCATAATGCTGCGCTGCGTTAATATTGGCGAGAAATGCGTTGCAATGCGGGATCGATTGAAGTCGCATTTCTGGGATCAGTAGTGAGTTGCCAGCGTTGCCATCATCACTGGCAGGAATTCGCGGAGCATCGCCATGGGTCTCACCGCGTTCATCGTGTTCGTCGTGCCGTGGATGCTGCTCGCCGCTTGGCTATTCACTCTGCCGAATGCGATCCGTTTGGGTGCGCCGTCCACCCCTTGGCGACCGCTTTACCGCTTTCCCGACACGTCCGGCGGTCAGCACCCCAATCAGCAACAATCGTTCAACAGCTATAAACGTGGTGCTCACGATGGATCGGAGCCGACCAGCGGGAACAAGCACGAGCCGATTGCCAAGCCTCAAGGCGGAGGGCTGGGTACGAGCGTGGAGCAGACTGAGCCAGACGACAAGGTCTAGCTAGCGGCCGCAATATCCGGTGCGGCCTCGTCGGCGCAGTCGCGCTGACTGGACGCAATTGCGGCCAAGCTTGAGCCCAGCTAGACGCGCTGCTTCGGGTGCGCGGGAGCGGGAATGAGCGATGTCATGGCCGCTCTCCTCCTCGCGCTGGCGGCCGAGAACGCCGAGCTGCGCGAGCAACTGGCTTCAGCTCAAGACATGCTCGTCGAGACCGCGATCGACGCCGGCAACATGCACGCGCTCGTCGAGGCCATGCGGGTCGAGCGGGACGCTTGGCGGGAGGAGGCTGAGCAGACGGGGGCAGCCCGAGTCCATCTCAGTCCGATGTGCGTCGGCTGTAATCAATCGGCTTGGCAGGAGGGATTTGGCTATCAGGACGCAAGCCGAGCACGTCCATGACACGGTCTCGTGCCCCGGCGTCGGCGATCGGCGCGCCTTGTTCAAGTCTGGCGATCACCTCGGGGGTGACCTGTGCGACTGCCGCCAGGGTCTCGATCGAATAGGCACCTCGGGCGCGGGCAGCATGGATCTGCGCGGCTAACGCGGCATCCAGGGGTGAGGGCTTGTTGTGTTGTTCGCTCATGGGCGAGCGGTACGTGCTGGCTCGGCCTGAAGTTTCGTCCCGACACATTCCTGTAGAGGGGCTATTCCATCCCGGCGACTCGCGGACGTGGGAGGCCGAGTTCGTTGAGGCCGAGGAACAAGGCAAACTCAGTGAGTACGGCGAGCGTAGCCATGCTGTCGCTGCCGTTCTCGATAGCCACAACGACTTCGGGCGCGAGGTGAGCTAAGCGCGCGGCATCTGCAAGAGATAGACACAGCCGTGCGCGCGCTGGACCGGCGTGCTCGACGAGGTTATGCCGCACGACGTCCCGTTGGTCCTCGACCGCATCCATGAAAAGCGTCCGATGTCGCTAGGCTCAAAGGCCTGCACGAGAATGTTACGCTCATCTCTCATCCAGAATAACACCCAGGATTGCGCTTGTGCTCTGCGTCGTTCGCAGGTTGTATCCTGACATTCGAACTGACGGGTTACGTCCGCTCTATCTATACCCCACCAAGCCGACCCCCTCTGCACACTCCGCGCTGACCTCAATACGCATGAGAGGGAGGGCGATCTCGCCGGCGAACATCTTCCGGATCAGCCCCTCGGGCGTCAGGTCGTTGAAATAGTCCCGGCAGGCCAGATCCACCGGGATCACGGCTCTCGGGCCATATTGCGCCATGAGGACAAAGGCGGTGCTCGGGGCGTCCTACGGAAGGGCTGGATCACGGTTCGGGAGATGCCGTTGCCGCCTCGACGCGCTTGGCTATTGCCTTGGCATCTGTGCCTCTCAGGCTTGAACGGAGGTCCATCGAAACGGATCGCCTTGGTCACCGGCAAGCCGGAAGGTAACGCCGTTCTCGATCAGCGGCTGACCATTGCCCTGGCCATTCCCCCCGTTACTCCTAGTCATCAGCTGATCGGAGCGCTCGCGCTTCCCGGTCAAGGGCTTGAACAGCTTGCCCTCAGGGCCGAGGTGGTTGCCCGCCTCGTACCAGCGGCGGGCGAGCCACCCGTTCAGGCTGGGCAAGGTCCCGCGGCTATCCTTCAGGAATGCGATATTGGCCTCGATCAGATCGAAGCCCGCATGCTTCATGAGGGCCATCATTTGCAGATGGATGCCCGTCTTTAGCTCCGCCTTTGTGTCCTCATCGCTGTAGAGCGCCAGGAGGACGTAGTAGGCGGCCCGGCCGAGGTCGTCCCGGCCCGGAGCCCCCTTCTCCTTGCGCTTGGCGGTGCATTTGGCTTGGGCCGCGGCGCGCTTCCGCTTGCGGCGGAGATTG
>NZ_JAKSYM010000398.1 GCF_022829545.1 Methylobacterium sp. J-030 | reverse complement strand
CCGATAGATGTTGGTTGCGCCGGGCACTGCCTCGATCCGATGACCTGCCGCGCGCAGGGCTACCACGGCTTTGAGAATGCGATCTGCGAGCATGTCCGAGGCCTATTGAGCGCGCCCTGGGCCATCTCTCAAACCAGCAAGTACAGCGAGAACCAGCAGCTGTTCGTCGGTGATCCAGTCGGCATCGACATGCCACAGCTCCAAATCCGCATCGGCTTCGACGGCATGACCACGGGCTCGCAAGACGCTCGCCGCATCAAGGATGGCGTCCTGACTATCAATCATCTTGCTATGCCAGCGCGATCAGCATCCAGGCGCGCGCCTTCGCCTCGATGTCGACGGGATCAGCGTTCGGACCGTCAGCAATCGCGCGCTCGACGATCTCCCGCGCTGCCGGGACGCTCAGGCCGATGCCCTGGATGAAGCCGCCGAGACGGGTCAGCAGTCGCTCTCGTAGCTGCTCGCGATCTGTATCTGCGCTCATCCCTGGACCGGGAAGCCCATGATGACGGCGGTCATCACCATCGTGCGGCGCAGGCCGGGCGTGGTCGCCTCATCGGCGAGCAGCTTCTTGGCCTGCGGGTGCATCTCGATCGCCTTGGCCACGTCGATGGTGTGGCCGGACTTGAAGGCGAACGGCGGGGCGGCCTCGTCCTTCAGGTAGGCGTCTCTCGCAGCCGCGATCTCCTCGTCCGTCACCTCGGACTTGCGGCGCAGGTCGCCGACGCTGGGGATCTCTTTGGCCATGACGGT
The DNA here is from genome assembly GCF_022829545.1 of Methylobacterium sp. J-030. Taxonomy (GTDB): domain Bacteria; phylum Pseudomonadota; class Alphaproteobacteria; order Rhizobiales; family Beijerinckiaceae; genus Methylobacterium. The sequence continues at coordinate 2,155 of NZ_JAKSYM010000398.1, read as the reverse complement.
GAGCTACTGCACCCGGCCCTACCCGTCTATAAGTCCCATCCGCTTCGCTTCGTCGAGCAGTTCAGCTCCGGTCATCACCTCACCGTTCACCCGCCACAGGCCAGGATCCTCGTCGAAGCGTTCGATCATGTAGCCGGCCGCAGTCAGGGCATCCGCGGCTCCAGCGGTCGGGTCGTCGCCTTCGATCATGGCGTGATGCCTCCTTCACAGAAGACGCGCGATCCCACGGGCCAGGGCGATGATGCCCGTGAGCACCAGAAGCACGGCAGCTACCGCCAATTTGGTGCGTACCAACCAGACATTCAGTTCAGCCATCAGCGTGAGTTTCACAAGAGAGCTGCCAGGTGAGGGTCACGGCCGAGGTGCGCCGGCCGGGCGGCCATATCATCACGGCTCGCTCGGCCTCGCCGACCTCTGGCTATTGCTGGCGTCGATCCGGATCACCGGATGACGCCTCGTGACAGTCACCGGCTGACGCCTACTAACGGGGGGAGCGAGGTGAATACTTTGTGCGTCAGGATCGTCAGCCGATCGCCCAGAACAGCGGGAGTGCGCCCGAAAGGAACAAGGCAGACGACAGGAGCACGGCAAGGCGCTCGCGGTGGTAGTGGACGAAGGCGCGAGGGCTGGCGAACATGGCAAGGCCGGATCGAGGTGAACGACCCACGTTCGCCCTTGAACCTTGACCAATCAGAGGCGCTCGGCACCGTCCACAGGTGGTCGTCGATGCGTGTCACCGCCGAGCCACATGCTGGCGGATGTGTTCGGGCGCACTCCACGAGCGCTGAGATAGGCGTACTCGCTTCCGTGTGGCCGCCATCGCCCCCTCAGGTGGCCCGATCCAGCGGCGCAGTGACCTCACGGGTTGCTGCGCCGTCATGGTTTTTTGCCACCGATACCCCGACGGCTCTGATCCTCACTTCACCCACATGACTTGGCTGCGCGTGTCGCAGGTGGGATCGTTGGGCTTTCGGCCACTGTTATTCGACCGAGGAAACGGTGGAGAGTTGGCTGTGAGGGTCAAGACAAGCGTAGCGTTTACCGTTCTTGTCGCCGCGTTAGTAGGACCGGCTCCTGCTCGGGCTTGGACTTCACCAGGCTGTGTCAATCTCCCTGAATACGAGCGTGCCCTCGGCGCTCTCCAAGGTATGACAAGCGCCTGTGATATGAGCCTCGAAAAGGCCAATAGGATCGTGGCCGCGCAAGGATACCGGCCCGGAGGGTTATTTGGTGCGCTCCTGGGCGGCCCAACCCAGCCGCTGGCCGAAGCGGTTCCGATTTCGGGCTATGCTCAGAGTCGTGCACCACAGCCGCACCATCACCGCGCTCACCGCAGCACCGTTCATAGCCCCGAAGCGGTCGTTCGCTGAACTGCGGCCGCCTCGCAGCTGCAAAGTAGGCGCCGCGTAGGCTGAAGACCTGCGCCCATCAATTGATAGGCAGACCTACCGCGAGCCCTCCTATAGAATCGGCCTGGCGTTTGATCACATCGTGATTTGCTGCCGGGGTGCGGCCTGGCTCGTTGGATTGCTCCAACGCGGAATGAGCCTGCCTCCGGGATTATTCTCCGAAGCCTGCTGCGGATGCCCCATAGAGCGCGAGACCGGCTATTCCGACAGCAGCGACACTTAGCAGAGCGCCAGCGGCACCAAGCATTAGGCTGAACATGGAAGGCTCCTCATAGCAGGCAGTCAATTTAACGCAGATCTCATTAAATGGTAATGCTTATGTAGGGATTTCCTGTAATAACATTTGTTATTGTTGTGTCGTTCGCGTCAACCTTAGCAGTCAGGATTTACGCGGTGTCGCCGATTGGAGGCGATACACTCTGGCGTTGGTGATGACATCCTCGCGCCTGCCCATAGTGAACGACCGTCGCAACTGGTCCGGCTAGACGATGGTAATCTGTGCGTTCTTCAGTGCCGACTAGCGCATCCGGCTGAAGGCGCCCTATGGCCTACACCGTCGCCGTCTGCGCGTTCCGCAGCGCCAGCGCGTACAGCCCGTCCGCCGACTTGGTGAAGGCGTCGGCGTGCTCCCGCGGCGTCTGGCTGCCGGTGATGTCAACTTTGAAGCTGTTGTGCTGGGTCAGGGACCGGCTGCTGCTCGACGTGCTGTTGTTCGTCACGGGGCTGGCCCCGACCGGCGCCGGCTG
>NZ_JAKSYM010000397.1 GCF_022829545.1 Methylobacterium sp. J-030 | reverse complement strand
GAGCCGGCGTACCATCAGCGAGAGGCCGCGAGCCGCAGCCGGCCGGCGCCGGGCGTGCGCAGGATGGCGAGCCGCGCCCGGATCACCCCGCGCGGGATGATGCCGAGCCGCTCGGCCGCCCCGCGCGCGAGGTCGAGGGTGTGCGGTGCAGGCGCGGGTGCGGACCGCGGTCCGTCACCGTCACGTCGACGCTGCGGCCGGTCGCCAGGTCGGTCACCCGCACCCGGGTCCCGCACGGAAGCGTCCAGTGCGCCGCCGTCATCCCGGCCGGATCGAACCGACCGGCGAGGTGCCCGACCGTGCGACGGCTGCAGGCGACCGCGTTCCTGGTCTGCCCGTGCTCCGAGCCGTACCAGGAGACGCGGCCTTCCCAGGCCCTTGCGGAGGCGGGGGCGAGCAGCAGCGCGCAAGCGACGACTGCCCGCAGCGCGAGGCGCTGCAGGAGCATGACGATCTCCACGGAGTGCGGGGTGCGTGGTCTCAGCCGATCCGATGCTGAACCAAGTCGCGATGATCGCGCGACCTGAGACCCAGCTCAGCGCAGCACGACGACAGTCCTGGCCTACGCGGCGACAGAACTCATCGCAGCGTCCGACAGCCGACTTGGCAGACTGCCGATACGAGCGTGTTGGCGGTGGTGAAGCTCAAAAGCGACGTTGCGGTCGTGCTCCGCAGAGCAGCGCCAATGGCGCGCGGTGACGCCGAGACAGCGAAAATTACCTTATTTAAATGGTATCAACTGTAGCTTGCTCCAACTGATGGAGCGACAAGGTTCGCGGGATGTACGTCACTCGCCGCCAGTATCCTGATAGCCTTTTTGCTGTCTGTGCTGCCACATTTGCGATTTTTGTAATGAAACTGAGTGGATCGTTTGGTGAAAAGCCGTGGAGAGACGAGATAATTTCCATTGCTGTCGCACAAACTGAAAATTATATGAATATCATACATGCTGTTTACACGGGTATAGACGCTACTCCGCCAACATTCATAACCATCGAATGGCTTGTTTTGGCGATTTTTGGCAGAGAATTATCTCCACTGATATTAATCCGAGCAATCAACGTTGCGTTGCTGGCTCTGACTTTTGTAAACCTAAATAAGATTTGCCAATTTTTTGTCGATAGACGAACTTCTATTTTGGGATTGGCAATTTTCGCCAGCATCAATTCTGGGCGACTTATCAGCCTAGCCATCGAGGCGCGCACCTACACCCTATACATGCTGGCCGCCTCGCTAGGAATGCTTTGCGCCTTGCGCTTCGTCGAAAAGCCGAGCAAGCGCATCCTAATCCATTTAAGCCTCTCTCTACTGCTGTTGGTCGCCACTCATACTTTCGGAGTAATATATGCAGTCATAATCGGCGGTTCGCTGACCACAGTAACTATGGCTCGGCTCGGACACAGCAGGGCTGTTCAAGTAGCAGCAGCCTGTGCACCAGCGGGGCTGCTATTTCTGATCTGGGCTCCGATAATGGCCCATCAGAGTCAGCTGGGCAGTTGGATTGTTGCGCCGGACGTTCCAGTTCTGTTGTCCGCTTATTGGCTAAGCCCATCGTCAATTGGTGTCTTCATTACTGCTGGCTGCATCCTCTTTCTTCAAAATGAAAAAGGCCACCTCCGTCGCGCTGTCCGACTGGCGAAATTTTCATTTGTAACGCTCGTAGTCGCAGGTGTAACAGGCGCAACGATGCTCATCGGCTTATTTTCGAAAATCGTATTTCCCATTTATGTGCAGCGTTATTTTTTTCCAAATTTATTAATAACTCTAATTCCGTGTTTGATTTTTGCAACGTGGGTACTGAAGATGAGACGTCATAAAATTCAATGGCGGATCGTGTTAGCGGCCACAGCTGTCCTGTTATGTTGTATTAGCTGGACCAACAAAGTCAGGTCGACAAGAATTCAATGCCGCGCGCTGACGGATAATTTATTGCCTCTCGGCCGAACGATCATCACGCCAAATCTGGATATTTGGCTTACCATGCTAAATGATAAGTGGATAAAGGTCCTCGGCGTGGTCGATGAGGACACGTTCCATGGATCATCCATTTATCGATTTGAGCAGAAGTATCTTCGCGCTTTCTCCGATACTTTAGGAATTGGCTCAATTGTACATCGATCCGAATTGATACTGAGCTCGGAAAATTTTTCTATATTAGATGAAAGCAGCAGTTCCTGGGCAAAAGATCTGCAATCTAATTCAAAATTTGCTGTCGTTCTTCGCAATGAAGAGGATGGCTGCAAGTTATGGGATGTCACCAGAGCTAATCAAACCGAAGCGGCTTTCGATAAATTTGGAAACTCGTTCCTGCCAGATCGGCGTCCGTAGTGTAGACTACGAAGCCAACTTAGATCATTGATCCGAAACCGAAGTCCGGACTGCTGCGCCCAGAAGCTCGGCAGCCTAAGGAACGGCGCGAGCGTGGCCGGTCGGAGCCCGACACATCGGGAAATGAACACGGCAAGCTCGCAAGGCACTGCCGTGTCGAGGCGATGGTCCGCTGCGCAGATGGAGGAAAGATGAGTCGCGAGCCAGCCCTTTCCGCCCGCAGCACGAGGCGCTGCAGGAGCATGGGAGATCTTCGGGGTGCGAGGGTTTAAGCGGCTTGGCCCTTGACCGTGCCGCGGATCACGAGGCCCCCGAAGGTCACCGGCTCGGCCGGCTTGCCGACCTCGGTGACCCAGATCTCGTGCTAGTAGAGACCGGTCGGCGGGAAGCCGGCCAGGTCCTCTGGGTCGATCGCGAGCACGACCATGAAGGCCCCGGGCACCGCAGGATCCGGCACGACCGGGAGCGCCTTGGTGAAGGCCTCGGGCGCGTCGGCCACCCAGAACTGCGGGCCGAGCGGCCGACCGGCCGGTTTCACGCCGGCCCACCACGCGGCAGTGGCGCCGGTCAGATCCGGCCGCGTACCGTCGGGATCTGACACCGGCACGGTGTAGACCGCCGGCGCGCCCTGGACGACGAGCACGCCCTGGTCGAGCGCCGGTCCGTTCGTCGGGACGGCGGTCACTATCGTCAGGCCGCTGCGGCGGGCGCCGCGGGGGTGGCGGCCGCCAGGGCGTCGGACACCAGCTCGGCGTAACCCAGCGCGATCAGCTTGGCGGCGCACTTGTCCGGCACGCTCATCTCGGCGCCGAGCGGCACCTTCCACACCGCGCCGACGAGGTCGGTGTCCGCGATCGGGTTGGAACCGATCTCGCGGGCCAACGCCCTGGCGAGATCGTTCAGCGGGGCGGGCGGCTCAGTAGTTTCGTGTACGAAACGGTGTTCGACCAATTCTGTGAAGCGAATATTCTTCATGGTATAGTCCCCTAGAACCATCGCAGATTGGCGCGACGAATGCAGACCACACGGCGCGGTATTGTTGGTGGTTTGGCTTTGATTACGCTGGCGCCAGCGCTTGCTCACACGGACGATGGCGCACCGCTTATCGTGCCGCCGCGGCGACTGATCTTTCCGACTGAATTGCCGATGATGGCGGTCACAAGCGCGGGCGTGGAGGTGACGCAGCTCGGACGGCAGCTGGTGCGGTTCGATCCGGTGCCGGACCGCCCCGGACGCTACACGACCCGGGGCGCATCCTTCTCAACAGCCGAGGCGATCGAGATCCCACACATCGGGGCGGCGTTGTTTTCACGAGACGGGCGATGGGTCGCCGACGTTCAGGTGGCCACGCGGACGGGCTACCCACACCTGAACATGTGGGCCGGAGACACGCTGACCCTCCACGAGGCCCAGGTGCCCGCCGAGATCGTCCTCAGCCTGTAACCGCGGTCAGCGTGATCGTGGTGTTCAGCGTGTCCCCGCTCTGCAGCGTGCGGCTCGCCGCGAAGTCGGAGGCGCCGATGATCGTGTCCGTGGTCGAGCCCTTGGCGCTGCTCGTGGCCACGAAGGCGCCCGACACCGCTGTGTTGGCCGCGTTGATCGAAAACGACGCCGGCGCCGCGCTGTTGTCGACCGAACTGGTGGCGCCCGTGGTCACGGCACCGAGCGTCAGCGCCGGGCGCGTGCCGGCTGCGTAAGCCTGCACCTCCGACCAGCCGGCGTGCGACGCCGACGTGTCGCCGCCGGCGATCGTCCCCGAACCCTTGAGGCCGACGAAGAACCCCGCCGTGTAGGCGTTGCCCTTCCAGTAGTTCGTCAGCATGTGCGCCAGACCGGCGTAGGTGGTGAGGTTCTCGCCCTCTTCCTCCCACATCACTCGACCGTCGCGGACGCAGACGATCTTGTGGCGCGTGATCGGCCGGAAGCCGGCGCCGGCGAGCGCGCGGGCGACGAGTTGCGCGCGCGACTCCACGTCGGCGACGCCCACGTCGCCGGTCAGCAGATCCTGGAGCATGTCGGGGTCCTAGTGGCGCGTGGAGCCCTGCGGCATCAGCGTGAGCCGCATCGTGCCGGCGAGGGTGCGCGTCCCCACGCTCCGGCCTTGGAGGGTGACGGTGCGGATGCCCCCAAGCTGCGGGGCGCCTGCATAGGGATCGCGGACCTGGAGGACGGCGGTGAGCGCGGCCTGCGCGGCGAACTGCGCCGCGGCCGCCCCGTTGATCGTGGCCGCCGCGACCTGGTCGAGGTGTGCCGTGAACGCGACGCTCGGCCCGGAGACACCGATCGCCGTGGCCGCGAAGGCCGGATCGACGGGCAGCGTGAGCGTGCCCGAGACGATCAGGCCGCCGTTCGCCAGCACCCGGGTCGAGGCCTGGAAGGTCGTCCCCGCCACGGTGGTGAGCGCCGCGTCGGCACTCTCGACCGCCGCCGTGGCCAGCGCGGCCGCCGCGTTCGCGCCGAGTGCGCTGGAGGTCTGTCCGCCGGCCGACGCCGCGAGGACCGCCAAGGCGGCCTGCCCGGTTCGCGCGTCGGCCGCTTGGAGCGTCGCCACCGCGAGCGCGACCGCGGCGGCGAACGATTGCCCCCCAACTCCGGTATCCGCGCCGATGGCTTCGCGGAGCGCCGCCGCGGCGACCGCTACGGCCTGCGCCTGTGCGCCATGACCTTCGGCTTGCGTCAGCGCGACCGCGCCAGCGTAGAGACCGGCTGCCGTGCCCGACAATCCGAGCGTCGCCGGCAGCGGAACGGCCGCGCTCGCCTGACCCGTCCCGGCCGCGGCCGCGAGCGCCTGCGCGGTCAGCGTGATCGCCGCCGCGTAGGCCTGCGCACCGCCGGTGCCGGTACCGGTGCCCAGGGCCTCGCCGATCGCCGCCGCGGCGACAGCCAGAGCCTGCGACCGGGCGGCGAGGGTATCGGTCTGCGCTAGAGCCACGGTGCCAGCGTAGACGCCGGTGGCCGCGCCGGACTGGCCAACGGTGGCCGGCAGGGCGAGTGCGGCCGCGGCCGCGCCCATCCCCGACGCTGCGGCCAGGGCTTGGCCCGCCAGGGCGACCGCCGCGGCATAGGTTTGTGCGCCGCCGGGACTCGCGGACGATCCCACGGCCTCGACCAGCGCCGAGGCGGCCGAGAGGATTGCCGAGCTGGCGCCCGACTGGGCCGACGCCTGGGTGAGACCCAGCGGCGCCTGTGCCGACGCCTGGGCGGCGGTCGACGCGGCCGGTGCAGCCGTCAGGCTCGCCGGACCGGTGGCGACGCTCTGACCCACGACTGCGACCACTGCCGACGCCGCGAGGGCCATCGCGGAGGCGTAGGCCGCGCTTCCCGTGTTGGATGCGGCGGCGAGCGCCAATATCAGCGTGGCGCCCTGGGCGGCCGTCAGCGTTCCGGCGCCGGTCAGACCGGCGGCCTGCGCCAGCGCGACCGCGGAGGCGGCGGTCAATCCGTTCGATGCCGCCTGCCGCGCGACACCCGCCAGGGTGAGCGCGGTGGCGGCCGAAACCCTCGCCGAGCCCGAGAGCCCCGCGACCTCGGCGAGCGCCGCTGTGACGGCCGCGCGGACGGACGGCGAGCCGGCGAGCGCTGCGGCCGCGGCCAGCGGGATCTGGGAGGCCGCCATGGCCTTGCCCGTCACGGAGACCGCGGCTGCGGCCGCGAGAGCCGCCGCACTTACGCCCGCGAGGAGCGCGGCGCTCGCGCTGGCTTGAGTGGAGGCAAGCGCGATGCTGGAGGCGTAGACCGTCCCGCCCGTCGTGACGGTCGGGGCGGCGGACCTATAGGGGTTGTCTGAACTAATCTGGGCCTGCGTGCCCTGCCGCCAATGCAGAATGCTTTCGAGCTGCTGTTTCTCGTCCAATGTCAGGACGCGGCGCACGATGCCCGCCGCGCCGAGCGCACAATTCGCCGGAGAGCAGTAATCATTGATCGTGTAGAGCAATCGGCCACCATCCGAGCCGAAGCTCGCGGCCGTACCCGTGCCGCTAGCCTCAACTACGCCGTTGACGCGCAGTTCGATGGCCAGCGAGGAGCCGGATGCGTCGAGCGTCAGGACGCAGAGCGACGGCGCGGCGGTGACGTCCGATGTGCCGTGGAAATCCCCCGACCCACCGCCCCGGTCGGTGTACCACCAGTGCGGGCCGTCGTTGCCGAACCCGAAGAGGTGCTCGACGCCATCCCCACTCGAACCGTAGGACAGCACGACGGAGTTTTGCCCGTAGCCCGACACACGCTGGATCAGGGCGTACATCGTCACATCGGACTGACCGACCGGCAATGCCGAGACGTTGGCAAGATCTAGAAACTGCGACCCGTTGCCGATGAGCGCGTTCTTGCCGGCCAAGCCCGTCGTGGAGAAGGTCGGCTGGCTGGCCGCAACAGTCTGACCCGCGTTGACGGGCGTGCCGCCAGGCCGTGCGCCGGAGGCAACCGACTCGTCGGCGAATTGGGAGACGGACCCGGCCGATTGTGTGATCGTGGCCATATCGAACGGGTTGAAGCCGGCCGACCAGTCGCCGCCGAACAGGTCAGCCTCAGTTTTGAGGCGCGTTCCCATCAGAGACGCGCTCCGAGTGAAGGTGGCGCCGGCCACCACGAGGCGTCCTCAACCTCGACTGTCACGCCGGCGCTGAGATCGTCGGCCGCCAGCGCGGCGGCCAACGTGAGCGGGGGTGTCCGCGAGGCGTCGATGACGAAGGTCTGACCGGGGACCGCGGCCGAGCATATCACGATCCACTTGCCGTCGCCGCGCTGGCGCGGCCGATCCCAGGCCAGCGTCAGCGCGCCCGGCACGTCTCGGCCGGCCGCGTCCTTGCCGACGATGCCGCCGGTGGCCGGGTCAATGGTGTAGCCCTGCGCGACGCAGGCCGATTTCATCCGGCCCCAGATCCGCTCGGCACACGCCTGCGCCTGCGCCTGCGTGGCGAACACGTAGTAGCGGGCCATGAGACCGGACCTCGTTCAGGCGCGGGCATGCGATCGGAGCGCGGGGGAACCGCTCTCCGGGGGTGAGGTCTGGCGGCTGGCGTCGGCGCAGCTGGGTCCGGTGCCTCAGGCGACGGCGCGGATGTCCCAGCCGTCGATCGCCACCCCGAGCGCGTTGTCGTTGGTCTGGAGGCGCCCGCGCAGGGACGCGGCGGAGGTTTGTCCCGTCAGGTCGATCGGCGCGCTGCGCAGGGTGATGACGCCGGTCACCGGGTCCGCATCGATCTGCGTGAACGTGGCCGCGGAGCCGTCCGCGACGTTGCCGGTGCGACTGACCAAGCCGGTGAGATTGCCGCCCGAGCCGAAGTTCAGCGAGCCCGCCGTCTTCTAAGACGCGTGCGTACAGGA
>NZ_JAKSYM010000063.1 GCF_022829545.1 Methylobacterium sp. J-030 | reverse complement strand
GTCGGTAACCATTCGGTTAACGTTTTCTGGGGCCGACCGGAGGCTCGGGTATCGGCGATCGCTGCTCCGGTCTAATCTTGTAATGGTAAACGGGGTGTTGCGTCTCCGGCATCAGCCTCCCCAGGTGCCGGTGAACCCGTGTCACGAGGCGTTGAATGGCGACCGAAAAGAAGCTGAAGGACCCGGCCGAGGCCGCGCTCTCTGCGATCGAGCAGGCGCTGAACCTCGACGCCCTGACGCCCCACGGCTTCGAAGGCCGCGCCGAGCCGCGCCTGCCCGACGTCGGCGACGCCGATCCGCTGCTCGACGGAGGGCTCGACGCGGCCGGCCGGACCATGCCGCCGCGGCTCGACCTCGATCCGCCGCTCGCCTCCGACCTGCCCCCGCCGGGCCTCGAGCGCCCGCGCCGTGAGGGCGGGCTCCTGCCCCCCGACCGTTCGCTCGTAGCCAACGACGACCGGCGCAACATCGGCATCCTGCAGCAGACCCTGCGGGTGCGCTCCTCGCCCAAGCCCTATCTCTTCGCGCTCGCCTCCGGCCTCGCCTGGATCGGCGCCCTCGTGCTGATCGCCTGGACGAAGTCCGAGGGCGACCTGCGCGGCGTCGTCGCGGGGCTCACCGCGCTTCAGGCGAGCGTCGGCGCCGCGGCCCTGTTCGGCCCGGTCGTGCTGTTCGTGATCGCCGCCATGCTGGCGGTGCGCGCCCAGGAGATGCGCCTCGTCGCCCGCGCGGTCGGCGAGGTCGCGGTGCGGCTCGCCGAACCCGAGAGCTTCTCCACCGACGCGGTGCTGACCATGTCGCAGACCGTGCGCCGCGAGGTGGCCGCGGTCGGCGACGGCGTCGAGCGCGCGCTCGCCCGCGCGGGCGAGCTGGAGACTCTGGTGCGCGGCGAGATCGCCACCCTGGAGCGCGCCTATTCCGACAACGAGATCCGCATCCGCTCGCTTGTCGAGGAGCTGGTGGCGCAGCGCGAGGCGATCGTCACCAACGCCGACCGGGTGCGCAACGCCATCACCGGTTCGCACCAGAGCCTCAGCCAGGAATTGGAGGGCGCCTCCGACCGGATCGTGACCGCCCTCGACGGCGCGGGCGAGCGCGTGACCGGGGCCCTGGAGACCCGCGGCGCCGCGATCACCGCCTCCCTCGGCGAGGCCGGGGACCGGGTGGTTGGCCTGATGACCGCCCGCGGCAGCGACCTGATCGACACCCTGACGGCCACCAGCGAGGCCGTGCGCGGCAGCCTTCAGGAGGTCGGCGCGGACCTGACCCGCGCCTTCGAGGGCCGGGCCGGCGAGGCGACCGGCGCCTTCGAGGCGGCCGGCACCGCCCTGGCGGGGCGCCTTTCCGAGAACGCTGGGACCCTGGCCCGCAGCATCGAGGAGACCGGCGCGCAGGTCGGCGCCGCTTTGGAGCGCCAGGCCGGCGCGGTACGCGAGAGCTTCGAGCGCTCGGCGACCGGGCTGGAGACCGTGTTCCTGTCGCGCGGCTCGGAGCTGACCGACCGGTTCGGCGCGATGGGCGCCGAGATCACGGCGCGCTTCGCCGAGACCGGCTCGGCCCTGGCGCAGGACATCGCCGGCCGCGGCACCGCGCTGCGGGCTGAGATCGAGACCACGGGCCTGTCGGTCGCAGAGGCGATCGAGGGCCGTGGGCGCGACGCGCAGGCCGCCCTGGCGCTCGCCGCCGGCGGGGCCGGCGAGAGCCTGACCGCCCGGGCCGGCGCGGTCCGCGACGAGCTGATCGGAGCCGCCGAGCGGATCGCCGACGCCCTGACCGAGCGCGGCGGCGCCGTCGCCGCGCGCATGGACGGCATCGCGGACCGGCTCGACGAGACCGTGACGGTGCGGGCGGCGTCTCTCGAGACCCGCGTCGCCGACGCCGCCGAGCGCGCCGGGAGCGGCATCGCGCGGCGGACCGACACGGTCGCGGCCAGCTTGGAAGCCGCCTTCACGGCCCTGGGCCGGGGCTTCGAGACAGGGGCGGCCGGCGCGGTCCAGTCCCTGCGCGGCACGGTCGATGGCTTGTCCGAGGCGATCGACGGCCGCACCGCCGAGGCGGCCGCGGCGCTCCGGCGCGGTGCCGAGGAGGCAGCCGACCTTCTGGCCGCCGCCGCCGAGCGAACCGGCACAGCCGCCGAGGTGCAGACCCGGGACGCTGCCGAGCGGCTCGCCGCAACCCTTGAGACCCTGCGCGCGGCCTCCGCCGAGGTGGCGGGCGCCGTCGAGGCCGAGACCGCCACCCTCATGGCCCGGTTCCTGGAATCCGCCGACCGCGCCGGCACGGATCTCGGAGCCCGCGGCTTGGAGGCGGTCTCCGCCGTCCGCACCGCTCTCGACGACCTCAACCGCGAGCTCGCAGCCCGCACCGGCGACGCCACCGGCAGCCTCGCCGAGGCCGCCCGCGCGATCTCGGCCGACCTCGCCGCCCGGATCGGTGAGATGGAGGCCGCTTTCGGCGAGCACGGACGCAGCGTCGCCGCGCTGCTCGCCGGCCACGCCGACGAGACCCAGGCCCGCATCAGCGTCACGGGCCGCGACATCGTGCTCGCCGTGGCGAGCCAGGGCACGCGCATCGCCGACACGCTCAGCCAGACCGGCGCCAGCTTCGCAGAGACCGCCGACGGGCGGGTTCGGGCGATCGACGAGACGCTCGGCAACCGCCTCAACGCCCTGAAGGAGACCATCGCCCGCGGCGACATCCTGGCCGACCGGATCGGTCGCGACACCGCGGCGCTCGGCGAGACCGTCGGCGCCCGGCTGGAGGAGATGGACCGTCTGCTGACCGGCAAGGGGCAGGCCGTGGCCGAGACGATCACGGCCCGCGCCCAAGAGGCCGGCAGCCTGATCGAGACCCATCTGGGGAGCCTGGAGGAGCGCTCCGCCCAGCGGGCCGCCGAGATCGGCGCGGCCGTGGCGGAACTCGTCGGCCATATCGACAGCCATCTCGGCACCCGCGCCAGCGCGGTGGACGAGACCCTGCGTGCCCGCACCGACGAGATGGCGCGCATCATGGCCGAGGGGCATCGCGGCCTCGCGGAGATGCTCGAAGGCCGCACCTCCGGCCTCGGGCACGACATTGCCCGGCACACGGGCGAGATCGCCCGCCGGATCGAGGAGAGCGCCGGCCAGTTCGATGCCGGCGTGGTCAGCCGGCTCCAGGCGATTGCCGAGACGCTGGAGGAGCGCGCCCGCCTCGTGGACGAGAGTTTTGGCGTTCAGGCCTTCGAGGCGATCCGCCTGATCGAGGCGCGCACCCGCGCGGTGGACGAGGAGCTGGCCGGCCGGACCCGCGACCTCGTCGCGACGATCGCCGACCGGACCGGCGGCCTCGACGGCGCCATGGCCGAGCGCGTCCAGGCGCTCACCGCCTCGATCGCGGCGGCCACGGACGGCCTGGAGACGTCTCTGTCGGGCCGAACCGAAGCCCTGCACGCGGCCTTCGCCGAGCGCGCCGACCTGCTCGCCCGCCTCGTTGACGAGCGCATCGCGAACCTGTCGGGCGAGCTCGACGAGAAGGGCCGGGCGGTATTCGGGGCGATCGGCGGCCGGATCACCGAGCTCGCCCGCCTGTTCGACCGCGGCGGCACCTCGCTCGCCGAGCTGATCGACCAGCGCGGCGAGAGCGTGCTGGCCAAGCTTCAGCAGACCATCGCGGATGCCGAGCGGATGCTCGACGACGGCGAGGGCCGCCTCGGCCACACCCTGTCGAGCCGCACCGCCGACATCAGCGGCCTGCTCGACGACGGCGTGCGCTCGGTCCACACCCTGCTCGACGACCGCACCAACCAGATCCGCGTGATGCTGGACGGTCACGCCGGCACCCTGGCCGCCACCCTCGACGGCCGCATGGGGCCGATCAACGACGCGCTGGACGGCCGCGGCCAGGCGCTCGTCGCCGCCCTGGAGGGCGTATTCGGCACCGCGACCGGCGCCCTGGAGGACCGGACCCGGCAGCTCGGCAGCCTGTTCGACGAGCGGCTCGGCCATCTCGAGACCCTGGTCGAGGGCCGGGGCAACCGCCTCGCCGACACGCTCACCGCCCGGGCCCAGGCCCTGCGCACCCTGTTCGAGGAGGCCCAATCGGCCCTCGACGCGCTGGTCGAGGGCGGTGGCGGCCGCTTCGCCGCCACGGTCGACGCGCGGATCCAGTCGCTCCGCACCGTGCTGGAGGAGGCGCCCGCCGCCGTCTCGGCGCTGGTCGAGACCCGCGAGCGCCAGCTCGCCGCCACCCTCGACGCACGCACGCAGCGTCTCCAGACCCTGTTCGAGGAGGCTCAAGCCGGCCTGCGCGACCTCGTGGACGGGCGCGGCCGGGAGGTCGCCGACGCGATCGCGGCCCGAACCGAAGGCCTGCGCACGACCCTCGACGCGGCGCCCGCCCAGATGGCGGACCTCCTGGATAACCGCCTCGCCGACCTGCAGGGCTTGTTCGAGCGGGCGCAGGGCGAGATCGACCGCCTCGTGGATGTCCGCGGCCGCCAGATCGCCGGCACGATCGAGCAGCGGACCCAGGCGCTCCAGGCGACCATCGACAAGGCGCACCCCGCCATCGCGGGCCTGCTGGAGGCGCGCGAAGGCCAACTCGCCGAGACCCTCCGCGAGCGGACGGGCGAGCTGCAAGCGCTGTTCGAGCGGGTTCAGACCCGCCTTGGCGCGGTCGTCGAGGGGACCGGCCGCGACGTGTCCGAGCGGGTCGACGGCCGGATCGCGGCGCTGCGGACCACCTTCGAGGAGGCGCGCGCGGCGATCGAGGGGCTGCTGGACGAGCGCAGCCAGACCCTGATCGACACCGCCCACGGCCGCACCGGCGCCCTGGTGGAGGTGTTCGACACCCGCCTGCGCGCCCTCGACGACGTCGTGCAGGACCGCGCCGCGTCCCTGGCGCAGACCGTGGCGGCGCACAGCGAGTCCCTGGCCCAGGGCGTCGATGCCCGCGCGGACGCCTTCACCCAGCGCATCGACAGCCGGATGCGGCTGTTCGCGACCCTGGTGGCGCAGCGCGCCGACACCCTGGCCACCGCCTTCGACGATCGCCACGAGGCCTTCGCGAGTCTCGTGGACGAGCGCACCGCGAACCTCGTCTTCGCCCTGGACGAGCGGGCGCGCGCCCATGCCGAGCAGGTCGACGCCCACAACGCGGCCGTGGCCGAGACGCTCGGCCGGCGCGAGGCGGTCCTGGCTGGCCTGATCGATGCCCGCATCGAGGCGCTGGGAGCGGCCTTCGAGCGGCGGACCGACGCCCTGGGCGCCCTGGTGGATGCCCGCGGCGATGCCCTGTCGCGCCGCCTCGCTGAGAGCGCCGAGGCGCTGGTGCGCGCGATCGAGGACCGCGGCGGCGCCCTGCTGGCCGGCCTCGACGACAGCGGCCGCACCGTCGGCGACGCCCTGGAGGGCCATGTCGAGCGCCTGCGCGGCGCCATCGACGGGCCGATGCTCGACCTCGCCCGCGCCCTGGCCGACCGGGCCGAGGCGATCGAGCGGGCATTGTCCGAGACCGGGATGCCGCTGGCCGAGAGCCTGCGGGAGCGGACCGAGGAGCTGGCCGTGCAGTCGCGGGCCTCGGCCGAGCTGCTGCGCGCCGCCGTCGAGGACGGGGCCGGCCGCACCCTCTCGGAGCTGTTCGAGACCAACGACCGGATGGGCCGCGAACTCGGCAGCCTGCTCCAGCGGATCGAGGCGGCCAACCGCGCCCTCAGCGATCTCGTGGCCGGAGCCGACACCAATCTCGGCGCGATCGAGCAGGGCCTGGCGGGCCGGATCGAGCAGGTCCAGGCGGCGTTGGAGCGCATCGCCACCGAGACCGGCCGGGCGAGCGCGGGCGTCTCGTCCCAGGTCGAGGCCCTGCGCGGCGCCGCCGACGGGGCGCTGAGCGAGGCCGCCCGCCTCGCCGAGACCCTCGACGGGCGCGGCCGCTCGCTCGCCGAGCAGACCGCCGCGCACGTGGCGGCCCTCGACCGGGCGGCCGCCTCCCTCGCCGCCATCGAGGAGCGCCTGGGTTCGACCCTGTCGGGCCGCGAGACGGCGCTCACCGCGGCGCTGGCCGCATTCGAAACGCGCGCCGCCGCCCTGGAGCAGAACGGCAAGGCCCTGGAGCGGACGATCGAGCAGACCCTGCGCGCCGCCGAGGAGCGCGCCCGCAGCGTCGGTGAGACCCTGACCCGGACCGCGGCGGGCGCCGGCGCCTCGGTGACGAGCGCCTTCGCCGACCTGAAGGAGAGCGCCAGCGCCGAGGGCGAGAAGACCGCTCAGAACGTGCGGCAGGCCATCGAGGAGGCGGCGCGCGACATGCGCACCGGCTTCCAGGAGGCTCAGGCCAGCTTCGGCGACTCGTTCTCGGCGCTCCGCGAGATGGCGGGCTCGATCCGCGGCGAACTCGACGCGACCCGTGCCGAACTCGCCAAGGGCGTGCTCGAACTGCCCCGCGAGACGCAGGACGCCACGGGCGAGATGCGCCGGGTGGTGGCCGACCAGATCAAAGCGCTCAACGAGCTCTCGTCCCTGGTCTCCCGCTCCGGCCGCTCGGTGGATGTCGCCCAGCCGCAGACGCAGCGGCGGACCGCCGAGGGTGGCAGCCGTTCGGTCGCGGCGCCGATCGCCCCCGAGGCGGCGCCGCTGGCCGCCTTCGCGCCCGCGCCCACCGCTGCGGCTCCCGCCCCGGCGGCGCCTTCGCTGCCGGCGCTGCCCGCGGCGCCGCGGCCTGCCGCGGGCAGCACGGCCCGGATCGAGGCTCCGCGCCCGACCACGCCGCCCCGGGGCGCCGCTCCGACGCGGCCCGGCGACAAGCGGGGTTGGCTGTCCGACCTGCTGACCCGCGCCTCGCTGGACGACGACGAGGAGGTGCCGGCCGCCGACGCGCCGGCCCCCGCCGCGTCGGCCCGCCGGCCCGCTGTGGCGCCTGCCGAGACCGGGCGGATCGCCCTCGACACGATCTCGACCGACATCGCCAAGATGATCGAGCACCGGACCGCGGTCGACCTGTGGGAGCGGTACCGCCGGGGCGAGCCGAACCTGTTCGACCCGCGGATCTACACGCCGCAGGGGCGGACGACCTTCACGGAGATCCAGCGCCGCTACCGGGCGGACGGGGAGTTCCGCCGCAGCGTGGACCGCTACGTCAGCGAGTTCGAGCGCCTGCTCGGCGACGTGGTCAAGAACGACAGCGACGCCAAGCGGACCGACGCGTATCTCACCTCGGAGACCGGCAAGGTCTACACGATGCTGGCCCATGCCAGCGGGCGGTTCGACGGGGCGTAGGGGCGCCCCGGCGGGTCGGGGGGCCCGCCCCTCCCGCCGCCCTGCGGGCAACCGGCTGCACACGTCTCCGATGTCGGCCCGGAGCCTGGCGCCGCGTTTCGCGGCCTGGAAGGCGGGCCATCCGGCGATTATGACGGGGTCCGGGCGGGTGCGGGCTCGCCTGCCGCGCGGTCCGGCCCTCGAACGCGGCGCAGAACGCCCCCGGCCCATGCGCAACATCTGACACGGGGCCGCCTTCGAGGCCCGGTCGCCCATGCCAGCCGCGAACGGCCCGGGCGCCTCCCTACCGCACCAGCGCCCGCGCCGCCGCGTCGAGCCCCTCCAGGGTCAGCGGGAACATCCGGCCCGAGACGAGCCGCTGCATCATGCCGATCGACTGCGTGTAGCCCCAGTGGGTCTCCGGCACCGGGTTGAGCCAAGCCGCCTTCGGAAAATGGTCGAGGAGCCGCTGCATCCACACCGCGCCGGCCTCCTCGTTCCAGTGCTCCACCGAGCCGCCGGCCGTGGCGATCTCGTAGGGGCTCATCGCGGCGTCGCCCACGAAGACGAGCCGGTAGTCGCTGCCGTAGGTGCGGATCACGTCGAGCAGCGACGTCTTCGCCTCGTGGCGGCGCCGGTTCTCGGTCCAGACCGCCTCGTAGGGGCAGTTGTGGAAGTAGTAGTGCGCGAGGTGCTTGAACTCCGAGCGCGCGGCCGAGAACAACGCCTCCGCCTGCTCGATGTGCCAGTCCATCGAGCCGCCGACATCGAGGAACAGCAGCACCTTCACGGCGTTGCGCCGCTCCGGCCGCAGCTTCACGTCGATGTAGCCCTGGCGGGCGCTGGCGCGGATCGTGCCGTCGAGGTCGAGTTCCTCGGCCGCCCCCGTGCGGGCGAAGCGGCGCAGGCGGCGCAGGGCGAGGCGCATGTTCCGGGCGCCGATCTCCCGGTCGTCGTCGAGATCCTTGAACTCCCGTTTGTCCCAGACCTTCACGGCCCGGAAGTTGCGGTTGCCGTCCTGGCCGATGCGGATCCCTTCCGGGTTGTAGCCGTAGGCGCCGAACGGCGAGGTCCCGCCGGTGCCGATCCATTTCGAGCCGCCCTGGTGGCGCCCCTTCTGCTCGGCCAGACGCTGCTTCAGGGTCTCGAACAGCTTGTCCCAGCCGAGCGCCTTCAGCTCCGCCTTCTCGGCCTCGGTCAGGTACTTTTCGGCGAGCTTCCTCAGCCATTCCTCCGGGATGGCCGTAGGCTCGACCACCTCCCCGAGGGTCTGGAGGCCCTTGAACACCGTGCCGAACACCCGGTCGAACCGGTCGAGATGCGCTTCGTCCTTCACCAGCGCCGTGCGCGACAGGAAATAGAAGGCCTCGACCTCGTGCCCCGCGAGACCCCGGTCGAGGGCGCCCAGCAGGGTCAGGTACTCCTTCAGGGAGACGGGGACCTTGGCGTCCCGCAGGGCCGTGAAGAACTGCAGCAGCATCCGAGACAAACGCGCCAGTTGGCGATGCGGGTCAAGTCCAGACGAATCGGACTCATTGAGGACAAGCGTGGCAGGACTTTCGAGACGCGATTCCGAATCTTCACGGTTGGTCGACAGGATTCAGTACGGTCCGCAGAGTCGATTCCGACATCGGAGCGAGTCTCTCCGGGCCGTCGATTCGCAGAATCTGGGTATAAGTCGTCGAATCTGTTGATATGCGCCGCAGCACCCCTCGCCCGGTCACGCAATCAATCATGGGAATCGCTCAACTCGACGGATCGAGTGGGTGCGGGCGCGGAGACGCGGGCTGCACGGAGCAAGCGAGGAGACCCGCGATGGCGGTCATCCTGCGGAATCTGACGGAATTCAAGCGGTTTCTCGGGAAGCCGGGCGCGACGATTCATCTGGTGCGCAACACCTTCATGGACCGTCAGCCCGAGGCGACGCAACAGGCTTATCGGGACAAGGGCATGTACGCGCCGCGGGCCGTGCAGGCCCTGTCGCGCAAGGCCGCGGTGTTCACCCTGCGGGGCTATCCCGGCACGGTCTGGCTCTACTGGGACAAGGGCGCGCGCGGCTGGCGCTTCTCCGGCGACACCGTGACGGTGCCGCTGGTCACCGGTTTGGGACCGGCAGACGAGCTGGTCTACCGCTGCAGCTTCGCCGACGGGTTCGAGCCCGCGCCGCGCAGCCGCGCCGTGCGGCGTCCCAAGGTCGAAGAGGTCCAGCCCGCCTTCGTCTGACGGAACCCACGGCCTCCGGGCTCCGCGCCCTTCACCGCAAGGCGGATAGGACAGGTCGCGCGGTCTGCGCGGCTCGCGTGATGCTGGACGCTGCCTTGTACTCCGTCGGCGTCTGACCGAACCGCTCTTTGAAGCGGCGTGAGAAATGGGCTTGGCTGGCGAAGCCGCATTGATACGCGATGAGCCCGACCGGCACGGAGATCTGGGCCGGATCGGCGAGCTTCGCGCGTGCCTGTTGCATACGCCGCTCCCACATCCAGTCCATCAGCGCGACGCTTTCCGCACTGGCCACCTCCTGAAGGCGGCGGACCGAGATGTTGAGACCGGCCGCCACGTCGTTGATCGACAGGCCCTCGACACCAAGATGATCGGCGATGAAGGCCTGCGCCCGGCTGAGGATCGCGGCGCCGCTCAGGGACCGGGGCGGGTCGGTCTGAAGCTTCTCCGAGAAACCCGCCGCGATGAGCTCGACGGCGACCGCGGCCATCCGCGCCTGCCGTTCCGGATCGAGCGTCGCGCTGTGCTTGATCAGCGTCGCGAGGTACGACGTGATGATGGGAAAGCTCGTCTGCGTCGCGTCGATCGTCAGTCCCGTCAGGGACCGGGCCGGCCCGACGGCGCGTTCCAGCACGGCCCGCGGGATGAAGACATTGATGATGTCCAGGCCTTCCGGATGCCCCCCCACAAAGGGCTGGGTGTTGTCCATGAGCGCGATCCCGCCCGGGCCGGACCTACAGTATCGGCCGTGTTCCATCCTGAACGTCCGCTCCGACGCCAGGATGACGAGATAGAAATCGTTATCCGCGGAGCGGATGTGCGACTTCGTCCGGATCATGGCATGGGGCACGCCGACGTAATGGCTGATCGTGAGGTTGTCGACGGTCAGCACGTTCACGGCGGCCTGAAACCCCTTCGGCTCCAGATCGACGAACTCGAAACCGCCGAACATGGATCGGCAAGCCTCGATCCAGTAATCGAAGCGCGCGCGAAGCGGCACCGCGTCCGTGCTCATCGTCAGCGTCGTGTAGGCGGAGATATCGCGCTTGCCGTCGACCCGGGGAAACCGGCCGTCGCCCTCATACATCGCGGCCGCCCCCCGTACCGCCCGGCTCGATCGGATCAAGCCTCCAGCGCGACGACCGGTCTTTCGTCGCGGTCGGTTGAACGCGATGCACTGCAATCACCATTACGACACGCGTTCCGACCCTCGTGGGTTTCGCCTGCCGATACAGATCGGCCTGCCGGAGACACGTTACAGTGGTTAAAACTATCTAACAACTCGCATCCCCAATCAGAACCTCGGAGATACCCGAGCGATCCGCAAATATATTGGATTAGATAAAATAATATTGCAATTATATTCTAGTACCTCGCGTTGAATATTTCAGAAACGAATAGAAAAATGCAATTTGAAAAATTATTTACTTTTATATTTTTAACGTGATTCGACATCGCGCTGCCGGCGGATCGACCCGGGCGCAGGGGCGCATCCTTCAGTTGCTCACGCGCGCCACCGGCGACTGCGCCACGTCCCAATCGAAGCATGGGGAATTGGCGCACGGGCGCATCGGACGCCGTGTATCGTTGGACACGGTCCGG
Organism: Methylobacterium sp. J-030; assembly: GCF_022829545.1. Taxonomy (GTDB): domain Bacteria; phylum Pseudomonadota; class Alphaproteobacteria; order Rhizobiales; family Beijerinckiaceae; genus Methylobacterium. The sequence continues at coordinate 68,964 of NZ_JAKSYM010000063.1, read as the reverse complement.
CGCGCGGTCATTCCGCCAGGCCGAGGCTGAGAGCATCGCGTCGAAACAGCCGGCTCGGGCCCAGGGCTTACCGCATCGCCCGAAATTCGGACTGCGGAATGCGGCTCATGCCTCCTGGCCGGCCGCCGCCTGAGGCCCGGACTCCCGCTTGGCGGCGGGCTTGCCGAGCGCCTTCCCCACGGTCCGCCGGGCCCGGAAGATCGGCTTTGCCTCGCTCTCGCGCTTCTTCAGCAGCGCACGGTACTCGTCCCGCCGCTCGTGGATCGACGCGATGACGAGCCCCATCGGCACGCCGACATCGACCAGAACCGCCTCCGACAGTTGCAGCGAGGCCTCGATCGTCTCCGGCACCGCGTCGTCGACGCCGAGTTCGTAGAGCGCCGTGGCGTGGCGGGCATCGCGGGCCCGGGCCACGATGGTCAGGTCCGGCCGCTCGGCGCGGGCCGCCGTCACCGCCGCCTCGACGGCGCGGGGATTGTCGAGGGTCACCACCAGGGCCCGGGCCGAGGCGATGTCGCAGTGGCGCAGGATCTCGGTGTTGCCGGAATCGCCGAAATAGACCGGCTTGCCAGTGCGGCGCTGCTCGGCGACCCGGGCTGGATCCGAATCGAGGGCGAGATACGGGATCTTGTGCCGTTCCAGCATCTCGCCGACTTGCCGACCGACGCGGCCGAAGCCCGCGACGATCACCCGGTTCTCGACCCGCTCAGGCAATGGTTCCGTCCCGGCGGCGGCGTGAGCCTGTGCGTTCGCCCGCTGCTTGAGCCGCCGGCCGATCGCCGCCAGCGCCGGGATCATGATCATCGTGACGGTGGTCACCACCAGGGCGGCGGCCCCGACCTCCTCGGGCACCAGCCCGGTCGCCATGGCCCCGCCGATCAGCACGTAGGCGAATTCACCGCCGGGCCCGAGCAGCAGAGCCGTCTCGATCGCCACCGGCCGGGGGATCTTCATCACGGGGGCCGCCATCACCACCACGGCCGCCTTGATCAGGACCAGGGCCAGGGACAGGCCCAGGATCGCGCCCGGGGTCGCCATGAGCTGGGCCGGATCGAGGTTCATCCCCACCGACACGAAGAACACGCCGAGCAGCAGGCCCTTGAACGGGTCGATCGTCGCCTCGATCGCCCGGCGGTACTCGGTCTCGGCGAGCAGCAGGCCCGCCACGAAGGCGCCGAGCGTCATCGACAGGCCGCTCGCCGCCGCGGTCAGCGCCGTGCCGACGATGACGAGGAGGCAGGCCGCCATGAACAGTTCGGTGGAGCGCGTGCGTGCCACGAGCTGGAACAGCGGGCGCAGGGCGAGGCGGCCGGCGATCACGATCAGCACCAGCGCGACCGCGGCCTGGCCCAGCGCCATGGCCAGCGCCCAGCCCTTGTCGCCCCCGTCGTCGCGGCCGAGCACCGCGATGGCGAACAGGGCCGGCGCCACCGCCAGATCCTGGAACAGCAGCACCGCGAAGCTCGTGCGCCCGGTGGGCGCGTTGAGCCGCTTCTGCTCCGCCAGCACCGGCAGCACCACCGCCGTGGAGGAGAGCGCCAGCCCGATCCCCACGATCGTGGCGCCGACCAGCGGCACGTTGAGCCCGTAGAGGATCATCGCCAGAACGAGCGTGGAGCAGCCGACCTGCAGGGAGCCGAGGCCGAACACCAGCCGGCGCAGGGTCCTCAGGCGCTCCCAGGACAGCTCGATCCCGATCATGAACATCAGGAAGATCACGCCGAACTCGGCGAGGTGCGCGATCTCGGCCCGGTTGCCGATGGTGAAGAGGTGCACGTAGGGGTGCGAGTCGGCCAGCCGGCCGAGGCCGTAGGGTCCGAGCAGGGCGCCGGCGCCGATGAAGCCCAGCACCGGCGAGATCCGCAGGCGGTGGAACAGCGGCACCACGATCCCCGCGGTGACGAGGAACAGGATCGCTTCCTTGTAGGAACCCGGATGGACCTCTGGCATCGGCGGCGGATCGAACCTCGTCTCTGGCGGCGGCGGGGGTGCCGATCACGGCTGCGCGATCATGGGTCCCCGGTCGGCTTCGAGCAATCGAATTCCCAACCCGGGCGGGTGTGCTGCGACACAAGGCGGATACATGAACCGGGTGAGACATTTCAGCCACCCGGGCGGCGTGCTCGTCATCGTACAGTGCTGGCGTGCAACGCGGCCCAAAATCGGCACAATGCGCGCATACACGCAGGAGTTAACCAGGGGTTAAGCTCGGCTGGCTGTGCCCGGGACCGGACCCGATGGATGTGTTGAGGCCGATGATCTCCATCAAATCGATTTTTGCCGGTCCCCAAGCGCCGCCCAACCGCGACCGGAAGCGCGAGCAGCGCGAATGGAAGCTGGAGTCGGACCGCTGGCGCCACCAGCGTCACGTCGACCGGGGCTACCGCGTCAAGTGGGGCTACGTGGCGATCGCCTACCTCGTCGAGTTCATGGTGATCGGCGCCTCGCTCTGGGGCGCGTGGCTGTTCGCGGGGGTCTACAGCGACGGCGACTGGCACGCCTTCTACTTCATGCTGCTGGCGCCGATGGTCTACGCCGCGGTGGAGCTATGCCGCGTCCCCCTCGGCATCCTGGCCCGCACGCAGCGCTCGTATTTCGTGCGCGCGCTCGCCGTGGTCGGCATCATCTTCGCGGCGGGGGTGACCACCAAGTCGGTATCGCAGCTCGGCGAGATGATGTTCCATCCCCGGCTGATGGAGGCCGCCAAGGCCAAGACCGCCCTGAAGGACGCCCAGGCCGACCGCGCCACGATCGGCGACCGCATCAAGGCGGCGGACGAGCGCGTCGCCCAGTACACGGCCGAGCTCGACCAGATCGAGAAGCGCGCCGCCGACAATGCCCAGCAGCTCGCCGGCCTGCCGGCCCAGCGCTGCGAGCGCGTCTTCGGCACCAACAGCAAGGGCCGCAAGTACCAGAACCTGAAATGCCTCGCCGACCCGCGGGTGGCTGCCCTGTCGGCGGGCGTCAGCAAGGCCTCGGCCGACCGCGCGGCGCTGATCAAAAACCTCGAGGAGGCCCGCAAGGCCCGCGCCGCGCTCGATCCCGGCGCCGCCGACCGGCGGGTGGCCGATGCCGAGCAGGGCTACCGCAACGCGGTCAACCGTTCGCAGCTCCACTCCTTCACCGCCATGGTGTACGGCGTCGACCCGATCGACGTGACCGAGAGCCAGGTCCATGCCTTCCTGCGGATCTTCGTGTTCCTGCCGGCCCTCTGCGCGGCCTTCGCGTCGACCATCCTGGCGCTCTGCGCGGTCTCGACCCGCCGGACCTTCATGGACGAGGACGACCTCGGCGCCGCCGTGAACCCGGAGGCCGCCCCCTACATGCTGGACGCGATCGCCGACGCCCTGCGCTCGCACCCTGAGCCGATCCTGCCACGAGCGGCCAACGCGGCCAACGCGTCCGGGGCGGTGATCCCGATGAACCGGCCGGCGCCGGGCCAGCAGGCCCTGCCCGCACAGACCGGTCCGGGCCAGAATCTGCCAGCCGCGGGAGCCGGCGCATGAACTACGTCGCTGGCGGAACGCCTGAGAACGTCGCCCTCGCCCAGCAGGTGAATTCCCGCCTGCGGGCGGATTCGAGCTACGTCGCGGCCCGGGCCTTCTTGTTCCGGGCCTTGGGCTTCGGCGCCTTCCTGTGCCTCACCGGGATCGGCGTCGGCGCGGCAGCCTATGGCTGGGCCACGCTCAACCAGTTCGACACCGCGGCGGCGAAGATCGCCTCCGCCATGCAGGCCGCGCTCGCGGACGTAACCCTCAAGACCAAGGGCGAGGTCACGCTCACCGACAACGTGCTCAAGCTCGAAGGGCTGCCCAAGGCCGCCGGCACGCCCACCCCCACGAAGGCGCAGCTCGGCAGCGACGCCGCACCCGCCTCGAAGGCGGCGGTGAATACGACCTTCACGGTGTTCAAGCAGGTGCCCTACCTCGACGGGCAGATCGTGACCGGCTGGAACTTCAAGGACAATGCCGACCAGCCCTACCAGCAATACTGCTACTTCTCCCGTCGCTCGAACGAGACGAAGGGGCAGGTCGAGATCAAGATCGATCTCGCCATGGACGGCAAGACCCTGCCGCAGCCGCAGAAATCCGACGTGAACCTGGAGATCCTGGCCCGGAACTGCGTCTGGCACGAGAAGGGTTAGAGCGCCCTCCGCCGAAGTGGATACCGGTTCGGCGCGCGAGAGCCCGTCGCCTCACAGGACGAGAGCCGCGCGCGAGCGTGACGCCTCCGGTACACGACAGTGACCTGTGGTCGGAATCATCGGGTGATCCCACCCGCCCCCTTCATCCTGAGGTGCCCGCGTCGGCGGGCCTCGAAGGAGGGCGCCGGGGATCGCAAGAGCCATCTGGGGGCTCGTTCGAGGCCTGCGCTTGCCTCCGGCGCCTCAGGATGATGGAATCGCCGACCCGACGCTTCCCGGTCTCGTATCGTGTACCGCGGACTCCCGCACCATCCGTCGGCCAGACGCTTCAGAAAACGCGGAACCCGCGGCCTCTCGACCGCGGGTTCCGTCTCGTCTGCGAGGCGCCGGTCAGGCGGCGGTGCGCTTGCGGGCTTCCTGCTTAGTGTCGACGCCGGCCGCTTTGATCTCGGACAGCTTCTGCGCGACGTTGCGCGAAAACACGAATTCGGCCGGCCGCTGGTTCTCCAGGCTGACCTCCGGGGCCATCGCACCGTCGGTCTTGATGCCGCGGATCGCGTGGACCAGCGGCTTCCAGGGCTTACGGACCGAATCGACCACCGAGGAGGCCTCGTAGCCCGAATGGACCATGCAGTCGGCACATTTCTCGTAGTTGCCGGTGCCGTAGGAATCCCAGTCGGTGGTCTCCATCAGCTCCTTGAAGGTCGCCGCGTAGCCCTCGCCGAGGAGGTAGCAGGGCTTCTGCCAGCCGAACACGGTGCGGGTCGGGTTGCCCCACGGGGTGCAATGGTAGGTCTGGTTGCCGGCCAGGAAGTCGAGGAACAGGCCCGACTGCTGGAAGGTCCATTTCTCGCGGCCCTTCTCCTTCCCGTGACGGAACACGCCGCGGAACAGGTCCTTGGTCGCCTTGCGGTTCAGGAAGTGCTTCTGGTCGGGGGCGCGCTCGTAGGCGTAGCCGGGGGAGACGGTGATGCCGTCGATGCCCATCCGGGTCACGCTGTCGAAGAAGTCGGCGATCTTCTCCGGCTGGGAATTGTTGAAGAAGGTGCAGTTGATGGTGACGCGGAAGCCCATCTCCTTGGCCTTGGCGATCGCCGCCACGGCCTTGTCGTAGACGCCGCGCTGGCACACCGACTGGTCGTGCATCTCCTTGTCGCCGTCGAGATGGATCGACCACGTGAAGTACGGGCTGGGCTTGTACTCCTTGATCTTCTTCTCGAGGAGCAGCGCGTTCGTGCAGACGATCGCGAACTTCTTCTGGGCGATGATGCCCTCGACGATCTGCGGCAGGTCCTTGTGCAGGAGCGGCTCGCCGCCGGCGATCACCACCACGGGGGCGCCGCATTCGCGCACCGATTCGAGCGCATCGGCCACCGGCAGGCGCTTGTTCAGGATCTCGTCCGGGTAATCGATCTTGCCGCAGCCGGCGCAGGCCAGATTACAGCGGAACAGCGGCTCCATCATCATCACGAGCGGGTAACGCTTGCGACCCGTCAGGTGCTGTTTCAGGATGTAGCCGCCGATCTTCGCGACGTACCGGAGGGGGATACCCAAGATAGCGGCTCCTTCACTTCGTCGGCCCCGGAGGCATCGGGGTGCTTAACACGAAAAAAAACGCGGTTTCCAGCGATCTAGCTTGGAATTAATCTCAATCGACCCTGTTTCGGCGGGGCGATGACATCTTATTCCGCGCCTGACGTAACGGTGCCACATGAGCCGCGTGCGCGGGCTTCGTGGGTAGGGACATTCAGCCGTTGAGGACAGCACGCGCATTGCGTCGGCAATGCGACCGGACATCCCGGATTCCGCCCGTGACGCGGCAGACGTGGTGCGTTGGCGCACATCCCCTCCGCGGCGACCGCATCGGACCGTCCGCGTTGCAATCTGGTACCGCCCTCTTTACTGAACCCCGGGGCGGCGATGCAAGCTGTGGCCCGAGCCGCGGACTATGGCGGACGGCTGCGCCGCGTTCCATATCGGCCGCGCTCGGCCTGTGCAGGCGTGTCACGCATGCCGGGGCGGGCCGTGCGGCGATCCTCGATCCCGGCACGCGTCCGAGCGGATTGCGGGGCGACCGGCACGCGGGCTCAGAGCCCCGCCGGTCACCGGGATCCCGATGTGTTCGATGGCATGTGTCGGCCGCGCCGTGAGCGCGTCCGGGGCGAACAGGCAGGGTGCTCGTGATCGAAAGTCTCGTCGCGTTCTCGGTACGGTATCGGTGGATCGTGATCGCCCTCGTGGCGTTCGTCACGATCGCGAGCGCCGGCATCGCGGCGCACCTTTTTCGGATCAACACCGACGTTGAGCGGCTGATCGATCCGAAGGAGCCGTGGCGCCAGGACGAGATCAACTTCGAGCAGGCCTTCCCGCAACGCTCGAACACCATCGTGGCGGTCATCAACGGACAGACGCCCGAGGAGACCGAGGAGGCGGCGGCCAACCTCGCCAAGGCCCTGACGGCGCACAAGAACCTGATCGAGACGGTCTATCGCCCGGATGGCGGCCCGTTCTTCGACAGGAACGGCCTGCTGCTGACGTCGCAGGCCGACCTCGACAAGACCCTCGAATCGCTGACCCAGCAGCAGGGGCTGCTCGGCCCGCTCGCCGCCGACCCGTCGCTGCGCGGCGTGATGCGGGTGCTCACGCTCGGCGCCCGCGGGGTGAAGACCGGGGACGCCAAGCTCGAGGATCTCGAGAAGCCCATGGCGCAGATCGATGCCACCCTGCAGAAGGTGCTGGCGGGCCAGCCGGCGCGGATGTCGTGGCAGGAGCTGCTGTCGGGGGGCCAGACCAGCGTCACCGACAAGATGAAGTTCGTGGTCATCCAGCCGGTGCTGGACTTCAACGCCCTGGAGCCCGGCTATCAGGCGACCAAGCTGATCCGCAACGTCGCCCAGGACCTCAGGATCGATCCCGAGCACGGCCTGCGCATGCGGCTCACCGGCACGGTCGCGGTCGCCGACGAAGAGTTCGCGACGCTCTCCGAAGATGCGGGCGTCAACTACAGCGTCACGGTCGGCGCGATCGTCCTGTTCATCTGGCTCGCCCTGCGCTCCGCGCCCCTGGTGGCGGGCGTGCTGATCACGACCTTTGCGGGCCTGATCGTCACCGCGGGTCTCGGACTGGCGATGGTCGGCGAACTCAATCCGATCTCGGTGGCCTTCGCGGCCCTGTTCGTGGGGCTCGGCATCGATTTCGGCATCCAGTTCGCCGTGCGCTACCGGGCGGACCGGTTCGAGCAACCGGAGATCGGGGCGGCGATTCGGGCGGCGGCAAGGGGCGTCGGCTGGTCGCTGACGCTGGCGGCGATCTCGCTTCTGGCCGGCTTCTTCGCCTTCCTGCCGACGGCCTTCCGCGGCGTCTCCGAACTCGGCCTCATCGCCGGCGTCGGTATGATCGTGGCCTATCTCTTCGCCCTGACGCTGCTCCCGGCGCTGATCGCCGTGTTCAACCCCAAGGGCGAGAAGGCCGCGGTGCAGACCGACTGGCTGGTCGGCGTCGATCCCTGGATCATCGAGCACCGCAAGCCGATCCTGATCGTCGTCGGCCTGATCACGCTCGCCGGCGCGCCGCTGCTCTGGCACCTGCCGTTCGACTCGAACCCGATGCACCTGCGCAGCGCGAAGACGCAGTCGATCGCCACCTACCTCGATCTGATCAAGAACCCCGAGACCAGCCCGAACTTCATCGACGTGCTGGCCCCGAGCGTCGCGGCGGTCCCGGCCCTGTCGCAGAAGCTGATGGCGCTGCCGGTCACGGCCTCGGTCAACAGCATCGACACCTTCGTGCCGCGCGACCAGGACAAGAAGCTCGCGCAGATCGCCGACACGGCCCAGCTCCTCGATCCGGTGCTCAACCCCGGGCGCCGGCCGCCCCCGCCCACCGACGCCGACAACGTCAAGGCGCTGAAGGACGCCGCCGCCGCGCTGAACGGCGTCTCGAACGACGGCAAGGGGGATCAGAAGGGCGCACAGGCGGCCAAGCAGCTCGCCGGCACCCTCGACACGCTCGCCGCCGGCCCGGTGGCGCAGCGCGAGGCGGCCTCGGTGGCGCTCACGAAGGATCTCGGGCCGCTGCTCGCACACCTGCGCGACCTGCTGCACCCGGAAAAGATCACGCTGGACAACCTGCCGCCGCAGCTCAAGGCCGACTGGGTGGCGGCGGACGGGCGCACCCGCATCGAGGTCCACCCGAAGGGCGACTCGAACGACGACACGGTGCTGCGCCGCTTCTCGGACGAGGTGCTGAAGGTCGCCCCGCATGCCACCGGGGCGCCGGTGGCCACGACGCAGTCGAGCTACACGATCCTGGGCGCCTTCGTGCAGGCGGCGGTGACGGCCTTCGTGCTGATCTTCGTCATCCTATCGGTCGCCCTGCGCAAGCCGTGGGACGTGGCGATGACGCTGGGGCCGCTGGTGATCGCGACCCTCTGGACGCTGATGGCGATGCGCATCGTCGGTATGCCGCTCAACTTCGCCAACATCATCGCGCTGCCACTGATGCTCGCGGTCGGCGTGGCGTTCCACATCTACTACGTGATCGCCTGGCGGGCGGGCGTGACCGACATGCTGGCCTCCAGCCTGACCCGGGCGATCTTCTTCTCGGCGCTGACCACCGGCAGCGCCTTCGGGTCGCTGGTCCTGTCGAGCCATCCGGGCACGGCGAGCATGGGCAAGCTGCTCGCGCTGTCGCTGTTCTTCACCCTGGTGGCGGCGTTCTTCGTGGTGCCGGCGACGCTGGGCGAGCCGCCGGTGCAGCCCGACGAGGACCGCCCCGAGGCCGAGAAGGCCGCCGGCGCGGCGCTGCGGAAGAGCGCGTCGGCGCAGGATCCGGTGCCGGTCAAGTAGGGGCAGGCCCGGGAGGGCCCGTCAGAGGGTCTTCTCAAAGAAGAGGTCCGGGTAGGGGTCGTCGTTGAAGCGGTCGATCTCCACCCAGCCCGACCGCCGATAGAGCGCCAGGGCCTCGGGGAGGGCGCTGTTGGTGTCGAGCCGCAGCGTCCGGATGCCAAGGTCGCGGGCCGCCGCCTCGGCCGCCCGCATCAGCCGCCTGGCGAGGCCGAGGCCCCGGGCGGCGGGATCGACCCACAGCCGCTTGATCTCCGCCACCGGGCCGCCGTCGCCCTTCAGGCCGACGCACCCGACCGGGAGGCCGTCCGCGACGGCGAGCAGGAAGGTGCCGCGGGGCCGCACCATCGCGGCGGCCTCCGGATCGAACGACAGGGCGACGTCGAAGCCGCCGGGAAAGCGGGTCGCCAGTTCAGCGTAGTAGGCGGCGAGGCAGGCGCGGGCGGGCTCGCGCGTCGGATCCGCCTCCACGATCCCGATGGCCTCTTGGCCCAGGACGAGGGCGACCCGATCCATGGCGTGCAACAGATCATCCGCGTGCGATGCGCGCTCCAGCAGGGCGACGGCGCGGGCATCCGACAGCGCCTCGTAGGCCTCGAACTCACCCCGCCCGGCCTCGGTCAGGGACGCGACCCGGCGGCGGGCATCGGCGGGATGCGGCGCGGTGGCGACCAAGCCCTCTTCTTCCAGGCTGCGCAGCAGGCGGCTCATCAAGCCGGAATCGAGGCCGAGATAGGCACGGATCTCGCCAACCTCCGTCCGTCCCGCGCCAACGGCATTCAGCACGCGCGCGGCCCCCAGGGGCCGGCCCCGGCCAAGAAACGAGGAATCGAGCGCGCCGACTTCCGCAGTGACGGCGCGGGCGAAGCGACGGAAGCGGGCGGTGGCGAGCGAATCCATGATGCCTGACTTTAGTCAGATATGTCGGGCCGTCAACGCGCCTCGCCTGCATCACACTTCCCTGTGCGCGGCATGCGCGCTCAGCTTGCGGAATGATGACGGTTGCTCTCGAGGACGCGGCCACGACCCTCGCTGACCTTGCAGCGCGGGTCGAAGGTGGCGAAACCATTGTCGTGACGCGCGATGGTCGGCCGGTGCTCGATCTCGTGCCGCATCGCCGGACGGGTGGGCTTGATCTGGAGGCCGGCGAAGCATTCCTGCGCGCCCATGGGATCGTACGCGGTCCGGGCTTCATCGCCGACGATTTCGACGATCCTCTACCGGAGGATTTCCTGATACGGCCCTGCCCCGAACTGTGAGACTCATCCTCGACAGTCATATTCTTATCGCGATCGCCTTGAAGCGCCTCGATACGGTTTGCGAAACTGCGTTTTACGGAACGAAATCCGAAAAGCCGCCTCGGATCACATCCGACGTATCGACCGCCGCCCGCACTTCAGCCGCCACCAGCGCGTCCCGCTCGTCGGCGTAACGGTAGCCCGGCGCCTCGCCCACGAAACCTCCCGCCGTGGCGGGATGCGTGTAGAGTTCGGTCAGCCCATCCGGGAGATGTGTGAGCAGCGCCGCCACACGGGCTGGCGTCATGGCGCCGGACCATGCGAGGCCAAAGGTCCGGTCCGGGATCAGCAGCCCGGCCTGCCGGGCGCGCACGGCGAGCAAAGCCGCCCAGGGTGCGATGTCGAGGGCGGCCCGGGGGCGGGCGCCGGGCTCGGCGCGGCGCAGGATCTCCCGCGGCTCCCGGGGTACCCGCAGGGCGCGCATCCCGAAATCGCGGCCGATTCGCAGGACCGCCCCTGCGATCAGCGGGTGGACGTGGAAGTGCTTGTGGGCGTTGACGTGGTCCAGCGGCAGCCCGGTCGCCCGATAGGCCTCGAACTGCGCCCGGATCTCGGCGGCGAGCTGGCGCCGGGCGGCGGGCTTGCGGGCGAAGTCGAGGCCGAGGCGAGCCATATCGGCCCGCATCAGGCCGGCTTCGTCGGTCAGATCGGGCAGATCCGAAGCGGGGAGGGTGGGCCACGCCTCCACCAGCACGAGGTGCAGCCCGACCCGCAGGGACGGCATCCGCTTCGCCCGCGCCACTGCGTCGGTTGCGGCCGGCGCCGAGACCATCAGGCTCGCCGCGGTGAGGATCCCCGCGCGATGGGCCTGCTCGACGGCCTCGTTGACCTCGGAGCTCAGCCCGAAATCGTCCGCGGTGACGACCAGACGCTTCACGTTCACCTCGTAACGGGTGTCGACGGGTCCAGGGCGGAGCCCTGGAAGAGGATGCGGGGCTCCGCCCCGCTCCCCGCCGGGGCCGTGGGCCCCGGACCCCTGACTTCACGCCGCCTTGGCGGTGCCCTGGCGTTCCTTGAGGAAGCGGTAGAACTCGACGCCCTCGCGCAGGCGGCGCTTCATCATGTCGGGTGAGCGCACCATCTCGCTGACGATCGAGGCGATCTTCGGCGCCCGGAAGTAGAACTTCTTGTAGAACTCCTCGACCGAGGTGAAGATCTCGGTGTGCGACAGGTGCGGGTAGTGCAGCGGCGCGACCTGCACGCCGTTCTCGTCGACGAGCTCGGCATTCTCGATATCGAGCCAGCCGTTCTCCACCGCCTGCTTGTACAGGAAGGTGCCCGGGTAGGGCGCCGCCAGCGAGACCTGGATCGTGTGCGGGTTGATCCGCTTGGCGAAGGCGATCGTCTCCTGGATCGTCTCCTTGGTCTCGCCCGGCAGGCCGAGGATGAAGGTGCCGTGGATGGCAATGCCGAGGTCGTGGCAATCCTGGGTGAACTTCTCCGCGACCTCGACCCGCATGCCCTTCTTGATGTTGTGCAGGATCTGCTGATTGCCGGACTCGTAGCCGACCAGCAGCAGGCGCAGGCCGTTCTCCTTGAGCACCTTCAGGGTCTCGCGCGGCACGTTCGCCTTGGCGTTGCACGACCACGTGACGCCGAGCTTGCCGAGCTCCCGGGCGATCTCTTCCGCACGCGGGAGGTTATCCGTGAAGGTGTCGTCGTCGAAGAAGAACTCCTTGGTCTGCGGGAACTCCTTCAGGCAGTACTTGATCTCCTCGATCACGTGGGCGACCGAGCGGGTGCGGTAGGTGTGGCCGCCGACCGTCTGCGGCCAGAGGCAGAAGGTGCAGCGGCTCTTGCAGCCCCGGCCCGAATAGAACGAGATGTAGGGGTGCTTCAGGTAGCCGATGAAGTACTTCTCCATCTCCAGGTCGCGCTTGTAGACGCTGGTGACGAAGGGCAGCTGGTCCATGTCGGTCATGATCTCGCGGTCCGCGTTGTGGACCACGACACCGTTGGCGTCGCGATAGGACAGCCCCTTGATCTCCGACATCGGGACGCCGTCGGCGACCTCCTTGACGGTGAAGTCGAACTCGTTGCGGGCGCAGAAATCGACCACCGGGGCCTGGGCCATCGCGCCGGCGGCGTCGACCGCCACCTTGGCGCCGATCAGGCCGGCGATCAGCTTCGGGTTGGCGGCCTTCAGCGCCTCGATCGTCTTCACGTCCGACTTGAACGACGGCACCGAGGTGTGGAGCACCACGAGGTCGAAGTCGTTCGCCTGAGCGACGATCTCGGGGAGCTTGATGTTGTGCGGGGGCGCGTCGATCAGCTTCGAGTTCGGCACCAGGGCGGCCGGCTGGGCCAGCCAGGTCGGGTACCAGAACGACTTGATCTCGCGCTTGGCCTGGTAGCGGGAGCCGGCGCCGCCGTCGAAACCGTCGAAGGTGGGGGCCTGGAGGAAGAGCGTGCGCATGGGGTTCAAGGCCTCAGGGCAGTGCCGGGGAGGGGCGGAGGAAGGAGGAGCCGGGTTCAGCGGAGCGGCGCGCCGGCGTCGGGTCCGAGTTCGGCGTCCGGGATCAGGGTGCCATCCGCAACCACGTGATAATCATGACCTTTCCATGTCACCGCCCCCGACATGAAGGCCCAGGAGAAGTTCAGGAAGGAGAGGCTGTCGCGGATTGGCAACAGTCCGTAAGGGTGCGGGGCGAGGCCGAAGGCGCGCTCGACCTGCCGGCAGAGCAGGATGCGGCTCGCCAGGGCGAAGCCGGCCAGCGCGAGGGTGCCGGTGCCCGCGCCGGGGAGCAGCGCGGCCAGCAGGGCCAGCGGGAAGGCGTGGGTGACGATCGAGCCGGCATAGCCTGCCGGATCGACGGTGCGGATGGTGCGGTTCCAGCGCAGTTCGTGCCGCCACAGGCCGGCGAGATCGGTGTCGACGCTGGTATGGCCGATGGTGAAGCTCGGGATCGCGACCCGGCCGCCGAGACCGCGAAGCGCGGCGCCGATGGCGTAGTCGTCGGCCAGGTCGTTGCGGAAGCTGCGGAACCCCCCCACCGCCTCAAGGCTCGCCCGGGTGAAGGCGACGGTTGAGCCGAAGCAGGGTTTTGCCAGCCCGAGGCTCAGGCCCATCACAACGTTGGGCAGGAAGTGCGTGTCGATCGCGAGCGTCGAGAGCCGGTCGTACAGGCCTCGGAAGGCCGGCACCCCGTGGTACAGGCAGGTGACGCCGGTGACGCCCGGCTGGGACAGCTCGGCGACCAGCCGCTCCAGATAGTCGGGGCCGACCACCATGTCGCTGTCGGCGAGCACCACCACCTCGTGGGCGATCCGCTCGGCCATGTTGATCAGGTTCGAGACCTTACGGTTCGAGCCGTGCTGGCGGGCGTCGATCACGAGGTCGATCCGGGCCGCCGGGTAGGCCCGCTTCAGTTGCTCCACCACACCGATCGCCGGATCGGCGGCCTTCTGGACGCCGAACACGATCTGAACCGGGCCGGCATAGTCCTGGCGCAGGACGCTCTCGAGATTCGCGTAGAGGGACGGCTCCAGCCCGCAGAGGGGCTTCAGCACCGTCACGGAGGGCAGCGGCGCGCCCGGCGTCAGGACTGGAACCGGTCGGGCCGCATAGCGGCAGGCGCAGAAGGCAGCCGCCAGCGCGTAGAGGCAGCCCGCCGCCGCCAGGATCAGGCAGAACAGCGAGAGCCACGAGAGGGCGAGCAATGCCAGGGCGGAAACATCCATCCGATCGGGTCCGTGCGATCGTCCCGCCGCCTCAGGCAGCGATGGCCGCGAACGGCCGGTTCAGGGCTGCGTTCACGGCGCGGGCTTGGCGGCCAGGATGCCGTCTGTCCGCTGGCGCAGGAACTTCACGACGCCGTCCGCCCCCCCGGATTTCAGCGGCGCCGACAGGGCGGTCCGCTGGGCCGCGACTTCGCTGACGTCGCCGTTGAGCAGGACGTCCTGGATGCGGTTGTCGGCGTTGACGACGAAATCGACCTCCGAATCGTCGCCGTCCGCCGCGGTGACGCGGGTCGGAACGACACGCTGGGCGCCGCGCGCCTCGACCTTCGGCGTGACGTCGAACTTGCCCCCGGCGGCGCGGGCGAGGCGGTTGGCGTAGGTGACGGTCAGGCTGCGCTTGAACGCGTCGGTCACCGCTGCCTGCTGGTCCGGGGTGAAGCTCGACCATTTCGCGCCGACCGCGATGCGGGCCATCGCGGGGAAGTCGAAGGCTTTGTCCATCGCCGGGCTCACGGCCTCGACCCGGGCGGGGAGGGGGCCGGGCCCGTCCTTCAAGGCGGCCGAGAAGGCGGCGTAGAGGTCGCGCACCGTCTGAACGGCCGGATCGTCGGCGGCCCATGCAGGGACCGGGACGAGCAGCGGTGCGGCGATCAGGGCGGCCGCGAGCCGGCGGGTCAGGCGCACTTCTTCAACTCCTCGCCCTCGCCGAGCCGCGCCACCATGCGGGGCGGGGCGTAGCTGTAGAACGGTCCCAGCGTCGCGGCCTGCGGCATCCGCTGGGCGCCGCGCACGGCCGCCACCTCCGCCTCGCGCTCCTCCTCCGGGGCCTCCGCGCGCAGCTTGGCCTCGATCCGGTGCCAGAGCAGCAGGCTTGGGAGGCCGACGCCGAGATCGGCAAAGCGCTTGACCAGCGAGAGGGCGAGCGCCGCCTCGGCCGGGATGTTGAACAGGCCGCACAGGGCGATCAGGCCGCCCTCCTGGGCACCGAGCGCCCCGGGCACCGCGAAGGCCGCCCCGCGCACCGCCTGGGCGAGGCTCTCGATCATCAGGGCCTGCGCGAAGTCGATCGGGTAGCCCATGAAGTGCAGGCAGACATAGACTTCCAGGGTCCCGATCACCCAGCCGATGAAGTGGACGCCCAGGGCGGCGGCGAAGCGGCCGTGGTTGCCGTAGAGGCGGCGCAGGCTGTCGTAGAGCTGGTCGACGGCCCCGAAGGCGCGCCACTCGCGCCCGGAGGCGAAGCGGCTGAGCAGGCCCTGGATCAGGCGGTGCCCGGCCCGGCGCTGGATCAGGTAGAAGGCGCCGAGCGCCGGCACCGCCAGGGCGAGGCCGCCCGCCACCGTCCGCGCGATCGGACCGTCGCCGCAGATCATGATCAGCAGGGCGAGGCCGACGATGGTGAACAGGAGCTGCGTCAGCGCCTGGGTCATCAGGTCGACGAACATGCTGGCGCCCGCGAGCGCGCCCGGAACCCCGCGCTTCGACAGGAGACGCGCGCCGACGAAGTCGCCGCCGACGGTCGCCACCGGCAGCAGGGTGTTGATGCCCTCGCGCACGAAGCGCAGCGACACGCAGTCGGCGAGCTGGGCCGTGCCCTTCGGGAATACGACGTACCAGCCGAGTCCCGCCCAGCCCACCGCCACGATGCGGGCCAGCACGACCAGGGCGGCGCCCCAGCCGGCGCTCATGACGGCGGCCGAAACATCCTCGAGACCGGAGGACATGAACAGGCCGACGACCGTGCAGAGACCGGCGATCGAGGCCAAGGTCGTCAGGCGCTTCATTGTCGTCTTTCAAGCTCGCAAAAGGCTTGATGCGGGAAATCGGCCACGGTCGCGGCAGAAATAGGTCCGCCGGGCCGAGAACGTTTCTGTCACGTTGCAGCACGGATGAGCGCTGTCTATCACCCGTTTAACACACCGGGAGTTAAAGCGGCGGCGGGGCTGAAGGGCCTGCGTAGAAGGCCGCGGCACGTCGCAGAAGGGGCACACGTCATGGAGCGCGAATCACCGATCACGGCCCTTGAGGCCGTGGCCGACGACACGCATGCCGGCGGCTACGCGGGCGCGGCCGCGCCGGGCGTGCCGGCCCCCCACGCGCCCGTGATGGCCTGGAACGAGTGGGATCCGCTGGAGGAGGTGATCGTCGGCTCGCTGGACGGCGCCACGATCCCGACCCACCATCTCACTGTGATCTTCAACCTGCCGCGCGCCGCGCAGCCGTTCTACCGGCTGGCGAGCGGCTGGAAGTACCCGAAGTTCATGAAGAAGCTCGCCCAGGCGGAGCTCGACAACTTCATCGGGATCCTGGCCGGCGAGGGCGTGAAGGTCCGCCGCCCCGATACGGTGGACTTCTCCAAGAAATTCAAGGCGCCGCGCTGGTCGTCCCGGGGCTTCTGCGTCGCCTGCCCGCGCGACCCGTACCTCGTCATCGGCGACGAGATCATCGAGAGCCCGATGTGCTGGCGCTCGCGCTACTTCGAGGGCGACGCCTACCGCGCGCTGTTCAAGGAGTATTTTCGCGCCGGCGCCCGCTGGACCTCGGCGCCGCGGCCGCAGCTCACGGACGATCTCTACAACTACGATTACCGGGTGCCGAACCTGAAGGCCGGCGAGCCGATGCAGTTCACCGTCAACGAGTTCGAGCCGGTCTTCGACGCCGCCGACTTCGTGCGCTGCGGTCGCGACCTGTTCGTGACCCGCTCCAACGTGACCAACCTGATGGGCATCGAGTGGCTGCGCCGCCACCTCGGCCCGGGCTTCCGCATCCACGAGATCGAGAGCCGCTGCCCGCAGCCGATGCACATCGACTCGTCGTTCATGCCGCTGGCCCCCGGCAAGGTGCTGGTGAACCCGGACTACATCGACGTCGAGAAGCTGCCGGCCGTGCTCAAGAAATGGGACGTGCTGATCGCGCCCCGCCCCGACCCGGTCGAGGGCTTCATGAGCAAGATCTCGATGTGCTCGCCCTGGACCTCGATCAACGTGCTCGCGATCACCGAGAAGAAGATCGTCGTCGACCAGAGCCAGCCGACGCTGATCAAGGCGCTGAAGGACTGGGGCTTCGACCCGATCCCGGCGCCGTTCCTGAGCTACGGCCCGTTCGGCGGCTCGTTCCACTGCGCGACGCTGGACGTGCGCCGCCGCGGGGTGCTGAAGTCGTATTTCTGAGGGTCGGGGACGGCCCCGCCCCGCGGCAGAAGCCGGGAAGGGGCCGTCCCCGGGCTCACCGCACCGCGATCCCCTCGATCAGCGCCTTGTTGAACCCCTCCGGGTCCGACATCTGCGGCGCATGGCCGAGCGCGGGGAACTCCACGAGCCGCGCCCCCGGGATCGCCTGCGCGGCCGCCCGGCCGAGTTCGGGATAGTGGCCGAGGCGCGCCCGCACCTCCGGCGGGGCGAGATCCTTGCCGATCGCCGTGTTGTCCTTCTGGCCGATCATCAGGAGGGTCGGCACCGCGATCTGGGGCAAGCGGTAGACCACCGGCTCGGTGACGATCATGTCGTAGACCAGCGCCGAGTCCCAGGCGACGGCCTCCTTGCCGGGGCCATTGTTGAGCCCGGCCAGCATCGTCACCCACGGCTCGTAGCGCGCCTCCCAGCGGCCGGCATAGTAGGTCGTGGTCTCGTAGGCGCGGATCGACTCCGCCGAGACCTTCAGCTCGCGCTGGTACCACTGTGCCAGGGAGATCGGCGGCAGACCCTTGGCGCTCCAGTCCTCCAGGCCGACCGGATTGACCAGCACGAGCCGTTCGACCGCCTTCGGGTAGAGCAGGGCGTAGTGCGCGGCCAGCATGCCCCCCGTCGAGTGGCCGATCAGGATCGGACGCTCGACCCCGAGCTGCGCCAGCAGCGCGTGCGTGTTCTCGGCGAGCTGCCGGAAGGTAAACTGGTAGGCGGCCGGCTTGCTCGACTTGCAGAAGCCGACCTGATCGGGCGCGATCACCCGGTAGCCGGCCGCGCTGAGCGCGCGGATCTGGCTCTCCCAGGTCGCGGCGCAGAAGTTCTTGCCGTGGAGCAGGACCGCTGTGCGGCCGTTCGGCGTCTCGGCCGGCACGTCCAGATAGGCCATCTGAAGCGCCTGGCGCTGCGATGGAAACGTGAAGCGCTTCACCGGGAAGGGATAGTCGAAGCCTTCCAGCTCCGGACCGTAGGCCGGTGCGGCGACGGGGTTCGCCGTCGCCGCACCGGGGGAGGCCAGCGCGAGGAGCGCGGCGGCGAGGATGGGTCGGAGCATGGGCCGGGTCGGAGCCTCGTGTGCCAGCGGCGTAGGGCGCCGCGCCGCCGGCACAGATCGGGCATCCGAAGGGCGCTGTCCACGCTGCGAGCCCGGGGCGACAGCCGCCGGACCCGGCCCGAGCCGGACGGACAGCGCCGGCCGGCCTCAGGCCGCGGCCGGCTGCGCCACCGCGGCCTGGTCGCGCTTGGCGTACCAGGCGTCGGACATCGAGAACGGCGCGAACCGGCGCTCGTAGCCCGTCCGAGTCATGAGCTCGGCCAGCGCCTCGCCCTGCGGCGGATCGACATTCGCGATGCTGATCAGCGTCACGTCGTGTGCGGAGATATCGAAGCGCTCCAGAAGGTCGCGCGTGTCCTCCTCGGCGTTGATGCTCAGGAAGTCGATGGTGCGCGGCGCCTGAGCGGCCTGCAGAAGGCTGCGCAGCGTGATGGTCTCGACCTCGTACCGCTTCCCGCTCCGGCGCGTCCCCGCGGCAGCCGAGGGATCCTCCGAACTCTCCGTATCGTTGAACAGGAGCTTCAGACCGTCCTCGGCATAGACGAACTTGTTCGTGACGTAGCAGGTCCGGCTGGCGCGCAGAGTCTCGTGCCGGCCACGCGCCGGCTCCGCGATGGCCCCCTGCCAGCCGTAGAGCGTCTCCAGCAACTGCGTGGTGCTGGCGCCCCGGCCGTCCGCGGCCCCGAACTCGACGAAGTAACCGTTCCGCTTTTCCCCGAGTTCGAACAGGACCCAGAGATCCTGCAGGAGCGGCGCCGTTGAGAGCGCCGCGCGCCGGGCCGCGAAGGTGAGGAAGTCGATCAGTTCGGCGTAGGCCTCCTGGCCCGGACCGACGAGGCTCTTGATCTCCGCGATCGATCCTTCGAGCGTGTCCCGGACGCTCAAGACCGACCTGAAGACGATTCCAAGATCATTTTCCACGACCCAACTCCTCCACACTCGTCCTTCCGATCGGCGCACGGACCCCGAGGCGATCGGTCCGCCGCAGGCCGCCGGAACCTTTTCGGCCGACAATCATCGATCCCCGTGGCATCCTGCACGTCCCGCCCGGGCACCCGGACCGGGCGCACGGCCAGTCATCGGCATCGGATAGAAACATTCACCTCGAACAAAGTCCTTGAACACACGATACAGAGGCTATATTCGGGACGCATCGAAGCAAACCTGGGTATATTGCCGGTAAATATCGAAACGAAGACAGCAAATCGCGATACAGCCGGCCCTTCTTACGGCCAAGCATGCGATGAGATCTTGCAGAGGATTTGGAACGAGTCAATGACACCGACCCGGAAAACGATCTTAACGTTTGCTATCCTGACCAGCCTGAGCACAGCGCCGGTCCATGCCGCGGATGCCTGCGACGCGCTTGCCGCCAGGGTGATCCGCGATACCGGCGCCTCGCTCGCCGGCCGGGCCGGCCACTACGCGGTGTTCCGCGCCGAGGATGCGGAGCGGCTGAGCCTCGATTGCCGAAAGCCCGCGCGGATCACCGTGGCTTCGCGGGATCGGGAACCGTCCCTGGCCTACTTCACCCTGGTCGGCCGCGCGGCCCGGGCGCTCGCCGGGGCGGATCCCGCCGCCGCCGAGGTGCTGGCGCTCAACCTGCATCAGGCGAGCCTTCTGGCGAACGCCCCGCGCCGCGGCGGCTCGGGCAAGGCCCTGATGCTGTGCGAGACCGGCCCGCGATCGGACGCCCTCCGGGAGGATCTCACGGTCTGCCGGGTCGCGCCCCGGGCCGGGCTTTCGCGGATCCGCCGTGCGGGCTAGACCGCACTCATGTCGAATTCCGAGACCCCCGGCCCGGTCGTCCGAGGCCCCATCGTTCAGGTCGGCGACGCGCGCTTCGCCAACCACCTGCCGCTCGTGCTGATCGCCGGCCCCTGCCAGTTGGAGGGGCGGAGCCATGCCCTGGAGATCGCCGCCGCCCTCAAGGCGATGACGGCGCGCGCCGGGATCGACCTCGTGTTCAAGACCTCGTTCGACAAGGCCAATCGCACCTCGGGCGGTGCCGCCCGGGGCGTCGGGCTCGACGAGGCGCTGCCGGTCTTCGCGGAGATCCGCGAGTCCCTGGGCCTGCCGGTGCTGACCGACGTGCACGCCGCCGAGCAATGCGCCCGGGCCGCCGAGGCCGTGGACGTGCTCCAGATCCCGGCCTTCCTGTGCCGCCAGACCGACCTGCTCCTGGCGGCCGCCGCGACGGGGCGGGCGGTCAACATCAAGAAGGGTCAGTTCCTGGCGCCCTGGGACATGAGGCACGTCGCCGCCAAGGTGACGCAGGCCGGCAACCCGAACGTCATCGTCACGGAGCGGGGCGCCTCGTTCGGCTACAACACCCTGGTCTCCGACATGCGCAGCCTGCCGATCATGGCACAGGTGACGAGCGGCGCGCCGGTCGTGTTCGACGCGACCCATTCGGTGCAGCAGCCGGGCGGCCAGGGGGCGAGCTCCGGCGGGCAGCGGGAATTCGTCGCCGTGCTGGCCCGGGCCGCCGTGGCGGTGGGGGTGGCCGGCGTGTTCATCGAGACCCACCCCGATCCCGACCGGGCGCCCTCCGACGGCCCCAACATGGTGGCGCTGAAGGATATGCCGGCGCTGCTCGACCAACTCATCGCCTTCGACAAGCTGGCCAAGGCTCGCGCCGCGTGAACTGGGTTTCAAAAGGGCGAGCCCTCTGGTGGGTCGTCAGGGCAAAGCCCTGACCGATACCAAGGCTCCGCCCTGGACCCGCGAAAGGGCTCGCCCTTTCGAAACCCCGGATCAGGCAGGCTCCAGCACGTGGATCCGCAGGGGCTGGACGAGGCCGTAGCGTCCGTCCGCCGCGCGCTCGGCCGCCGTCTCGAAGGCCGCTTCCACGACGGAGCGACGGGCCTCGATCGTCGCCGCCCGGGCGGGATCAACCGCGCAGACCCGCTTCAGGAAGGCATCCAGGGAGGCGAAGCTCTCCCGCCGCTCCATCGTGATGTCCCGCCGGCAGGTGAGGGCGCCGCGGGCGAGGGCCGCCGCGATCGCGTCCTGTGCGGCCGCGCGGATTGCGGTCTCGTCCTCGATCGGCCGCAACGCGTCGAAGAAACTGCCCGCCGCCAGGGGCTCCACCACCACGACACACCCGCCCGGGACGAGGACGCGCGCCGCCTCGATGAGGGCTGCGGCGGGGTCGGGCACGTGGTGCAGGGCGTTGAGGAGGACGGCCCCGTCGAAGCTGCCGTCGGGGAAGGGCAGGGCCTCGCCCGAGGCGCTCTCGAACCGCACCCCCGGCGCGGCGGCCCGGGCCTGTTCGAGCGCTGCCGCGCCCGGATCGATGCCGGTCACCGCCGCGCCGTCCTCGCTCAGCCGCTTCGCCAGCGTTCCGGGGCCGCAGCCGATGTCGAGGATCCGCTTGCCGGACAGCGGCGCGAAGGTCTCGCGGATCAGGGTCAGGGCATCCATCGGGCACTCCTCCAGGGTCGCCATCATAGGCCCGACACCGGGCGGAGGCGATCAAGCCGGGCGCGACAGCATCGGAAAATATTCGCAAGGTTACGGGATGCACCGGGGCCGGAACGGCCAAGCTCGGCGGAATGGTTAACCCGTCGATCATGAAGAGCCGCGGTTCACGAAACCGACTGTGTGCGGATCCGCACGCCGAGACCTGCCGGAACTTGGAACTGTCCCGGCACGGCTACGTTATTGGGCAGGTTCGATCGAGGATCGAGAGGGAATATCATGCGCAAGATCGGTATCATCGCCACCGCCGCCGCCCTGGCCATCGGCAGCGTCGCCGCGACCTCGAGCGCCGAGGCGCGTCCCTACGGCTTCCACGGCGGCTATGGCGGCTACGGCCACGGCTACTACCGCGGCGGTCGTCGTGGCATCGGCACCGGCGCCGCCATCGGTCTCGGCATCGCCGGCCTCGCGGCCGGTGCGATCGCCGCCGGCGCGGCCCGCGACAGCTACTACGGCGGCGGGTACGGCTACGCGCCGGCCTACGGCTACGCCCCGGCCTACGGCGGCTACGGCTACGCGGCGCCGGGCTACTACGGCTACGGCTACTGAGGTCCGCGGACCGACGATTTGGGGGCGGCCGGCGCAAGCCGGCCGCCCTCTTCGTTTGCGCCGCTCACCGCCCGCGGTAGGGCGGCACGCCGGGATCGGGCAGCCACGCGTTCTTGGGCAAGGTGCCCGTCTGCCAGAAGACGTCGATCGGGATGCCCCCGCGCGGATACCAGTATCCGCCGATGCGCAGGAAGCGCGGCGCCAGCAGGTCGCCCAACCGCTTGCCGATCGCCACCGTACAATCCTCGTGGAATGCCCCGTGGTTGCGGAACGCGCCGAGGTAGAGCTTCAGCGACTTCGACTCCACGAGCCAGTCACCCGGCACATAGTCGATCACCAGGATGGCGAAGTCCGGCTGTCCAGTCACCGGGCAGATCGACGTGAATTCGGGCGCGGTGAACCGGGCCACGTAGTCCGTGTCCGCGTGCGGGTTCGGCACCCGGTCGAGGCGCGCAGCCTCGGGGGAGGTCGGCAGCGGCGCCGGCTGGCCGAGCTGGAGGTTTTCGGGCATCATCATGGTGGGCGTATAGAACGCCGCGCCGCCAGGCGCATCCCTCGGCACCGCGGCGATTTTCCCGGTCCGGCGCCCGGCCGGCCCCGGCAGCGGCATGCACAGGCCGAGCGTCCTCCGCCGCTTGCCGTCACTCCCGGCTTGACCGATAAGCCGCCGCGATGCGCCGACGCCCCGACCGGGCGCGGTCGCCGGCCCGCGGCCCCGCAAGAGGACGTTCCATGACCGCGATCACCAATATCAGCGCCCGCGAGATCCTCGACAGCCGCGGCAACCCCACGGTCGAGGTGGACGTGCTCCTGGAGGACGGCTCCTTCGGCCGCGCCGCGGTCCCCTCGGGCGCCTCCACGGGTGCCCACGAGGCGGTGGAGCTGCGCGACGGCGACGCGAACCGCTTCCTCGGCAAGGGCGTGTTGAAGGCGGTCGAGGCGGCGCAGACCGAGATCCTCGACGCGATCGGCGGCATGGAGGCCGAGGATCAGGTCGCGGTCGACGAGGCGATGATCGAGCTCGACGGCACGCCCAACAAGGCGCGGCTCGGCGCCAACGCGATCCTGGGCGTGTCGCTGGCAGTGGCGAAGGCCGCGGCCGAGGCTTCGGGCCTGCCGCTCTATCGCTACGTCGGCGGCGTGCAGGGCCGGGTGCTGCCGGTGCCGATGATGAACATCATCAACGGCGGCGCGCATGCCGACAACCCGATCGACTTCCAGGAATTCATGATCCTGCCGCTGGGGGCGGACTCGATCGCCGAGGCCGTGCGCATGGGCTCCGAGGTGTTCCACACCCTGAAGGGCAAGCTGAAGAAGGCCGGCCACAACACCAACGTCGGCGACGAAGGCGGCTTCGCGCCGAACCTGCCGTCGGCTGAGGCCGCCCTCGACTTCGTGATGGACGCGATCAGCGCCGCCGGCTTCAAGCCCGGCCAGGACATCGCCCTGGCGCTCGACTGCGCCGCGACCGAGTTCTTCAAGGATGGCGGCTATGCCTACGAGGGGGAGGGGACGACCCGCACCATCGAGGCGCAGGTCGATTACCTCGCCCAGCTCGTCGACGCCTACCCGATCGTGTCGATCGAGGACGGCATGTCGGAGGACGACTGGGCCGGCTGGAAGCTCCTGACCGAGAAGATCGGCGACCGCTGCCAGCTCGTGGGCGACGACCTGTTCGTCACCAACGTCGAGCGCCTGTCCCGGGGCATCGGGGAGGGCACGGCCAACTCGATCCTGATCAAGGTCAACCAGATCGGCTCGCTCACCGAGACCCTGGCGGCGGTCGATATGGCCCAGCGCGCCGGCTACACCGCGGTGATGTCGCACCGTTCGGGCGAGACCGAGGATTCGACCATCGCGGATCTCGCGGTCGCCACCAATTGCGGGCAGATCAAGACCGGCTCGCTCGCCCGCTCGGACAGACTGGCCAAGTACAACCAGCTGATCCGGATCGAGGAGGGCTTGGGCCCGCAGGCGCTCTATGCCGGCCCGGCGGCGCTGAAGCAGCTCGCCCGGCGCTGATCCGGCGGCGCTCTCTCCCCCGCAGAGGGGGAGGGGATCCGCGGAATCGGTCGCGCCCACGCTGAAAAGGCCCGGGATCTCGCCGTCGAACACGAGCGGGAATCCCGCCTCATGCCGGCTCCCCGGAACCAAACCCATCGCCGAACTCCGGCAGCGTCCAAACCCGCATCGGCCGCGACAGGCCCCGCAGCTCGATCGTCCCGACGGGCTGAAGCCGCCGCTCGCAGCGCTCCGCGAAGGAATCCGACACCAGCAGCGGATGGCCCAGGGCCGCGCACTGGCTCTCGATCCGGCTCGCCTCGTTCACGGCCCGCCCGATGATCGTGAAGTCCAGGCGCCGCCCGGTGCCGACATTGCCGTAGACCACCGTGCCGAAATGGACGACGCAGTCGGCCGCCAGGTCGGGCAGCCCCGCGGCCCGGCGGCGGGCATTGAGGGCCTCGTTGGCGGCCAGCGCCTCCGCGGCCGCCCTCAGGGCGTTGCCGCAGACCGGGCAGGGCAGGGTGTCGGCGTCCGAGACGGGGAAGATCGCCAGGAATCCGTCGCCCAGAAATTTCAGGATCTCGCCGCCGTGGCGCGCCACCGGATCGCCCAGGGCATCGAAATGCTCGTTGAGCCACGTGACCATGTCGATCGGGTCGGCCCGGTCGGACAGCGCCGTGAAGCCGCGCAGGTCCGTGAGCAGGATCGCCGCCGGGACGGCCCGGCCCTCGCCGCGCAGGATCTGCCCGTCGAGCACCCGCTCGGCAGTGGAGCGGCCGAGATAGGTCGCCGAGACCTCGCGCAGGGTGTTGGCGAGGCCGATCTTGGCGACCGCCAGGGTCAGAAACGGCAGGGCCGCGGTGATCGCCGCGAAGTGCGCCTCGGCGAAGCCCGCTTGCGCCCGGGTGCAGAACGAGACCGCGACGCCGCGGAGCGCCGTGCCCGGCGCGAAGCCGACGATGTGGACTGCGTAGTCGGTCCCGCCCTCCGCCCGCAGGGACCGCAGGATCGGGAAGTCCGGTTCCGATCCCGGCGCGTCGAGGCGCCAGCGTCCGAAGGTCTCGTCCCGCTCCAGAAGCGCGTGGACGGGGCTGAGACGCCAGTCGGTTTCCTGCTCGGCCCCGTGGGGATTGGCCACGAAGGAGAGGCCCGCGCCCGCATGCCAGTTGAGGCTGACACCGCGCAGGGTCGGATCGATCGCCGGCGTCATGACGCTGACCCGCCAGAGGGGAACGCCCGCGCCGATCAGCGCCCCGCAGAATCGCTCCAGCAGGGTGTCGTGGTCGTTCGTTCCGGTGGCGTGCTCGGCGATCCAGCGCGCCAGTTCGGTCATGTCCATTCGCGCGGCCCTCGCGCTCTCCTGTGCGATCCCGCCCCACGGGGATCAAGTCCCGGGGCCCGCGCAAGGCTCCGTTAACCTTCTCGCGCGAGGGTCGCGCCATGGTCGTGCGTCGCCGGGTCAGAATGGTCGTGTTGCCGCTGGGTCTCTGGACCCTGTCGGCGCTCGTCGTGGGCTATTTCGTCTGGCAGGCCGAGAGCGGCAATCGCGGCCTCGAGGCCAAGAAGGCGCTGAAGATCCGCGCCTACCAGCTCACCCAGGAGCTCAACGCCGTGAAGGCCGAGCGGGCCGTCTGGGAGCACCGGGTCGCCCTCTTGAAGAGCGACCAGATCGACCGCGACCTGCTGGAAGAGCGCGCGCGGATCGTCCTCGGTCGCGTCCACGCCAACGACGTGGTGATCATCACGCCGTGATGCGTCTGGCGGGGTTTTGCCGAGAGCAGGGTCCCCCGCGCACGAAGAGTGGCCCAGTGCTTCACGTCGGGTAAGACCGGATTTGAGAACGCCGAGACCGTCGCGGTCGCATGCGGTGCGCTCCGGCCGCTGCCTGTTCGACCGCTCTTCGGAGAGCCTCTTCGCCCCACTGATTGAGGATCTTGCCCGACAGTTCGGCCGCGAGGGCCACATTGGCCTGCAGTCTCCGAGCCCGCATCGCATCGCGTGCCGGCCCCGGGAGGACAACCGCGATCCCAACGAGGCCTTAGTCCCGAAAACCCTCTGACAACAGCGGCTTCCTGTCAGAGCGGCAGCCCTCGCTTTCCCATCGGCGCTGTCCTACACCCCCACCACGTCGCGTGGAATCACGGGGAGAGCGCCGATGGACGCCGCCAAAGAGCCTGCAAAGGAGGCTTCGTCTTCGCAGCCCGCGAACCCTCAAGTCGCCGAGGCGCACAAGCCGGCACCCAACATGCCGCAGTTCAGCCGCGACGAAGATCTCCACGCCTATCACGAGATGCTGCTGATCCGGCGCTTCGAGGAGAAGGCCGGCCAGCTCTACGGCATGGGCCTGATCGGCGGCTTCTGCCACCTCTATATCGGCCAGGAGGCCGTGGTGATCGGCATGCAGATGGCCTCGGTCGACGGCGACCAGGTCATCACCGGCTATCGCGACCACGGCCACATGCTGGCCTGCGGCATGGACCCGAAGGGCGTGATGGCCGAGCTGACCGGGCGCCGCGGCGGCTACAGCCGCGGCAAGGGCGGCTCGATGCACATGTTCAGCCGCGAGAAGCAGTTCTTCGGCGGCCACGGCATCGTCGGCGCGCAGGTCTCGCTCGGTACGGGTCTCGCCTTCGCCGACCATTACCGGGAGAACGGCAAGGTCAGCCTGACCTACATGGGCGACGGCGCCGCCAACCAGGGCCAGGTCTACGAGAGCTTCAACATGGCGGCCCTCTGGAAGCTGCCAGTCGTCTACGTGATCGAGAACAATCGCTACGCCATGGGCACCTCGGTGGCCCGGGCCTCGGCGCAGACCGACTTCTCGAAGCGCGGCCTCTCCTTCGGCATCCCGGGCGAGCAGGTCGACGGCATGGACGTGCGCACCGTCCGCGAGGCGGCCACCCGGGCGATCGAGCACGCCCGCACCGGCCAGGGCCCCTACATCCTGGAGATGCAGACCTACCGCTATCGCGGCCATTCCATGTCCGACCCGGCCAAGTACCGGACCAAGGACGAGGTCTCGAAGATGCGCGACGAGCACGACCCGATCGAGATGGTGCGCAAGCGCCTGCTCGAACTGCATGGGGTGCCCGAGGCCGATCTGAAGGCGACGGATGCCAAGGTCCGTGAAGTCGTCAACGCCTCGGCCGAGTTCGCCACCAACGATCCCGAGCCCGATCCCTCGGAACTCTGGACCGATATCCTGTTGGATGCGCACGCCTAGCGCGATCCTGAAACCCTGGCCGCCCCGACCGAAAAGACGACCGCAGAGCTGAGCATGGCGACCGACATCCTGATGCCCGCCCTCTCGCCCACCATGGAGGAGGGCAAGCTCGCCAAGTGGCTGAAGAAGGAGGGCGATCCGATCAAGTCCGGCGACGTGCTGGCCGAGATCGAGACCGACAAGGCCACCATGGAGGTGGAGGCGATCGACGAGGGCGTGCTCGCCAAGATCCTGATCGCGGAGGGCACCGAGGGCGTCGCGGTCAACACGCCGATCGCCGTCATCGCGGGCGAGGGCGAGGATCCGGCGAGCGTCCAGTCATCCGGCGGCGGCGCCAAGCCCAACGGCGCGGGCGGCCATCCGGCCCCGGCGCCCGACATGCAGGCCGAGGGCATGGCCGACAGGCCGGCTGCCACGGCCAAGACCGGCGACGACGCCCCGAAGGCGCCGGCGGCCCCGGCCGTCATCACCAACAAGGCCGACGAGCCGGTGATGGAGGAGTTCCCGGCCGGCACGCCGATGGTCACCCAGACCGTCCGCGAGGCCCTGCGCGACGCCATGGCGGAGGAGATGCGCCGCGACGGCGACGTCTTCGTCATGGGCGAGGAAGTCGCCGAGTATCAGGGCGCCTACAAGGTCACCCAGAACCTGCTGCAGGAATTCGGCGCCAAGCGCGTGGTCGACACCCCGATCACCGAGCACGGCTTTGCCGGCATCGGCGTCGGGGCAGCTTTGTCCGGCCTGAAGCCGATCGTCGAGTTCATGACCTTCAACTTCGCCATGCAGGCGATCGATCACATCATCAACTCCGCGGCCAAGACGCTCTACATGTCGGGCGGCCAGCTCGGCTGCCCGATCGTGTTCCGCGGCCCCAACGGCGCGGCCGCCCGGGTCGGTGCCCAGCATAGCCACGACTATTCCGCGTGGTACTCCAACGTGCCGGGCCTCAAGGTGATCGCCCCTTACACGGCCTCCGACGCCAAGGGCCTGCTCAAGGCCGCGATCCGCGACCCGAACCCGGTGATCTTCCTCGAGAACGAGATCCTGTACGGGCAGTCCTTCCCGGTGCCGAAGCTCGACGACTTCGTGCTGCCGATCGGCAAGGCCAAGATCCACCGCACCGGCAGCGACGTGACCATCGTGTCCTTCGCGATCGGCATGACCTACGCCCTCAAGGCCGCGCAGGCTTTGGCCGAGCAGGGCATCGAGGCCGAGGTGATCGACCTGCGCACGATCCGCCCGATGGACAGCGCCACGGTGGTGGAATCGGTCAAGAAGACCGGCCGCTGCATCACCGTGGAGGAGGGTTTCCCGCAATCCGGCATCGGTGCCGAGATCGTGGCCCGCCTGATGGTCGACGCGTTCGACTACCTGGACGCCCCGGTCCTGCGCATCACCGGCAAGGACGTGCCGATGCCCTACGCGGCCAACCTCGAGAAGCTGGCGCTGCCCAACGTGGCGGAGGTCGTCGAGGCCGCCAAGAGCGTCTGCTACAAGTGACCGGCGCGCGGGCGCCGGTCGCCCGCCCCGGCGAGGATCGAGGAACAGCCGGCGCGCCATGAGCCAAGATTCCAGCAACGAATTTGCCGAACTCGCCATCCCGCCCGACGCCCTGGACCAGGGCGGCATCGAGGTTCTGCGCGCCGCCGTGGTCGACGGCGCGGTGAGCGTGGCGCTGCGCCGCTCGTTCGACGATCCCGCGACCTGGGGCCGGCTGCTGGCCGACCTCGCCCGGCAGGCCGCCCGCGCCTACGCGCTGGAGACCGACATGTCGGAGGAGGAGGCGGTCGAGCGCATCCGGGCCGGGTGGGAGGCCGAGGGGCTCGACCCCGGCGGCCTCAACTAGCGATGGCACATGCCCATGGCTGAGGCGGCTGTCCGGCAGGCGACCTACGCGGATCTGGAGGCGGTCCCGGGGCATCGCGTCGCCGAGATCATCGACGGGGTGCTGGAGACGCATCCGCGGCCGAGGCCCCGGCACGGCATCGCCGCGGCGCGCCTGTCGGGCGAGCTGGATCGGCCGTTCGCACGCGGCCGCGGCGGCCCCGGCGGATGGGTCTTCATCATCGAGCCGGAACTTCACCTCGGATCCCAGGTGGTCGTGCCCGATCTTGCGGGCTGGCGCCGCGAGCGGATGCCGACCGAACCCGAGGATGCCTTCATCGAGACGCCTCCGGATTGGATCTGCGAGATTCTCTCGCCGTCAACGACTCGCCTCGGTCGCGGGCCGAAGCGCCGGATCTACGCCGGGTCCGGCGTCGGCCATCTCTGGCTGCTCGATCCGACGTCGGGCGTGCTGGAAGGCTTCGCTCTCACGGATGGGCGCTGGGTGCTCCTCGCCACGATCCAGCGCGGCGAGACCGTGGCGCTCGCGCCCTTCGACGCCGTGCCGTTCCCCCTCGACGACCTCTTCCCCTTCGACGATCCGGCCGCCCCGGCCCAGCCCGAGACCTGATGCCATGCCGATCAACGTGCTGATGCCCGCGCTCTCGCCCACCATGGAGAAGGGCAACCTCGCCAAGTGGCTGAAGAAGGAGGGCGACGCGATCAAGTCCGGCGACGTGCTGGCCGAGATCGAGACCGACAAGGCCACCATGGAGGTGGAGGCGATCGACGAGGGCGTGCTCGCCAAGATCCTCGTGCCCGAGGGCACCGCGGACGTGCCGGTCAACGACCTGATCGCCATCATCGCGGGCGAGGGCGAGGACGTGTCGGCGGCTGCGGCCGGCGGGGCGCCGAAGGCGGGCTCCAACGGCGCGGCCAAGCCCGAGTCCAAGGCGGAACTCAAGGTGGACGCCTCGGCGGCCGACCAGAACACCACCCCCGGCGGCGGCCACATGTCGTACGAGCGGGTGAACGCCGCGCCGGAAGGCGCGCAACCGAGCGGGGCGCCGCAGGCCGGTGCCCAGGCCGGTTCGGGCGGCCGGGTCTTCGCCTCGCCGCTCGCCCGGCGGATCGCCAAGCAGGAGGGCGTGGACCTCGGCGCCGTCCAGGGCAGCGGGCCGCACGGCCGCATCATCGCCCGCGACGTCCAGGCCGCGAAGGCCTCCGGCGCCACCAAGGCCCCCGCCGCCGCGCAGCCCGCCGCCGAGGCACCGAAGGCGGCAGCCCCCGCCCCGAAAGCCGCCCCCGCGGGCGGGGCGCCGGCCGGGCTCACGACCGATCAGGTCAAGGGCTTCTTCGCCAAGGATTCCTACGAGGAGGTGCCGCTCGACGGCATGCGCAAGACCATCGCCAAGCGCCTCACCGAGGCGATGCAGGTGGCGCCGCACTTCTATCTCACGGTGGATTGCGAGCTCGACGCCCTGATGAAGCTGCGCGAGACGCTGAACGGCTCCGCGGCCAAGGACAAGGACGGCAAGCCCGCCTTCAAGCTCTCGGTGAACGACTTCGTCATCAAGGCGATGGGCCTCGCGCTGACCCGCGTCCCGGCCGCCAACGCGGTCTGGGCCGAGGACCGGATCCTGCGGTTCAAGAACGCCGAGGTCGGCGTCGCGGTGGCGATCGACGGCGGGCTGTTCACCCCGGTGATCCGCCGGGCGAACGAGAAGACGCTCTCGACCATCTCCAACGAGATGAAGGATTTTGCGGCGCGCGCCCGCGCCAAGAAGTTGAAGCCCGAGGAGTACCAAGGCGGCGTCACCTCGGTGTCGAACCTCGGCATGTTCGGCATCAAGCACTTCACCGCGGTGATCAACCCGCCGCAATCGAGCATCCTGGCGGTGGGCGCGGGCGAGAAGCGCGTGGTCGTGAAGGATGGGGCCCCGGCGGTGGTCCAAGTGATGACCGCGACCCTGTCGTGCGACCACCGGGTGCTCGACGGGGCGCTCGGCGCGGAGCTGGTCTCAGCCTTCAAGGGGCTGATCGAGAACCCGATGGGCATGCTGGTGTGAGGGGCGACTCTGCTATGATCGCCTGAGCGATCAAAGCAGAGTCGCGTGTCCGAAGTCACCGATCCGGTTCTGCTCGCCTTTCAACGGATGCAGAGCGACATCGCCGAGGTGAAGCGCGATGTCGCAGCGATCAAGACAACCCTGACGGGTCATACCGAGAAGCTCGAAGAACTGGAGATCTACGTCGCCTACGAGACCGGCCTCGGCACGCAGGCGAAGGCGGATCTCCAGGCGATCAAGAAGACGATCAAGGCCATGGAGCAGCGGCTGAACGCGCTGAAGACCTCGTCCTGATCGCCGCGTCAACGACGGTGCGGTCGCGCGCCCCACAGCGGAGAGCTGAGACACGATGTCCGACACCTACGACGTCCTCATCATCGGCGCCGGGCCCGGCGGCTACGTCACGGCGATCCGGGCGGCGCAGCTCGGCTTCAAGACCGCCGTGGTCGACCGCGAGCATCTTGGTGGCATCTGCCTGAACTGGGGCTGCATCCCCACCAAGGCCCTGCTCCGCTCGGCCGAAATCTACCACTACTTCCAGCACGCCGGCGATTACGGTCTGACGGTGGAAAAAGTCGGGTTCGACACCGCCGCGATCGTGAAGCGCTCCCGGGGCGTCTCGGGCCGGCTCAACGGCGGCGTCGGCATGCTGCTCAAGAAGAACAAGGTCGACGTGATCTGGGGCGAGGCGGCGGTCGACAGCGTCGCGAAGGGCAACCAGCCCGGCCAGGTCACCGTGAAGGCGACCCAGCGCGCCGAAGCCCCGAAGGGCGCCAAGGGCGCCGGCACCTACGGCGCCAAGCACATCATCGTGGCGACCGGCGCGCGCCCCCGGGCGATCCCCGGGATCGAGCCCGACAAGAAGCTGATCTGGACCTACTACGAGGCCATGGTCCCCGAGACGATGCCCAAGAGCCTGCTGGTGATGGGCTCGGGCGCGATCGGGATCGAGTTCGCCTCGTTCTACCGCACCATGGGCGCCGAGGTGACCGTGGTGGAGCTGCTGCCGCAGATCCTGCCCGTGGAGGATGCCGAGATCGCCGGCCTCGCCCGCAAGCGCTTTGAGAAGCAGGGGATCAAGATCCTCACCGGCGCCAAGGTCACGAAGGTCGAGAAGGGCGCGGATTCGGTCACGGCGACGATCGAGGGCGGCGACGGCAAGTCACAGACTATCACGGCCAAGAAGCTGATCTCGGCGGTGGGCGTTGTCGGCAACATCGAGGGCATCGGCCTCGAAAAGCTCGGGGTAACGATCGAGCGCGGGATCGTGGTGACGGACGGGCTCGGCCGCACCAACGTGCCCGGACTCTACGCGATCGGCGACGTCGCCGGCCCGCCGATGCTCGCCCA
Source organism: Methylobacterium sp. J-030 (assembly GCF_022829545.1). GTDB lineage: Bacteria > Pseudomonadota > Alphaproteobacteria > Rhizobiales > Beijerinckiaceae > Methylobacterium. The sequence continues at coordinate 36,259 of NZ_JAKSYM010000063.1, read as the reverse complement.
CAAGGCCGAGCACGAGGGCGTCCTCTGCATCGAGACCATTAAGGGCCTGCACACCCACCCGATGGACAAGGCCAAGATCCCGGGCTGCACCTATTGCCAGCCGCAGATCGCCAGCGTCGGGCTGACCGAGGCCAAGGCCAAGGAGCAGGGGTTTGCCGTGAAGGTCGGCCGCTTCCCGTTCGCGGGCAACGGCAAGGCGATCGCGCTCGGCGAGCCGGACGGGCTGATCAAGACCGTGTTCGACGCCAAGACCGGCCAGCTGCTGGGCGCCCACATGGTCGGCGCCGAGGTGACCGAGCTGATCCAGGGCTACGTGGTGGCGATGAACCTGGAGAGCACCGAGGAGGAGCTGATGCACACGGTGTTCCCGCACCCGACGCTCAGCGAGATGTTGCACGAGAGCGTGTTGGATGCGTATGGGAAGGTGATCCATACGTAGGGCCTGAAACGGACCGAAAGCTCCTTCAAAACAAGCTGTTAGCTAGAGGAGCCTAGGTGACTATCGGGCCCTGGGTCAAGCCTAGGGTCAGCCAAAGGAGGGCCGGGTGCCGGCTCTCACTGTGCCCAGATTGTGCCAGCGAGCATCCTAACCGGAACACGCACAGTGGCTTCAGTGGTCCATCAGAGCGCTATGATGTGCCATGCCGCTGTTTGAGCCTGACGACTTCCCACCGACACTCAGGGACCGCCTACAGGCCGCTGGGGCTGGTGTCTTCCTGTTGGGTATCGGCTCGCTGATGCTGTGGTCCGCCCCGACCTACGCAGATTCCTCCTGGACACCATCATCCCACAGGCTCCGCTACCTGCTGGATTGGCCCCCATTCTGGCGTGGGGCGCAGATGGCAATCCTAGGGTCTTGGTTCGCAGGCTTCTCCCTGGTTGCCTTCTGGAAGGCTCTGAGACCCTTCACGCCGCGTTGCATATCAACAAAGCCGCGTAGCAATCACAGGGGCTGATTCGAGCGGTCTATCTTTCTGAGCCGAGCAGACAAGGCTCCTGATTTCAAGGGAGACGTGATGACTAGACTTCATTGCTGGATCGTGGTGGGTGGCAAGGCTGTCCGTAAGGGCTCACTTGTTCGGGCATTAACCGGAGTCGGGAATGGGCGGGATGCACGTATTGAGCTAGCCAACGGGCAATGGCTTGAACTGAATTTAGCAGTTGTCAGCTCAGTCAACGAGGGTCATACACCGCCGACGCCTCAGTACTGGGTTCAACAGCAGCTGACGCGGTTCACTAAAGGTAGGGCAAATTTGCTAATTACATTAAGGCTCACGGTCGCCCCAGGATTCAACGCCGTCGATTACATCGATGAACTTGACAAGAATGGCGCGGTCATAGAATCAATTCTAACGCTTGGGGAACCAGTGCCGACCTGGGTTTCTACCTACGGCGCCCCATTTGCTGCCATCGCAAATTCACAATGGACGCCAACAGCCCATACTGCTCGACAAGTTCGTGGGTTTTGGGGCTGGAGTTGATCGGGTAAAGACGCAAAGCACTACCTAACCGTCACCCTACACGTACCCTTCAGCATCTCGCCAGATAATTCTGACATAGCCGTGCTGGTATTTTGGGTGACCAGCAGCTTGCCTGACCGTGGGTAGATCGAGTGGACCCACGTGGCGTCATCAAGCACGCTTACGAGGCTCCAACGGCCCGTGAGTATCCGCTTCACATAAGCCTTCTCGGTCACCACGTGCGCGCCAGAAGATTTGGAGCCCTGGAGGATCAGCAATCCCTCCGACGTGTCGTCGTCCCCCGTATAGGACCACGAGACATCTGTAAGACGGCCTGTGCCCAATGCCAGATTGCCCTTCTCATCATCTTACCTGATGCCCCCAATGTCTCGGCATACAGCAGTCAACTTCTCGGCTGACACTGAGGCGCTAGCGAATACATTAAAGGCGATGTGGGCTGAGGCGGTACGCTTAGCTTGACAGTGAGCGGGACCGGGGGATGGCCGCTAGCTGGTCAGTTACCGCAACCTCAATCATATTCAGTCCATGAACCCTGACAATCCCAAGCCGTCCAGCGAAGTCATTACGCCCTATCGGATACCCCGACGTATTAGGGCCGCCATAGGCGAGATAATTATGGTTGGGGCTGAAATAGACCACTTGATCAGTATGAGCCTATTCAAGATGGCTCAAGTCCATCCCCGCATTGGTTTCGTGTTACTGAAGCGCGCTCCAATAAGTCAAAAGCTAGAGACCCTGGGTTATCTGGTAGAAGAAGAGTCCGACGAAAAACGATTGCAGGCTTGGGACGCGTTGGCGCCAGAAATTCGGCAGTTCTCCGAAAACCGCAATGTCCTCAGTCACGGCATATATCGGGGTCGATTGATAGCCAATGACAGCCTAAGCTTCGGCATGCCTCAGTCTCATGTAGCAACAGACGGTAAGCACCCTTACTATTACGAGAATAAGTCAATCTCAGAGTCCGCGATCATCATCACCTCAGCTAAAGGTCTTGAGATATGCGAGAGGCTGAAGGAAGCATTCTCAGTGCTGCCGTTTCATGAGGCCTACCGGGATCTACACCAAGCTAGGCGACCTATGTCCCAGAAAGCCCAGCGGAAGCAGTTGGGCGGACAGAATAAGTCACGCTAGGACTCCCCAGGACGCCCCCAAGCCCCCCCTCGCCCTAGAGACCACTCACGGCCGTCCCGGGGCTTCCTAGAGCACTCCAGGGGCATCCCACGGCCCATACCCAAGGCTCCTCCCGCGCTAGGTGATTCCCTGAGTGTCCTCAGCGCCTTGGTGCGGTTTGGTGGCCGAATAACCGACCCTTTAGAGAACAGACGGGCCGCATATGGTCCCGCTAAGTAGCCTGGTTACGTTGGTTGCTCAGGAGCTTGGACCCACTTGAGTGCCACAACGGAGACCCTTTAGAGAACACGGGTGCCACACGAAGCCTCTACGAATAGCAGGGCTCACAAGAACGCTCAGAGGCTTGGACCCACTTAAGGCCTGGATAAACGGCCCCTTAGAGAACCTGGCGACCACCGTGTTTCGGGGAAGTGGTCCGTGATGGGCAAGGTTCCTGATAGTGTTCTGTGGGTTAGGCCTTGTTAGGGTTCACAACGGTGGCCCTCTAGAGAACACAGGGCCTCCGAGGTGGCTTCCGATGGCGCTCCGGGTCGGATCCGAAGGCTCGTAGCATGAACTGTTGGTCCGATAGTTATCCGTTTCGTGGTTCACTCTTGGGCACCAGAGACGTGAGTCTGTTTGTGTGCTAAAATTCCCAAACATGCGACCCTTCCGGACATGTCGATTTCATAGGCAAGGTTCCTGATATAGTTCAGAGGGTTAGGTCGATTTAAGGGCCGAATAATGCCCCCTCCAGAGAAAACGGGCTCAAATCAGCCACCCGCTGGGCGCCTCCTGAAGCCATCCCGCAGTGGACCTGGAGCCCCTTCGTTCTCTCGCTAGCTCCGCATCGATCAAAAAGACCACGCCACGTCTGCCCCTGGGAGCCGCTGTGCTCCTGGGGTTTTTCCTTATGCCATTTACTAATGGTAGTCCTGGGGTCCACCTACAGGCCCAGGTCACTGAGAGAGATGATCGTTATAGATACACACATGAGAGGATACTCATGAGGATCAGGGATGAACCATGATACTGAGAATGACGATGATGATAGAAACACCAAGGAGAAGGAGCCTTGGATCCATCAGTACCGTCTGTCGAGACCGGGGCCTCTGGGCTCTGTGCTAGATGTGGTGATTGAAGAGGTAACGTTCATCGAACAGAGAGCTAGGAAGCGTAGGACAAAGGACGCTGAGACCTTCCACCTCGTTACCGATGTTTTGGTGTCCAATCTCGCCTACAGCCTCCTCAGACACCCCGCGGGCAAGCCGCTGGTCATCTGCCGGGACAATGGGGGCCGTAGGGCCTACGACAATCCCGCGATCCCCCGAGCTACCTTTGTACAGACTGTGGACCTCCTGGAGGCCGCAGGCTTCCTCACTCAGGCCATCGGAGCGAGGGGCAAGGGCCTCACCACCATTCAGGCTACCAGCCGTTTAGCAGCCCTGGTGTCCGGCCTGGGCGTGGACCTGGGATGCTTCAGGATCGATAGGCGCAATCCGCTTGTCATGCTCAGACGGAAGGTGGTTCACGGTCCCGGCCAGGAGCCCACCAGGAGGGACATCGAGTTCCAGGACACCCCGGAGACCGAACGCGTCCGATTGGAGATGTCTCGTCTAAACAGCTTCCTAGCCACTGCGGATCTTGGGTTCATCCCGGATGGCCTTGGCTTGGTGGACACCATCAATGACCGCACCCTCAGTCGCCGCTTCGTGGTCCTGAACGATCAAGCGGCACGCTTCGATCAAGTCGGCCGTCTCAGTGGGGGCTTCTGGACGAACTTGGAGAAAGACCGCAGGGGCGGCCTTCGCATCCAAGGCGAACCCATCGCGGACCTCGACTTTGAGGCGATGCACCCCCGGCTCGCCTACCTGATGCTAGGCCAGGATTGGCCTCCCGGTGATCCCTACGACCTAACCGGCCTCCTGAGCGGCTACGACCACGCAAACAAGGAGCACCGGGGGGCCGTGAAGAAAGGCCTTTCGTCTCTCCTGAATGGCGGGAGAGCAGGCCGGAAGTACGGTAGGCCGCTAGAGGGGCTTCCCAATGGGGCGACCCCCGCAAGCCTCCGCGCCGCACTGAAGGCCAAGCATCCCACATTGGTGTCCATCATTGATCCCCCGGTGCCACTCGAAGTCCCAATGGGCTACCGATTGATGAAGCTAGAAAGTGACATCCTCCTTGAGGCCCTAGACCACCTCATGTCCTTGGGCATCGTAGCCCTCCCCAGTCATGATGGTGTGTTCACCGCTCAGAGCAACGCCAAAATCGCCCAGGAAGCCCTACAGGCCGCTTCCAAGTTCATTCTGGATGTGAGCCTGCCCGTGAAGGCTAAACCCGTTCCTGGGCCGCGCCAGGCCATTCTACCGCCTACCTACAATCAACCCTTTCACCAATACGCATGCCCATGACCGAAATCACCACCAATAAGAAGCCGAAGCGCGCTAGGGCCAAGTCCCGTATCTCGCTCAAGGAGTTCATCCCCAACTACCGAGACTTTCAGAGAGAGGTAGCCCGGCTTGAAGAGATGCTTGGACCTCAATCTAATCTCGATGTTGCCGCGAACCTTCCCGCTGGGATGACCCGTGAATGGGCCGTTGATGCCCGGGAGATAGTGAAGGCAAACGCTGATCTGGATTTCAGGCCGCTCAAGCCCGGCACAGAGTTCCCTTCAGGCGTCTACGCTGACCGTGCCAAGTTAGCTATGCTTCGGATCAGGCACAGTCCGTTCAATGACAGGCTCAAAATGCTTGCTATCCGTCAGATGCTTGACGGGGACGAAATGAAATACAAGGCCACACAAAGGCGCCTCAGGGCTGATAAGCGGGCTGCCAAGGCTGAAGCCTCTCAGAACTAAACCACGACACAGACAACCCAACAGAACGTGAGGCCATCTCTGGCTTCGCGGCGATAACCTATGGAAGCTAGCAATTGCCCGCAACACCACATGACCCAAACACACCATACACCTTGCAGCAGCGGTCGCGAAGCTACGAAGCGTAGGCCTTGAATCCTCCTTGGACACGCTGGGAGTCGGACGGAGGCCTTCCGAGACGACCAACTTACCGCCGTCACAGCCGCAGCAGCCTACTCCTCCCGTGTGGCTCCCCGGTAATCTGGATTTCGCTGGGCGCGACCCTTGGCACCCGCAGTTCGCTGGGCTCCCCGGCCAGCCTACAGGAGAGGACCGTTTGATTACCCTCCACAACGGAGCCGGGACACCATCCAATGAGATGACCCTGGGTTCGGATGGCCTCCATGGGCCAAACCCGATGACCGCTGCTCTCAGACAGCGGCGAGAGGCCGGTGAGGATGCCACCCGACAGGCTCAGTCTGAGGAGACCGACGCCATGGTTGATGAGTTCTCACGGTCCAAGACTCGAAAGGATGCCGCTCAGGACCAAGAGTGGGCCGCACGCTCCGCTCAGTCCGCCGCGAACTTTGAGGCCGACATGCAGGCCCGTGGTGCCCAGCGGACCACACCAAGGCGTGGAGGCTTCTCGCGGATTGGAAGGAGCGCCCGTGGCCGCGCTGGGTCCTAAGGTTAGCCTTAAGATCGCAGCGACACAGGCGAGGAGCCAAAGGCAGAACCACTGCTCGCTCAAGACGCCTCATAGCTTCTCACGAACAGGGGCTGAGCCCTCGCGAAATCCTCCATCGACCTCATGGTCACTTCGAGATTGCCGGTTCCGAAATGGCCCACCTTGGTGACATCACGTGTGAAGCCATCTTCGAGCGCAACCGTTGCGGGGTCTACCTTGAGAAACGCGATGACAACCTTCGTTTGCGGGTACACCTCCAAGCAGGCAAAGTTCTTGATGCGCTTGAACGCTATGTAATAGCTTAGCTCCTTGACCTGAACGTCATCGCCCAGGGCCATCAGGTAGTCCTTGATCGCACCGAAGATGTCTTGAAGGGCGATGCTCGACTGACTGAGGCGGTACGCGATGCGACTTGATTTGTATTTGTTTTCGAGTGCGGCACCGTCAGACACAACAGAGGGCAATACGACGCCTTCCGCAGCGACAGCCTGGTTCGCGTTGGAGGGCTTGGCCTGCTTGGGAGCATGAACAAGCTCAATCATCAGCAGGTCGGAACCAAAGCGGCGGTAGCGAAGAAGCTCTATGTTCCGAGCAATCTGCTTGACCGCATGAGCATCATACCGTGTGAAATCACCAGCGATGCATAACAGTCGTGGAGCAGACCACTCGACAGCCTTCGCCGCCTCATGGCCCAATTTCTCCATTGCGAGCCACTGGAATTCCTTGCGGTGGTCCAGTAGCCAATCAAGGTAGAAGAGCCCTTGGTTGACGACATTCTCGTTCACTGACCGCTTGTACTCAATGATGACCGGCGTACCATCTTCATCGAGGCCCAATGTGTCAATCCGACCGCCATGGGCCGGACCTGTCGAGTACTCACTTGCTAGGAGGCGTACACCTAGTAGGGTCTCCAGATTACCCTCAAAGAGCTTCTGGAGTGACTTCTCGACCTGGACGGCTTCTCCCTTGAGTTCACTGACAACCTCGCCAAAGCGGAATAACTTGATGTCGCTCATTGAGGGTACCTAGCGGCATGGAGGGGGAGAGGCCTTCATATAGATCACGAAATGATTGGATAAATTATCAGCACATGCTGACATTTTCCTTGCAAACGTATCCAGTCAGGTTTTTGGCATGTAATTTTTTAGGTCCAATGCTCCAGATGAGAGCCACCTATGATTCGTCACCGGGAGAATTACATCGCCACCCGAGTTAATGGCCGAGACCTGCATTCGGATATAGACGTATTCCTCGTCATTCGGGATATAAATTTTTGCCAGATCTAGGTGCTGTATATACTTGTCATTGAAATCGAGTGCCCTTGAAACAGCATCCTGCAACGCTTTTACCATATTGTCTAGATCGCGATCTCTCTTGGTTGGATCGAGAACAAATGTAACTGCCACGCACCTTGGAGATGACTTCGGGATATCAACGGTACGTGTGGCAAACCAGTCGGCAATAGCCGCCTGAAACGCCTTGAAGACTTCTCCCGTGACCGCTTGTCGCGAGACTGGTGTAATGCGGATAGGAATGAAATGTATTTGGCCATCAGGTGAGGCACACAAGCGACAGTGCCGCTGAGCTAGAAGTGAAGCCTTGGTGCTGTAAGTAGAAAATAGAAAATTATGAAGTGAAGGCCATTTCCTCAGTCGGAGATTTGGGTCGCCATTGATCTCTTGCCAAATAAGCCATTTAGCAAACTGATCCTCATCTTTCGAGGAACCCGTATGGTCGGCCTGCTGCTCAAATTGGCTTTTTAGCCATTCGGCGATCAAACCCGCTTTGGGGAACTCAGTCCGCAAGGACGCCTGAAGCTCCCCTGGAAGATCATTCACGGATAGGCCTCGCCAGCCACTAACGTTCTCGCTGCTCACATTTGTCCTCCAGTTATACTACATACATGCGTGTAGTCAGCGGTTTGGTCCACATATCCCAAATTGCGCACCCTGTGGCTACGTCTCGCTGTTACGGCCACGCGCCTCACCCTCGATTGGATTCGAAACGCTCTGAAACTCATCGTTCCAATAGGGCAAGCTCCAGCGGAACGTTCCGGTCCACCCCTGGCATCGTTCCACAAGAATGGGTTTGACAAACGGAACGGCTCCGCTCACTATGTCAAGGACTTCAACGGAACGATCCTGGTCCTGGAGCCCTCTCGATGCTCATTGGTTACGCCCGTACCTCTACCTTGGAGCAGGAAGCCGGTCTCGACGCCCAGGTAAGGGACCTGAAGGCTCTTGGGTGTGAGCGCATACACTCGGAGCAGGTGTCCTCTGTAGGTCAGCGCAAGGAGCTTGAGGCCGCGCTGGACTTCGTGAGGGCCGGGGACACGTTGGTAGTGACGAAGCTCGACAGGCTCGCACGCTCAGTGACCCACATGGGCGACATCATCAACAAACTGGAGGCCAAGGGCGTGGCTCTCCGCATCGTCAACCTGGGAGTGGACACCTCGACACCCACGGGAAAGCTGATGCTCAACGTCCTGGGTGGTGTGGCTCAGTTTGAGCGTGAAATGATGCTGGAGCGTCAGAGAGAGGGGATCGCCAAGGCCAAGGCTGAGGGCGCCTACAAGGGCCGCAAGCCCACCGCACGGGCCAAGGCTGAGGACATCAAGGCTATGGCTGCCCAGGGTCTCAGCATGGGTGTAATCGCCACGAAGCTCGGGATCGGCAAGGCCTCAGTCCACCGTGTGCTCAACCCAAAGGAAGCCTGAGGGTGCTTCCCGCAGCCACCCACCCATCACGCGAAGCACGGCTGGAGTTGTGTCATGGTTTGGTTCTTCGGGTTGGCAATCGCCGCGGTCCTCATGTCCCTCAGTGAGAAGGCCTGGGGAAACCCTTTGACTGTCTTCGGCTTGGTACCGCTTGGCTTCTGCATCGCGATGCTGGGCAGCGTCTTCCTGAAGGCAGCAGGCCTGAACTGACGGGCAACCAATGTCCCCGAAGTCAGCCCCGGATTGCCCAGGGCCTTCAGTGTTCCTGGTGTGCCCGTGGTCACCGCTGGTCTCGCCTGTCCGCTGGGGACGCTGACGGCCGGGGCGGTTCGGGCGCGGTGTGAACCTTGGGTCCTCTCCGTAGAGTCTCCTTTCGCACACCTGATATGGGAAGCGCCCCCAGGCCCCCACTTTCAAGTTCCGGCTAAAGCCTCTCGTTGTTGTTCGTCCTTGCCGTGCAATGCTCCCCATGGTTGCGACCGATGTAATGGGACATCTAACGCGTGAACAACACATACCAATTGATATCCGAATGTTTTGCGCATGATTACATACGCCCAACAGACAGAACACACTTGCTAAATACTCGCGAGCATGAGATAGGCGAAGCGTGACCGCAAGGGACACACGACGGTCTAGGGCTGAGAAGATGCTTCACTCTCTCCACTACGACATCGTGTTCTATCCTCCAGGGCATCGGAGGCACCCAGATGCATCCAGCAAGAGCTTCGTGTTCGCCGCACTGACCACCAAAGGCCTTGAGCATCTGAAAGCTTCGCCATACGGCGAGTGGTCCACCGGACACCTGATAGTCACAAACGAAGCCGATGCGTCAGACTTGATGGATTATGCAACAGACCTTCCGGTCTACGCTTACGAGTAGACCCCAAGGCCCTCTCGCGGGCCATTTTTCGCAGCAGACGCAACGCGATCCAGATCCTACAGGAGGCCGCATGGGTGGCGAGATCATCGGAAACCACGGACTGCCTTTGAAGTCCCTGAGGCGCATCAAGGACGTGATAGGAGCCTTCAGGAGCCTGGAGCCGAACCTCCCGGCCTCCTACATCGATGCCTTCTTGGCTGTAGCCTTGAGGCCCGGCCTGGGCCCTACCGACTACGCCTCAATACTCGGAACGATACAGCCGGTTGCCTCAAGGACCCTGATGGAAATTGGGAAATCTGCAAGGATCCGCGCGACCTCTTTGCATTTGGTTGAATCCCGGCCTCATCCCGAGAACCGTAGACAGATCATGTACCACCTGACGCCCAAGGGTTACGCCTTGGCCTACCGTGTTGGGATGATGCTGCAAGGACGGCAGACGCCATGGGAGAAGCAAGGAACTGAATGAGTTGGCCACTCAAAAGGGGCAGGACTGGGCTTCGAAACCCTATGAGCCGCCCGAGGCTACCCCATCCGCAAGCCTCGTTGACGTCGTTAGACCAGATAGGACTAATTGGCCACTGCTCCAGAGAAGGAGGGGAAGTACGTGGACAGAGGCGTCTCGACTTCGTAACCTTCTTCAAGCGCACGTCGGATGTGACTCGCGACATCTGATCGATAGGCCTCAATTTTCGGAACGAAGGTGTAGATGTCGGTGTCGTCAATTACAATCGTCCGCATCTGGCCGACATCAAAGGGTATTCTATCGCGGGTACGTATCAGCTGAACAATAGGCTTCCTGATGGCGTGTCGGAAAGCAAGTTCGTAGAACACGTTTGGATTATGAAACGACAGGTCGGCAACAACCAGTCTGGCTCTCATGATGTACTCGATGATCTGGCGGGTAATCATGCCAGGTTCAGTCATCGCATCGGCTCGCACCACCTTTAAGCCAAACTGCGCAAGAGCAGGCTCTATGATGCTGCCCATCATCAGATCGGAATGCCTGCGTTCAGGCGAGCCAACTTCGCCGATGGGGGTGATGTAGAAACAGGCGTTGTCCAAACCACCATCTACATCGCGAGCCCGTGCAGGCTGCGGCGCGGATTGCTCAACGATGGCGGATGCGAACCCAGGCGGAACCACTGGGCTGGCCCGTTCTAAGGCCACATGCTCCAAGGCCAGCTCAAGACTAACGATACGATCTGCGCCTGACAGAGTTTGCAACAGACCTGCATAACGAAGGTTAAGGACAAACGTGTCTACGCCCTCCTCAATGAAATCTTGAGGTACCTGCTGCGCTCTCAAGGCATCTATGAGTACTCCTCGACCCGGTAGCCTATTACCCTGAAACTGGGTGTAAAGCTGAGAGAAAATCTCAATCTGTGTGATCCCAAGCTCAGCCTTGGCAACAATTTTGTCACTCGCCGTGCCTGTCTCTGAAAGGATGCGCTTGGCTGCTTCCGTCAATTCGATGGGATCAGCCGCAAAACTACCCTTCAACAAGCCGTACTTGTTGGCATTCGTAAGCAGATCCCGGCTAACACTACTCTCAGGAGACTTGCTGAGATGATCGAAAAACGTCAGCTTTCTAACAGGCTGGCCCGCACTGAACTGATAGATTTGACGAGCAAACTCAACAGACTCCTCGAAAGGCCCTCCGGGGAATGGCCTGACTACTCGTCTGCGTCGTGCGCGTTGACCTGTGCTAGGGCTCGCAACCGATTCAACTTCAACGCCTGACGCCTCAGCGCCATCGTCCGGTCGTCCATCGGTCATTGGGCTGCTGTCCCTGTTCTGTTCTCAACGTAAGGCGCTCATGTCTCCACGGCAATCTTTGGCCCACCTCTCTCCACAAGTAGTCAACCGCCTCGGCGTCGCGGCAAAGTTGTACGAGGTTTAAGCAATTTGCGTTGCATCCGGTGGGGGCGAAGTCTGGCTTACTAAAGCTACGGTTCGCCGCTACTGAGGCCCATCCCAGATTGGCCTAAGATACTGAAATCATTGCCTCAGATGGCTAGGTCAGAAATTGGACCCCTTCCGCCAGAAATCTTGCAAGTCTGCGTGACTTCCAGCAGATTTCCGTGGTGCCCTAAGATTTTGGCGAGACCCAAGGCACCAGGCCGCCCGATACGGCTCGTCAGCGCCGCGTCTAAGGAAGCTTCATCACAACAGCCTCGGGCTTCAGGTGTGTGTACCTCATGAGCATCCGGGTATCGCGATGCCCACTGATGAGAGCCACCTCTGGAATGCTCAGGCCCATTTCGAAGAACCGCGTCACAGCCTCATGCCTTAGGTCGTGGTACCGGAAGTTTGGTAGGACCACGCGTCCCATGATGCGCCTCCAGGCCATCTTCACGGCATCCTCCGTGGTGGGGAACACAAGCTCTTGACCGGTAGGGGTCTCAGGCCTTCGAACCGTTAGGATGCTCAAAGCTCTGGAGGTCAGCGGGATGGTCCTGGCATGACCGTTCTTGGTCTGTGGGATGTGGAGGGTACGCTTCAGCTCATCGAGGTCACCCCAGCGAACCTTCAGCACCTCTCCGCGCCTCATGGCTGTCTCCAGGCCGAACTCCACCATGTGGAGGACGTGAGGGTTCCTGGACCGCTGGCAGGCGGCTTGTAGCTTCTCCCACTCTCCAGGCTCCAGGCGCCGAGACCGGGCGTTGAACACCTTGGGCTTCTTGACCAGTGTGAATGGATTCTCGGCAATCGGATAACCCCAGGTGTGCCGTGCGACCTCCAAGGCATGTCGGTAGATGGCAAGCTCCCGGTTCACACTGCCAGGCTTGATGACCTTGAGGCGCGTGTCTCGGTGGTGGGCCACCTTGGCGACCGTGAGGGCACTGAGAGGCGTCTTGGACAGTGGGTGTCTCAGGAGCACCCGAATCGCCATGGTCTCTCGGAAGGCCCCTCGCTTGGTCGGTGACACCTCATCCCGGTAGCGGACCAGGAGGTCACCTACAGTCAGATCATCGAGGATCCTGCGGTTGGCCGGGATCCCCCTCCGGTCGGCCTCAGTTTCAATGTGTCGCGCCCAGGCCTGCGCATCGGCCTTCGTAAGGAATGACCGGGTGAGGGCAGGGGAGCCCTTACGCCGCACCTGAACATGCCATCTGTCGTTCCGCTTCCTGAAGCTCGCCATGGTCTCGGTCTCACTGTGCCCAGATTGTGCCAGCGAGTTCCGAAGGTGTCTGAGGGTCAGCTTCAGGTCAGATGGAGTGGACCAAGCCCAGGTCGGCTATGTGCCTGACACCGCTCACGAATGGAGACGTGGCGATGAACCTGGAGAGCACCGAGGAGGAGCTGATGCACACGGTGTTCCCGCACCCGACGCTCAGCGAGATGATGCACGAGAGCGTACTCGATGCGTACGGGAAGGTGATCCACACCTGAGATCCGGCCCGAACCGAAGGCTCCGGGACGACACACCGTCGACCGGAGGCGGAGTCACGGCCTGCGCGCGATGAGGCCCCAAAGCGTGCGGGCGCCTGAATGCAATGCAGCGCCCGGCGGCATCCGCTGGCGCCAGCCGCGTCGCCTCCTGCGGCTCGCGCCGCTTCCGGGCGCGGCCGCGACTGTCCACGAATCGTGGATAGCGCCGCATGGCGTCGCGGATCGGCTGCGCCGCCCGGCCTGCCCATCGGTGCGCCCGATCGGTCCGACAGCTCACGAAGCCGGCCGCGGGTTCCCGCGACCCCGGCGCGGGTCGCTGACCGATCGGCGCCCGGAACCCGGTCGCGCCATCAATACGTAACCGCTTGTTAACCACGTTTTTCTACGGTTGGTTAACACTCGGAAGCGTCATGAAGACTCAGATCGGTGGAGCCATACTTGCAGGCAGTCTCGTCGCGGGCTGCGCAACATATCCGCCGCGCGCCGTCTACCTGATCGCGCAGCAACCTGGTCTTTCCAGGGACGAGAACAGGTGCACGGATATCATTTCAACGGGTGGCGGCGTTCTCAAGTTTTGCCAGACCGAGAACAACGTCAACATATACGAGAGCGGCATCGATCTCACCGCCGAGCGGCGGAAGCTGGACATCGTCAACAACCCCAAGGCCCTGCTCGCGCTCCAGAAGGATATCACCGTGCGCCCCGATCTGCGCACATCCCGGAAGCTCGTGGCGAAAGCATGTGTCGTCAACGATACAAGATACGTGACCATATCGTTGGATAGCCTCAAGAAGATCCTGGATGCAACTGGATCAAGTGCGGTCGACGCCGACACGTCCCGAACTCGAAGCAGTCGCGGCGTCGGCCCCGTACAGATCTCGTCTCCCCGTTCCGATATTCGACGCATCAGCCTCATCAAAGCCGTCGATATTCGCACCGCGGCGCGGCAGGAATGAGCAGACGATCACGGCCGATCTGCGATCCGAACGCGAAGGAACCCGGCATCGCTCCGAGATGCGGGATCGCATCGATCAACCGATCGAATTTGTAATCTCTGCCCATGGCATCGATCTGCCGCGCGAACCCGCAATCGTGGGGGACGGCTTCCCTGAGACCGCTGAACAGATCGGCCCGGTGCGTTGAGGTTTTATTAGCCTTGTCGCGCGTCCGCCACAGTATCCAGCCGTCAAGTCGAGGAATTTCTACCGCACGCGCACAGCGGCATCGCGCCTGGCCGGCCTGTCGCTCGTGGTGAGCTTGGCAGCATTCGTGCGGTCGAGGCAAACAATTCAAATCCACCCCAGGAATACGTGCGACGAATGAAGCTCCACGCGGAGTTCATGTCCAATCGGGCTGCCGGTGCGTACGCATTGCCGACATCCGGACGCTTGTTAAGCCTGTGCATCTTCGTTAGGAATTTGATTCGATCGATCTGAAGACCGTTTTCAGATCTCGAATTTGGCGGACGCCCAATATGAGGTCGCGTTATCCGGATCGTATATTGCTGAAGATTGTGTTCGTTCATATATTGGCGCTCGGTTCCCTGGCGGCCGGCTTGACGTGCTGCATGCCACTGGAACAGACAGCCGACCGCCCACGTCAAATCCGCCCCATCCCCGGATCGGAGCAAGCCTCGCCCGCGGATGAACAGTCGAGTGCGCGCAGAACCTTCATCCTGAGATACGCCTCGGATCTGGAGACCTGCGAACGGCGCGCCCAGGGAGCCGCGGGTCCGCGGGCGAACGGCGACCTGAACGGCATTCGCCGCGCTCTCGCGCAAAATCCGGACGCACAACGGATCTCCGTGCAACGCGGCAGTGCAGATGCATATATGAGCACGACCGAATATGTAAAAAACTGCTTAGTTCGATTGGGATATGTTGTAAGTCAGTAATGATTGTGCAATCAAAAGTTCTATCACTGTACTACAGTGGGACTGGACTTGTCTGGGAGTGCACGATGAAGAAGATGATCTGTTTTCTGTTTGCGTCGGTCGGCTCAATGGCTTCGATGTCGGCTTTCGCCGACCAATACACCGTGGAAATTCCGCAGCCGGTGGAGACCTACACGATCTGCCGCCACGGAGCGCTTCTCGCCGTGAACGATCGTGCGATCCCCGTGTCGAGCGGCGGCCGGACTTACGTCGAGGCCGGTAACGTCGCGACGATTTCCCGGTCGCCGGACGTCTTCATCCAATCCGAGCGGGTGATCCGCAATTCCTACACCTCGCTCTCGGCGTCCGGTCGCTGCCGGTAATCCGCGAGCCGGCTGGCGGGGGCGGGGTCATCTCCGATCCTGCCGGCCTCGCTCGATGGCGGCTTGAGGGGCGGGGCGCGGACACGGCATGGCCGTGAGAAAGCGGCTCAACCGCACCCCGTCTCCCTCGGTTCCGCCTCGTCCGGTGACGGCACGTAGGCGCACCATTCGCAGATGCCCCGCTCCGCGCCGCGCTTGGCATTGCGCTGCGAGCAGAGCGGACACACCAAGAGGATCAGCCGCGCGCCGGAGCGCAGGGCCAGCCCGCGCCCCCGGAAGGTGACCTCGGTCGCCCCGTCGCGCAGCGGCCGTTCGCGCGCCCAGCCGCTCACGGGGCGCACCCTCCGGCCGGCAGGTCAGCCGATGCACCGCGCCGCCCGTTCGATCCCGTCCGTATGGCCGACCCCATGGCGATGCCGCTCCCCAATGGCCCAGCCAAGCTGGCCCCGACGGGATAAGCCCTGAGCCGGCGAATGGCTCCGCTTCCGGCCGTGCACGAGACCAGGATGCGCCCGGACCCGATCGCCCCTATGACTCATCCCCACTGGGGACAGGCGCGAGGCGGGATCCGATGCAGGGCGAACACGGCGCGGCGATCGCGGGCCTGCCCACCTATGCCGACGTGGCGCGCGCGGCCGAGCGCCTCGCAGGCGCGGCGCATCGCACGCCGGTGCTCACCTCCCGCACCGCCGACGCGATGACCGGCGCGAAGCTGTTCTTCAAGGCAGAGAACCTGCAGCGGGCCGGGGCCTTCAAGTTCCGCGGGGCCTACAACGCCATCAGCGCGCTGCCGGAGGCGGCCCGCACCCGCGGGGTGATCACCTTCTCGTCGGGCAACCACGCCCAGGCGATCGCCCTGGCGAGTCGGCTGCTCGGCGCCCCGGCCACGATCATCATGCCGGAGGACGCCCCCGCGGCGAAGATCGCGGGCACCCGTGGCTACGGCGCCGAAGTGGTGCTCTACGACCGCTACGGCCAGGACCGCGAGGCGCTCGGCCGGGCCATCGCGGAGCCCCGGGGCCTGACCCTGATCCCACCCTTCAACCATCCCGACGTCATCGCCGGGCAGGGGACGCTCGCCCAGGAGCTGATCGAGACGGCGGGTCCGCTCGACGTGCTGGTGGTCTGCCTCGGCGGCGGCGGCATGCTGGCGGGCTGTGCGCTCGCCGCGGCGGAACTGTCGCCGGGCTGCCGGGTGATCGGCGTCGAGCCGGAGACCGGCAACGACGGGCAGCGCTCGTTCCGCGACGGCCGGATCGTGACGATCCCGGTGCCCCGCACCATCGCGGACGGAGCGCAATCGACGGCGCTCGGCGCGCTCACCTTCGGGATCATCCGGGAGCGCGTTTCCGACATCGTCACCGTCACCGACGCTCAGCTCGCCGAGACCATGCGGTTCTTCGCCAGCCGGATGAAGATCGTGGTCGAGCCGACCGGGTGCCTCGCGGCGGCGGCGGTGCTGCACGGGCAAGTGGACGTCAGGGACAAGCGGGTCGGCGTGGTGATCAGCGGCGGCAACGTCGATCTCGCGACCTTCGCGCGACTCACCGCCGGGACCGCCTGACGCGCCGAATGCCGGGCGGGTGTGACCCGGGCGCGGTGGACCGGCCTCAACCCAATGCTTATCTTGTCGATGTCAGAATGCGCGTCCCCGGGCCTTGAACCCGGATGGGCGGGAGGGTGACGATGTCGAACGGGTTCAAGGTTCTCTCGCTGACCGATCGGGCCGCCGATCGGATCAAGGCGATCATGGCGGAGGCCGACCGGCCGATCGCCGGACTACGGGTCGGCGTCCGCAACGGCGGCTGCGCCGGCATGTCGTACACGATGGAATACGCGGAAAGCCGCAAGCCGGGCGAGGACATGGTCGAAGATCGCGGCGTGCGGGTCTTCGTCGATCCGAAGGCGGTGCTGTTCCTGCTCGGCACCGAGATGGACTTCACCACCAACAAGCTCGCGTCGCAGTTCGTGTTCAACAACCCGAACCAGACCTCGGCCTGCGGCTGCGGCGAGTCGGTGGCGATCACGCCGGTCTCGGAGGACCGGATGCCGGCCCGGGTCTGAAGCCCGCCGGGTTTCAAAAGGGCGAGCCCTTTTGCGGGTAAAGGGCAGCGCCCCATTGTCGGGCGAAACCGGATCGTCAAGGTTTCACCCCGACACCCCACCAAAGGGCTGAGCCCTTTGGGAACCCGTTACGCCACCTGCGTCAGGGCCTCGGCGGTGTCGTCCACGGCGCGATTGCGGCCGCCGCGCTTGGCCGCGAACATGCAAAGGTCGGCCCGCTCCAGCAGCGAGGCCGGCGTATCGCCCTGGCGCAGCACCGCGACGCCCAGCGACACCGTGACTTTGCCGAGCGACTCGCCCGTCGAGCGCTTGACCAGCTCCCGCCCCATCACGCTGGCGCGGACCGACTCGGCCACCTGCCGCGCCGCGGCGCGGTCCGCCCCGGGCAGCACGATCCCGAACTCCTCGCCGCCGAACCGGGCGAGTTCGGCCGATTTGCCCGCTGTCTCGCGCATCACGATCGCCACGAGCCGCAGCACCTGATCGCCCGTCAGGTGGCCGTACAGGTCGTTGAAGCGCTTGAAGAAGTCGATGTCCAGGATGATCAGGCTCATCGGCCCAGCCCGCAGGCGCGCCGCCTCCATCGTGGCCTTCAGGGTCTCCTCGAACCGCTTGCGGTTCGCGAGGCCGGTCAGGGCGTCGGTGAGGCTCTCCAGCCGCGTCGCTTCCAGCGTCTCGCGCAGGGTCTCGATCTCGCTGCGGGTCTCGCGCATGCGCGCTTCGAGCACCCGGTTGTTCACCGCGACCTCCCGGGTGGTGGAGGCCAGGGTCGCGACGATCTCGCCAAGCCGTGCGCCGCTGGGCAGCCCCTGGGCGAGGTCCTGGGCCAGCCCGCGCAGGGATTCGCCGTACTGGGCGGTGGTGCCGAGGGAGAGATCGAGGATCTCGGTGACCGCGGCGAGCTCGCTCAGGACCACGCCGCTGATGGCGCCCGCGGCATTCGCGAGGCGCCGCCCGTCGAGGTAGGTCTCGTGCAGGTCGTCGATATCGGCCTCGGTCAGGCCGCCGTTCTGCGTGGTCAGCCGCTTCACGGCATCGCTGAGCAGCGGAAGCTCCGCCGACACGTAGGTGTACCAGACCGCGTAGGCGCGGGGCGTTGCGGAAGGGCCGTAGTCGCGAATCAAGTCGTGCACCCGCTTCGCCAGCGCGAAGCTGCGATCACGATCCGCATTGATCTCCTGGCTCATGCCCGTCCCGCCGCCCTCGGACTGTCGATGCGTCGCTGCGCCGCGCCCGAAAACAAATCTACGGTAGCTGGGTAGCCGGAAAGTTAAGCCGGAATAGGCTTGGTTATTTCTCTTTCTTCGCCTGAACTGGACGAAGCAGGAAGGCTGGGACGTGCGAGCCCAGACCGACGGGGGTGTCACCCTCCGCCTCACCCCGGCGCCCGCGCTCGTCCCGCACCCGTTCTTCGCGCACCGGCTCGCGGCGCGGCTCCGGCGCGGGCCGGCTCTCGGCTCGCGGCGCGGGCGATGCACCGCGCCCGCCGCGCGCCCTCGGGCGGTCCCCGGCCTCCGCCGCACCTTTCGCTGCACCGCTGGCCGCGCGCGACCCGCGGCGGCCCTCGCCGGAGCGGCCGCGATGGCGGGTGCCGGTGTCGCCCGCGGAGGCGGCCACCGTGGACAGGTCGCCGTCGAACCACGGGATCGGCTGGCCGATCAGCGACTCGATGGCGCCCAGCGACCGTGCATCCTCCGGCCCGGCGAGCGTGTAGGCGGTGCCGGACCGTCCGGCCCGCCCGGTGCGGCCGATCCGGTGGACGTAGTCCTCCGGGTGGTGCGGCACGTCGAAGTTGAAGACGTGGCTAACCGCCGGGATGTCGAGTCCGCGGGCCGCCACGTCGCTGGCGACCAGCAGGGCGGTCTCGCCGTTCCGGAACGCGTCGAGGGCGGTGGTACGCGCGCGCTGGTCCATGTCGCCATGAAGCGCGGCGGCGTCGAAGCCGTGGCTGACCAGGGATTTCTGCAGCAGGGCGACATCGCGCTTGCGGTTGCAGAAGATGATGCCGTTCTTGAGTTCCGCCTCGCCGCGGATCAGGTCCCGCAGCCGCTCGCGCTTGGCCTGGCCCTCGGAGCCGGTGGCGACGAGACGCTGCGTGATCGTCGCGGCCGTGGAGGCGGGGCGCGCCACCTCGACCCGCTGGGGATTGTGCAGGAACATGTCGGCCAGCCGCTCGATCTCCGGCGGCATGGTCGCCGAGAAGAACAGCGTCTGCCGGGTGAACGGCACCATCTTGGCGATCCGCTCGATGTCGGGGATGAACCCCATGTCGAGCATCCGGTCGGCCTCGTCGATCACGAGGAGTTCGACGCCGGTGAGCAGCAGCTTGCCGCGCTCGAAATGGTCGAGCAGCCGGCCGGGCGTGGCGATCAGCACGTCGGTGCCGCGCATCAGCTTGGCGTCCTGATCGGCGAAGGAGACGCCGCCGATGATCAGCGCCACGTTGAGCTTGTGGTTGGTGCCGTAGCGGTCGAAATTCTCGACCACCTGGGCGGCGAGCTCGCGCGTCGGTTCGAGGATCAGCGTGCGCGGCATCCGGGCCCGGGCGCGGCCATTCTCCAGCAGCGTCAGCATCGGCAGCGTGAAAGCCGCGGTCTTGCCGGTGCCGGTCTGGGCGATGCCGAGGACGTCGCGGCGCGCCAGCACATGGGGGATGGCCTCGGCCTGGATCGGCGTCGGCTCGGTGTAACCCGCCGCTTCGACGGCGTTCAGGACTTTCTCACTCAGTCCCAGGTCGGAAAAAGGCATCTGCGTTCAGGAACCGTTGCGCGCCCGGCCGGCGCGAAGGACACCGTCGCGGCAACGGCTGGGGAAGGCTCGCGCGGGGCGCTGGTACGCTCCCGGGGCCGCGGGGCGCATGCTCCGTGTCAGTTAGGGGCTTGGCGCGGCTTGTCAATCTCGCAATGCGCGCCGCTGCACCGCCACGCACAGGCGATCAGGGCCGAAGACGGTCCGCGGCGGCCGAGGGGACAGGGATCAGACAGGGATCGAGACGCGTACCCCGCGCGGCCTGGGCGGCGCCTGCGGGCCTGATCGCCCCGGTGGTCTCGGGATCGGCCGGCGCGGGAATCAACCTGCCGGCGCTATGAACGAGACTGCGAGCGGGACCGTCGTCGAGCATGTTCCATCGCGCCAGCTGCGCGGCGGCAGCCACCGCCACGAGCCCGATCACCGCCGTGACCCGCAACGACCAGGCAAGAAGGCTCACGGAGGGGCCCGACCCGCCCCGATCACGATCGGCAGCCTCACCCACGGCCTCGGCCATCGGCCGACGCCTGCCGAACGCCTTCGGACCCTGAACCCGGCGGATCTGCATCGGCGACTCGCTTCGCCGAACATGCGGCCGGCCCCGCCGAACCTCGCGCGACAGGGTTAACCACAGCTTTACGTACCGCGTCGGAGGCGGGCGACGTCGAGTCCACCGCCATCCTCGAACCCAGCCACCGCAGCGAAACGATCACGACTGAACTTCAATAAATACCTCGCCGCGCGATCATATTCCGCATCACTTTACCAGATATATTGATCTATTGTCGGTATTGTCGAAGGTTTTTCAGTATATAAAATCAAAGATCGAATATTATAGCGCATAATCGTCTTCATGATTCCTTGACTCAATCGGTCTAAGCTGGGGATGATTGTTGCAGTAAAGTGACAGACCTCGCTCTCAGGAGCGCCTAAAAGGCTGCCGGCTTCCGCTCATCTAGGATCAAGGCAAACATGAAGACGCTTCTCCTTGCATCGACTGTGCTCGTCGGCATCGCCGCCGCAGCCTCCGCGGCGGATCTGCCGCGCCGCGCCGCCCCGCCGCCGGCCTTCACGCCGGTGCCGGTCTTCACCTGGACGGGGTTCTACTTCGGCGTGAATGCCGGCTACGGCTTCGATGCCAACAGCCGGCGGACCACCAACTACAACCTGCGGGCTGGCTCGGTTGTCGGGTCGGAGGATACCGTGGGCGTCGTCAGCGTGCGCAACCGTGCGGGCAACGACGGCTTTTCCGGCGGCGGGCAGATCGGCTACAACTACCAGTTCACGCCGGGCTCGGGCGTGGTGATCGGCTTCGAGGCGGACGCCCAGTATGTCGACTTCGCCCGTCGCGCCAACGGCACCCAGAACTACATCGGCCTGGGAATCCCGGGCGCGGCCTTCACCCGGCCGCGCGCGTACGTCGCCACCAGCGGCAACGGCCTCGACTACTTCGGCACGGCGCGCGGCCGCCTCGGCTACGCCTTCGACCGCACCCTGGTGTACGCCACCGGCGGTTACGCCTACGGCTCGGGCCAGGACGACCAGAACTTCGCCGGCCGTCGCTTCCGCGACAGCTTCCGCACCGGCTACGCGGTCGGCGGCGGCATCGAATACGCCCTGCCCACCGACTCGTTCCTGAACTTCTTCAAGTCCTCGGCCGTCACGCTTAAGATCGAAGGTCTGTACGTGAACCTCGACCGCCAGAAGAACGCGGCCAGCGGCGTCTACATCCCGTCCCTCCTGCCGCCGAACGGCGTCGCCTACCTCAACGGCGCCGCCGCGCCGACCCAGTTCGCGGTCATCCGCGCCGGCGTCAACTACAAGTTCGGCTCGTACTGAGATCGGCCGACGGCGCCGGGTTTCCCGGCGCCGTCTTTTCGAAGGGGTCCGGCCGCGGGGCCGGACCCCTTTCTCGTTTCATGCCTGCGGCCCGCCGAGCCGGTGCGACATGCAGGGCCGGAACCGGACCGTCATCGGGCGATTGTGCCCGCGGCGCCTCGCAGGACCGGGGCACAGCGGAGCGATCAGCCATGCGAAGCCGAATCCTTCTCCTGTCGCTGGCGGCCTTCGGCCTCGCCGCCGCCCCGGCTCAGGCCCAGGACGCCACCGTGATCGGCAAGGGCACCGTGCTGCCCGGGACCGGACCGGGCACGTCGACCAGCGGCGCCGGGGCCGGCCGGTTGATGGAAGCCGCGAGCGCCGAGGATGCGGCGAAGCGTCAGGGGCTCAAGCCGGTCGCGTTCCTGACCTCGAAGATGGTCGGCGTGGAGGTGCGCAACGCCGCGGGCGACAGCGTCGGCAAGATCGACGACCTGCTGATCACCGATGGCGGGACCCTGACGGCGGTGGTGCTCGACGTCGGGGGCTTCCTGGGCCTCGGCAGCAAGCGCATCGCCGTGGAACCCGGCGCCATCGTGCTGCGGCCCGGCGGCGACCGCTTCTCTGCGGTCCTCAACATGAGCAAGGACACAATCTCGGCGGCCCAGCCCTTCGATCCCGCGAAGGCGATGGCCGCCCATTGACGCCGCGCCTCGGTACGCCATGGGCGATCGAGGGGTTCCAAAGGGCGCGGCCCCAGCCCTTTGAAGGTGTTTGACGCGCGACTTGACCGCGACCGCTCGTCGTCATCGCGCGCGCAGCGAAGCGACCCCGGGCAGCGCGACTTCGGTGAGCGCGCGCCACCCTGGATTGCTTCGCTTGCGCTCGCAAGAACGACGGCCGTGCACGGGGCGCGATAAGCCCGTGACTGATAGGAAGAAAACTTCACCTGAGCGTTTGTCGGGAACACCCTGAAAGGGCTGGGGTTCGGCCCTTTGGCGGGTCGCCAGGGCGGAGCCCTGGCTGATCCGGCCTCAAATATCGAGATCGGCCCCCTCGGCGAAGGCCGCGCGCTCGCTGATGAAGGCGAAGCGCGCCTCGGGCTTGTTGCCCATCAGGCGTTCGACCGTGTCACCGGTCGATTCCCGGGCCTCGTCCAGGACCGCGACGCGCAGCAGGGTGCGCTTCTTCGGATCCATGGTGGTCTCCTTGAGCTGGGCCGGCATCATCTCGCCCAGGCCCTTGAACCGCCCGATCTCGACCTTGCCGCCCTTGAACACCGTCTTGACGATCCGCTCGCGGTCGGCGTCGTCCCGGGCATACGCCACCTTCGAGCCCTGCTGCAGCCGGTAGAGCGGCGGGATCGCGAGGTAGAGGTGGCCGCGGTCGATCAGCCTCGGCATCTGCCGGTAGAAGAAGGTGATCAGCAGTGAGGCGATGTGGGCGCCGTCGACGTCGGCGTCCGTCATGATGATCACCTTGTCGTAGCGCAGATCCGTCTCGCGGAAGGCCGCGCCGGTACCGCAGCCGAGCGCCAGCGTCAGGTCCGAGATCAATTGGTTCGCGCCGAGCTTGTCGCGCGAGGCCGAGGCGACGTTCAGGATCTTGCCGCGCAGGGGGAGGATCGCCTGGGTCGCCCGGTCCCGGGCCTGCTTGGCCGAACCGCCCGCGGAATCGCCCTCGACGATGAAGATCTCCGAGCCCGCGGTGCCGGCCGCCGAGCAGTCGGCGAGCTTGCCGGGCAGGCGCAGCTTGCGGGTCGCGCTCTTGCGGGCGACCTCCTTCTCTTGCCGGCGGCGCAGGCGCTCCTCGGCCCGATCGATCACCCAGTCGAGCAGCTTGTTGGCCTGGGCCGGGGAGGCGGCGAGCCAATGGTCGAAGGCATCGCGCACCGTCGTCTCGACGATGCGCTGCGCCTCGACGGTGGCGAGCTTGTCCTTGGTCTGACCCTGGAATTCCGGCTCACGGATGAAGACCGAGAGCATCGACGCGCAGGTCGCCATGACGTCGTCGGTGGTCACGGCCGTCATGCGCTTGGCCTGGTTCACCCGCTCGGCGTGCTCGCGCAGCCCGCGCAGCAGCGCGACCCGCAGGCCCGCCTCGTGGGTGCCACCCTCGGGCGTCGGGATCGTGTTGCAGTAGGAGTGCGAGATCCCGTCCTCGGCGACCATCCAGGCGACCGCCCATTCGAGCGACCCGTGCGAGCCCGGCCTGGTGATCTTGCCGGAGAACATCGCCTCGGTGACGAGGTCCTTGCCGTCGATGTCCCGGGCGAGGTAGTCGCGCAGCCCGTCGGGGAAGCGATGCACGGCGTCGGCCGGGACGTCCGCCAGTCCTTCGAGCAGGGCGGGGGCGCAGCGCCAGCGGATCTCGACGCCGCCGAACAGGTAGGCCTTCGAGCGCGCCATCTTGAACAGGCGGCGCGGGTCGAACTTCAGCGAGCCGAAGATCTCGGCGTCGGGGTGGAAGCGAACCCGCGTGCCCCGGCGGTTCTGGACCCGCCCGACCAGCTCCAGGGCGCCCTGCGCATGGCCGCGCGAAAACGTCTGGCGGTAGAGGGTCTGGTTGCGTGCGACCTCGACCTCCAGCACGTCGGAGAGGGCGTTCACCACCGAGATGCCGACGCCGTGCAGGCCGCCCGAGGTCTCGTAGACCTTCGAGTCGAATTTTCCGCCCGCGTGCAGCGTGGTCATGATGACCTCGAGCGCCGACTTGCCGGGGAATTTCGGGTGCGGGTCGACCGGGATGCCGCGGCCGTTGTCGGTGACCACGAGCGAGCCGGACTCCTCAAGCTCCACCTCGATGAAGCTGGCGTGCCCCGCCACCGCCTCGTCCATGGAATTGTCGATCACCTCGGCGAAGAGGTGGTGAAGCGCCCGCTCGTCGGTGCCGCCGATATACATGCCGGGCCGGCGCCGGACCGGCTCCAGCCCCTCCAGCACCTCGATGTCGGAGGCGGTGTAGCCGGCCTCCGGCGCGGCCGAGGCGAGGGCCGTCACCGAGGCCGAGGCGTCCAGGCGCCGCCGCGGCTCGGGCGGACGGGCGGTCGGGCCCTTGCCGCCCGGCCCGAACAGGTCGCGCGCCGGGTCGCTCACGCGCGGCCTCCGCGGGCGCGGCCCGTCGGCCGGCTCGGCTTCGCGCAGACGGTTCGTGGGTCGTGGTGCATGCGCCTTCATCCCCGCATCATAGCGGAACAAACCATAAACATCAAAGCCAATCGCCCGAAGCGTTCCGCTTCCGCGACGCGGCCGCATCATCGCATGCTGCACCGCCGCGAGCGAGGGGGCTCCGGGCGCAGGGGCCGGACCGTTTTCCGCCGCGTGTCATCGCGACGTTGCACAACAATGAGTTAAAGCTTTCTCGCGCCATATCGGTCGGATCTCAGCAGAACTCCACCGGAACGGATCGGAACGAACGACGTTGTTGGCAGAGACCAAACTTGACCGTAGCCACGGCGCTGCGGTCCAGGGAGCGCAGTCCATGAGTGACGCCGCGATCGAGGCCCGCCGCCTGACCCTGATCCGCTTCGAGCACGCCGCCGGCGCCGCCTTCGGATGCGACGACGATGCGGCCGACCTGCCGCCCGTCCGTGCCCTGGTGAACGCCACCACGATCGCGCTGGCGACTTTTGCGACGGCGGTCGCGGCGACGATCACCTATCTGGTCTGAGCCGGGCCACGTCACCCGATACTGGAGGGGCACGCCCCGTCTTGCGTCTGAACGCCCTCGTCCTTGCGAGCGCAGCGAAGCAATCCAGGGCGGCGGGACTTCTCGGAGTGTGGCGCGACCCTGGGTTGCTTCGCTGCGCTCGCTAGGACGGGGCCGGGCGTCCTTGCGTCAGCCGGCCCCCGATTTCTTCGCCGGCGTCTTCCTGGCGGCCGGCTTCTTCGTAGCGGCCTTCTTGGCCGCCGGCTTGTCACCGCTCGCCCCACGCGCCGAGCTCTTCCGGACCACCCCGCGCTTGGCCGGCTTGCCGCCGCCCGCGGCGCGCTTCGCGTTCACCAGGGCGATCGCCTCGTCGAGCGTCAGCGCCTCGGCGGCCAGGGTCTTCGGCAACGTAGCGTTGACCTCGCCGTCCGTGACGTAGGGCCCGTACTTGCCGGCCTTGACCACGAGATCGCGCCCACTGGCCTCATCCTTTCCGAGCGGGCGGCCCGGATCGGCGGCCGGGCGGCCGCGACCGCCGCCCTGCTCCTTGGCGACGATCAGGTCGATGGCGCGATTGGCACCGATCTCCAGCACGTCGTCGTCCTTGCCGAGGTTGGCGTAGGTCTTCCCATGCTGCACGTAGGGCCCGAACCGGCCGAGATTGGCCAGGATCGGCTCGCCGGTCTCGGGGTGGCGCGCCACCTCGCGGGGCAGCGCCAGCAGCGCCAGTGCCTTGTCCAGGCCGACCTCCGAGGGCGCGAGCCCCTTCGGCAGCGACGAGCGTTTCGGCTTCTCGGCGCCTTTCTCGGTGGAGGCCTCGCCGAGCTGCACGAACGGCCCGAACCGGCCGTCGCGGATCGTCACCGGCAGGCCAGTCTTGGGATCGTTGCCCAGCACCCGCACGCCCGGCTGGCCGCCCTCGGCCGAGGAGCCGTCACCGTCACCCTCAACGCCGGAGGCCGAGAGCTGGCGGGTGTACTTGCACTCCGGATAATTCGAGCAGCCGATGAAGGCGCCGAACTTGCCGAGCTTCAGGGAAAGCTGGCCGGCGCCGCAGGTCGGGCAGGTGCGGGGGTTCGAGCCGTCGCCCTTGTCGGGGAAGATGTGCGGGCCGAGGAGCCCGTTCAGCGCCTCCAGCACATCGGTGACGCGAAGCTCCTTGGTCTCGCCGATCGCGGCGGAGAAGTCGCGCCAGAAGTCGCGCAGCACCGCCCGCCAATCGATCTCGGCGTTCGAGACCCGGTCGAGCTGCTCCTCCAGATCGGCGGTGAAGTCGTACTCGACGTAGCGCCGGAAGAAGCTCTCCAGGAAGCCCGTGACCAGCCGCCCCTTATCCTCCGGCTGCAGCCGTTTTTTTTCGATCTTGACGTATTCGCGATCCCGCAACGTCTGGAGGACCGCGGCGTAGGTCGAGGGCCGACCGATGCCGAGTTCCTCCATGCGCTTCACGAGGCTCGCCTCGGAATAGCGCGGCGGCGGCTCGGTGAAGTGCTGGGTCGAACTGATCCGCTCGCGGCTGAGCGGGTCGCCGGCCTTCATGGGCGGCAGGCGGCGGCTCTCCTCGTCCTCCTCGTCGTCCTTGCCCTCCTGGTAGAGCGCCAGGAAGCCGTCGAACTTCACCACCTGCCCGGTGGCGCGCAGGTCGATCTGACGGGGGCCGACCTTCGCCGTGACCTCCACGGTGGTCCGCTCCAGCTCGGCCGATTCCATCTGACTCGCCATGGTGCGGGTCCAGATCAGGTCGTAGAGCTTGGCCTGCTCGGGTTCGAGGTTGCGGGCGACCGCCTTGGGCAGGCGGCCCATATCGGTCGGCCGCACCGCCTCGTGGGCCTCCTGGGCGTTCTTGGCCTTGACGCTGTACTTGCGCGGCACGTCCGGCACGTAGCGGTCGCCGAACTCGCGGCCGATCACCCGGCGGGCGTCCTGGATCGCCTCCGGCGCCATGTCGACGCCGTCGGTCCGCATGTAGGTGATGAGACCGACCGTCTCGCCGCCGACATCCACCCCCTCGTAGAGGCGCTGGGCGACCCGCATGGTCTGGGCCGGCGCCATCCCGAGCTTGCGCGAGGCCTCCTGCTGCAGCGTGGAGGTGGTGAAGGGCGGCTGCGGGTGGCGCTTGGCGGGCTTGGCCTCGACGCTCGCCACCTGGAAGGTCGCGAGTTCGAGGTCGCGCTTGAACGCGGCCGCCTCCTCGCCGGTGCCGACGTCGAGGCGCTGGATGCGCTTGCCGTCCGCACCCACGAGGCGGGCCTCGAAGCTCGCGCCGTCGGCCGTCGTCAGCGTGGCGATGATCGTCCAGTACTCGCGCGGCTTGAACCGCTCGATCTCCATCTCGCGCTCGACCACGAGGCGGAGCGCGACCGACTGAACGCGCCCCGCCGAGCGGGCGCCCGGGAGCTTGCGCCACAGCACCGGCGAGAGGTTGAAGCCCACGAGATAGTCGAGGGCCCGGCGCGCCAGATAGGCATCGACCAGGGCCTGATCGATCTCCCGCGGCTTGCGCATCGCCTGCTCGACAGACGCCTTGGTGATGGCGTTGAAGGTCACGCGCTCGACCGGGATGCCCTTGAGCGCTTTGCGGGCATTCAGCGCCTCAAGGACGTGCCAGGAGATCGCCTCACCCTCGCGATCCGGGTCGGTCGCCAGGATCAGCTTGTCGGCGCCCTTGACCGCCTTGACGATCTCGCTGACGCGGCTGGCGCCCCGGTCGGCCAGCTCCCAGACCATGTGGAAGTCCTGCTCGGGATCCACCGAGCCGTCCTTGGCCGGCAGGTCGCGGATGTGCCCGAAGGAGGCGATAACTTCATAGTCGCGGCCGAGATACTTATTGATCGTCTTGGCTTTGGCCGGCGACTCGACGACGACGACTTTCATTCAGACCTCTGCCCCTGACGGAGCCTGGGCGCGACGGACGAATTCTGTTCGAAATTCGCGTGGGACGTATGCCCGCCGTCGGGCCGGGGCCGCGCGCCGGGGACAAGTGGGTTACGGGGGACGGGTTGTCAAATGGCGGATCCGCGCAAGTCTCGCCCGAGGGCCTCGTCGTAAGCCCCGCGCACGGCTTATATGAACGGTGCGCGATGGCGATCACGTGTGATCCGACCAAGCGCAGGCGGACACTGATCGTGCTTGCGGCTTCGCACGTTGGGTTCGGGATCACCGTCCGGTCGACGCACTCGCAATCCAGACATCCCACGCGCTCTCCCTCCCCCCTCTGCGGGGGAGGGTGGGCCGGCCGTCAGGCCGGGTCGGGAGAGGGGAACCCGGCTTCAGAAAAGAGCGCGACCGTCATGCAGGCCGGCGTTCAACCCTGCACCGTCGCTCCCCTCTCCCGACCCCCTTCGGGGGCCACCCTCCCCCGCAGAGGGGGGAGGGAGAGTCGCGCATGGCAGTTCCCGATGAGAACTCAGATCCCCGCGTACCACTCGTAGCCGCGATCCTCCCAGTAGCCGCCGCTGCCCTGGCCGATGTCGGCCAGCGACTCCACCATCTCCACCCGCATCACGTACTTGGCCTGCTTGTAGCCGAGCTGGCGCTCGACCCGCAGGCGCAGCGGCGCGCCGTTCGAGACCGGCAGCGGCTTGCCGTTGAGGTCGTAGGCCAGGATCGTCTGCGGGTTGAAGGCGTCGTAGAGATCGATGCTCTCGTAGTAGCGGATCGGAATCCCCGTCTCCTCGGGCTCCGGGGCCGGACTGCCCTGGCCCCAATCATCCGTGGGGGCGTTAGTCTTGGGGGCGTCGGTGGCGGTGGCCGGTCCGCCCCAATCGTCGGCGGCGGCGAGCTGGACGTACGCGTCGCGGACCGCGCCCGGATGGGTCGGGCGCCACAGGGACGCGCCCTGGCCGCGCCCCTTGCCGCCCTTGGGGCCGGCCTCGACCTCCAGCGTGTCGGCGCAGTGGAACACGGCGTAGCGCGCCTGCGGCTTCAGCCCGGCCTTCTTCAGCACCTCGGCGAGCGGCACGCCCGCCCATTGCCCGATGCAGCTCCAGCCCTCCACGCAATCGTGGCGCGTGATCTGGGTGCGGGTGGGCAGAGCGCGCAGGTCCGACAGGCTGAGTGCGAGCGGCGTCTGCACCAGCCCGTCCACGGTGAGCTTGAAGTCGGAAAACTTCTGCGCCGCCAGCGCCCGATAGGCGCGGTCCGGCGGGTCGATCGTGCCATTGGGCTTGAACCAGGGCGAGATCATCGCGGCCGGGAATTCCCGGGCCAGGGTCGCGGGGGACATCAGCAGGCGCTGGACGTATGCGTTCGCGTCCTCGCCGACCTTGAGGGTGCGCTGCCCCTCCTCGGTCCCGGCGAACCTGTCGCAGCCGCCCAGCAGCGCGGTGCCCATCAGGCCGGCGCCCGCGGTGAGGAGCTTGCGGCGGTGGAGGATCATCGGGCGGTCTCCCGGTCACGGCCGAGGCTGAACCAGCCGGTGATCATGCCGCGCATGTTGTTGACGAGGCCGGAGACGATCACGAGCAGCACGTGGACCACCACGAACAGCACGATCAGCCCGGCCGCGATGAAGTGGACGCTGCGCGCCGATTGCCGGCCGCCGAACAGCTCGGTGAGCCAGGGCCAGGCGGCGTCCATCCCCGGCGACATGGCGAGACCGGCGAGCACCATGGCGGGCAGGAGGCCGAGCACGAGGACGAGGTAGGTCAGCTTCTGGAGGACGTTGTAGCGCTTCGCCTCCGTGCCCTCGGGGAAGCGCAGGAGCAGGTGCTCCTTCACGGAACCGCCGAAGTCGCGGATCTGGTCGCCGTCCGGGATCAGGCGGCGGCGGAGCTGGCCCGAGACCAGCCCGTAGAGCAGATAGACCGCGCCGTTGATCACCAAAAACCACGCGAACAGGAAGTGCCAGCGCCGCCCCGTGGCGAGGTCCTGGTCGGCCGGCAGGGTCGCCCAGGACGGGAAGGCGCGCTCGACCTCGGTGCCGCCCTGCTTCGACAGGCCGAGCATGCCGGTGGTGTCGAGGGTGTGGGCGCCGACCGTCACCACGCCTCGATTCGTGCCGTCGCGTCCCTGCTCGCTGGTGATTGCGAGCGCCGGATTGTCGAAGGTCGAGGTCGAGCCCCAGTAGAGGGCGGGGTGGGCGTTGAAGATCTGCAGGCCGCTCATCAGCAGCACCAGCAGGACCGCGGCGTTGATCCAGTGCGCCAGCCGGATCACGAGCGGGTGGCGGTAGAACCAGCGGCGCCCCTGACGGTCGACGGTCTCGGGGGCTTCGAGGGCAGGGGAGGCGGCCACGTGTCGGGATCCCGGTTGGCGTCGTGGGGCCGGGACATCTCCGGATCCCGACCGTTCGGGCGAATACGTGGCGCAGGCCGCGCCGGTTACCATCCGCGGGAAAAAACGCCGCAGGCTTTTCCCCTCCCTCTTGCGAGGAGGGGCCAGGGGTGGGGGTGGTGCAGAAGGCACCACTCCATCCTGCACCACCCCCACCTCCACCTCCCCCCCGCAAGGGGGGGAGAGAGCGTCACGGCTTGAACCGACCTGTATGAGCCGAAGCGCCTTGCCCACCGGGCGCGCCGCACCTACACCCGGGCCTCATCATGACGAGTCTCGCGCCCTTCCCGCACCGACACCTCCTCGGCATCGAGGGCCTGACCCGGCCCGACATCGAGGGGCTGCTCGACGCCGCCGATTCCGCCGTCGACATCTCGCGGCAGGTCGAGAAGAAGCGCACGACCCTGCGGGGCCGCACGCAGATCAACCTGTTCTTCGAGCCCTCGACCCGGACGCAATCCTCCTTCGAACTTGCCGGCAAGCGGCTCGGCGCCGACGTGATGAACATGTCGGTGGCCTCGTCCTCGGTGAAGAAGGGCGAGACCCTGATCGACACCGCCGCGACGTTGAACGCCATGCGGCCCGACATCATCGTGGTCCGCCACGAATCGGCCGGCGCGGTGCATCTGCTGGCCCGCAAGGTCGATTGCGCGGTGGTCAATGCCGGCGACGGCGCCCACGAGCACCCGACCCAGGCGCTGCTCGACGCGCTCACCATCCGCCGCAACAAGGGCCGGATCGAGGGCCTGCAGGTGGCGATCTGCGGCGACGTCCTGCACTCGCGGGTGGCGCGCTCGAACCTGATCCTGCTCCAGGCCATGGGCGCGCGGGTCCGCCTGATCGCGCCTTCGACGCTGCTGCCCGCGGGCATCGAGCGCTTCGGCGTCGAGACCTTCACGGACATGCGCAAGGGCCTCGTCGGCTGCGACATCGTGATGATGCTGCGCCTCCAGCGCGAGCGCATGAACGGCTCGTTCGTGCCCTCCGTGAAGGAGTATTTTCGCTATTTCGGCCTCGACGGCGAGAAGCTGGCTCTGGCCAAGCCCGACGCGCTTGTGATGCATCCCGGCCCGATGAACCGGGGCGTCGAGATCTCGTCCGAGATCGCCGACGGGGCGCAGTCGCTGATCCGCGAGCAGGTCGAGATGGGGGTCGCCGTGCGCATGGCGGTGCTGGAGGCGCTGGCCCGGCACCTGCCGAACGAGTAAGGCGGCTCGCTCCGGCGGTCGATGAGACGCGCCCCTTTCCCGGACACCTGGAACGCAGTGGAAGGTGATCCGGGACTCAGCACACAGAGCGCCGCGCAAGCGGCTCCGTATGGACGCTTCGCGATGTCTTGCGCTGGATCCCGGGTCGCATTCCGCTGGCGCTCCATGCGCCCGGGAAAAGGTCGGCGTCCCCGGAGCGGCTTCGGCGAACAAAGCCCGTCCGCCTTCACCCGCCCCGCTTGCCCGCGGGCCGGCCGTGGCGCAGTTTCCTGCCGAATTCCGGCCGCAACCCTGCGGCAAGGCCGGCCCCTTATGCAGATCGCTTCATGACCGCCTACACGCTCGCCAACCTCGCCGCCCTCGTGGCGAGCCGTGCCGGGACCGATCCGGCCACCTCCTACACGGCCAAGCTGCTGTCGGAAGGCCCCGCCAAGGCGGCGAAAAAGCTCGGCGAGGAGGCGGTGGAGGCCGCCATCGCGGCCGTGCAGGGCGACAAGACCGGCCTGAAGAACGAGGCCGCGGACGTCCTCTACCATCTCGTGGTGCTGCTCCGGGCCGGCGGCGTGGACCTCGTCGACGTGATGGCCGAGCTGGAGCGCCGCACTGCGCAGAGCGGCATCGCCGAGAAGGCCGCGAGGCGCCACGCGTGAACGCGGCCGCGCTGCCCGGCACGGTCGAGGCGATCCTCGAAGCGTCGGCCGGGCTCTCGCCCTATCGCCGGTTCAGCCGGGAGGAGTGGGCCCATCTTCGCGCCGACACGCCGCTCACCCTCACCCAGGCGGACGTGGAGCGGCTGCAATCGATCAACGACCCGATCTCGGTGGAGGAGGTCGAGGCGATCTACCTACCGCTGTCGCGCCTGCTCGCCCTCTACGTCGCGGCGACGCAGGGGCTGTTCAAGGCGACGCAGCGCTTCCTGCTGGCCGAGCGGGAGACCAAGGCGCCCTACATTATCGGGTTGGCCGGTTCGGTGGCGGTGGGCAAGTCCACGACGGCCCGCATCCTGACCTCGCTGCTGGCGCGCTGGCCCAACACCCCGAAGGTCGACCTCGTTACCACCGACGGGTTCCTGCTGCCGAACGCAGACCTCGCGGCCAACGGGCTGATGGAGCGGAAGGGGTTTCCCGAGAGCTACGACACCGCCGCGCTGCTACGCTTCCTCCACGACGTGAAAGCCGGCCACAAGCGCGTGACCGCGCCGCTCTATTCGCACCTCGTCTACGACCGGGTGCCCGGCGAGGAGCGGGTGGTGGAGAGCCCCGACATCCTGATCGTCGAGGGCCTGAACGTGCTCCAGCCCGCCCGCCTGCCCCGGGACGGGACCGCGATCCCGTTCGTCTCCGACTTCTTCGACTTCTCGATCTATCTCGACGGCCACGAGGACGACCTGCACCGCTGGTACGTCACCCGCTTCATGAAGCTGCGCCAGACGGCGTTCCGCGATCCGCGCTCCTATTTTCGCAAGTATGCCGGGATCCCGGAAGCGGAGGCGCTCGACATCGCCGACCGGCTCTGGACGACGATCAATCTGCCGAACCTGCGCGAGAATATTCTACCCACGCGCCAGCGGGCGAGCCTGATCCTCACCAAGGGGGCGAGCCATCGGATCGAGAGCGTGGCGCTGCGGCGGTTGTAGGACCATTCGGGCCTTCCACCCGGGTACCTCATCCTGAGGTGACCGCGAAGCGGGCCTGGAAGGAGGGCTCCAGGGATCGCAGCGGCTTCTGGAGGGCTCCTTCGAGGCCTCCGCTACGCTCCGGCACCTCAGGATGAGGTGGAGGGTTGGAGCAATCGGCTCAACCGAACGGAAACGCCGCCTCCGCCACATACGGCCCGCCCCCGGTCGAGTCCCGCGCCGAGAACAGCGTCACCCGGTCCACCGAGAACGTCAGCGGCGCGAAGACCGGCGCCTGTGAGAGATACATTGCGACAGCCTCCGAGGTCGCGTCCCGCCGGAGCCGTGCCAGGGTCACGTGCGGGGTGAATTTCCGCCGTTCCGGCTCCAGCCCGGCCCGGCGGACCAGACGCTCCTGCTCGGCCTGGAGGTCGGTCAGGGCCGGATCGGCACGCACCGACGCGTAGAGCGCCCGCGGCCTGTCGCCGCCGAACAGGCCGAGGCCGGGGAGCGTCACAGTCAGGGGAGGGCGCGTCCGCATCTCGGCGAGCGCCTCCACCACGTCGTCGGCCGTGCTCGCATCGATGTCGCCGATGAAGCGCAGGGTCACGTGAAAGTCGTCCGGGTCGATCCAGCGGGCGCCGGGCAGGCCGCCCTGATAGGCCTCGAGCGCCTCGGCGACCGTGGGCGGCACCGCGATCCCGGTGAACAGGCGCGGCATCAGCGCGCCGGCGCCTGGCGGATCCGGTCCAGGAACGCCTGCACCGTCGGCAGCATGCGGGCCGCGATGGTCTCCACGCCCTGCCGGTTCGGGTGCAGCATGTCGTCGAGGTGCTGCGCCCGGTCGCCGATGATCCCATCGAGGAAGAACGGGTACAGGGTCAGGTCGTAGCGCTTGGCCAGCACCGGGTAGATCGCGTCGAACCGCGCCTTGTAGTCCGGCCCGAGATTGGGCGCCGCCTGCATGCCGGCGAGCAGGACCGGGATGCCCCGGGCCTTCAGCCGCTCGATGATCGCCGACAGCGCCCGCTCGGTCACCGTCGGATCGGTGCCGCGCAGCATGTCGTTGGCGCCGAGTTCGAGGATCACCCCGGCGGTCCCGTCCGGCACCGACCAGTCGACCCGGTCGAGGCCGCCGGTGGCGGTGTCGCCCGAGACGCCGGCATTGGCGACCGTCACGTCCTCGCCCTTGGCCTTGAGCAGGCGCTCGAGAACCGTGGGGAAGGCGGCATCGGCCGGGAGCCGGTAGCCGGCAGTGAGGCTGTCGCCGAGGGCGACGAGCCGGGTCGGGCCGCCCGCGGCCTGCGGGGCTGTCATGAAAGGGAGAATCACGAGCGCTAGCGCTGCGGCAAACAGGGCCGTGCGCCGGAGCACAGCGCCGCCGTCATGGCGCAGCCCCAATGGGCGACCCATATCGCGGTGCAACCACGGCCCGTGCAGCCAAGATTGAAGCCAAGACAGGACCTCGCGCGCCATGCTCGTCATCGCCCACAGATCGGCTCACCCGTGAACCAAGGCAAGGTGGGAGGCGCCCCCGCGATCGCGCTGTCCGACATCGATCTCAGCCTCGGCCGCGGGGCCGCCCGGGTCCACGTCCTGCGCGGCATCTCGCTCACCGTCGGCCGGGGCGAGGCGGTGGGGCTGGTCGGGCCGTCCGGCTCGGGCAAATCGACGCTGCTGATGGTGATGGCCGGGCTGGAGCGGCCGGATTCCGGCGGCGTGGTGATCGAGGACACCGACCTCGTCCACCTCGACGAGGACGCGCTGGCCCGGTTCCGGGGCCGGCGGATCGGCATCGTGTTCCAGGCCTTCCACCTCGTGCCGACCATGACGGCCCTGGAGAACGTGGCGCTGCCGCTCGAACTCGCCGACCGGCCCGGCGCCCTGGAGCGGGCCCGCGCCGAGCTGGAGGCGGTCGGCCTCGGCCACCGGCTGCACCATTACCCGGCGCAGCTCTCCGGCGGCGAGCAGCAGCGTGTCGCCATCGCTCGCGCGGTCGCCCCCGACCCGGCGATCCTGGTGGCCGACGAGCCCACCGGCAACCTCGACGAGGCCACCGGCCGGCAGATCGTCGATCTCCTGTTCCGGCTCAAGCGCGACCGCGGCGCGACGCTGGTGCTGGTCACTCACGACAACGGCCTCGCGCACCTGTGCGACCGCACCGTACGGCTGCGCTCGGGGCGGATCGAGGAGGCGGTGGCAGCGTGATGGCGGCATTCGAGCGCGACGGTCTGTGCGCATTCCCTCCCCCCTCTGCGGGGGAGGGTGGCCCGCGAAGCGGGTCGGGGGAGGGGAGCGACGGTGCAGGACAGTGCGTTGGCCTTCATGACGGTCGCGATCTTTACGGACGCGTCGCTCCCCTCTCCCGACCCCTGCTGACGCAGGTCACACCCTCCCCCCCAGAGTGGCGAGGTGGTGCGCGGCATCTCGGCTCGGTATAGCGCCATGCACGGTACCATTTCCCGTCCCCAGCCCAATCCCCGCCGCATCCCGCTCACCCTGC
>NZ_JAKSYM010000394.1 GCF_022829545.1 Methylobacterium sp. J-030 | reverse complement strand
CCTGGTGCTTCAGCATGTCGACCGGGTCGAGGCCGCACCTGCCTACATCTCCTTCGATAGCTACTCCATGAACTCTGGCGGTCTGACCGCCGAGATCGTCAAAGGTAGGGGCGAGAGTGCCACCACCGAAACCGTGTGGGTTTCAGCTGCCTTCGAGGTGATCGGGCGCGCTCGCGATCCGCATGGCTACGGCTGGGCGCGCTGGCTGCGATGGCGCGATCCTGATGGCCGCCGTCACGAACATGCCGTGCCGGATGCCGCGCTTCACGGCGACCTCGGAGCGCTCGCCGCCGACCTCGCATCACGCGGCCTCGTCGTCAGCCGCGGGGGCCGCGCGCAGCTCTGCGAATACCTGAATCGCGTGACGGTGAAGGCCCGCGTCACCACGGTGAATCGCACGGGCTGGCATCTCATCGGCGAGCAGCGGGTGTTCGTGCTGCCGGATGCGGTGATCGGCCAGCCCGAGACAGAGACGGTGATCCTGACCGGCGCGGCCGCGGCCCCGTATGCACGAAAGGGTACGTTGCAGGATTGGCGCGACAGCGTCGGCCGGCTGACTGCTGGGCACGGTCGCCTCATCCTGGCGTTGGCGACCGCCTTTGCGGGCCCGCTCGTCGACCTCGTCGGCGGCGAGGGTGGTGGGGTAAATCTCTACGGCGCATCGAGCCGTGGGAAAACGACGGCGCTGAAGGCGGCGGCGAGCGTCTGGGGTCGTGGCGCGTCCGACCCTGGCTTCGTCCGGTCCTGGCGGGCGACCGCCAACGCCCAGGAGGCCACCGCCGCCATCGTCACCGACACGCTGTTGTGCCTCGACGAGATCGGAGTGGCTGAAGGCCGGGACGCGGCGATGGCGGTCTACCAGTTGGCCTCTGGTGTCGGCAAAGGCCGCTCGGCTCGGACGGCCCCAATCGCCCGCCGGAGACATTGCGGGGGGCTACGGCCCCCACCGGGGAGTTTCCCGTGGCCGCCCAGATCGCCGTCGACAAACCGCCCAAAGCCCACGCAAGGTAAGCGGGTCGTGTGGTCGAATTCCCCGCCGACGCCCGCCCTGGTCTTCGCCCTGTCGAACAACCCGGCCCCGAATGCCAACCTTGCCCGCCCGGCCAAACCCCTCCGGACGCCCCCCCTGCGGCCTACGGGGCGTCCCGGCCTGGCTTTGTTC
>NZ_JAKSYM010000393.1 GCF_022829545.1 Methylobacterium sp. J-030 | reverse complement strand
CAGCCGGGGATCCCGGCCTCACACTGTCTGGGGATCGGGCTCGAGCGCGTCGGCTGCGCGCGGGTCCACCTCCGGGAGGATGCGGCGCCGGCGGAGCAGGTGGGGGTCGGGGGGCGGCGCGGCCGCACGTAGGTCTGTGCTGCGTGCGTGCCGGGTTACGGTGTGCCCGCGGGGCCCGCGGAGCCGGCCCTCGCGGACCGGGGGCCCGCCCTCCCCCGCATAGGGGGGAGGGAGGGCACGCGGCACGCGCTTTGGGAAAGCCCTACTTCGCCGTCATGCCGGCCACCATCGGGCAGCCGCCCTCGCTCATCGGGCGGAACGCCTGCTCGGCCGGGATCGTCTCCAGCACCTTGTAGAGGTCCCACTCGCCCTTCGACTCGGCGGGCGTCTTGGCCT
>NZ_JAKSYM010000388.1 GCF_022829545.1 Methylobacterium sp. J-030 | reverse complement strand
CGGCCAACGCGCGACGAAGAGCAACCTGCGGGTCGAGCTCTACGATCGGATCAACCGCGTGCCGCTGACACGTCTTGAGGACGGCGGCACAAAGCAAGCGAAGTCTGGGATGATCGCCAACCCGACGAAGGCGATCCGGCGTGGCTCGAACGGCGCGGCCCCGAGCACCGCTTCTTCTACCCTAGCGACTGGGTGCAGCTCTCGGCCGTGAGCCGGTTCGGCCGGGCGAGAGGCTGCTGCGAGGGCTGCGGGCGGCCGCATGGACGGATGGTCTACCACCTCGGCGACGGCCGCTGGTGGGACGCGGACACCGGCCGGTGGCGCGACGGCTG
>NZ_JAKSYM010000249.1 GCF_022829545.1 Methylobacterium sp. J-030 | reverse complement strand
CCATGCGGGACAGCCGCAGCACGTGGCCATGTCCATGACTCAAGGACCACATCATCGGAAGTGCTGGGTTGTACGTGGTGGCCCAGGCGCAGACCGTGGATGGGAAGGACCTGAGCGAGGCCGACCTGTCGAACGTGATCGGCACGCCTGGCGTGGGCTAGGGTCGGAAGGAGGCAGTCCAGATCCCCGCAGAGCAGCGCGCAGCCTGCGGGCCGGCGTTTGATGCGGACCCGCCGCAGAACTCGCTCGACTAGCCGCTGTCCGAAGCCACCCCCGCGGCCGGGGAGGGTGGGCCGCGCGTAGGCTGGGGTAGGGAGGGGGGAGCGCGGCTTCCGGCAGGGGCGCGACTCGAATGCAGGCCGGCGTTTCATTCTGAACCGTCGCTCCCCTCGCCCGACCTCCTTCTGGGGCCACCCTCCCCCGCAGAGGGGGGAGGGGACGCGCGGATCCCGGCCCTGACTCCGATCACGATTGAAGACACCCTGACGGCGCCGCACAGGCGCGACGGAAAGGTCCGAAAAGAAATGACCAAAAAACTGCTGTTCCTGTTCGACACCGATGCGGTTCCGAACGTGTTCGACACGGTGGTCGGCTACGACGGCGGCGCCGATCACATCACCGGTTACGGCGGCGTGACCCCCGACAATGTCGGCGCGCTGGTCGACGGCACGATCTACACCCGCGGCGGCTCCGAGAAGAAGTCGACGGCGATCTTCGTCGGCGGCGGCAGCATGGCGGCGGGTGAGGAACTGTTCACCGCGGTCAAGAAGCGGTTCTTCGGCCCGTTCCGGGTCTCGGTCATGCTCGATTCCAACGGCTCGAACACCACGGCCGCCGCGGGTGTCGCGCTGGTGGCCAAGGCCGCGGGCTCGCTCCAGGGCAAGAAGGCCGTCGTGCTGGCGGGCACCGGCCCGGTCGGCATGCGCTCGGCCGCACTGCTCGCCGGCGAGGGCGCCGAGGTCACCATCGCGGGCCGGGCGCTCGACAAGACCCAGGCCGCCGCGGACCAGATCAACACGCGCTTCAAGGTCAACGTGAAGGCCGCCGCCACCCCTGACGAGGCCTCCCGCATCGCCCTGGTGAAGGGTACGAACCTCGTGTTCACGGCCGGCGCGATCGGCGTCGAGCTGCTGCCCGAGGCCGCCTGGGCGCAGGAATCGTCCATCGCGTTCGTGGCCGACTACAACGCCCAGCCCCCGACCGGCATCGGCGGCATCGAGGTGATGGACAAGGGCAAGGACCGCAACGGCAAGCAGGCCTTCGGGGCGCTGGGCATCGGCGGCCTGAAGCTCAAGCTGCACCGGGCCTGCGTCGGCCAGCTCTTCGAGAGCACCGACAAGGTGCTCGACGCCGAGGAGATCTACGCCCTCGCCAAGACGATGGCCTGAGGAGGCGCCGGTGACCGACACGCATCGCCCCGAGACCGACAGCATCGAGACGTTCCTGACGGAGCTCGCGAGCGCCGCCCCGACCCCCGGGGGCGGCGGCGCGGCGGCGATCTCCGGCGCCATGGGCGCGGCCCTGGTGTCGATGGTCTGCAACCTCACCATCGGCAAGAAGAAGTACGTCGAGGTCGAGGCCGAGCTGAAGGACGTGCTCGCCCGGTCCGAGGGGCTGCGGGTCGTGCTGACCGGCATGATCGGCGAGGACGTCCAGGCCTTCGACGCCGTCATGGGCGCCTACGGGATGCCCAAGGGCACCGACGACGAGAAGGCGGCGCGCGCGGAAAAGATCCAGGCGGCGCTCAAGACGGCCTGCGATGTGCCGCTCGCCTGCTGCCGGGCCTGCCGCAACGTGATCGACCTCGCGGCGATCACCGCCGACAAGGGCAATCTCAACGTGGTGTCGGATGCCGGCGTGGCGGTGCTCTCGGCCTATGGCGGCCTGCGCAGCGCGGCGCTCAACGTCTACGTGAACGCCAAGGGGCTCGAAGACCGGGACTTCGCCGACGAGCGGCTGAAGGAGCTCGAGGAGTTGCTCGCGGAGGCCGGGGCGCTGACCGAGAAGATCTACGGGGTGGTGAAGGCCAAGGTGAACTGACCATCCACGCTCCTCTCCCTCCCCCCTCTGTGGGGGAGGGTGGCCCCCGAAGGAGGTCGGGAGAGGGGAGCGACGGTGCAGAATGAAACGCCGGCCTTCATGACGGTCGCGCCCCTTCCGGAAGCCGGGCTCCCCTCTCCCGACCCCTGCTGACGCAGGGGCCACCCTCCCCCGCAGAGGGGGGAGGGAGAGTGCGTGGGGATTCTGGACTGCATCTTCGATCGCCCGGATGGCCATCCTGAACCGAATGTACGAATCTGCGAAGGGCATCGTTGCGGCTGGGAGAGACCTCGGCATCGCCGCCACCGCGTCCATCCCACCCGCCATCCGACTTCATCGTCGTCTTGCAGCGCCGGGCCGCCGCGCCGACGATCTCTGTCGCGCCGGAGCGGCGGGCAACTCCACCTCCCCATCGAGCAGATCATCCACCTCCGGCGGGGGGGCGGGCGCTACCTTCGGCGGTGGCTTCGGCACGGCCCGGACGCGCGGGCGCGGCTCGGGATCCGGCATCGAGACCGGCGCCTCCAAAGCGGCGAGCAGCGGCATCGGCGGCGGCTCCTTCTTCGGGCGCCCCCGCGGCTTCTTCTCCGGTTCGGGCTTCGGGTCGAAGGCGTGGGCCAGGACCTTGCGCATCAGGCCGGGCAGCGGCTCCGCGTCGAGGGCCGAGCGTGGCGTGAACCGCATCCCGGGCGGTGTCGGCGTCGAGAGCGCCACGCGGGCCGCGAACACGGTCAGCTCCAGGGGGAAATGCGTGAAGCCGTGGCGCACCAGGCCCGGCAGCCGTTTCCACCGTGCGTCGAGGGGCGCGTCGAGCAGGGCGCCGGCGACATCGTAATTCGTCTCCCAGGCGCTGCCGGGCGGCTCGGCCATGCTGCCGAGCAGACCTTCGGGCTGCCGCGTCCGCAGCAGCACCGCCTCGTCGCCGCTGCGGATCGCCACGAAGACGGCCCCCCGGCGCAGCGCCCCCTTGGTCACCTTGATCTTGCGCGGAAACGTCTCCTGCGTGCCCAGCGCCCGGGCGCGGCACGGCAGCATCCAGGGGCAGAGCGCGCAG
Source organism: Methylobacterium sp. J-030 (assembly GCF_022829545.1). GTDB lineage: Bacteria > Pseudomonadota > Alphaproteobacteria > Rhizobiales > Beijerinckiaceae > Methylobacterium. The sequence goes on along the minus strand of NZ_JAKSYM010000249.1, from coordinate 116,544 downwards.
GCCGGCCGCTTGGGCGTGCAGATCGTGGCGCCGAGATCCATCAGTGCCTGGGCGAAATCACCGGGTCTATCCTCCGGAACCAGATCCTGCGTCAGCCGGCGGATCTCCGGGCGGCTCCCCGGCAGCGGTGCCTCGACCGCGTAGGCTCGGCTCAGGACCCGCTCCACGTTGCCGTCGACGGCGGCCTCGGGCCGGTCGAAGGCGATCGCCGCGATCGCGCCCGCCGTGTAGGCGCCGATGCCCGGAAGCTTGCGCAGGCCCTCGGCCGTGTCGGGGAAGCGCCCGCCGGCCGCCGCGACCGCCTTCGCGCAGGCATGCAGGTTGCGCGCGCGGGAGTAATAGCCGAGCCCGGCCCAGGCTGCCATCACGGCTTCCTCGGGGGCCTCGGCCAGGGCGAAGACGCTGGGGAAGCGCGTGAGGAACCGCTCGAAATACGGCCGGACCGCCGCGATCGTGGTCTGCTGCAGCATCACCTCGGAGAGCCAGACCCGGTATGGGTCGGGCACCTCTCCGGCGAGCGCCCGCCACGGCAGGACCCGCCGGTGCCGGTCGTACCAGGCGAGCAGGTCGTCGGCGCGCGGTCCGGGGCCGGCTTGATGATCCGTGGCTGTGCAGGGCGGCATGATCGGGTCGACAGGGACCGCGCTGCATAGCCGGAGGCCGGCGGCGATCATAGGCCGGGCAAAGCGCGGCTGCGTCCTCCCTTCGTCAACCATCCTGCGCTAACGTCGCGCGATCCACAGGGCCGGAACCACCATGGCGCGCGTCAAACCGCTGGCCGAACTGATCGAGGGTTGCATCGGGCCGGCCTTCGCGGCGCAGGGATTCGCCTCGACCGATATCCTGGCCGCGTGGCCGGAGATCGTCGGCGAGCGGCTGGCCCGCTACTGCCGGCCGTCCCGGCTCGAATGGCCGAGGCGCCGCCGCAAGGAGGCCGAGACGCCGGATTCCGGTACGCTGGTGGTGCGCGTCGAGGGCGTGTTCGCCATCGAGTTGCAGCACCTCGCGCCCGTGGTGATCCAGCGGATCAACGCGCATTACGGCTGGCCTTGCGTGTCGCGGATCGTGCTGCAGCAGGATCGGGTTGGACGGACCGGCGCGCAGACGCCGCGCACCCGCATCGATCCGGCCCGGGCCGTCGAAGTGCAGAAGGCGGTCGCGGGGATTGCCGATGACGGCCTGCGCGCCGCCCTCGACCGCCTCGGCACCGCGGCCGTCGCCACGCGCCCCGACCGTTGAGCGGGGCGATTCGGTCGCCTTGCCAGGACGGTCGCGCCCGAGTACCCGCATCGGGACGCCAAGACTGATCAATCCGGCGGAGCCTGCCCGATGACGACGCGACGCGACGCTCTTAAACTCTCCGGCCTCGCCCTCGGCGCCGGCCTCGCCCTGCCATCCTTCTCCCGGGCCGCCCTGGCCCAGGGTGTCGACGCGGCCGCCCTGCTGCAGCCGGGTCCGCTCGGCGACGTCTGGCTCGGCCCCCCGGACGCCAAGTGCACGATCATCGAATACGCCTCGATGACCTGCTCGCACTGCGCCGCCTTCCACCGCAACACGTGGCCGACGCTCAAAGAGCGCTACATCGACACCGGCAAGGTGCGGTTCACGCTGCGCGAATTCCCCCTCGACCCGCTCGCCACCGCCGCCTTCATGCTGGCCCGCTGCGAGGGCGATTCCAAGTACTACCCGATCACCGACCTGCTGTTCGACCAGCAGCCGGCCTGGGCCTTCACCCCGAAGCCGGTGGACGCGCTGGAGCAGATGCTGCGGCAGGCCGGCTACACCAAGCAGACCTTCGAAGCCTGCCTGAAGGACCAGAAGATCTACGGCGCCGTCAACGCCGTGAAGCAGCGCGGGCTCGACGTCTTCAAGGTCGATTCCACGCCGACCTTCTTCATCAACGGCGAGCGCTACACCGGCGAGATGACGGTGGAGGGCATGGAGAAGGTGATCAAGCCGATCATCGGTGCCTGAACGCCGGGCCAGCGCTCGTACGAAGCAGCGCTCGGGAGAAGCGGCTCAGGCTGAAATACCGCAGCAAGATCAATATCTTATCGTGTATGGGCTTCGCCTTGACACTCAAGATAGGCGAAACTATGGTGCGCCCGCTTGCTGGGGGCGTCCAGCCGGTTCCGGATCCTCCCGCCCTGTGAGTTTTGAGCCGTGAACGGCGACGACGCGAGGGGTGGGAACGGGACCGAGGGGACGCCGACGGACAGCGAACTCTCCGCGAGGCTCAGACGTCTCGAGACGCAGATCGAACGGAAGCGGCCGCAGGCTGCTGCCGAGCCTTCCACGCGCCCTCGGACCAACGGGTCGTCCTCGCTGGGCCAGGCCATGACGCTCTCCACGGAGTTCGTCGCCGGCGTGATCGCGGGGGGCATACTCGGCTGGATCGTCGATCATGTCTTCGGGACCAAACCCTGGGGCCTGATCGTCCTTCTGATGCTCGGGTTCGTCGCGGGGGTCTACAACGTGATGCGGGTGTCGGGTTTCTCCGGCGCGCGTCCGGAGCGGCGCGATCGGCAGGAGCCATAAGGCGCGCCGGTCGGTGGCAATCGAGGCGGCCGGCTTGAGCCGGTGCGTCGGACAAGAAGGGCGGGAGCGGGAATGGCGGTCACGATCGACCCGATCGAGCAGTTCGAGCTGAAGCCGCTCGTGTCGCTCGGCCATATCGGCCATCAGCAACTCGCGTTCACCCAATCCGCCCTGTACATGTTCGCCGCCGTCGGGGTGATCGCGCTGATCACCATCGTGGCGACCGCCTCGCGCTCGATCGTGCCGGGCCGGATGCAATCACTGGCCGAGATCTTCTACGAGTTCATCGCCGACACGGTGCACCAGGCGACCGGCGACGGCGGCAAGCGGTTCATGCCGCTGGTCTTCTCCCTGTTCATGTTCGTGCTGATCCTGAACCTGTTCGGGATGATCCCCTACGCCTTCGCGGTGACCAGCCACCTAATCGTCACCTTCGGGCTCGCCGCCCTGGTGATCTCCACCGTGGTGATCTTCGGGGTGATGAAGCACGGCACCCACTTCTTCGGCCTGTTCGTGCCGTCGGGCGTGCCCAAGCCGCTCCTGGCGATCCTGGTGCCGATCGAGATCATCTCGTTCATCTCGCGCCCGATCAGCCTGTCGGTCCGTCTCTTCGCCAACATGCTGGCCGGCCACATCGCGATGAAGATCTTCGCGTTCTTCGTGGTCCAGCTTCTTCTCGCCGGCGCCTGGAGCGTGCTATCGCCGCTCCCGCTGTTCCTGACGATCGCGCTGACCGCCCTCGAGTTCCTCGTCGCGGCGCTGCAGGCCTACGTCTTCGCGACGCTGACGGCGATCTACCTCAACGACGCCCTTCACCCCGGCCACTGATCGGCCGGCTCCACCCGCCGCAAACGTCAAAGCACGTTTCGATCTGAAGAGACCTCAGGAGTTATCATGGATCCCGTCGCTGCGAAGTACATCGGCGCCGGCCTCGCCTGCCTCGGCATGGCGGGTGCGGGCATCGGCCTCGGCAACCTGTTCGGTCAGTTCCTCGCCGGCGCCCTTCGCAACCCGTCCGCCGCCGACGGGCAGCGCGCCACCCTGCTCCTGGGCTTCGCCCTCACCGAGGCGCTCGGCATCTTCTCGCTGCTGATCGCGCTGCTGCTGCTCTTCGCCGTTTGATCGGCGCCGGAGGCCGCGGCCTCCCGGTGAACTCGGTGGGCGCTCCGTGACGGGGCGCCCGCCTTCGTCGGCCACCGCCCCCCGGTGGCCTCAACGAACGGTGTCAGTGTAGCGGTCCCATGGCGCAGCCCAACCCCCTCACCACGCCGCCCCCGGGCGCCGACACGCAGATCGTGCCGGGCCATACCGAGCACACGGAGGCGCATACCGGCGCCTTCCCGCCCTTCGAGACCTCCGGCTTCCTGGCGCAGTTGATCTGGCTCGCCCTGGCCTTCGGTCTCCTCTATTATCTGATGGACAAGATCGCGCTGCCGCGGATCCAGTCGATCCTGAGCGCCCGTGCGGAGCGGCTGCGCGCCGATCTCGATCAGGCGCAGGCGATGAAGGTCGAAGCCGATGCCGCCGGCGTCGCCTTCGAGACCGCGCTGCGGGATGCCCAGGGCAAGGCGCGCGACATCGCGCAGACCACCCGGAACGAACTCGCCGCGAAGGCCGAGACCAAGCGCAAGGCGCTGGAGCAGGAGCTGAACGTCAAGCTCGCTGCCTCCGAGGCGACGATCCGCCAGCGGACCGAAGCCGCCATGGGCAATGTCCGCTCCATCGCGGGCGAGGCCGCCTCGGCGATCGTCGAGCGCCTGACGGGCCAAGCCCCCGACCGGGCCACCCTCGACCGCGCCCTCGACGCCACCGCACACTAGACGGGACCCCAACGATGCTGCTCGAAGCCGAATTCTGGGTCGCCGTCGCGTTCGTGATCTTCATGGCCATCGCCTGGAAGGTCGGCGGCTTCACGGCGATGACCAAGGGGCTGGATGGCCGTGCCAGGCGCGTCCGTCACGAGCTGGACGAGGCCAAGCGCCTGCGCGAGGAGGCGGCCGCCGTGCTGGCCGACTACAAGCGCCGCCGCGCCGAGGCCGAGAAGGAGGCCGAGTCGATCGTCGCCGGCGCCCGCGAGGAGGCCAAGCGGGCCGCCGAGGAGGGGCACCGCAAGCTCGACGACTTCCTGGCCCGCCGGACCAAGGCCGCCGAGGTGAAGATCGCCCAGGCCGAGGCGCAGGCCGAGGCCCAGGTGCGGGCCGCAGCCGCGGAAGCCGCCGTAAAGGTGTCGGAGACGATCCTGCGCGAGCGGCTGCAGGGCGAGGCGGCGCAGGGCCTGATCCGCGCGAGCCTCGGCGAGGTCCGGACCCGCCTGCGGTCCTGACCCTGCCAGACAGGGGAACGAAAAGCCGCCTACGGGCGGCTTTTTTATTGGGCCGCTTCCGTCGTCGCGCATGCACGCGTTCAAGCTGACGAACATCGACGCTCCGAACAACGTTGCCGACGCGGGTGAGAACGGGGTCGGCATGACGGACAAGGCGCGGATCGTCATCGTTGGCGGCGGGGTCGCGGGCATCGAGGTGGCCACCAGCCTCGGACGCGGCGGCCGCGCCGCCGTGATCCTCGCCGACCGCAGCCTGTCCCATGTCTGGAAGCCGATGCTGCACACCTTCGCGGCCGGCACCGCCCGGGCCGACCGGCAGACGGTCGATTTCTTCGCCCAGGCGCGCCGCAACGGCTTCCGGTTCCAGCCCGGGGTCCTGACCGGCGTCGATCGAACCGCCAAGCGCGTGAAGCTCGCGGTCGAAGCCGCCGAGGGGCGGCCGGAGATCGACCTCGCCTACGACCTGCTGGTTCTCGCCGTCGGCAGCCGCGCCAACGATTTCGGTACGCCGGGCGTCGCCGAGCACTGTCTCACCATCGACGACCTGAGCGAGGCCGAGCATTTTCACGACCAGTTCCGGCGCCATCTGCTGGCGCGTCTGGACCGCGGCGGCAGGCTGGAGATCGCGATCGTGGGCGGCGGCGCCACCGGCGTCGAACTCGCCGCCGAGCTCAAGCACGCCATCGACCTGCTCTCGACCTACGGCTCGCCGGACCTGCCGCAGCGCCTGCGGCTCACCCTGATCGAGAGCGGACCGCGGCTGCTGCCGGCCTTCCCCGACAAAGTCTCGCGCGCCGCCGCCCGCACCCTGTCGGACCTCGCCGTCGAAGTCCGAACCGGCGCGATGGTGATTGCGGCCGACGCGACGGGTTTCACCCTGAAGGACGGAAGCCGGATCTCCGCAGGTTTGAAGGTCTGGGCGGCCGGCGTGAAGGCTCCCGACGTGCTCGCCGGCCTCGACGGGCTGGAGCGGTCCCGGACCGGGCAGCTCGTCGTCGGCCCGGATCTGCGCACGACTTGCGATCCGGCAATCCTCGCGCTCGGCGATTGCGCCGGCCTCGTCGATCCGCAGACCGGTAAGCCGGTCCCGGCCACCGCCCAGGCCGCCCGGCAGCAGGCCCAGCACCTCGCCCGCCATCTCGGCCGTGTGCTGGCCCGCGGCGACACGGTGGCGTCGCCGCTGCCGCCGTTCCACTACGTCGAGAAGGGCGCCATCGTTTCGCTGGCCGATTTCAACGGCTGGGGTACGCTGGGCCGCTACACCTTCGGCGGCGGCCACCTGAGCGGCCTGTCCGCCCGGCTGACGCACGACCTCCTGTATCGCCAGCACCAGATCGGCCTGCTGGGACCTGTCCGCGGGACCCTGACGTGGCTGCTCGACGACCTCGATCACCTGATCAGCCCGCCCGTGAAGCTCGACTGACCCGCCGGTCTCAATCCGGCCGTTCGCCCTCCACCGCCTTGGTCTCCTCCACCTCCGGCGCGACCTGCCCGTAATTGAGCACCGCCACCAGGGTCGCGCCGCCGAAGGTGTTGCCCAGCAGAGTCGGCAGGAAGAACTTGAGGCCGTAATCCTCCATCGAGGCGGCGTTCGTCACCACGAGGTAGAACGCCTCGACCGATCCGGCCACGATGTGGGCGAGGCCGCAGAGCGAGACCAGCCAGGTCATCAGCAGGATCACGAAGGGCGCCGCGCTGGCGGTGGCGGGCAGGAACCAAACCATCAGGGCGATCATCCAGCCGGCGAAGATCGCCTTCACGAACGTCGACCAGAAGTCGTGCGCGATGGCGTCGTGGCTGATCTCGGCGAAGGCCTTGAGCACCGGCGGCTCGAAGGCACCCGAATGGGCCACCACGGTCGCGATGGCGAGCGTCCCCAGGATGTTCCCGAACAGGACGATGCCCCACAGCCGGACCACCCGCACGGCCGTCTTGACCGAGCGGTCGTGCAGGAGCGGCAGGACCGGCGTGATCGTGTTCTCGGTGAAGAGCTGCTGCCGCCCCAGCACCACGACCAGGAACCCGACCGCGTAGCCCATCGAGCTCACGATCTTCGCCCAATCGGTCTCGGGCAGGTGGCTGCGCAGGACCCCGGGGACGATCAGCGACAGGGCGATGCTCAGGCCGGCCGCGAAGGCCGACAGGAACAGGGCGAGCCCGTCCCGCCGCAGCTCCTCGTCGCCTTCGAGGCGGATGACCTCGTGCAGCACGTAGGCATCTGGCCGGCCGATCTCGGAGACTTCCTTGAGCAACTCGTCGCGGCGCGCCTCCTGCTCGGCCCGCTTGCTCTTGTCCCGCACCATCCGACCAGCCCCGCTACGCAACCCGTTCCAGTCGGCCGATCCGACACTCAGTCCGTGAGCCGAGCCACCAGGGCCTCGACCGCGCGCCGCGCCTCCGCCAGCGCCTCCGGATCCCGGCTGCGCACCACGATCCGATTGCGGAAACCGTCGGGCGTCATCGCCGGGTAGGAGCCGATCGAGACCTTGGGCCGCTCCTTGGCGATCGCGCCGAGCTCGCCCGCGTAATTGCCCTCCGGCAGGCCGACCGCCTCGATCGTCTCCGAGAGCATCGCGGCGCCACCCGTCAGGGTCGGGGCGATCGAGTCGAGCATCGCCTGCATGATCCCCGGCACGCCGGCCATCACGTGGACGTTGCCGATCCGGAAGCCCGGCGCCTTCGAGACCGGATTGGCGATCAGGTCGGCGCCGAACGGGATCCGCGCCATGCGCAGGCGGGCCTCGTTGAGATCCTCCGGCTTGTGCCGTTCCAGCAGCATGGCCCGGGCGCGCGCGTCGACGTCGATGCCGACTCCGAAGGCTTCGGCGACACAATCGGCCGTGATGTCGTCGTGGGTCGGACCGATCCCGCCGGTGGTGAACAGGTAAGTGTAGCGGGCGCGCAGGGCGTTGACCGCCTCGACGATCATGCCGGCCTCGTCGGGCACGATCCGCACCTCGCGCAGGTCGATGCCGGCCGCGGTGAGGAAGTCCGCGATGGTGCCGATATTTTTGTCCTTGGTGCGACCCGAGAGGATCTCATCGCCGATCACGAGGATGGCGGCGGTGATGGATTCGGTGGTCTGGTCCATGGGGCTCTGGCGTCGGGTGGATCGTGCGGGCAGATAGCGCGACACGCTCTTCCGACTACGACAATCCCGAGGATGCCATGCAGTTCGCCGCGCCGCTCCTGCCGGGACGGCTGGTCCAGCGCTACAAGCGATTCCTGGCCGATATCGAGACCGATGAGGGGCTCGTGACCGCGCATTGCCCCAATCCGGGGGCGATGCTCGGCCTCAATACGCCCGGGGCGCGGGTGCTGCTGTCCCGCTCGGCGAATCCGGCGCGCAAGCTGCCGCTGACCTGGGAACTGGTCGAGGCGGATCTGCCGGGCGGCCCGCAATGGGTCGGCCTCAACACCCTGCGCCCGAACGCCCTGGTGGCCGAGGCTTTTCGCGCCGGGGTGATCCCGGCGCTCAGCGGATACGACGTGCTGAAGCCGGAGGTGCGCTACGCGCAGGCGAGCCGGGTCGATTTCGTCGCGAGCGGCGGCGGTGACGGGCCGTGCCACGTCGAGGTGAAGAACTGCCACCTGATGCGCCGGGCCGGCCTCGCGGAGTTCCCGGACTGCACGGCCGCCCGCAGCGCCCGGCACATGCGCGACCTCGCCCAGGTGGTGGCGGACGGCGGACGGGCGCTGGTCGTCATCGTCGTGCAGATGGACGCGGAGGCGTTCGATGTCGCCCGTGACATCGATCCGGCCTTCGACCGGGCGTTTCGCGCGGCGCGGGCCGCGGGTGTGGAGGTCCGCGCCTATCGCTGCGCGGTCGAGCCGGCGGGTGTCGCGATCGTGGGAGAGATTCCGGTGGTCACGCCGGCATGACGGCCGTGCGCTCGAACATCAGGTTCAGCCGGGAGCGCGAGATTTCCCGATAGCCGTAGCCGTCAAGGTGCTTCGGCAGATCGATCTGCCACTGCCCGGTGCCGTTCTCGATCAGCAACATGCGCGGCAGAAGCGTGTCCGGCGCCTCGCGCAGGAACGGCTCCAGGATCAGATCCTCGGCGCCCTCCACGTCGAGCTTGACGGCATCCACCCGGGTCAGGCCCTCGCTGCGGAGAAGGTCGAGGAGCGTCACCGCCGGCACCGTGATCCGCGCGCCCTCGTTGGTGCCGACGATCCGCAGGCTCGACTCGCCCCGGTTGCGCGGATCGATGAACAGGGTCAGCTCGCCGGCCTTGTCGGCGACCGCGCAGGCGACCGCCTTGACGGTGTGGAACGGATTCTGGGCGATGTTGTAGGTCAAGCGGTTGAAGATGTCGGGCTGCGGTTCCACGGCGATTATCCGAGCCTCCGGCCCCGAGAAGGCGGCCACGCATAGGGCGTAGGCACCGATATTCGCACCGATATCGAGGAAGACGCAGTCGTTCGGCAGGCGCTCCTGCAACAGCGCACGCTCTTCGGGATCGAAGAACTGCGGCGTGAACAGCACCTTCTTCTCGCAATTGTTGTTGTAGGGGTGCAGCCGCATCCGCGCGCCGTAGCGGGTGACGTCGAGGGGCTTGCCGCTGAGCCGCGAGATCGCGATCCGGCGCAGGAACAGCGCGAGGCGCCGGCCGTACCAGGATCCGGCCGGAATCCGGTTCGTGCGGCGGGTGATCGCCGCCACGAGACCGGTCGGTTCATAGGTGCCGTAGGGCTGCGAGTCCGTCATGACCGGCGCGGTTTGCCAGCCGGCGCACAGCCCCGCAAGCCGATCGCGATGCGTTGCCCCGGCAAGCCCGCGTGGTCTAAGCGGTGACCGAGCGTGAGGAGCATGGGTTGCCCGGCATGGAATCCTTCAATTCCGACGGCGTGCGGATCGCCTATATCGATGTCCCGCCCGCGGATGGGGCCGGCACGCCGATCCTGCTGATCCACGGCTTCGCGTCGAACCACGCGGTCAACTGGGTCAACACGCAGTGGGTGAAGGCGCTCACCCAGTCCGGCTACCGGGCGATCGCCCTGGACAATCGCGGCCACGGCGAGAGCGAGAAGCTCTACGATTCGGCCGCCTACAGCTCCGAGGCGATGGCGGGCGACGCGATCCGGCTGCTGGACCATCTCGGGATCACGCGCGCCCACGTGATGGGTTACTCGATGGGCGGGCGGATCACGGCGCATATCGCCCTGGATCACGCCGACCGGGTCCGCTCGGCGCTGATCGGCGGGCTCGGGATGCACCTTGTCGAGGGCAAGGGGCTGCCCTCGGGCATCGCCGAGGCCTTGGAGGCACCCGCCGGGACTCCGGCCCCGAATCCCACGGCCGCCGCCTTCCGCATGTTCGCCGAGCAGACCCGGAGCGATCTGCGAGCGCTCGCCGCCTGCATGCGCGGCTCGCGCCAGACGCTGAGCCGGGCGGAACTCGGCCAGATCGAGGTTCCGGTACTCGTCTCGGTCGGCACCCTCGACACGGTGGCGGGCTCCGGGCCGGGTCTCGCCGCGCTGATCCCGGATGCGCGGGCGCTGGAGATCGAGGGCAAGGACCACTCCACCGCGGTCGGCGCTAAGCCGCATCGGGATGGCGTGCTGGCGTTCCTGGCGGCGCAGCCTTGAGCCTTCAGCTCTTCAGCCGGTACCCCGTCCGGAAGATGTAGGCGACGAGGCCGAGGCAGATCACGAGGAACAGCGCGGTCATGCCGAGGCTGATCGCGATGCTCACATCCCCCTTGCCGAAGAAGGCCCAGCGGAAGCCGCTGATCAGGTACACGACCGGGTTGAGCAGGCTGACCGCGTGCCAGAACGGCGGCAGCATGCCGATGGCGTAGAAGCTGCCGCCCAGGAAGGTCAGCGGCGTCACCACGAGGAGCGGGACGAGCTGCAGCTTCTCGAACCCGTCCGCCCAGAGGCCGATCACGAAACCGAACAGACTGAACGTCACCGCTGTGAGCAGCAGGAAGGCGATCATCCAGAGCGGGTGGTCGATCCGCAGCGGCACGAACAAAGCCGAGGTCGCCAGGATGATCAGGCCGATCAGGATCGACTTCGAGGCCGCCGCGCCCACGAAGCCCAGCACCACCTCCAGCGGCGAGATCGGCGCCGACAGGATCTCGTAGATCGTGCCGGCGAAGCGCGGGAAGTAGATGCCGAACGAGGCGTTGGCGATGCTCTGCGTCAGCAGCGAGAGCATGATCAGGCCCGGCACGATGAACAGCCCGTAGGGCACGCCGTCGACCGCCGAGACCCGCGAGCCGATCGCGGCGCCGAACACGACGAAGTACAGCGTCGTCGAGATCACCGGGGCCAGGATGCTCTGCCCGGCCGTGCGCCAGAACCGGCCCATCTCGAACCGGTAGATCGCCCGGACCGCCGGCCAGTTCATACCCGTAACCCTGTTCATGCCCGGCCTCCTTCCTCGCGGACGAGGCCCACGAAAATGTCTTCCAGCGAACTCTGCTCGGTGTGGAGGTCGTTGAAGCGGATGCCCGCCGCGGCAAGCCCGGTGAGCAGCCCGGTGATGCCGGTGCGCTCGGCCCGCGTATCGTAGGTGTAGACGAGCTCGCGTCCGCCGCCGGCGAGCGCCAGTTCGTAGTCGGCCAGCTCCGGCGGGACCGCCTCGATCGGCTGCTGGAGATGCAGCGTGAGCCGCTTGCGCCCGAGCTTGCGCATCAGCGCCGCCTTCTCCTCCACCAGAATGATCTCGCCCCGGCGGATGACGCCGATGCGGTCGGCCATCTCCTCGGCCTCCTCGATGTAGTGGGTGGTGAGGATCACGGTGACACCCTGCTGGCGCAGCTCGCGCACAAGGCGCCACATGTCCTGGCGCAGCTCCACGTCGACGCCCGCGGTCGGCTCGTCGAGGAACAGCACCCGGGGCTCGTGCGACAGGGCCTTGGCGATCAGCACCCGGCGCTTCATCCCGCCCGAGAGGGTCATCAGCCGGCTGTCACGCTTGTCCCAGAGAGATAGCGCCCGCAGGATCCGCTCGATATGGCCGGGATCCGGCCGAAGGCCGAACAGGCCGCGGGAGAAGCTCACTGTGTTGAGTACCGTCTCGAAGGCGTCGGTGGTGAGTTCCTGCGGCACGAGGCCGATGGTGCGGCGCGCGGTGCGGTAGTCGATGGCGATGTCGTGGCCGTCGACCCGCACCGTTCCTGAACTCGGCGTAACGATGCCGCAGACGATGTTGATCAGGGTCGACTTGCCGGCCCCGTTCGGGCCGAGCAGCGCAAAGATCTCCCCGGGCTCGATGGCAAGACTGACGTCGCGCAGGGCCGTGAAGCCGGTGGCGTAGGTCTTCGATAGCTGCGAAATGGAGATGATCGGCATCGGTGCCTGGATGGAGCGAGGCGAGCCCCGAGCCGACGGACGCCGCCTCTGAGACGGCCGGCGCTATAGCACGCTGCATCCCGGGTCCGGACCGATCCCATGTGCGCCGGCGCACGGTCGAGCAGGTGGCGCCATCACTCGCTGCTGAAGCGCTCGACGATCGCCAAGCATTCCCTGCGCCGATCCGGATCGTCGATTCGAGCGAAGGCCGCCAGCAGGGCCGTGCATTCCGAGGCGGCCGGCCCACGCGGCGGCGCGTGGGCCCCTGCCCGTCCGTGAAAGGTCGAAACGGGAATCTTCAACGCCTCTGCAATCTGCTCGAGCAGCCGTGCCCGCTCGTCGGCGGGGGACGCGGCGCTCCTGGGATGCAATCCCCCTGCGTCCGTCATGATGCCTTCAACACCAATCCTCGATGGGACGCCTCTGCCGTCGCCCGGCGCGAACATCCACATATTCTCGATCGGTGCAACCTACCGTTAGGTTGCGAGCCATGTGGCAGACAGCCGAGCCGTGGTCGGCGGGAGCGGCAAGCCGGATCTGCCCGCGCTCCGACGCCGGCCAATTCAGTCTTCGCCCTTGCGCGCGCGTCTCTGGCCAGTCGAGCTCAGCTCAACCTGCTCGCCGAAGCGTGATGAGCGCGATGAGCCCTAACAGCGTCCCGCCCCCGAGGAACCGACGCCAGGGGTTTACCCCGCGCAGCAGCTCGTCGAGTGCCCACCACGCGAGGGCGAGGTCCGCACCGGCCGATAGCCATTGCGCCAGGGGCTGCCTGTCCTGTGCCGCCCAGGCACATAGCGAGAGCCCACCGAACAACCAGAGCGGCAGATTGGGCCATTGTGCGACCGTCAGATCACCGGTGCTGCGGTTCCGAAACAGCCAATCGACCACCCTGGCGAACGCGCCGATCCTTCCCTGCTCCATGGTCACGGTCTTTCTGGCGCATGCGCCGGTGCTCTGTCGCACGGCCGGCTCGCGACGGCGGGCATAGAACCCTTTTAACGGATCGAGCGTGATCTTAACGGATCGATAACGTTACCGAATGGAAAGCGCTCGTAAATGCCTAACAGAAGCTGAAGAGACTCGCGGAATTTCCGTTAATGCGATGATAATGCGGTGGTGAAGCCGCGGTGCCGCCGCCCTTCGAAGAGGATCGACCATGAGCGCCCGTCTTGAAGATCTGAAGTTCATGCTGACGCTCAGCGCCGTCGTGCTGTTCGGCAGCGGCCTCGATATCATCCTGCGCTGACCGGGGTCGCGCGCGCGGGCTGGAACTGCGGGTTGTCGGGCACGATGGCGCGCCGCAGTGCGGATCGGGCCGTCGAGTCGCAGGTTGGCTCAGAGCGGCCAGCCTCTGCCGCATAGGGAATTGCGTTCCCGCCGATCCCGATGATGATCCGACGGCGCGAGCCGCCGATATCGAAGGGCGCTGAAGCGCTTTGGCCGGAACGGAGGAAGCTTCGCAATTCGGCGGCCCTCGCCTCCCGTTCCGCCCGGATCTTGATGAGGGCGAGCGCGAGGCCGATCAGCCCTGAAGCCTCCAGCAAGGCTGCAATCACGTAGCCCGAAGCCATCCAACCTTACCGCGCACGCTGATGGGGGGACCGCTCTGGCAGCGGCCTATCCCGATCTGCGCCCGCATGGTTAGCGCACCCTTAATGGCTCGGTCCTCATCGCGGCGCCGTCGCTGTTTGTCCGCCCGCAGCGGCACGATGATCACCAGACCGCGCGTCCGTGGCCGCGATTCCTGACCGCGATCCCTGACCGCGTTTCCTGGCCTGTCGCGTCCTGAGCTACCACATGTCGAGGGCAACCCGGGCCTCGTCCGACATGCGGCTCTGATCCCACGGCGGGTCGAACACCATCGTCACCGCGCAGGACTGGACGCCCGGCACGGCGCCCACGGCGTTCTCGACCCAGCCCGGCATCTCGCCCGCCACCGGGCAGCCCGGGGCCGTGAGCGTCATATCGATCGCAACCTTCCGGTCGTCGCCGATATCGACCTTGTAGATCAGGCCAAGCTCGTAGATGTCGGCCGGGATCTCGGGGTCGTAGACGCTTTTCAGCGCCGCGACGATATCGTCGGTCAGGCGGTCCAGCTCCGCCTGCGGGATCGCGGAGTCGCCGGCGACTGCGGGTGCGTTCATGCCGCCCGTGATGGTGGCGTCGGTGGTCATCGTTACACTCTCCCCGGACCCGTCCGGACGGGACCAGCCTCGAACCCTAGAGCCGTTGCCGATCGCGTTGCAATCGGGAACGGCCCCAGGCTTTTGTTGGCACGCCCGCTCTCACGCCGAACCGGTATCGGCTTCGGCAAAGCGCGCCTTCGTATTAAGTGAACAGCATCTCTGCCTTGGCGAGCGCCTCGGCAAGGGCATCGATCTCGCCCGTGGTGTTGTACAGGCCGAACGAGGCGCGGCAGGTCGAGGTCACGCCGAAGCGGTTGAGCAGCGGCATGGCGCAGTGTGTCCCGGCCCGCACCGCCACGCCCTGGCGGTCGATCACGGTCGCGATGTCGTGGGCATGCGCCCCCTTCATCTCGAAGGCGATGACCCCGCCCTTGCCCTGCGCCGTGCCGATCAGGCGCAGGGCATTCATCGCGCCGAGCCGGTCCTGCGCGTAGGCGGTGAGCTTCGCCTCGTGGGCGGCGATCGCGTCACGCCCCAGCGTCATCATGTATTCGAGCGCCGCGCCGAAGCCGACCGCCTCGATGATCGCCGGGGTCCCGGCCTCGAACTTGTGCGGCGGATCATTGTAGGTGATCGCGTCCTCGCTCACGGTGCGGATCATCTCGCCGCCGCCCTGATAGGGGGGCAGGCGGTCCAGCCACTCCCTCTTGGCGTAGAGCACGCCGATGCCGGTCGGCCCGTAGACCTTGTGGCCGGTGAAGACGAAGAAGTCGCAATCGAGCGCCCGGACGTCGATGGGCATGTGCACCGCGCTCTGGGCGCCGTCGAGCAGCACGGGCACGCCGTGGGCGTGGGCGATGCGCACGATCTCGGCGGCGGGCGTCACCGTGCCGAGCACGTTCGACATGTGGGTGATTGCCACCATCTTGGTGCGGGCTGAGAACAACTTCTCGTATTCCTCGACGAGGAAGTTGCCCTCCTCGTCCACCGGCGCCCACTTGATCACGGCGCCGCGGCGCTCGCGCAGGAAGTGCCAGGGCACGATGTTGGAATGGTGCTCCATGATCGAGAGGATGATCTCGTCCCCCTCCCCGATCAGCCCGCCCCAGCCCATCGACGACGCCACGAGGTTGTAGGCCTCGGTGGCGTTGCGGGTGAAGATGATCTCGTCGGTCGAGGCCGCGTTGAGGAACTGACGCGTGGTCTCGCGGGCGCCCTCGAAGCCTTCGGTCGCGGCGTTCGCCATGTAGTGCAGGCCGCGGTGGACGTTGGCGTATCCGGTCTCCATGCAGGAGACCATCGCGTCGATCACCTGACGCGGCTTCTGCGCCGAGGCGGCGTTGTCGAGGTAGACCAGGGGCTTGCCATAGACCTGCTGGCCCAGGATCGGGAAATCCTTCCGGACCGCCGCGACGTCGTAGGTGGGGGTGAGGACGGGTGCGTTCATCGCTTTTCACTCACTGGACGCCCTCCTTGCGGAAGGACGGAGGCCCCTCCCCCTTGTGGGGAGGGGTTAGGGGTGGGGGTGGTGCAGGATCGAGCGTCCCGGTGCCTTCTGCACCGCCTCCACCTCCGGCTCCGCCCCACAAGGGGGAGGAGAGCGCGTCGTGTTTCGGGCGGCGTGGGTTGCGGACGTCAGCCGCGCGCCTTCAACCAGGCCTCGATCGCGCCGATCAGCGCCTCCCGGGCGCCCTCGTGCGTGACCGCTTCCACCGCCTCGCCGACGAAGGCCTGAACCAGCAGGCTCTCCGCGATGGGACGCGGCAGGCCGCGGGCCATCAGGTAGAACAGCAGATCCTCGTCCGGCGCGCCGCAGGTGGCCCCGTGGCCGCAGGCGACGTCGTCGGCGAAGATCTCCAGCTCCGGCTTGTTCATCATCTGTCCCTCGTCGGTGAGGAGGAGGCAGTCGGACTTCATCTTGCCGTCGGTCTTCTGAGCCGCCTGACGGACGATGATCTTGCCCTGGAACACGCCGGTGGCGTCGCCGTCGATGATCCACTTGAACTGTTCGCGTCCGACGCCCCCGACGGCGGCGTGGTCGGCGAGCAGCGTCGAATCGGCGAGCTGGCCCTTGCGCAGCATGGCGGCGCCGTTGACCACGACGTTCGTATCCTCGCCCGCCACGTGGACGTAGATCTGGTGGCGCGACAGCACCGCCCCGGTCACGAGGTTCACGGTCTCGACCCGACCCTCGGCCTCGACCTTCAGCGACAGGGTCGAGAGGGCGATAGTGGCATCGCCCTCCGTGTTCAGGCGTGTATGCCGGAACGCAGCCTTCGGACCGACCACCACGTCGAGGGCGTCGTTCGGCTGGCAGGTGAGGCCGTCCGGACCCTCGTGGCTCTCCAGCAGGCTGACCTCCGCGCCCTCGCCGAGGACGACGAGCACGCGGGTCGCCGTCGAGAACGGCGTGGTGCCGGTGCCGACGAAGCGCAGGTGCAGCGGCTGCGCCGGCTTCGCGCCGGGGGCCACCGTGATCACTGCGCCATCCGCCAGGAAGGCGGTGTTGAGCTGGTAGATCGGGTTCTCGCGAACCTGGGCCACCGGGGCGAGCTGCTTCAGGCCGGCATGGCCCTGGGAGAGGGCCTCGGCCATCGGCACGACCGTGACGCCCGCTGGGATCCGGTCGAGATCGGACAGCTCGCGGACGAGATGGCCGTTCACGAAGGTCAGGCTCGCGGCCTCGATGCCGGAAAAGCCCTTCGCCTGCGCGACGGCCGCCTTGGCGGCGTCCAGGCTCGGTGCCTCGGCGGGCGGCGCGGCCTCGGCGATCGCGGTGCGCAGGTCGGTGTACTTGAAGGCCTCGACCCGGCGACTCGGCAGGCCGGTCGCCTCGAAGAAGCGGAACGCTTCCTCACGGGCGATCGTGGTCTCGCTGGCGAAGCTCTGGCGGGCCGTCTCGAACAGCTTCGACAGGCCGGCCTCGGCGGGGGAGCGGAGGTTGGTGATGTCGGCCATGGCTCAGGCGGCCTCGTTGGTGCGGTACTCGGCGTAGCCAGAGGCTTCGAGCTCCAGGGCCAGTTCCTTGCCGCCGGTCTTCACGATCAGCCCCTTCGACATGACGTGCACCACGTCCGGCACGATGTGGTTCAGAAGCCGCTGGTAGTGGGTGATGACCAGGAACGAGCGGCCCTGGCCGCGCAGCGCGTTCACCCCCTCGGAGACGATGCGCAGCGCATCGATGTCGAGGCCGGAATCGGTCTCGTCGAGGACGCAGAACTTCGGCTGCAGCAGCGCCATCTGCAGGATCTCCATGCGCTTCTTCTCGCCGCCGGAGAACCCGACGTTGAGGGCGCGCTTGAGCATGTCCTTGTTGATCTCCAGCCGGTCCGCGGCGGCGTTGACCGCGCGGATGAAGTCGGGGGTCGAGATCTCGCCCTCGCCGCGGGCCTTGCGCTGCGCGTTCAGGCAGGCCTTGAGGAACGTCATCGTTCCGACGCCGGGGATCTCCAGCGGGTACTGGAAGGCCAGGAACACGCCGGCCGCGGCGCGCTCGTCCGGCTCCATCTCCAGAAGATTATGGCCGTCGAGGAGGATCTCACCGTCGAGCACCTCGTAATCCGCCTTGCCGGCGATGACGTAGGACAGCGTCGACTTGCCCGAGCCGTTCGGGCCCATGATGGCGGCGACCTCGCCGTCCTTCACGGTCAAGTTGAGGCCGTTGAGGATGCGGTTGTCCTCGATCTGCACGACGAGGTTCTTGATTTCCAGCATAGGTCTAGTGTCCGAATAGTTTGCCGACATTGGCGAAGAGCGCGACGAGCAGGCCGACCGCACTCAGGGTTCCGACCAAGATCGCGACGACGAGTTTCGTCACGCGATTGATCAGCGATTCTTCAAAAGCCTTCAGCTCGGCGCGAAGCTGGGCCAGATCCGGCGATAGATCGCCGCGAGAGGCGACGTCCAGCAGCAGGATCTTCTGGACGGCCGCGGCGTGACCCTCTGCGTGGTCCTGCGCGATGCCGGAAGCGCGCAGATGCTGCGCGAATTCCAGCGTGTCGAACCGGACCGGCATCAGACCAGTCCGAAGCGCGCGAAGACCTCCGGGTTCTTCGCGATCAGATCCATCGACCGCCCGAGCCAGCGCCCGGCCACCGGCCCAACGCTGCGGTCGCTCGGAACATCCTCATAGGACGGTTCGAGCTTGAGATGCGCCGCTACGGCGCTGACAACGCGGTTCCCATCCGCATCGCCGGCGCCGAAATGCACGGAGACGACGCCGTAGCCGTTCCGCCTGAAGCTGACTGTGCTGTCGAGGCGCGTGACCTCGACGCCCAGCCCGGACAACCGATCCCGATCCAGCATCATCTCTTCGTAAAAGGCCCCGGCGTCGGCGACCGCCTTGCGGTCGGCCGCCGATCGACTCGCGTCGAAGGCAGCCGGATTGGCCGCCGTCGCGCTTTCGAGGGCCTCCCAGAAGCCGAGCATGGCTAGCCGACGCTCCCCTCAAGGCTGATCGAGATCAGCTTCTGGGCCTCGACGGCGAACTCCATCGGCAGCTGCTGCAGCACGTCCCGGACGAAGCCGTTGACGATCAGCGCGGTCGCCTCCTCCCCGGAAAGGCCGCGCTGCTGGCAGTAGAACATCTGCTCCTCGGAGATCTTCGAGGTGGTCGCCTCGTGCTCGAACACTGCCGAGGCGTTCTTCGACTCGATGTAGGGCACGGTGTGCGCCCCGCACTGGTCGCCGATCAGCAGGGAATCGCAGTTCGTGAAGTTGCGCGCGCCCTTGGCCTTCTTGTGCGCCGAGACGAGGCCCCGGTAGGTGTTCTGCGAACGGCCGGCCGAGATGCCCTTCGAGATGATCCGGCTCGTCGTGTTCTTGCCGAGATGGATCATCTTCGTGCCGGAATCGACCTGCTGCATGCCGTTCGACACCGCGATCGAGTAGAACTCGCCGCGGGACTCGTCGCCGCGCAGGATGCAGGACGGGTACTTCCAGGTGATCGCCGAGCCGGTCTCGACCTGGGTCCACGAGATCTTTGAGCGATCGCCGCGGCAATCGCCGCGCTTGGTCACGAAGTTGTAGATCCCGCCCTTGCCGTCGTTGTCCCCCGGGTACCAGTTCTGGACCGTGGAGTACTTGATCTCGGCGTCATCCAGAGCGACGAGCTCGACCACGGCGGCGTGGAGCTGGTTGTCGTCGCGCTTCGGGGCGGTGCAGCCCTCCAGGTACGAGACGTAGCTACCCTTGTCGGCGATGATCAGGGTGCGCTCGAACTGGCCGGTGTCGCGCTCGTTGATGCGGAAGTAGGTCGACAGCTCCATCGGGCAGCGCACGCCCGGCGGGATGTAGACGAACGACCCGTCGGAGAAGACGGCCGAGTTCAGCGTCGCGAAGAAGTTGTCGGTCGCGGGCACCACCGTGCCCAGGTACTTCTTCACGAGCTCCGGATATTCCTGAACCGCCTCGGAGATCGGCATGAAGATCACGCCGGCCTTCGAGAGCTCCTTCTTGAAGGTGGTGGCCACCGAGACCGAGTCGAACACGGCGTCGACCGCGACGCGGCGCTCCGGCGCGATGCCTTCCAGCACCTCGACCTCACGCAGCGGGATGCCGAGCTTCTCGTAGGTCTTCAGGATCTCCGGGTCGATCTCGTCGAGCGACATCGCGGCCGGGCGCTTGGGCGCCGCGTAGTAGTAGATGTCGTCGTAGTCGACCTTATCGTAGGAGACGCGGGCCCATTCCGGCTCCTTCATGGTCAGCCAGCGGCGATAGGCGTCGAGGCGCCACTCCAGCAGCCACGCCGGCTCGTTCTTCTTGGCCGAGATGAAGCGCACGACATCCTCGGAGATGCCCTTCTCGGACTTCTCCATCTCGATGGTGGTCTCGAACCCGTACTTGTACTGGTCGAGGTCGATCGAGCGGACCCGGTCGATGGTTTCCTGCACGGCAGGCATTCAGCGTCTCCTGGGCATCTCCGGCGTCAAGGGCCGGGAAGCGACTGTCGGAAGGCGGGGGCGGCGGCGTTCAGGCCGCTTGTCCTCGCCGCTTATATAGGGGCTGCAAGGCCCGTTCGAAGGCGCTGAGGAAGCATGCCACATCCTCATCCACCGTGTTCCAGCCGAGGCTGACGCGCAGCGCCCCCCCGGCGAGATCCGCATCCACCCCCATCGCGGCAAGCGTCGCCGAGCGCGCGGCCTTGCCCGACGAGCAGGCCGAGCCGGAGGACAACGCCACGCCGGCGAGATCGAGGGCGATCACGGCCGCGGGGGCGTCGAGCCCCGGGACCGAGACATGCAGGGTGTTGGGGAGGCGCGGGGCGTCGGCGGCGAACACCACGACATCCGGCGCCAACGCCCGCACACCGGCCTCGATCCGGTCACGCAGGGTGGATAGCCGCGCCATCTCCGGTTCGAGCGCCTCGCGGGCGGCGCGGGCCGCCGCGCCCATGCCGACGATGGCCGGCAGGCACTCGGTGCCGCAGCGCTGCCGACGCTCCTGACCGCCGCCGCGTAGGAAGGCGCTGTCGAGGCTGACGCCGTCGGCCAGCACCAGGGCGCCAACGCCCTTCGGCGCCGCGAACTTGTGGCCCGACAGGGTCAGCGCGTCGAGGCCGAGGGCCCCCATGGCGATCGGGATTTTCCCGACCGCCTGTACGGCGTCGCTGTGGACCAGGGTGCGGCCATGCGTCCGCGCCAGAGCGACGATTGCGGCCAGCGGCTGTACCGCGCCGGTCTCGTTGTTGGCGGCATGGACCGACAGCAGCACGGTCTCGCCCGCCAGCGCGGTGAGGCGGCTCTCCAGGGCGGCGAGGTCGATGACGCCATCGTCCGTGACCGGCAGGCGGTCAACCGCTCCGTCCGGGAACCGGTGGCCCGCGGCGACGCAGGGATGCTCGGTCGCGGTGTGCATCAGCCGGGTCGGGGCTGGCAGCCCACGGCCGCGCAGGTCCCCCGACAGGACCGCGTTCGCCGCCTCGGTCCCGCCGCTGGTGAAGATCACCTGCTCGGGCCGTGCACCCACCAGGGCCGCAACCTCGGCGCGGGCGGCCTCCAACGCGGCCCGGGCGGCGCGTCCCTCGGTGTGGACCGAGGACGGGTTGCCGGGAAGCATCAGCGCGCGCGCGACGGCCTCCGCGACGGCCGGACGGACCGGGGCGGTGGCGTTGTAATCGAGATAGGCGCGGGCCCGGCTCATCGGCGTTCCGTGCAATCCTTGTCTGCCGCGCGTCACAATTCCTTGCCTTCCGACCGGTCCGACGTGCTAAGGGCCGCCGATCAATCGAGGCCCGCCGACCGGCAGGATCGGCTCAGGCAGCCCGTGCGACGCATCGAGCGGCCTTTTTAGAACGATTCTAATCGACTAGAACTGTTCTAAGAGTGCTTTTATGGTGCTCCCGCATTGAGTCAAGGCTGCTTGAGCTTGGCGCAACGCGCGCGGCGGGCGAACGCGAGAGTGAGTATCGACCGATGCCCGAAGTCATCTTCACCGGCCCCGCCGGCCGCCTCGAAGGCCGTTATCAGGCCCCCAAGAAGCGCGGCGCGCCGATCGCCATCATCCTGCACCCGCACCCGCAATTCGGGGGCACGATGAACAATCAGATCGTGTATAACCTGTTCTATACGTTCGCCAATCGCGGCTTCGCGGCCTTACGCTTCAATTTCCGCGGGGTCGGCCGCAGCCAGGGTGCGTTCGATCATGGCTCGGGCGAGTTGTCGGACGCCGCCGCGGCGCTCGACTGGGTGCAGTCGGTCAACCCGGAGGCGAAGTCCTGCTGGATCGCCGGCGTGTCGTTCGGCTCGTGGATCGGCATGCAGCTGCTGATGCGCCGGCCCGAGATCGAGGGCTTCATCTCGATCGCCGCCATGGCCAACCGCTACGACTTCACCTTCCTGGCCCCCTGCCCGTCCTCCGGCCTGTTCGTGCACGGCTCCGAGGACCGGGTCGCGCCGGCCCGGGAGGTCATGCCGGTGATCGAGAAGGTGAAGACCCAGAAGGGCGTCATCATCGAGCACCAGATGGTCGAGGGCGCCAACCACTTCTTCGACGGCAAGGTCGACGAACTGACTCAAACGGTGGACACCTACCTCGACAAGCGCCTGGGCAAGCGCGAGGAGGCGGCCTGAGGCTATAGGCCTCGCGCCTTGACGGGGGGAGGCACGGGGAATACGGCGCGGACATCGCAATCCACGACGCACCTCTGCAGGTCTGATGTCAGAAAGCCCGTCCGACCAACCCGTGGTGCTCCTGGTCGAGGATGATGGCCTCCTGCTGATGGAGGCCGCCGACACCCTGGCGGATGCGGGTTTCACCGTCGTGGAGGCGAGCCACGCCGACAAGGCCCTCAAGGTGCTGGAGAACCGCGACGATGTCGGCGTCCTGATGACGGATGTCGACATGCCGCAGGGCTCGATGGACGGCTTCGCCCTCGCCCGGCTGGTGGCGCATCGCTGGCCGTCGATCCCGGTGCTCGTCGTCTCCGGCATGGGTACGCCCGGCCCGAACGACATGCCGGAGGGCGCCCGGTTCATCCCGAAGCCCTACGAGCCGACGACCCTGGTCCGGACACTGCGCGCCTTCGTTCAGCGCGCCGCTTGACGCGTCGGTCCGACCGGGCCCACCGAGGATCCGTGTCCCGAACCGCCGACCGAGAGCCATGACCGACACGCCTCGACAGCACCGCTTCGCAACGCGGGCCATTCACGCGGGCGCCGCGCCCGACCCCGCCACGGGCGCGCGGGTCCAGCCGATCTACTTCACGAACGGCTTCGTGTTCGATTCCACCGAGCAAGCAGCCGACATCTTCGCCGGCCGCCGCACCGGCTTCTCGTATTCCCGCGGCTCGAACCCGACGGTCGCCGCGCTGGAGCGCCGGATCGCCGATCTGGAAGGCGCCAAGGCGGGCGTGGCGGTGTCCTCCGGACAATCGGCCATGCAGCTGATCTTGATGACGCTGCTGAAGAGCGGTGACGCCTATGTCGCGTCCCCACGCCTGTTCGGCGGGTCACTCGGCCTGATGCGGCGCTTGGACGGGCGCTACGACCTGAAGCCGCGCTTCGCCCGCGGCATGGCCCCGGAGGATTTCGAGGCAGCCATCACTCCGGACTGCCGGGCGATCTTCTGCGAGTCGATCGTCAATCCCTGCGCCTCGGTCGTGGACCTCGACGGCATCGCCGCGGTGGCCCGCCGCCACGGCCTGCCGCTCGTGGTCGACAACACCCTGGCCTCGCCGGCCCTGATCCGGCCGATCGAGCACGGCGCCGACATCGTCTGGCACTCGACCTCGAAGTTCTTGAGCGGTTCCGGCCAGACCATCGGCGGCGTGATCTGCGATGCCGGCACGTTCGATTGGGAGAAGGCCGGCGGCTACAACCTGATCACCGAGCCCTGGCCGGACTACGACGGACTGGTGCTGACCCAAGCGTTTCCCGAGACGCCGTTCGCGGCGGCCTGCCGGTTCTTCGGCCTGCGCGACCTCGGCCCCGGCCTGTCGCCGATGAACGCGTTCCTGACGCTGATGGGAATCGAGACCCTACCGCTGCGCATGGAGCGGCACTGCGCCAATGCGCGGACCGTGGCGGCCTTCCTGAAGGGGCATCCGGCGGTGGATTGGGTCAGCTACCCGATGCTGCCCGGCCAGCCCGGGGAGGACCTGGCGCGGCGCTACACGCCGGGCGGGCCGGGCTCGATCTTCACCGTCGCGCTCAAGGGCGGCGAGCCGGCGGCGCTCGAATTCATCGCCGGGTTGGAGCTGATCTCGCACCTCGTGAATATCGGCGAGATCAAGTCGCTGGCGATCCACCCGTCCTCGACCACCCACCGGCAGTTGCCCGAGCACGAGAAGGCCGCCGCGCTGGTGGGGCCGGAGACGGTGCGGCTGTCGATCGGGCTGGAGAACGCGGCGGATTTGATTGCGGATCTTAAGCAGGCGCTGGATCGGTTGGGCTGAGGGGTGCCTGCAGCGCTTTCAGTGTAGGTAGAGGCGCGCGAAACTCCTCCCTCCCCCGCAGAGGGGGGAGGGAGAAACGGGTCCACGCGAAGGATGGCCCCCCGCTCAGCGCCGCCGCTCCAAAATCGACACGTAATTCGCCACCGCGGCCCCGCCCATGTTGAAGATCCCGGCGAGTTCCGCCTGGGGCACCTGCATCTCGCCGGCTTCGCCCATGAGCTGGAGGCAGGCCATCACGTGCATCGACACGCCGGTGGCGCCGACCGGATGCCCTTTTGCCTTCAGGCCGCCGGACGGGTTGATCGGCAGCCGCCCGCCCTTCTCGGCGAGCCCCTCGCGGACCACGCGAAACCCCTCGCCCGGGGCGGCGAGGCCCATCGCCTCGTACTCGATCAGCTCGGCGATGGTGAAGCAGTCGTGGGTCTCCACGAACGACAGATCGTCGTTGCCGATCCCGGCCTCGGCCCGCGCCTTGTCCCACGCCATCCGGGCGCCCTGGAACGCAGTCGGGTCCCGGCGAGAGAGCGGCAGGATGTCGTTGACGTGCGCCCGAGCTCGGAAACCGATCGCCCGCTCCAGCCCCTCGGCGGTCTCCGCATCCGCCACCACGAGGGCCGCCGCCCCATCGGAGATCAGCGAGCAATCGGTCCGCCGGAGCGGCGCCGCCACGTAGGGGTTCTTGTCCGAAACCCGGTTGCAGAAGTCGAAGCCCAGATCTTTTCGCAATTGCGCGTAGGGGTTGGCGACGCCGTTGCGGTGGTTCTTGGCGGCGATCCGGGCCAGCTCCTCGCTGCGATCGCCGTAGCGCTGGAAGTAGCCCGCCGCGATCCGTCCGAACACCCCCGCGAAGCCGCCCTCGATCTCGGCCTCCTCTTTCCGGTAGGAGGCGCCGAGCAGGATGTCGCCGGTCTCGGCCACGGTCTTGGCGGTCATCTTCTCGGCGCCGATCACCAGGGCGATGCAGCCCCGGCCGCTGTCGACGAAATCGAGGGCCGCGTAGAGCGCCGCCGAGCCCGTGGCGCAGGCATTCTCCAGATGGGTCGCCGGCACGTGGGCGAGCCCCGGCCGATTCACCGCCACCAGCGATCCCTCGAAACCCTGCTTCGAGAAGCCGGTATTCATCGAGCCCACATAGATGCCGTCGACCCGCGCGTCCTCGACGCCGGCATGCGCCAGGGCCTCGCCGGAGACCCGGGCGATCAGCCCCTCGACATCCGGTTCCTCCAGCTTGCCGAAGGGGGTGTGGGCCCAGCCCACGATGCAGGCACGCGTCATCCGGTGACCTCCCGAATCCTTGCCCGACGATGGGCCCGGCGTGGCCGGCGATCAAGCCGAGCGATCAGCTCCCGGTCCCCTGCCCCATCAGGAAATCGAAGTCGCAGCCCTCGGGCGCCTGCGTGACGGTGCGGCGGTAGAGGGCCTTGTAGCCCCGGGCCGGGGCCGGCGGCGGCCGGTGATCGGCCAGGCGGCGGGCGATCTCGTCGGGCTCGACCAGCAGGTCGATCCGCTTGTCCCGGATCGAGAGCTTGATCCGGTCGCCGTCGCGCACCGCGGCCAGGGGCCCGCCGATCGCCGATTCGGGGGCGATGTGCAGTACGATCGAGCCGAAGGCCGTGCCGGACATCCGCGCGTCGGAGATGCGGACCATGTCCTTCACCCCCGCCCGGGCGAGCTTTTTGGGGATCGGCAGGTAGCCCGCTTCCGGCATCCCGGCGGCGTGCGGGCCGGCGTTCTGAAGGACCAGCACGTCGCCGGGCGCGACATCGAGGTCCGGATCGTCGATCCGCCGGCTCAGGTCCTCCAGGCCGGTGAACACCACCGCCCGCCCCTCGGACTCGAACAGCTCCGGGGTCGCGGCCGCGCGCTTGAAGATCGCGCCTTCGGGCGCGAGGTTGCCGGTCAGCGCCACCAGCCCGCCGAGCGGCGAGACCGGGTTGTCGAAGGCGCGGATCACCGCGCGGTCGACCCAGCCGGCCGGCTCGTCGAGCCGCTCGGCCAGGGTGCGGCCCTCCACGTCGACGGTGTCGAGGTGGAGGAGCGGACGCAGCTCGCGCAGCAGCGCGCCCATGCCGCCGGCCGCGTGGAAATCCTCCATGTAGCCCTCGCCCACGGGCTTCAGATCGACCAGCACCGGCGTCTCGTCCGAGATCTGGTTGAAGCGCGCATAGGGGATGCGGATCCCGAGCCGCCCCGCGATCGCCGTCAGGTGGACGATGGCGTTGGTTGAGCCCGAGACCGCCATCAGCACCCGGATGGCGTTCTCTACCGACCTCTCGGTAATGACCTGCGACGGCGCGATCCTCGACTGGATCAGCCGGACCGCCGCGCGGCCGGTCTCCTCGGCGGCGACCAGCCTGTCGGAATGCACCGCCGGGATCGCGGCCGTACCGGGCAGCGACATGCCCAGTGCTTCCGCGATGCACGCCATGGTGGAGGCCGTGCCCATCACCGCGCAGGTGCCGGCGGTGACCGAGAGCCGCCCCTCGACCTCGGCGATCTCCTCCGCGTCGACGGTGCCGGCCCGGTACTTCGCCCAGAAGCCGCGGCAATCCGTGCAGGCGCCGAGCCGCTGGCCCCGGTGGCGGCCGGTGGACATCGGGCCGGTCACGAGCTGGATCGCGGGAAGCCCCGCCGAGGCCGCGCCCATGAGCTGGGCCGGCACGGTCTTGTCGCAGCCGCCGATCAG
Organism: Methylobacterium sp. J-030; assembly: GCF_022829545.1. Taxonomy (GTDB): domain Bacteria; phylum Pseudomonadota; class Alphaproteobacteria; order Rhizobiales; family Beijerinckiaceae; genus Methylobacterium. The sequence continues at coordinate 89,674 of NZ_JAKSYM010000249.1, read as the reverse complement.
CACGACGGCATCCATCGGCTGGGCCTGGATCATCTCCTCCGTATCCATGGCCATCAGGTTGCGGTACATCATGCTGGTCGGGTTGAGGAAAACCTCGCCGAGCGACACGGTCGGGAATGGCCGTGGCAGGGCGCCGGCGGCCAGCACGCCGCGGGAGACCGCTTCGACCAGCTCGGGCATGCCCCGGTGGCAGTTGTTGAAGCCCGAGGGCGTCATGGCGATGCCGACGACCGGCTTGTCCAGCAGGCCCGGCGAGATGCCCATCGAGCGGGCGAAGGACCGGCGCAGGTAGCGGGCGAAGTCGCGGTCGCCGTAATTGGTCAGTCCGCGGTCCAGGCCGTGCGGCCCGGTCTGTCCGTCGTCGCTCATGGTCTCGATCCCTGAAACGCAGGCGCGCCGGCAATCAGCGCAGGTGGACGGTGATCCACGCCACCCCGGCGAGCACGATGGCGGTTAGCAACCACCGCGCGAATACCCGATAGCGCATTCTCACGCCGGAAAAAGCTCCGGCCGGCGGACGCGCAGCGCCAGCACGAGGGTCAGCGTCTTCAGGTCGGTGATCTCGCCCCGGTCGGCCAGGGCGGCGAGGTCGGCCAGCGGCATCTCGACGATCCGGATATTCTCGTGCTCGCCTTCGGCCCCGCCGCCGGCCTCGGCCCGATCCGGCCGGGTGTAGGCGGCGAGGTAGAGGTGGATCTTCTCGGTGGACAGGCTCGCGCAGGAATAGGCGGCGCCGATGAAATCCAGGCCGTGCAGGTTGAGGCCGACCTCTTCCAGAACCTCCCGGCGGGCATTCTCCTCCGGGCTTCCGTCATCGATCAGACCGGCCGGCGCTTCGAGCTGCATCTGCGCGCCGTCCGCGAACAGGGCCGGCACCCGCAGCTCGCGCACCAGCGTCGCAACCCGACGCTCCGGATCGTAGGGCAGGATCCCGACCGAATGGCCGTGGTCCTCGAGCGCCCGTTCCGCGACGGAGCCATCGTGCAGCCGCACCTGTGCCAGCCCGAACCGGTTCCAGCCCTCGTGGAGGAAGCGGATGGACAGGATCTCAGCCTTCATGATGCGCCCCTGCCCGCAAACCGTCCGGTGTCCCGCTGTGCTTACACGAAGGCGTGTCCGTCGGTTCCGGGAACGTCCCTGCGTCGAACCCGTTTGGGTGGTTCAGACATATGGCCACGCTTTCACGGCGTCTTCCGGTCAGGATCGATGCGGCTAGGACCGATCAGCGGGATCAAGGAGCGGTCGACGCGCGATGCCGTCGCGATCTGGGTGCTGCTCGCCCTCACCTACATGGTCTTCGCGGGCTCGCTGAGCGTGACCGAGGGCCTCGCCATGGTCGTCTGCGCGACCTTCGGAACGGTCTGGTGGTGGGCCGTGGGCCGGCGCGGCGGGATCCGCTTCCGGTTCGACCGTGCGGCGCTCCGGCCCCTCGGTCGGGCCGTCCTCGGCATGGCCCGGCAGACCTCGCGGGTCGGGCTCCGTCTGGCGCGGGCTGTGGTCGGGCGCGCGGAGGGCGGCGCCGTTCGGGAGCAGAGCGCGGCCGGCGTCGCCTGGGCGCGGCCGGACGGCGAGACGGCTTCGGCGACGCGGGCCGTCGGGCTGCTATCCGCTTCCCTCGCCCCGGACAGCTACGTGCTGACCGTCGATCGCGCGCACGGGACGGTGATGACGCACGCCCTCGAAGGCGAGGAGTCATGACCATCTGGACGGCCGCTATCCTGGCGCTGCTGCCGCCGCTGATCCTCGCGGGCGTCCTGGCGTGGCGCGGGCGGCCGGGCCAGCGCTTCGCCGCCTACCAGCTCGCCGGCAGCGTGACGGTGCTCATCCTGACACTGATGGCGTTCGCCACGGATCAAGCCTCGATCACCGACCTCGCCCTCACCCTGGTCCTGCTCAATCTGCCGGGCACGATGCTGCTCGCGGTCTTCCTGGAGCGCTGGATATGAGCGTCGCGATCGGGATCCTGCTCGGCCTCGTGGTGGCGGTGACGTGGCTCGCCGCGCTGGCCCTATGGCGGCTGCCCCGGGCGCTCGACCGGCTGCACGCGCTGGCCTTCCTCAACGTCGCGGCCTCCGGCCTCGTGACCGTGGCGGCCTTCCTGGCCGACGGGATCTCGGGGCGCTCGCTCAAGATCCTGGTGATGATGGTGGTGTTCTTAGGCTGGGCCGCGGTGCTGTCGCACGTGTCGGGCCGGGCCGTGCTGATGCGCGAGGGACGCTCGGCATGACCGTCATCCTCCCGCTGCTGTTCCTGTTCACGGCGACCTCCGGCACTGCCGTGGTGCTGGTGCGCGACCCCACCCGCCAGGTCTTCGCCATCGCGATCAATGGGCTCGTCCTGACGATCCTGTTCGATGCCCTCCAGGCCCCCGACGTCGCCCTGTCGGAGCTGGCGGTGGGCTCCGCCGCGGTGCCGCTTCTCTTCCTCGTGGCGCTGATGGCGGTGCGCACGCAAGCCCCCGGGGAGGACGCGTGAGCCCGCGCATCCGCGTCGCGCTGCTTGCCCTGTCGGCACTGATCCTCCTGCCCTGCGCCGCACAGGTGATCGCGGGGCTGCCGGCCTTCGGCTCCACCATCGCCCAGTACGGCGCGCGCATCAACGCGATCACCCCGGAGGCGCGGCACGTCGCCAACATGGTGAGCGCAATCAACTTCGACCTGCGCGGCCTCGACACTTTGGGCGAGGAGTTCATGCTGCTCGCCGCCATCACCGGCACGGTGGTGCTGCTGCGCGGACGCCGGGGGGAGGGCATGACGGGGCGCGCGATGCACCGCCCCGGCCGCGCCGTAATCCCGCGCTCGGAGGCGACGGTGCTGGCCTGCCGGATCGCCGGGCCGCTCACCGCCGTGTTCGGCCTCTACGTGGTGGTCCACGCCACCGTCACCCCCGGCGGCGGCTTCCAGGGCGGCGTGATCCTCGCCTCCGGGACGCTGCTGATCTACCTCGGCGAGGGCTATACTGGCTGGCGGGACGCCATCCGCAGCCACTGGCTCGACGTGCTGGAGGGCGGGGGCGCACTGCTCTTCGCCCTGTGCGGGCTGGTGCCGATGCTCACCGGCGCCGCCTTCATGCAGAACGTCCTGCCGCTCGGCACCTTCCGCGACCTGTTCTCCGGCGGCCTGATGCTGGTCGAGAACCTCGGCGTGGCGATGGCGGTGACGGGCGGGTTCACGCAGCTCTTCCTGGAATTCATGGAGGAGACCCGCGAGGCCGAGGAGCCCGACGAGCCCGGGGAGGAATCCGCGTGAGTGCGGTCACGAACGTCTTGCCCTATGCGGTCGCCGCGTGGCTCTTCGGCGTCGGCCTGTATGGCATCGCCACGAGCCGCAACTTCATCCACTTGGTCGGCTGCCTCGGGGTCTGCCAGTCGGCGACCTACGTGCTGCTGCTCGGCCTCGGCTACCGCTGGGGCAGCATCGCGCCGATCTTCTACGATCACCCGCCGGGCACGCCCGCGGTCGATCCCGTGATGCAGGCCCTGGTGCTTACCGACATCGTGGTGGGCGCGACGCTGACCGCGCTGCTCCTCGTCCTGACGGTCCAGGCCTATAAGCGCGGTGGCAGCCTGGACCCGGGAAAGCTCCGGCCGATGCGGGCGGGCGGCCAAACCGACCGGGACCGGTCCTCCGATCGTGGGCGACCAGCCGCGTGACGTTCGTTCCAGCCACCCTCCTCCCGCTCACGGTCGCCATTCCGATGGTGTTCTGCGCGGTTCTGCTGGCGACCGCCCACCTGCTGCCGAGCCGCGTCCCCGACATCCTGGCTCTGCTCGCGGCGCTCGCGGTCGCGATCCTCTCGGCGGTGATCGCCGTGCAGGCTGCCGACAAGCCCCTCGTCTACTGGTTCGGCGGCTGGGAGCCGCGCGACGGCGTCCACCTCGGGATCGGCTTCTCGGTCGATGCGGCGAGCGGCTGGATCGCGGCCTTCATCGGCCTGCTCTACGCCCTGACCTTCGTGTTCGCCTGGGGCTTCTTCGACCGCACCCACGGCCACTTCCACATCCTGATGCTGCTGTTCCTCGCCGCCATGGTCGGGTTCTGCTTCACCCGGGACATGTTCAACCTGTTCGTGTGGTTCGAGGTGATGAGCGTCGCGGCCTTCGCCCTCACCGCCTATCACCTCGCGGAATCGTCGCTCGCCGGGGCCATCAACTTCACGGTGGTCAACAGTCTCGCGGGCTTCCTGATGCTCGGCGGCATCGGGTTGATCTACGCGCAGACCGGGACGCTCGACTTCGACGGGATCGCGGCCGCCGTCGCCCAGGGCGGCCGGAGCCCCGTGGTGGCCGGGGCCTTCTGCCTCGTGGCGGCGGCGCTGATGATCAAGGGCGCGATCGTGCCGTTCCAGTTCTGGCTGGCCGACGCCCATGCGGTGGCGCCGAGCCCCGTCTCGGTGATCTTCTCCGGATCGATGGTCTCCCTCGGGCTGTTCGGCCTTGCCAAGGTGAGCGCCGTCGTGTTCGGCGGTTCCGATCAGGTCCAGGGCGCCCTGCCGGCGCTGCTGATCGGCCTCGGCAGCGTGACGGCGCTGCTGGGCGGCTGGATGGCGCTGCTGCAGCGTCATCTGAAGCGTATGCTCGCCTTCTCGACGATCTCGCATGCCGGGATCATGCTGACCGGCCTCGGCGCGCTCTCGGCGGGCGGTACCGGCGGGATGCTGGTCTACGTGGTCGGCCACGGGCTGGTGAAGGGCGCCCTGTTCATGATCGCCGGCATCCTGCTCGCCACCCAGGCGAGCATCGACGAGATCGCCCTGCGCGGCCTGGGGCGGAGGATCTGGCCGGCCGGAATCGCCATGGCGCTCGCCGGCTTCCTCCTCTGCGGCCTGCCGCTCGGCGCCCTCGACCAGGGCACGCGCCTCGTCCAGGGGGCGCTGTCGCAGCAGGGGCACGGCATTGCGCTCGCCGCCACCGCGATCGGTGCCGCGCTGACCGGGGCGGCGGTGCTGCGGGCGGCGGGCCGGATCTTCCTCGGGCTCGGGCCGGATCCCGGCGACGAGGCCGGGGCGCCGAGCGCGGACGAGCGCGAGAAGGCCAACCGGCCGCTCTGGCTGATGCTGGCGCCCTGCTGCATCCTGCTCGCCGTCGATATCGTGCTTCCGCCGGACCTGATCGCGCACGCCCTCCCCCGGGCCGTATCGGCCTTCACGCACCGGCCGGAAACCGGTCCCCTCGGGGAGGGGCCGGGCTGGCTGCCGTGGTTCTCCGTGGCGGCCGCTCTGGCGGGCGCCGGCTACGGGCTGTTCCGGAAGCGACTGCCGCCCGTCTTGGTCCGTCCGGTCCACGTGACCCAATCGGCGCCGACGCGCGCGCTGGAGATCCTGCACAGCGGACTGATCGGCGACTACGCGGCATGGCTCGCCGTCGGCGTGGCGGTCATCGCGGCGGTCCTGGCGATGGTGTGAACGGCCAAGTTGCTCCCGCCCAATCGGCCTCCGTGTCGATCCGTCGACACACTGTGATCACCCCCGCCCAATTGCCGAGGCGAGTTCGATTGAGGGCGATGCCATAGCGCACTAGCTTTCTCCACATCCGGCTCAACCGGAGCCGGACGGCGTCCGCACCTCAGCGGACGGCAGATCAAGGAGGAGACATGGACGCGCAAGCGACCGGGGATCCCGGAGGCGGCAAAGCCTGGGGGCCCCACAACACGGTGACGGTGGTCGATCCGTCGCCGGTCAACTGGCTGTCGATCACCTGGAACACGATGGAGGAGGCCAACCGCGTCGACCACGACGGGATCGGCCAGCCGAGCCTCGCGGAATCGTGGCAGTGGCTCGACGGCGAGACCCTCGAGCTCAAGATGCGGGACGCCGTCTATCAGGATGGCGAGCCGTTCGACGCCGCGATGTTCAAGCTAGGATTCGACAAGGTCCAGGAATGGACCAACCCGCACCCGCCGGGCGCGTTTCTGAACTTCGCCCGCGACGTCACCTGCGAGGCGGTGGATGAGCGCACCATCCGCATGCGCTTCCCGGGCGGCGATTCCGCGGCCTTGATGAAGCTGCGCGGCATGCACCTGCCGTCGACGCGCTTCTGGAACGAGTGGGGTTTTGTCGACCCGAAGACGGGATCGGCCGAAGGCCATTGGTGAGTCATCGACGCGCCCGGTCCGTGGGGGACCGGCCCGTTCGTGCTCACCGAGGGTGTCTCGCTGATCGACTCCCGCTCCGACCGTGTCGTGATGGAGCCCAACGCGACCTACTGGAACCCGGCCCGCAAGCCGACGGTCCGGATCGTCTACGACAACGTCATCGGCAAGGACGCGGGCATCGAGTCCGTGGCGTCCGGTGACGGCCGCGTGGACGTGGTGTTCGACCTGACGCCCGCGGAGGCGAAGGCCTTTCCGCAGAGCGACAAGGGCAAGATCCAGACGAAGAAGGCCAAGACGATCCTCACGGGCGTCTTCAACGAGAACAAGCCCGATTCGGTCTGGCGCGATCCAGCCGTGCGGCGGGCGCTCAACCTCGCGGTCGACCGCCACTTCGTGCTCGACCAGGGCGCGCACGGCTACGGCACGGTGATCCCCGCCTTCATCCAGCCCGGCCGCTACGGGGCCGATCCTGGCATGAGCCCGCTCCCGCATGATCCGGAGGCCGCCCGCGCGGTGCTGGAGAGGGCGGGTCTCGGCGGTCGGGAAGTCGTGATCGTCGCCTCGCCGAGCTGGCAGGGTGTGGTCGCGGCGATCGGTCAGTGCCTGTCGAGGATCGGCCTCTCGGCCCGCTTCGTCAGCGACCGCGGCGACCCGCCGGAGGACTTCGACATCAAGCTCGAATGGTACTTCGACTGGACGCCGCAATACCCGGTGGCCTGCGTGCACCGGGAGTTCTTCGGCAAGGACGCGACCCTGCGCCAGGGTCCGGAGGATCCGGAGTTCGACGCCCTCTACGACAAGCTCCTGCACACGCCCGAGCCGCAGACGGAAGCGGTCGTCCGTGAGGTGGAGCGGTACATCCAGGACAGGTCCAAGGCCCTGTTCCTGTATTCGCCGTTCACGCTGTTCGCGGTGTCCGACCGGGTGGCGTTCACGCCCTACGACACCTGTATGTCGGAATTGGCCGAGACCCGCATCAAGGGCTGAGGCCGCAACCGGCCGGCGCGGAGTGATCCGCGCCGGTCCCAGGGTAGCATCGACCGCATGATCGTCGCCACAGCGGGCCATATCGACCACGGCAAGACCGCGCTGGTGAAGGCGCTGACCGGGATCGACGCCGACCGGCTGCCGGAGGAGAAGGCCCGGGGCATCACCCTCGACCTCGGCTTCGCCTACGCGCCGGCGGGCGGCCTGCTCGAGGGGCCATTCGGTTTCGTCGACGTACCGGGTCACGAGCGGCTGGTGCGTACCATGGTGGCGGGCGTCACCGGCGTCGCCTGCGCGCTGCTCGCGGTAGCGGCCGACGATGGCGTCATGCCGCAGACCCGCGAGCATGTCGCGATTCTCGACCTCCTCGGACTCGCCCAGGGCATCGTGGCGATCACCAAGGCCGACCGGGCCGATCCCGCGCGCATCGCCGCCGTCACCGCGGAGATCGGTGCGTTGCTGGCCGGCACCGGACTCGCCGCTGCGCCGATTCTCCCCTGCTCGGCCCTGACGGGCGCCGGGATCCCCGACCTCGCTCGCCATCTCGAAGCCCTCGGCCGGGAAGTGGTGCCTCCGGCCCCGGCCCGCTTGTTCCGCCTCGCGGTCGATCGCCGGTTCACGGTTCCGGGGGCGGGCCTCGTGGTGACCGGCGCCGTGCATGCCGGCACGGTGCGGCCGGGCGACCGGCTGCTGGTCTCCCCCGGGGGGCAGGAGGCGCGGGTCCGCGCCATCCGCGTCCACGATGCCGCCGCCGACGTGGCGCGGGCCGGGGAACGCTGCGCCCTCAACCTCACAGGTCCGCGGATCACGACGGAGGCGGTCGGTCGGGGGGATTGGATCCTGGCGCCGGATCTCCATGGGGCCACGGACCGCCTCGACGTCGCGCTGCGTCTCCTGCCCGGCGAGGCGCGGCCTCTGCGGCACCGTACGCCGGTCCAGGTGCATCTCGGCGCCGCCACGGTGACGGGCCGGGTGCTGCTGGACGCGAACGGCGCGCTGCCGCCCGGCGCGTCCGCCCCCGCGATCCTCGCCCTGGATGCCGGGCTCGGCGCCCTGGCGGGCGACCGCTTCATCCTGCGCGACATCTCGGCGACGCGGACGCTCGGCGGCGGCCGGGTCGTCGACATCGACGGCCCCCGCCGCGGCGCCTGGGCTCCGGGACGCCGGGCCGTCCTCGACGCCCTCGACACGCCGGACGATCGTCGCGCGCTGGATCGTCTGCTGGCTGTCTCGGAGGCAGGCATCGATCTCCCGCGCTTCGCCCGCCTTCGTAGTCTCCCGACAGAGGATGTCGAAACCCTGGCAGCGGATCTCGGGGCGGTCATTGTCGTGGGGCGCCAAGCCTTCGCGGGGGCTCGCGTCGCGGCGCTGACCGGGCGGGTGCTGGCCGACCTCGACCGGGCGCATGCCGACGCGCCCGACAATCCCGGGCTGCTATCCGAGGAGATCGCGGCGCTGATCCCAGAGCGGGACCGCCCGGTCCTACCCGCCGTCTTGGACCGGCTCCATCAGGACGGCATGGTCGTGCGCAGCGGCCGCCTCTTCCATCGGCCCGGCCATGTCGCCCGTCTGTGCGCGGCCGACGCCGCGCTCTACGCCGCGATCCGCGCCGTGCTGGAGGCGGCCGGGCGCGACCAGCCGCGCCTCGCCCTCCTCGCCGAGCACCTCGGGCGCGATCCGGAGGCGTTGCGCCCGCTCCTCGACAAGGTCGGCCGCATCGGCTGGCTGCACCGGATCTCGAAGAGCTATTACGTCCCGCCTGCGATCCTTGCCGATCTCGCCGGAATCGCCCGGGCAGTGGCGGCGGAGCATCCAGAGGGTCTGCTCACGGTGGGGCGGTTCCGCGTGGCGGCCGGCATCCGGCGCAACCTGACGATGCCGCTGCTCGAATTCTTCGACGGGCAGGGCCTCACGCTCCGCATCGCGGAGGGGCGGCGTATCCGGGCGGAGTGGCGTGCGGTGGACGAAGTGGTGCCGCAAGAGGGATTCGAACCCCCGACCCCCTCATTACGAATGAGGTGCTCTACCAGCTGAGCTATTGCGGCCCGGGCCCCGATGAGGGCCATGCCCGGCGCAGATCGGCCGCGTCGGACGTGGCAGGCTCTTAGCGGTCCGACCCGTTTTAGGCAAGGCCGAAGCCGGGGCCGATCGGCGTCAGACGGACGCGTCGGACGCCAGTTCGTCGCGCAGGAAGGCCGCGACCGCGTCCCGATCCACGCCCGGCGCGATGAAGCTCTGGCCGATCCCTCGGGCGAGGATGAAGGTCAACGCGCCGTCGCGGACCTTCTTGTCCTGGGCCATCGCATCCACGATCGCCTCTGCGCCGCCGCATCCGCCCGGGACCGCCTGCAGGCGGGTCGGCAGGCCGGCAAGCGCCAGATGGTTGGCCACGCGGCCCGCCTCCTGGCCCGCGCACAGGCCGAGCCGCGCCGAGAAGCGGAACGCCAGCGCGAGGCCGATCGCCACGCCCTCCCCGTGGACCAGCCGTGCCGGGTTGTAGCCCGTCAGGCGTTCCAGGGCGTGGCCGAAGGTGTGGCCGAGGTTGAGGAGCGCCCGCTCGCCATCCTCCCGCTCGTCGCGAGTCACGACCGCCGCCTTGGCCCGGCAGCAGGACGCCACCGCCGCCTCGCGCTCCGGACCGCCGGAAAAGATCCCACGCCAGTGGGCCTCGCACCAGTCGAAGAATCCGGCATCGGCGATCAGCCCGTACTTGGCGACCTCGGCGTAGCCGGCGCGCATCTCGCGCTCGGACAGCGTGTCGAGGGCTGCGGTATCGGCCAGGACGAGGCGGGGCTGATGGAAGGCACCGATCAGGTTCTTGCCGAGCGGCGCGTTGATGCCGGTCTTGCCGCCGACCGAGGAATCGACCTGCGCGAGCAGGCTGGTCGGCACCTGCACGAAGCGCACACCGCGCCGCAGGGTCGCGGCCGCGAAGCCCGCGAGGTCCCCGACCACGCCGCCGCCGAGCGCCACGACGAGATCCCCGCGCTCGACCTTGAGGCCGAGCAGCCCGTCGCAGACCGCGGCGTAGCCCGCGTAGGATTTCGAGCCCTCGCCGGGCGCCACCGTCACCACGCCCGATTGCAGGCCGGCCCGTTCCAGGCTTGCCTTCAGGCGATCGGCATAGAGCGCCCCGACGGTCTCGTCCGTGACGATCGCGGCCCGGCGGCCGCCGAGCGCGGCCACCGCCGCGCCCGCCCCGTCGATCAGGCCGCGTCCGATCCGGATGTCGTAGGCACGGCCGCCGTCGAGGGGGACATGGACGGTCAGCGGTTCGGTCACGGACGGGCTCATTCGATGTCTACTGCGCGGCGACCGAGATGGGCCGCTCGCCGTTGAGATGGGCGTCCAGCGCCTCCAGCACGTCCTGCACGACCCGATCGTGCGAGACCTCCCGGGAGATCACCATCACGTCGGCGGCGGCGTAGACCGGATGGCGCAGCGCCATCAGGTCGCGCATCGTCGCCTCGGGGTCGTCGGTCTGGAGCAGCGGCCGGTTGCCGCGCTTGCGCACCCGCCGCATCAGGACGTCGAGATCCGCCTTCAGCCAGACCGAGATCGCGGATTCCGCGATGCGCTGGCGCGTGGCCTCGCGCAGGTAGGCGCCGCCGCCGGTGGCCAGCACCAGGGGGCCGGCCCGCAGCAGGCGCGAGATCACGCGCTCCTCGCCATCGCGAAAACTCGACTCGCCGTAGATCGCGAAGATGTCGGGGATCGTCAGGCCGGCCGCCGCCTCGATCTCGATGTCGGCGTCCTTGAAGATCAGCCCGAGACGGCTCGCCAGGCGCCGGCCCACGGTGCTCTTGCCGGCGCCCATCAGCCCCACGAGCACGATCGAGCGCAGGCCGAGCGCCCGGCGCAGCCGCGCCTCGATCGGTTCGCTACCTTCGGCCTCGCTCAACGAACCCTGCATCGCCCCGTGAACCGCATCCATCCGGCGCCCTCGACGATCGCGCCGCCGCGCCGGGCGCACGGCGCCGGGCGTTCTTCCATCCTGCGGCAGGCTCTTAGCGCGATTCAAGCGGCCAGCGAAACGCATCGCTGTGTCGTTGCGGGCCTTGTCAGCGCCTTGTTCGCGTGATCGAAACCGCGCACCCGCGTCGGTTGGGTGAAAGCCGCCGCCTGCTACCCTCCCCGACGCCCGTACCGTCCGCCCGAGGTTCGACCGACGTGCCGACCCTGTTCCGTTTCTTCGCCATCCTCGCGATCCTGGCGGGTCTCGTCTTCGCGGCGATGTTCGCGCTGGCGAATTTCGTCCAGCCGGTGCCGCGGGAGATGAGCGTGACCATCCCCGCCTCGAAGCTGCAGCCCGGCAGCCGTTGAGCGTGACGGCGGGCGACGACAGCTCTCGGGGGGCCGACACGGACGTCGCCGACTATCTCGACATGCTGGCCGCCGAACGCGGGGCCGGCGCCAATACCCTGGCCGCCTACCGGCGCGACCTCGACGATTACCGCGCCTATCTCGCCCGTGCCGGCCTCGCCCTCGATGATGTGGAGGCCGGGACGCTGCGCGCCTTCCTGGCCGATCTGGAGACGCGCGGTCTGAAGGCCTCCTCGGCGGCGCGGCGGCTGTCCTGCGTGCGCGGCTTCCACAAGTTCCTCTACGCCGAGGGCCTCGCCGAGGCCGATCCGAGCGTGGCGGTCTCGGGGCCGCGCCGGGGCCGGGTGCTGCCCAAGATCCTGTCGGTGGCGGAGGTCGACCGCCTGCTGGCCGTCGCGCAGGCGGCGGCCGGCGCCGAGCAGGCGCCGGGACCGGCCCGGCGGGCGCGTCGCATGATCTGCCTGCTCGAACTCCTCTACGCGACGGGCCTGCGCGTGTCGGAACTCGTCGCCCTTCCCCGGGCCGCGGGCGCCACCCGGGAACGATACCTGTTCGTCAAGGGCAAGGGCGGGCGCGAGCGCCTCGTGCCGCTGACCGAGGCGGCCCGGGCCGCCATGGCGGCGCATCTCGCCGCGGTTCCGGAGGAGAGCGCGTGGCTGTTCCCGGCCGAGAGCGAGAGTGGCCACCTGACGCGGCAGGCCTTCGCCCGCGACCTGAAGGCCGTGGCGCTGGAGGCCGGGTTGCGGCCGGACAGGGTGAGCCCCCACGTGCTGCGCCATGCCTTCGCCAGTCATCTGCTGCAGAACGGAGCCGATCTGCGCATCGTTCAGGTCTTGCTCGGCCACGCCGACATCTCGACCACGCAGATCTACACCCACGTGCTCGATGAGCGCCTGAAGGCGATGGTACGGGATCTGCACCCCTTGATGGACGGTTGAGGGTCTCTTGCAGGACGACCGGCCGCCACCGCCTACGAGGCGGTGGCGACGGCGCGTCGGGCGTTTTGGGCAGGCTGTGACGCCAAGCCGAAGCGCCGTGGTTTGTGCTCTGCCGTTCGCGACGATTGTTCTTGTATGCCGAACTGCCTAAATGTGACCGATCACCATACCGATACGCGAGTCCGCTTCTTCCAGAGAGAGATCATCCCATGCCAGGCCCGACTGCTCTGCAGAGCGGCGCTGCGCCGAATGAGGCGAACCACGCGGCCGCCGACCTACCGAAGCAGCAGGACGGGCAGCGTCTCGACAATCAATTGTGCTTCGCGGTTTATGCCGCAGCGCATGCGTTCGGGCGCGCGTACCGCAATCTGCTCGGCCGTTACGAACTGACCTACCCGCAATATCTCGTGCTGCTGGTGCTCTGGGAGCAGGACGGCCTCTCGGTCAAGGAGATCGGCAACCGCCTCTTCCTCGATTCCGGCACGCTGACGCCCCTGCTGAAGCGCCTGGAAGCGTCGGGACGCGTGCGGCGGGCCCGGGATCGGGTCGATGAGCGCCAGGTCAGCATCTTTCTCACGCCGGCGGGCGGGAAGCTGCGCGATGTCCTCGCCTGCGTCCCGGACGATGCCGGCGACCTGACCGGCCTGGATGTCGAGAGCCGGAAAACCCTGCTCCACGACCTCGTGACGCTGCGGATGGGCCTGCAGGCCGGCCTCATCGCGGAATAGGCTGCTTCGGGACGGGGCCGGAGGCAGCCCTTGGGCCACCCCCGGGATTTGCTTGCTCCGCGGGAAACTCAGGACTGCGTCTTGAGGTAGGCGATCACGTCGCTGACCTTCTTGTCGTCCGGGTAGCCCTGGAAGATCATCTTGGTGCCCGGCACCTTCGCCTTCGGGTTCTTCAGCCACTCGTGCAGGTTGGCCTCATCCCAGGTGATGCCGGAATTCTTCATCGCTGCCGAATAGTTGTAGCCCTCGTAGGTGCCGGCCTTGCGGCCGACGACGCCCTTCAGGTCCGGGCCGACGCCGTTCTTTTGGAAGTTGTGGCAAGCCTTGCAGGGGGCGAACGCCTTCTCGCCTGCGGCCGCGTCTCCGGCCTCCTGGGCCTGCGCCGAGAGCGGGATCAGGGCGGCAAGGACGGCGCCGAGAACGAGTGAACGCATGGATTTCCTCCTATTGGCCGCCGCGGCGGCAGCACTGTCGGCAGAATGCGCCTGCCTGGAATAGGTCTAATTGAATTTACAGCCAGGGCGCAACGGCCCAGCCTCGCGAGGCTCGCCGCCGCGTAAGCCACAACCCACCGTCAAGGTGTTGGCTCCCTGCGGCACTTGGAAGCCGGGCGCCGAGACGGCGGGTCGATCGCAGCGCAACGGCTCGGGGATGCCGGGCTTTCGGCGTCTGACAGCCCCGTGATCACCGGCGGCCTTGTCGCCTGCGCTGCGGGCCCTGTAGACTTTGCCGCGCTGTGCAGACCGATGAACGACCGCTCCCGGAAAGCCTGACGCGCCTGCTCGCCGCGATCCCATCCGCGCGCCCGTCGCCGGCGGAGCGCCCCCTGCCGCGAGACGATCGCGCCTCCGTGCATGCCGCCCTGGAATTCGCGCTCCTGCGCGGGTTCGTGTACGGCGTCTCGGGTCTGGTCTGGATCGTGGTGATGCTGTTCATCGCCCGCCATTTCGTGCGGTAGGATGGCCGGACGACCGCCGCGCAGATCTGCGGCACGGGCCTGTGGAAACCGACCGCCCGCTCGCACATCATGCCGATCCTCCAAGACTTCCTCGGTCAAATCCGGTATTGAACGGACACGCTGTGGCGATGACCGCTATTGGCCGGTGCCGCGCGCGCTTTGAGCGAGGGGACTGGAACATGTCGCTGACCGGGCGCTTCTGGTTTCGGAAATCCTGGACGGGCCGGCTCGTGCTGCTGGTCGAGGAAGAGCGCCCCCGGTGGTTCGGCCGCGGCGCCGGAAAGCCGCGCTGGCGCAACGCCCGATTGCTCGATTTCGCGGAGCCCGAATTGCGGCCGCTGATGACGATGGAGAAGCATCATCGCGCCGGCGCCGGGTCCGCCCAGGTGCGCACCCTCCGCCCGGTCCCGACGCCCTCGGAGGTGCGGTCGGCCAACGGCTGAGCCGCCCCGGGCGTGTGCCGGCTCGACTGGATCACCATCTGAGTGCGGTGTCCCCTCGGGGGCCGGTTCTCGGAGGTGACGCGATCATGCCGCGCTATTTCTTCCACACACAGATCGGCGACGACCTGATCGGCGACCCGACCGGAACGGAGCTTCGTGATCCGGACGAGGCCTGGGATAAGGCGCGTCAAACGATCCGTGATGCCCTGCGCGAAAGCCTGGATCGGGGTCACCTCATGACAGCCTGCCTGATCGTTGCCGATGCGGCGGGCGAGGTGGTGCTGGAATTCCCGTTCAGCGAAGCCGTCGCGACGCCGACACCCGACGATACGATGCTCCATTGAGTGCGGCGCGTCCCGGGACGCGCCCTACATCGCGGCGAACGCGAGCGATCAGGATCTGCGCCACGATGGACTCACCCCCGAACGACCTCGACGCCCAAGCGCTCGGCCATGCCGCGCCCGGAAAAGGCCTCGCCCGCGAGGCCTGCCCCTATGCCGAGGGCACGCAGGCCCGGGTGCTCTGGCTCGCCGGCTACGATGCTGCGGTGGCGGACGGTGCCGAGCCCGTCACCGGCGGCATCGCCCAGCACCCGGTCGACGGGGCGCGCTGATGGACGCCCGGACCGGAGCCCACGCCGGCGCAGCCGCGAATCCGGCCCTGAACCGCAAGGCGGTCGGCGCCGTCGTGCTGGGCAACGCCCTCGAGTTCTACGATTTCACGGTCTACGCCTTCTTCGCGAAGCCGATCGGCGCGGCGTTCTTCCCAGCCACCGACCCGACCCACAGCCTGCTTGCCTCGCTGGCGCTGTTCGGCATCGGCTACGTGATGCGGCCGATCGGCGGCGTCCTGATCGGCGCTTTCGCGGACCGGGCCGGGCGCAAGCCCGCGATGCTGATCACGATCGGGCTCATGGCGCTGGGCATGCTGATGCTGGCCGTCTGCCCGCCCTACGCGGCGATCGGCGGCTGGGCGCAGGTGATCGTCATCGCCGGGCGGCTCATCCAGGGGCTGGCGCTCGGCGGCGAGGTCGGCCCGTCCACCGCCTACCTGCTGGAGGCTGCGCCTCCGGACCGGCGTGGATTCGTCACAAGCTGGCAGATCGCCAGCCAGGGCTGCGCGGCCCTGTTCGCCGGGATCGTGGCCACAACCCTGGCGCTCGTCGTCGGCGATCAGGCGATGAATGCGTGGGGCTGGCGGCTGATGTTCCTGCTCGGCCTCGGCGTCGTGCCGATGGGTCTCATCATCCGAAGCCACCTGCCCGAGACGGCCGGCGCCGAGGAAGATCCGAATGCCGCGGGCTCCACCCTCGCCGTGGTGGGCCGGCTCCTGCGCGAGCATGGCCGGCTGCTGGGCCTGACCTTCCTGGTGATCTCCGCCTCGACCGTCTCGAACGCGGTCGGCACCAACATGCCGGTCTATGCCGGCGCCACGCTCGGCCTCAGCGAGACCGCCGCGACCGCGGTGCCGATCGCGCTGGGCCTCGCCTCGGTGGTCTTCCCGCTGCTCGGCGGCTGGGTGGCCGACCGGGTCGGGCGGCGCCCCGTGATGATCTGGCCGCGGGCGCTGATCCTGATCCTGGCGGTCCCGGCCTTCGCCTGGGTGGTGAAGGCGCCGAGCGCGGCAAGCGTCTACGCGGTGACCTTCCTGCTCTCGGCGCTGTCGTCGATCAACGCGGCCGCGGTGATCGTCGGCATCCCGGAGGCGCTGCCCCGGGCGGTGCGCAGCGCCGGCCTGTCGATCGTCTACGCGGTCGCCGTCTCGGTGTTCGGCGGCAGCACCAACTACGTGGTGAACTGGCTGATCGCCGAGACCGGCGACCGGCTCGCGCCCGCCTACTACCTCGCGGCCTTCAGCCTGGTCGGGACGGTGGCGGCCTTCCTGCTGCCGGAGACCCGCGGGCGCGACCTCGACGCGAACAGCGAAGCCTGAAGGTCGAAGCCCCTGTGCCGACCCATGCGGGCCAAGCAACGCTATGGGCGCACCATGCGTCCGAGGCGGGTCGAGCCTGCTGCCGATGTGCGCTCGCGCACGGACCTCGCGGTGGGGGTCTTCAGTCCGTTCCGCACCGCTATGTCGCGGCCTCCGCGCGGCCTAGATCGACTCCATGCCGAACCCCGATACGACGCGCCGCCCGCTGGTCCTCGCCGCGGTGATGGCGGCGATGTTCATGATCGCCATCGAGGCGACGATCGTCTCGACCGCGATGCCGCAGATCGCCGGGCAGCTCGGCGATCTTCACCTTTACGCCTGGGTGTTCGCGTCCTTCCTGCTGACGCAGACCGCCACCACGGTGGTGTTCGGCAAGCTGTCCGACCTCTACGGGCGGCGGCCGGTGCTTCTGTTCGGTATCGCGGTGTTCCTGCTCGGCTCGCTGCTCTGCGGCCTCGCGTGGTCGATGCCCTCGCTCGTCCTGTTCCGCCTCGTGCAGGGTATCGGCGCCGGGGCGATCCAGCCGGTGAGCCTGACGGTGGTCGGAGACCTCTATTCGGCCCGGGAGCGCGGCCGGGTCCAGGGCTATCTCGCCAGCGTCTGGGGCATCTCGTCGGTGGCCGGCCCGCTGGTCGGCGGCCTGATCATCGGCCATCTGAGCTGGCCCTGGATCTTCTGGATCAACCTGCCGATCGGCGTCGTCGCGGCCGGCTTGTTCTTCCGGTACCTGAACGAGGGCGTGGAGCGTCGCAGCCGGCGGATCGACGTGATCGGCGCGGCCCTGTTCACCGCGGCCATCGCGGCGCTGATGATCGCGCTGACGGAAGCCGGGGACTCGGCCGCGGCGGCGCTCTGGCCCGGCATGGCCTTCTTGATCGCCACGGTTCTGTTCGTGCTGCAGGAGCGCCGCGCGCCCGACCCGATGCTCGACATCCGCCTGTGGATGCAGCGCCCGATCGCCACCGCCAACACCGCGACGCTGCTGTCCGGCATGACGGTGATCGGGCTCACGGCCTTCCTGCCGATGTACGTCCAGGGCGTGCTGCAGCAATCGCCGCTGATCGCCGGTCTGACTCTGACCCTGATGGTGCTCGGCTGGCCGATCGGCGCCACTACGGCGGCGCGCACTTTCGTCCGCTTCGGGCTGCGCCCGATCCTGCTGGTCGGCGCGATCCTGCTGCCGCTCGGCGCCACCGCCTTCGTGGCCCTGGGGCCGTCGACCTCGCCCGCCGTGGCGGCCGTCGGCTCGATCGTGATGGGCCTCGGCATGGGCTTCCTGTCGACCGCCGCCATCGTGATCATCCAGGACAGCGTCGCCTGGGCCCAGCGCGGGGCGGCCACCGCCTCGAACATCTTTTCGCGCAATCTCGGCTCGACGCTGGGCGCCACCGCGCTCGGCGCCGTGCTGAACTATCGGCTGGCCCACCCGTCGAGCGGGCCCACGGTCAGTTCCGACGAGCTCCGGCGCCTGCTCGACGATCCGGCGAGCCTCGGCGCCGGCGGCGATGCGATCCGGGCCGGGCTTCAGCACGCGCTCCACGGCACCTTCTGGACGGTGTTCGCGGTGGCCCTGCTGACGCTGCTCCTGTCGCTGCTCGTGCCGCGCGTGGCGATTTCGGAGGGGCCGCGCGAACTCGCGGTAGAATAGGATGCTGCGGTAGCTGCTTCCGCGGAACGACCTCATGCTTTAGCCTCCGGCCATGCCCCTCGTTCCGCCCCCGCGCCCCGCCGCCCCGCCAGCGGCGGACATCCCGCCGACCAGCGTGCTGACCGCCAACCAGCCGGAATGGACGGTGGGCGACCTTGCGGGCGCGCTGAAGCGCACCCTGGAGGACGCGTTCGGCCATGTGCGTCTGCGCGGCGAGATCTCGGGCTATCGCGGCCAGCACGGCTCGGGCCACGCCTACTTCTCCCTGAAGGACGGGCAGGCACGCATCGACGCGGTGGTCTGGAAGGGCGTGTTCGGGCGCCTGCGCCAGCGGCCCCAGGAGGGGCTGGAGGTGATCGCCACCGGCCGCATCACCACCTTCGCGGGCAAGTCCTCGTACCAGATCGTGGTCGAGAGCCTGGAGCCGGCGGGCCTCGGCGCCTGGATGGCTCTGCTCGACGAGCGCAAGAAGCAACTGGCCGCCGAGGGGCTGTTCGCCCCCGAGCACAAGCGGTCGATCCCCTACCTGCCGCGGGTCGTCGGCGTCGTCACCTCGCCCACCGGGGCGGTGATCCGCGACATCCTGCACCGGCTGGAGGATCGGTTCCCGCGTCCCGTTCTGGTCTGGCCGGTGCGGGTTCAGGGGGATGGCGCGGCGGAGGAAGTCGCCGCCGCGATCCGCGGCTTCAACGCCCTGAGGCCCGGTGGCCCGATCCCGCGGCCGGACGTGCTGATCGTCGCCCGCGGCGGCGGCTCGATCGAAGATCTCTGGGCGTTCAACGAGGAATGCGTGGTCCGGGCCGCCTTCGAGAGCGCGATCCCGCTGATCTCGGCGGTGGGGCACGAGACCGATACCACTTTGATCGACTACGTCTCCGACCGCCGCGCCCCGACCCCCACGGGCGCCGCCGAGATGGCGGTGCCGGTCCGCGCCGACCTGATCGCCACCGTGGCGGATCTCTCGGCCCGGACGATCGGCGCGGTCGGGCGGCGGATCGAGCGCGACCGGGCGGATCTGCGGGCGCTGGGACGGGCGATGCCCGGCGCCGATGCCCTGCTGGCGGCCAAGCGCCAGCGGCTCGACCTCGCCGAGGCCCGCCTCGCCCCGGCGCTCGCCGCAGGCGCCAGCCGCCACCGGGCGCGGCTGCAACTGCTCCTCGACCGGATGGCGCGGCGCTCGCCCGACGTGGCGCTGGCCAATGCCCGCGCGCGGCTGGGGCGGATCGATCACCGGCCGCTCCACGCCCTGCGCAACGACGTGCAGCGCAAGGGTGAGGCCCTGGTCCAGCTCGGGCGCCGCCTCGTCGTCGCCCGCGAGGCGAGCCTGGAGCGGGCCCGGGCCCTGCAGGCGCGCCGAACCGACCGGCTGCTCGCCCTGTCCGACCGCCTGGCCCAGGCCGGCGCCCGCGGGATCGAGCGGCGGTACGACCGCCTCGCCGGATTGGCCGGGCTGCTGGGCTCGCTCAGCTACCACGCCGTTCTCGAACGCGGCTACGTGCTGGTGCGCGACGCCGCCGGCCTGCCGGTGCGCCGCGCCTCCGAGGCCGCCGCCGCTGCCCGCCTCAGCCTGCAATTCTCCGATGGGACCGTCGCGGCTGTGCCGGAGGGAGGGCTCGATCCTTCCCCGACCACCAGAACCGGGCGCCAGGGTGGCCTGCGGCCGTCCTCGGCTTCCGGCCGCCCGGCGGAGCGGCGCAGCGCCAAGCCGGCCGCACCGGCGGGGCAGCGCTCCCTGTTCGATGCCTGAACGCCTTTCCGCTCGAAGCCGTCGGTCGTTGCGATGGTCTTTGCCGGGACGAGCGACGGACGTGACCCGGGGCCGCGCGAGCGCGGACGGTATGGCGCGTCACTGGATTGCTTCGCGGCGCTCTTAAAGACGGCGGCTCTTCACTCGGGCTCCGGCCCGACGCGGTAATGATAGCGGTACAATTCGCGCTCGAACCCGAGCCCGCGATAGAGCGCACGGGCCGGCGTATTCTCCGCGACGACCTGCAGGCAGGCGGCCTGCGCGCCCTGTGACCGGCTCCACCGCAGCAGCGCCTCCACGGCGCGCCGGGCATGGCCGCGCCCGCGCAAGGGCTCGGGTGTCGCCACCGACTCGATCACCAGCAACCCGCGGTCGAGGACGCCGAACGCGATGGCGCCGATGCCGCCCTCCGCCGTCGCGCTCGAAAAAGCCCGCGGCAGCATCAGGGCGGCGACCGTATCGCGAAAAACCCGGGCGGCCGCCGCGTCGGCGCGGTTCACGGCGTCGCGGAGCGCCAGCCAGTCCGCGCCGGGCGCCGTCGCGACGGTGACGGACGGATCGGGCTCCGCCGACACGCCGTCGAGGGGGTGGAACAGGGTGCAGGTCTCGTCGGCGACCGCAAAGTCGGCTGACGCGAGCGACCGCTCCATCTGCGGTGCAATGGCCGGGATCCGGAAGATCGGGCGCTGGCCGAGGCTCCGGTAGAGCGTGCGGGCCGCCGCGATGGCGGGCTCGGGGTCGCCGCTCCGCCGCATCGGATTGACCGAGTTCTGCCGCTTCGACCGCCCGCCCGCGGCGCGCAGCAGATAGCCCTCCACCAGGATCTGGCGCGGGCTCGGCCAGGCGTTGAGGCAGGCCTCCTCCACCCGCCAAGCGAGGTCGAGATCCCCAATCATGGCATCCTCCTGGGGCGGTGATCGCACGCCGCGGGAATGCCGCCAACGCCTGCCCGGCCAAGAGTGCGGCCGTGCGGCGTCGCGTACGCTTGAAGCCTTCCCGGCCCGCGCGATGTCTCCGCAATGTCCGAACCCGAACTTCTGTTCTGCCTGCACTTTCTCGGCGGAAGTGCCCGTAGCTGGGCGCCGCTTGCCGCGGCGCTCGACGGCGCGTTGACCTGCGTGCCCATAGATTTGCCGGGCTTCGGGGAAGAAGCCGGCGGAACCCGATTCTCGCTCGACGCGATGGCCGATCATGTGGCGGAGGCGATTCGCGCCCGCGCGCCCGCCGCCTTCGCGATCGCCGGTCACAGCATGGGCGCCAAGGTGGCGCTCGCCCTGGCGCGCCGCGCCGAGGACGGCGATCCGGGTCTCGCAGGACTGACGCATCTCGTCCTGATTTCCGGTTCGCCGCCGAGCCCCGAACCGATCCCCGAGGCGCGTCGGGCCAAGATGCTCGCCTGGATCGACGCGGATCCCGAGACGCGCCGGCGGGAAGCCCTGAACTTCATCCGTGCCAATGTCGGGGCGGATCTCGACCCCGGCACGGAGGCCGCGGCGGTAGCCGACGTGTTGCGGGCGTCTCCCGCGGCCTGGAAAGCGTGGCTCGAATCCGGCGCCCGAGAGGATTGGTGCCGCCGCGTCAGCGTCCTGCGCACGCCGGCCCTGGTCCTTGCGGGCTCGAAAGACGCCGATCTCGGTCCCGACGCTCAGCAGGCGCTGATGGCGCCTCACCTCGCGCGGCATCGCCGCGTGACCGTCGACGGCGTCGGCCATCTCCTGCCGCTGGAGCGCCCGGACCTGCTGGCCGGATTGCTGCGCGAGTACGTCGCCGATCGGCAGACGAACCCTGATCCCAGCCGACCCGCGGTTCCGCCCGCTTACGCGGCCCTGATCGCCTCCGAGCGGGTCAACGGCCGTCTGCGCGAAGCCCTCGACGCGCGCGCCGAGCCGGACGATCCCGCCTACCGGCCGGAGGCCCTCGATCCGGTGGAACTCGCGATCCTCCGTGCCGTCCTCGCCCGGGTGCTGCCCGTGCCCGGTCTCGATCCCGCCGCCCGGATTGATCGCCGCCTCTCCGCCGGACAGGGCGATGGCTGGCGCTTCTCGGCCCTGCCGGCTGACCCGGACGCCTACCGCGCCGCCCTGCGCACCCTCGACGCCGCGGCCCGCGCGGCGCGAGAACGCCCATTCGGGCCGCTCGATGCCGACAACCAGGATGCGTTGCTGACCCTTTGCCAGCGCGGTGACCTTAAGGTCCATGATGCCCTCGGCGGCCGGCTCGACGCTGACGGGATGCGCTTCTGGTTCGAGGATCTGCGCGCCGACGCGGCCCGGCTCTGGCTTGGCCATCCCGCGGCCCTGGCGCGGCTCGGCTTCTCGGGGATCGGGGCCGGCGGCGACCGCCCGGGTGAGATCGCCAGGGACCTGCCCGGCTTCCACGCGGTCGGGCTCGACACGCCGGAGCCCTGGGAACCACGTCCGTCGCACGGGGAGCTGGCACGATGAACCTCGCGGGGATGCGCACTTACCGCGAGGACGAGGTCGTCGACGCGGTGATCGTCGGCACTGGGGCGGGCGGCGCGCCGCTCCTCGCCCGTCTCGCCGCGGCGGGCCTGAAGGTCGTGGCTCTGGAGGCGGGACCGAACTTCCCGCCGGAGCGCTTCGCCTTCGACGAGACCCTCGCCTACGAGATCTACTGGACCGAGGAGCGCCTCAGCGGCGGCTCGACGCCGGAAGCCTTCGGCGGCAACAACAGTGGAACCGGCGTCGGCGGCTCGACGCTGCACTGGGGCGCCTTCGTGCCCCGGGCCGATGCCCGCGACCTGCGGCTCCAGACGGAGACCGGCGCGGGCGTCGACTGGCCCCTCACCTACGCGGATCTGCGGCCGTTCTACGAGCGCGTCGAGCGCTTCCTCGGCGTCTCGGGGGCGCAGAGCTATCCCTGGGATGCGGATCGGCGGTATCCCCTGCCTCCGGTTCCGCGCAACGGCCCCGCGCAGATCATGGCGCGGGCCTGCGACGCCCGCGGCATCCGCTGGGCCGACGCCCCCGCCGCGGTCGTCTCGCAGGATTTTCAGTCCGAGGCGGGGCCCTTGCGCGGCGCCTGCATCAATTGCGGCTACTGCCACCAGGGCTGCCGCAATGGCGCCAAGGCCAGCATGGACGTCACCTACCTGCCGCTCGCCCTGGCCCGCGGCGCGGAGATCCGGGCCGAAGCCTTCGTGCACGGGCTGGAGCGCAGCAGCGCCGGGCGGATCACCGCTGTGGTCTACCGGCAGGACGGCCAGGACCGGCGCCAGCGCTGCGCGAATGTCTTCCTCTGCGCCGGTGCGGTCGAGACGCCGCGGCTGCTTCTGCATTGCGGCTTGGCCAATTCTAGCGATCAGGTCGGCCGGAACTACATGGGCCACGTGGCGACGCAGGTTTGGGGCACCTTCCCGCACGAGGTGCGGATGAACCGCGGTTATCCGTCCTCGCTGATCACCGAGGACTTCATCCGCGCGGGCGCCGATTTCGCCGGCGGCTACCTGATCCAGAGCCTCGGCGTGGTGCCGGTGACCTTCGGGAATGCGGTGGCCCGCGGGCGCGGCCTGTGGGGCAAGCCGCTCCTCGACTATCTCGACCGCTACAATACCCTCGCGGGCATCGGCATCAACGGCGAGACCCTGCCCTGCGACGCCAACGTGCTCACGCTCGCGGACGAGACCGACGCGCGCGGGATGCGCAAGGCCCGGATCGACTTCGGCTACGGCACGAACGAGACTCGGCTCAACGCCCACGCCACGCAGGTGATGCGCGGGCTCTGGGAAGAGGCCGGCGCCGAGGATATCTGGGTGCTGGAGCGCGTGGCCCACACGCTGGGCACCTGCCGGATGGGACGCGACGGGTCGAGCGCCGTGGTGGACCCGGTGGGCCGCAGCTTCAACATCGACAACCTGTGGATCTGCGACGGCTCCACCTTCCCGAGTTCGCTCGCGGCAAATCCGGCGCTGACCATCATGGCGCTGAGTCTGCGGAGCGCGGAGGCGTTCCTGGAGGCCGGTCCGGCCGGGCGGGCTTGACGACCCTGGCGCTTGGAAACCCGTCTCGGCGTCGCGTCGCCGCCGGCTCCGCCCGGTGACGCGGACGCCGCGAGAGGCAGCCTACCGGACGGCTTGCCGCGACCGGAGCTGAGCCAAGGCGGATTGTCCGGTCGGGCGCCTATGAGAAATTGGCGTCTCAAGCTGAACCGCCGCGTTGGGCGCTGACCCCCGGTATCGTCGCCAGCAGCGCGCTCAGCGTGTTCACCAGCTCCACCGCGGCCGTGGGCGTCAGGACGAGACGCCCGGTCACATGTGCGCTCGGGGGCTGGCTCGGCGGCACCCCGGTCGTCTCCGGCAGCGCGCGCTGCGCCGCCAGCGTCACGAACAGCGCGCCCTCGAAGACCGTGCCTGTCACCGTGGTCGTGGCCACGATCTCACGCACGGCCGGATCATCCACGATCCGGGCTCGGGGTCTCATAGCCATGTCGCAGGTGCTCCGTCCGTCAAAGCGTCGTCAGGAAAGTTATGAGCGTCGCGCTCCGCAGCGTCCTATAATTGCTTTTAAGTCAAAATTCAAGGTCCGGCAGATTACTTTCGGTTGTGTCGGGCATGTGTCGCAGACGTGCAACGCATTTTTTTGATGTGACCGCGTCATGATCTTTGGCGTCAATCCGATTGACTGGGTTTTTCGGATCGATATCTTGATGCCTCGGGTCTGCCGGGATCGTCGATCCGGGCGGAGGTTCAAGGTTACCCCGTTCAGCAGAATTGAGGGTGGCCGATTCGAGATGGCGACATGACAACCGTCGACACCCTGTTTTCTTTCGCCGCCAACACCCGGAGCGGAAACGCTACTGGCGCGTATCCGCTTCCCGGCATGATCGCCGACGCAGCGGGCAACCTCTACGGTACGACACAACAGGGCGGGGCGAACGAGACCGGGGCGGTCTACGAGCTGGTGAAGGGCGCCAACGGCTACACGCAGCGAACCCTATTCTCGTTCGATGCCAACACCAGCACCGGCAACGCCACTGGCATCACACCCTTTGCCGGCCTCACGGCGGACGCCCAGGGCAACCTCTACGGTACGACGATCCAGGGTGGCGCGAACAATGGCGGGACGGCCTTCGAACTGGTCAAGGGTCCCAACGGCTACACGCAGCAGACCCTGTACTCCTTCGCCGCGGACCCCAACGCGAACGCCACCTTCATCTCTGCACGGTCAGGCTTGACTGCCGACGCCCAGGGCAATCTTTACGGCACGACGTTCAGTGGTGGAGCCAACGGCAACGGGGCGGTTTACGAACTGACGAAAGGCGCCAACGGCTACAGCCAGCAGACCCTATTTTCCTTCGAATCCGGCGCCTACAGCGGCAACACGACCGGCTCCGGTCCCAAAGGCAATCTGATCGCGGACGC
This sequence comes from Methylobacterium sp. J-030, assembly GCF_022829545.1. Taxonomy (GTDB): domain Bacteria; phylum Pseudomonadota; class Alphaproteobacteria; order Rhizobiales; family Beijerinckiaceae; genus Methylobacterium. The sequence goes on along the minus strand of NZ_JAKSYM010000249.1, from coordinate 64,498 downwards.
CCAGGGCAACCTCTACGGCACGACACAGCTCGGGGGTAGAAGCGGCTACGGGGCTGCGTATGAACTGGTCAAAGGGCCCAATGGCTACAGCCAGAAGACCCTGTTCTCTTTCGACAATCCCAACTCTAGCACCGCCGGTGCCACACCCGACTCCGGTCTGATCGCCGACGCCCACGGCAACCTCTACGGGACGACAAGCAAGGGGGGCACAAACGGTTCGGGGACGATTTATGAACTCGTCAACGATTCTCATAGCTACAGCCATAAGATCCTGTATTCCTTTGACTCGAGCGGACACAACAACGGGGGCTTTTATGCTCCAGGCCAACTCAATATCGACAGCCAAGGCAACCTCTACGGCACGACGCACTCTGGTGGTGCGAACGGCAGCGGGACGGTGTACGAACTCATCAACGGGTCGAACGGCTACAGCAAGCAGACCCTTTTCTCCTTCGATCCCGTCACCTCCCAGGGCAATGCTAGTGGCAGCCACCCCAATACTGACTTAACTGCGGATGGCCACGGACATTTCTACGGTACGACGCAAAAGGGTGGCCCGAACGACACCGGCGTGGTGTTCCGGGTATCAGACATCAGTGCCGCTGCTCCGGCTCGGCCCACGAACCCAGTCACCACGAACTCAGTCACCACGAACCCGACCCCCCCGGCCAACAACGCCCCGTGCTACTGCACCGGCACGCGCATCCTGACCGACCGCGGACTGGTTGCGGTCGAGGATCTGGCCATCGGCGACAGGGTCGTCACCGCCTCCGGCGCGAATCGCCAGATCCGCTGGATCGGCACCCGCAGCTACGGAGGCCGTTTCGCCAACACCAACCCCGCCGTCCTGCCCGTCTGCATCAAGGCCGGCGCGCTGGTCGACGCGGTGCCCGTCCGCGACCTGTGGGTCTCCCCGGATCATGCCCTCTTTCTCGACGGCGTGCTCGTGCCAGCCGAATGCCTGGTCAACGGCACCAGCATCGTGAAGGCCGAGCGCGTCGAGGCCGTCACCTATTGGCACGTCGAACTCGACAGCCACGACGTGCTGCTCGCCGAGGACGCGCCGGCCGAGAGCTTCGTCGACGATGGCGGCCGGGCGATCTTCCACAACGCCGCCGAGCATCGCGCTCTGTACCCGCACGCGACGGCCTGGACGGGCAAGGCGGCCTATTGCGCCCCGCGGGTGACGGACGGCTTCGCCTTGGAGGCGATCCGGCGGCGGCTGGCGTTGCGCGCTGGGCTGCCGGTGGCGCCGGCGCGGGTATTCGGGCCGCTGCGCGGACAGCTCGACCTGTGCGAGGTCGGCGCGGAGGGCACCCTGCGCGTGGCGGGCTGGGCCTGGGATCTGGCGCATCCGGATGGGCCGGTGTGCCTTGACGTGGTGGTGGACGGCGCGGTTGCCGGGCTGGCCTATGCCGAGGCGTACCGCGTGGACCTCGCTGCGTCCGGCATCGGCGACGGTCGCCACGGCTTCGACGTGACGCTGACGCTCCAGGGGATTTCAGAAGAGGCCTTGGTGGTGGTCCGCCGCTCGGCCGACGGGGCGACGCTCGGCACCGCGCGGCCGGCCGCGCCGATCGGACTCGCGGCCTGATCCGACGGGTCGAGCCGCGGCGGTGGCGCTGCGCGGGTATGTCGATCGCCTGTCCCGCCGGCAAGTGATCGGTTGGGCGCGGGATGCTGCCGCGCCCGACCGTCCCGTCGCCCTGGTCGTGGTGGTCGACGGCCACGCGGTCGGCCGCTGCCTCGCCGAGCAGCCCCGGGACGATCTCGTCGCTGCGGGCGAAGGCCACGGCCGGCACGGCTTCACCTTCGCTTTCCCCCACGGAGCGCTCCCGGCTCTGGCCTCCTGCACCGTCTCCGTGCGTCGCGAGGGCGACGGCGCGGCGGTGCCCGGCTCGCCCCTGACCCTCGACCCAATCACCACGTTCGACGCCGATCTGCGGGAATGGCTGTCCCTGATCCTCGCCGAGCCGGTCGACGCGGCCGAGCGCGGCCGGCGCCTCGCCTTCCTGCTGGAAGAGGCGCAGCGCCTGCGGCGGGCGGAGGCCGCCGATCCCGGCGTCGCCCCCGAGCCCGGCGCCCGGCCGCGGGCCCTGGTGATCGATGCCACGCTGCCGGTGGACGCCCGTGACGCCGGCGCGAACGCGATCCTCTCGCATCTCCGCTCCCTGCAGCGGCTCGGCTACGCCGTCACCCTCGCCTCCGTCGATATGGCCGGGGATGCCGCGGCGCTGGAGGCCGGTGGCGTGCGCTGCTGCCTGTCGCCCTGGTACGCGACGGTGGAGGAAGTGCTGCGCCGGCACAGCGGGGCGTTCGCATTGGTTTACCTGCACCGGATCGATACGGCCGGACGCTATGCCCAGCTCGTGCGCGACACGCAGCGGGGGGCGCGGTTGGTCTACAGCGTCGCCGACCTGCACCACCTGCGCACTGCCCGCCAAGCGAAGGTCGAAGGCCGTGCGGACCTCGCGGCCTATGCCGAGCACGTGCGCGTCCTGGAACTGAGTACGGCGCGGGTGTCGGACGCGGTGATCACCCACTCGACTCACGAGGCCGAGATGCTGGCCGCGCACATCCCGCGGGAGCGAATCCATGTCGTGCCCTGGGCGGTTGCGCCGTGCCCGACCGTCGTGCCGTTCGCCGCACGGCGGGGGATGGCCTTCGTCGGGGGATTCGGGCATCGGCCCAATGTCGATGCGGCGCTCATCCTGATCGAGTCGGTGATGCCGGCCCTTGCGGCGCTCCGCGCGGGCGGATCGGCGGCCGAGCTTCCCTGTCTGCTGGCCGGCAGCGGCATGCCGGATCGCTTGGCGGCTCAGGCGGCGGCCTGGCCGGGGGTCGAGATCCTGGGCCGGGTGCCCGAACTCACCACGCTGTTCGACCGCGTGCGGCTGAGCGTGGCACCGTTGGCCTACGGAGCGGGCGTGAAGGGCAAAGTCCTCGATAGCCTGGCCGCGGGAATACCCTGCGTGTGTACGCCGGTGGCCGCAGAGGGATTGGATCTGCCGGAGCCGCTGGCGGGGCTGGTGGCGGATACACCGGCCGGCTTGGCGCAGGCGATCCTGGCGCTGCATGAGGACGAGGGGCTGAACCGGGCCTGTGCTGCGGCCGGGCTGGCCTATATCGCGGCGATGAACAGCGCGGAACGGGTGGACGCGCGGATGCGGGCAGCCCTGGACCTGCCGAACGCCGAGCCCGCGAACGCGGTTCCGGAGCTGTCATACCCGGTCGCAGCCGACTCGCTGCCGACAGACCGTCGGCAGCACTCCCAGACCTGGTGACTTCTCCAGCATCGCGGGCCCAGCCTCCGATCGCCCTGGCCGGGGCGTTCACGTCCCCCTGGTACGCAAATCCACCAGAGCCTTCCGCTGGCGGCCTTCCGCGTCGAAATTCGCCGGATCGAGCCACGCCTCGAAGCCGGCACGGATCCGCGGCCAGTCCGCGTCGGTGATCGAGAACCATGCCGTGTCGCGCGAGCGTCCCTTCACCACCACGGCATTGCGGAAGATGCCCTCGAAGGTGAAGCCCAGGCGCTGGGCCGCCGCCCGGGACGGGGCGTTGAGGGCGTCGCATTTCCATTCGTAGCGGCGGTAGCCGAGCTCGTCGAAGGCGCGGGCCATCATCAGCGCCATCGCTTCCGTCGAGGCCGGCCTGCGCTGCAGGCGCGGCCCGAAATGCAGGTGCCCGACCTCGATCACGCCGTTGCCCGGATCGATCCGGAGATACGAGGCGATGCCGAGGGGTTCGCCGCTTCCGCGGTCGAGGATCGCGTGGAACAGGGGATCCCGGCTCGCCGCCCGGGCTACGAGACGGTCGCGAAACACCGCCTCGGTCTCGGCCATCTCATCGGGGAGATAGGTCCAACCGCGCTGGTCGGGGGCCGCGCTGTAGGCCGCGTACAGGCCGGGCGCGTGGGCCTCGGCGTCCAGGGGCACGACCCGGCAGGTGCGGCCCTCCATCGGTGTCCGCGGCGGAGACGGCCGCGGGGTCCAGTGCGGCAGCGCCGGTCCGATCGGCTGGCCGAATGCGTTGAGCCGTGCGCTCATGGCTGGCCTCGCTCGGCGACCAGTTCGGCGAGCCCCGCCTCGCCGGCGGCCCGGAAGCCCGCGATCACGCCGGCCCGGTCGGGCTCGGGCCGGTTCTGACTCATCTTCCACTTCCCCTCGATGCGTGTGATCGGGATCTCGACGCCGATCAGCGCCTGAACCTGCGCCGCAACGAAGGGCTCCGGCGCGTCGGACACCGCCCAGGGCTCTGGCCGCGCCCCCTCCCGGAGTGCGGTGAGATCCGCGATCTGCCGCCGCAGCCACGCGGCGTCCTCGATCACCCGCGGTCGACCCCAGGCATGGACGGTGGCGTAGTTCCACGTTGGGACGACGCGGCCATGGATCTGCTTGCTCGCGTACCAGCTCGGGGTGACGTAGCCCTGCGGTCCCTGGAACACCACCAGGCATTCCGCGACGGCCGAGAGATCCCGCCCCTGCGGATTGGCCCGCGCCAGGTGGGCGCGCAGGATGCCGTGCTCCCCGCCTGCGTCGAGGAGGAACGGGATCGGGTTAGCGGTGAGGCCCTCCGGCCCTGCGGTGATCAGGAGGCCGAGCGGATAGGCGCGGATCAGCCCGTGCTGGGCATCCCGGGCGTCCTCCTTGAAGTGCGGCGGCTGGTACACGGGCCTCGTCCTGTCGGGCGGCGCGGTTGCGCATGGATTGCCCAGGCTGCTTGACCGCTCAGTGGACCAGATGGAAGGTCCAGTTTCCGAATTCTGACTGGACCACTTTCGATATGGCCAGGGCCCTGTCGCCGCTACCCGTCAGCCTCGATCCGACGAGCCACCTCCCGCTGCATGTGCAGCTCCGTGAAGCCCTGCGCCGGGCGATCCTCGATCGCCGTCTGCCGCGCGGGGCGCGGCTTCCGGCCTCGCGCGTTCTGGCCGCCGACCTCGCCTGCGCCCGCGGCACGGTGGTGCTCGCCCTCGAACAGCTCGTCGCCGAAGGCTACCTCACGGCCCGCCCCGGCTCGTCCACGCGCGTCGCCGCGACCCTGCCGGATGATTCCATGCCCGCGGCCGACCGATCCGAGGGGGCATCGCCTGCGCGGATGCCGGCTCTGTCGCGCTGGGGTACCAGCCTCACCCAGACGCCGCGGCTGCGGTACACGGCGGGATCCACTGCGCCGGACGCCTTCGCGCTCGGTCGACCGGCGCCGGATGCCTTCCCGTACCCGGTCTGGGCGCGCCTGCTCCAGGCTGAGTGGCGACAAGGGCCGGCGGAGCGGCCGGATCCACGCGGCTCGCTGGCGCTCCGCAGCGCGATCACGACATACCTGGCTCAGGTGCGGGGCGTCGCCTGCGCGGCCGAAGACGTCATCGTCACCGCCGGGATCCGGCAGAGCCTGCGGCTGCTCGCGGAGCTGCTGCTCGACCCCGGGGAGTCAGCCCTGGTCGAGGAACCGGGCTTCCCAGGAATCGCGCAGGCGCTGGCCAGCGCGGGCCTGCGGCCGGTGCCGATTCCGATCGGTCCGGGCGGTCTCTCCGCCTCCCGCGCCGCCACCCTGGCGCCCGGCGCACGCCTCGCCGTCGTGACCCCGGCCCACCACTACCCGCTCGGGCACACGATGAGCCTGGAGAACCGCCTCGACCTCCTGGCCTGGGCGGACGCGGTCGCGGGCTGGATCGTCGAGGACGATTACGACGGCGCCTACCGCTATGCCGGCCGTCCGCTCGCGCCGCTGCGCGCCCTCGACCGCGCCGGCCGGGTCATCTACGTCGGCAGCTTCTCCAAGCTGCTGCTACCGGCCCTCGGCCTCAGCTACCTCGTCCTGCCGCGCGGGCTCGTGGCACCGGTGAATCAAGCCCTGTCCGAGATCGGCCCCACCCCGCCCGGGATCGGCCAGTGGGCGCTCGCGCGCTTTATCGAGGATGGGCACCTCGCCGGCCATCTGCGTCGGACCCGCCGCCTCTACGCCCTGCGCCAGGCGGCGCTGGTGGAGGCCGCCGCGGGCCTCGCCGCGGACGTGATCGCGGTCGTTCCGATGGAGGGCGGGATGCACCTCATCGCCCGGCCGGGACCGGCTTGGGCCGCCTCCCTCTCCGACGCGGACGCCGCAGCGGCGCTCGGCCGGGCCGGAATCTCCGCGGTGGCGCTTTCGGCCTATCACGCGGGCGTGCCGGAGCCCGGGCTGCTGCTCGGCTACGCCGCCGTGCCGGAGCGGGCCATCGCATCAGCGGTGCGCCGCATGGCGGAGACGTTGCGTCAGACCCGGTGAAGCGCCTCGTCGGCCGCCGCGGCGTGTGGGTCGTCTCAGGGCGCGATCGCGCTGCCGCTGGAGCGAGCTTCGCACCTCAACGACGTGCGCGCCGGCCAGCGCCCGCACCCGGCGGGAACAGGCCGCACGATCCTTCGCGCATGCGGTTCGGGTCCGCTCGATGGCGCGGACCTTTGCCGACCCGCCTTGGGGACGAGCGGCATCGGGGGCGTCGAGGTCAGGCCGGGGCCGGCTCCGGGGCGCGCACCGGCGTCGGGCCGGCGCGATAGGCGGCCGAGGCCTCCTCGGTCCGCCAGCAGGCCACGCGGTGGCCGGCGGCGATTCCAACAACCGGAGGCATCTCCCGGCGGCAGCGCTCCTCGACCAGGAAGCAGCGCGGCGCGAAGGGACAGCCGGGCGGCCGGTTGGCGAGATCCGGCGGGCTGCCCGGGATGGTCTGGAGGCGGGAGCCCTTGGCGAGCGCCCCTTCGGCCCGGCTGCGCAGGAGGCCGATCGTGTAGGGATGGTGCGGGTTCAGCACCACCTGATGCGCCGTGCCGGTCTCCACGATCCTGCCCGCGTACATCACGGCGATCCGGTCGGCGACCTCGACGGCGGCGCCCAGATCATGCGTGACGATCACGATCGACAGGCCGAGGTCGCGCTGCAGCTCGCGGAGCAGCAGCAGAACCTGGATCTGCACCGTGGCATCCAGCGCCGTGGTGGGCTCGTCGGCGAGCAGAACCTGCGGCCGGCAGGCGAGCGCGAGCGCGATCATCGCCCGCTGGCGCATACCACCCGACATCTCGTGCGGGTAGTTGTCGAGCCGCCGTTCCGGGCTCGGGATCCGCACCCGCTCGAACAGAGCCAGCGCCCGCCTGCGGGCCTCGTCCTTGGAGATCTTCTCGTGGCGCAGGATCGCCTCGGTGATCTGCCGGCCGACCGTGTAGACCGGGTCGAAGGCCAGCAGCGGCTCCTGAAAGATCATCGCGACGTCGCCGCCGCGGAAATCGGCGAGCTGGCGCTTGGTGAGCGCCTTCACGTCCTTGCCGGCCGCCAGGATCTTGCCTTCGATCCGGCTGCGCCCTTCCGGGAACAGGCGCAGGATCGCCCGCAGGGTGACGCTCTTGCCCGAACCCGATTCGCCGATGAGCGCCAGCGCCTGCCCGCGCTCCACGGTCAGGTCGACACCGTCGACGACCTGCACCTTGCCGAAGGCGACGCGCAGGTCCTTTAGCGTGACAGCGGGTTCGGCGGACGGGTTGGGATTCAAGCCATTCATGCCGCCAGCGCCTCCCCGGGCGCCGCAGAATGGCCGGAACCGGGCTGCCGGGCGAGGCAGGCGACACGGTGCAAGGGCCGGATGGCGTCGAGCGGCGGATCGGTCTCGCCGCACACGCCCTCCGCGAGGGCGCAGCGCGGGTGGAAGCGGCAGCCCGGGGGCGGGTCGATCGGGTTCGGCGGGTCGCCCGCGAGCAGCGCAGCCTCGGTGCGGTTGTCGGGGTCGAGGGACGGCATCGAGGCCAGCAGCGCCTCTGTGTAGGGATGGGCCGGCGCGTCGAGCACCGTGTCGGACGGGCCGATCTCGGAGACGCGGCCGAGATACATCACCATCACGCGGTCGGAGATGAACCGGACGACGTTCAGGTCGTGGCTGATGAAGATGTAGGTCAGGCCGAACTCAGCCTTGAGATCGAGGAGGAGGTTGAGCACCTGCGCCTCGACCGACTTGTCCAGCGCCGAGACCGCCTCGTCGAGGAGCACCAGCCGCGGCTCCAGGGCGAGGGATCGGGCGATGTTGACCCGCTGGCGCTGGCCGCCCGAGATCTCGTGCGGGTAGCGGCCGGCGAAGCGCTTCGGCTCCAGGCCGACCCGGGCGAGCAGAGCACGAGCGCGCTCCACCGCCTCGCGGCCCGGCACGCCGTTGACCTTCGGGCCGAAGGCGATGGACTGCTCGACGGTCATGCGCGGGTTGAGCGACGCGTAGCTGTCCTGGAACACCATCTGGACCTGGCGGCGGTAGGACCGCCACGGCATGGCCCGCTCGCCGATCGCCTGGCCATCGTAGAGCATCTGTCCGGAATCGCGCTCGATCAGGCCCATCAACAGCTTGGCGGTGGTGGACTTGCCGCAGCCCGATTCGCCGACGATGCCGAGCGTCTCGCCCTTCAGGACGTCGAAGTCGACACCGTCGACGGCGCGGACCACCTGTTTCTTGCCCCCGGCCTTGCGGACCGGGAAGTGCTTGATCAACCCTGAGACCGACAGGAGCGGCTGGGCCGGTCCGCCGCGGTCGTGGACGAACGGATCGGGGGCGTCCGGGATGACGCTCACTGGCGGATCTCCATGGCGGCGCGCAGGCCGTCCGAGAACAGGTTGAAGGCGATCGAGACGACGAAGATGCACACGCCCGGCAGCGCGGCGACGACCGGGTTCACGTAGATCGCGGTGCGCAGGGTGTTGAGCATCAGGCCCCATTCGGGCTCCGGCGGACGCACGCCGAGGCCGAGGAACGAGAGACCGGAGGCCAGGATCATCGAGACCGAGATCAGGCTAGTCGCGTAGACGAAAATCGGCCCGACGACGTTGCCCAGCACCTGCACGCGCATGATCGTCAGTGCCGAGGCTCCCGAGAGCTTGGCGGCGTCGATGTAGTCGCGGCGGCGGATGCCCGTGGTGACGCTCTCGGCCACCCGGGCGATCTGGGGGACGAACACGCAGGTCAGCGACACGATCGAGTTGAAGATGCCGGCGCCGAGCGCTCCGGACAGCGCGATGGCGAGGAGGACGGAGGGAAAAGCAAAAAAAACGTCGATGGTGCGCATCAGAATCGTGTTGGTCCAGCCGCCGACGTAGCCGGCCAGGATCCCGATCCCGGAGCCGATCACGAAGGCGATCAGCACCGGCGTGACGCCGATGAACAGCGACAGGCGCGAACCGAGCATCAACCGGCTGATCATGTCGCGGCCGAGCTCGTCCGAGCCCAGCCAATAGGTGGCGTCGCCGACATGGCGGAGGCGGCGCAGCATCGAGCCCTTGTAGGGGTCCATCGGGGTGATCCAGGGCGCGAACAGCGCGATCAGCACCACGATGAGGATCATGGCGCCGGCCGCCATCGCGACGGGATCGCGCACCAGCCGGTGGCCGACATGGCCCCAGAAGCCGCGCGACGGGACGAAGGCGACCTCGGGCGCGGCGTCCTCGGCGGCGAGCACGCCGCCATCGAGGGCGAGGGAAGCCGCGGTGATGGGAGCGGTCATCGTCAGGCTCCGGCTCAGGCGCGCTCGATGCGCGGATCGAGGGCGGTCTGCATCACGTCCACCAAGAGGTTGAGGAGCACGAAGAACATCGCCAGCACGAGGATCGAGCCCTGGAGCAGGGGCAGGTCGCGCTGGAAGATCGCCGCGTTGAGCAGGAAGCCGGTGCCCGGCCACGCGAACACGGTCTCGACCAGGATCGAGCCGCCGAGCAGGTAGCCGAGCTGCAGGCCCATGATGGCGAGCGCGGTCGGGGCGGCGTTGCGCACGACGTGCCGGAACACGCCGCGCTCGTCCATGCCCTTGGCGCGCAGGGCCTCGACGAAATCCTGAGACAGGATGTCGGCGACGAGCGCGCGCACGGTACGGGCGATGATCCCCATCGGGATCACCGACATCGTGACCGCCGGCAGGATCAGGTAGCGCAGGTGGTCGAAGTCCGGCCGCCAGTTGCCGGAGCCGTCCGGGCCAGCGCCGGTCGGTGGGAGCCAGCCGAGGGTCGCCGAGAAGACGATCACCAGCACCATGCCGAGCCAGTAATGCGGCACGCTGACGCCGAAGACCGAGAGCGCCGAGGCCGCCCGGTCGGCCAGCGAATTGCGGTGATAGCCCGCCACGAAACCGAACAGCGTGCCGAAGGTGAAGCCGATCACGGTCGCCACGGAGGCGAGGATCAGGGAGTTCACCACCGCGCGGCTGACCTCGCCGAGCACCGGACGCCCCGTGGCGATCGAGATGCCGAGATCCCCGTGCAGCACGTGCCAGAGCCAGATCAGGTACTGGACTGGCAGCGGCTTATCGAAGCCGTAGGCGGCGCGCATCTCGTCGATGGTCGCCTGGGTGGCGTCGGCCGGCAGGATCGCGCTCAGGGGATCGCCCGGCGCGAGGTGGACGAGGAGGAAGCACACGATGCTGACCCCGAACGCCACGGGCGTCGCGTAGACCAGTCGCTTGAGGGTGTAGAGCAGCATCACTTGCCTTGTCGTGGCCGGAAATCCCCCTCCCCCTCTGCGGGGGAGGGTGGCCCCTGCCTCAGCAGGGGTCGGGAGAGGGGAGCGACGGTGCCGGACGAGTCGCGACAGGCGCCCCATTCTGAATCGTCGCGCTGCCCCTCTCCCGCCTCGCTCCGCTCGGCACCTTCCCCCGCCGCGGGGGAGGGACAATGCGGCGCTACCGCCCCGCCGTCGCGATGGTGATCTTCGAGAAGTCCTGGAACCAGTTCTGCGCCTGGACGAAGCCCTTCACCTTGGGGCTCATCGCCCGCGGGTTGACGTCGTGCGTGATCATGATGAACAGCGCGTCGTCAACGTACTTTTCGTGGATTTTTTCGAGGACCTTCGTCTGCTCGGCCTTGTCGAAGGTGTTGCGCACCTGATCGAACAGCTTGTCCATCGCGGGGTCGCAGTAATAGCCCCAGTTCGTGCCGTTCGGCGGGGCGAAATTGCACTGCAGGTGGCGGATGAATCCGGTGAACGGGTCCTGGATGAAGTACGAGTAGTTGATCGCCGAGACGCCGCGGGAGATGTCGGCCTTGGCGCCGGCCCGCCAGATGTTGATCAACGTGTTCCACTCGACCACCTCGTAATCGACCTGGACACCCACGTCGGCGAGGTTCTGCTGGATGAATTCGTTCATCGGCAGCGGCTGCATCTGGCCCGAGCCCGAGGCCGAGATCGCGACCTTCAGCTTCAGGGGCTTGGCCGGGCCGTAGCCGGCTTCCGTGAGCAGCTTCTTGGCGGCCTCCGGATCGTATTTCACGTCGAAGGTCGGGTGGCCGAACCACTGGTGGCCGGGCGGCATGAAGCCCTTGGCCGGGATCGCGAGACCGCCGAGCAGCTCCTTTAGGCCCTCGCGATCGATGGCGAGGTTGACCGCCTTGCGCACGCGGATGTCGTTCCAGGGTGAGCCCTCGACCCGCGACAGGTGCCACGTCCAATTGTGCGGGTAGGCGTTGGTCACGATGGTGAAGCCGGCGCTCTTGAGTGAGGCCACGGAGTCCGGCGCGGGCGCCTCGATCCAGTCCACCTGTCCGGAGCGCAGGGCCGCGGTCCGGGCATTGGCCTCGGGCAGCGGGATCAGCACGAGCTTGTCGAGCTCCGGCACCCGATCCTTGTCCCAGTACTCCTTGAACGGGACCATCTCGGCGCGCTCGCGGGGCGCGAACAGGGTCAGCTTCCACGGCCCGGTGCCCGAGGGCTGCTTGGCGAAGGCGTCCCAGGACTTGCCGAGCTTTTCCCACTGCGCCGGCGACGACATCATGATCCAGGCGATCTGGTAGGGCAGCGTCGCGTCGGGGGCCTTGGTGGTGATCTCCACCGTCAGCGGATCGACCACGCGATAGCCCGCCACCGCCGGGATGCGGGTCTTGCCCTGCGCCGACTGGCGCGGGTCGTATTGCGGGGCGTCGGCCTTCAGGAGCTTGTCGAGATTCCAGACCACGGCGTCGGCGGTGAAGTCCGAGCCGTCGTGGAATTTCACGCCGGGCCGCAGCTTGAAAGTCCACTTGGTCTTGTCGGCCGGATCGACAGTCCAGCTCGTGGCCAGCCCCGGCACGAGGTCGGAGGCCAATTCCGCGCTCGACAGGTCCCAATTGATGAGGCCGTCGTAGACCGTGTAGCCGAGGAACCGCATGCCCTCGCCGCCATTGTCGGTCTGGCCGGTGGTCAGCGGGATGTCGGAGGCGGTCATGCCGATCCGCAGCGTCCCCTGCGCGCGGGCGGCAGTGCTCGCGGAAAGCGCCAGGGCGCCGGCCAGCGCCGCACGGGCGCCGAATTTTCTCAGACGGGACAGCATCTTGGATCGGGTACTCGCGTGGGGCCGAACCGCGAGGGCACGGCATATGTTCGACCGTATGCAAGCTGGCGGCCAGTCGTCCCGCGACGCTATTCGGCGTCGATCAGGCTCACATGCGCGGCCACCACGCGCCAACCCCCGGGGAAGCGCATCCAGGTCTGGCTCTGGCGGCCGACTTTGCCGGGGGCGGAGGCGCGGGTGAACAGCGTCATGGCGGTGGCGGCATCGCGCCCGTAGGTGGTGATCTGCGTCTGCGCCAGGGTCCGCTCCAGGCCCACCGGCGCGCGGGCGCGGCGGAAGGCGCGGATTGCCTCCATGCCGTAGAGATTCTCGCCGATGCCGTACCGGATGGTCAGCGGATCGTCCCGGAACAAAGCCTCCAAGGTCGGAACGTCGTTGGTGGTAAGCGCCGTCTCGTAGGCCCGGAACGCGGCTTCGACCTCGGCCTTCACGGCGGGATCGTCGATCACCATCAGGTCAGCTCCGCGATGCGCGCCGTGCAGATGCCGGTCCGTTCGAGGTGGCGGGCCACGCGCAGGGCGAGATCCTCCCGCCAGGGGGCGGCGATCACCTGAACGCCGAGCGGCAGCCCGCCGTCGAGCCAGACCGGCGCGGCGACCACCGGCAGGCCGATGAACGAGATCGGCTGGGTGAACAGGCCGATATTGGCGCGCACCGGCAGGCTCACGCCGTCGAGGGTGAAATGGGTCTGGCCGCCCTTCGGCGCCCGGCAGGGGGTGGCGGGCGCCAGGATCACGTCGACGCCGCCGAACACGTCGAGCACCGCGTCGCGATACCAGCGGCGGAAGCGCTGCGCCCGCTCGACGAAGGGGGCCGGGATCATCGCGCCGGCGATCAGCCGGTCCCGCACCGCCGGGTCGAAATCCCGCGGCCGGGTGCGCAGGCGGTCGAGGTGGAGCGTTGCGCCCTCGGCCGCGGTGATCAGGTAGGCCGCCGCGCGGGCGCGGTGGGCCTCCGGCAGCTCGACGCGACGCCCTGCCCCGAGCGCCTCCGCGACGCGCGCCACCGCCGCGAAGGCGTCCGGATCCCCGCCCCGGGCGAAATAGCCGTCCGCCACCGCGATGCGCAGGCCGTCGATGCCGCTCTCCAGCAGTGGCATGACCGGCTCCGGCGCGCGGGTCGTGGCCACGGGATCGTCCGGATCGGGGCCCTGCATGGCATCGTACGCCAGGGCGAGATCGGCGACGCTGCGGGCCATCGGACCGAGATGGTCGAGGCTTCCGACGAACGGGAAGCTTCCGGCCCGGCTGAGCCGTCCGTAGGTCGGCTTCAGGCCGAAGGCGCCGCAGAAGGCGGCGGGCACCCGGATCGAGCCGTTCGTGTCCGAGCCCAAGGTCAGCGGCACCATCCCGGCGGCGAGCGCCGCACCGGACCCGCCGGACGAGCCGCCGGTCATGTGATCCAGGGCGTGCGGGTTGTGGGCATCCCCGTCGTGGACGTTCTCGCCGGTGAAGTCGTAGGCGTATTCGCCCATGTTGAGGCCGCCGACGAGGATTGCGCCGGCTGCCTCGAGCCGCCGGACCAGGGCACCGTCCCGCTGGGCCGGGGCATGTGCTCGGTTGATCTTCGAGCCCGCCCGGGTGGGCAAGCCTTCGATGTCGATCAGGTTCTTGACCGCGAAGGGCACGCCGGCGAGCGGCCCGGCTGCGGCGCCCTGGTCAAGAGCGGCATCGAGCGCGTCGGCCCGTGACAGGGCGCGCGCGCCGAGCACGTCGGTGAAGGCGTTGACGCGCCGGTTCGTCCGTTCGATGCGCGCCAGGGTTTCGGTCACGATCGTGCGGGCGCTGCTGCGCCGTTCGGTCACCGCGGCAGCAATCGACACCGCGTCCAGGGGTGGGGATCCGATCATGCCGCGAACCGCGGCGCGGCCTCGAGTTGGTCCGGAAGTGGGAAGTCCGTGAGCAGGGCGGCAGCGGCCGCGAGGACGCGAAGATTGGCTGCGATCGAGGTGGTCCAGGCATCATCGAGGGTGACACCGAGAAGCGCAGCGGTCGCGGCGACGTAGGTCTCGGGCTCGAACGCAGGGGCCGTTTCTTCCATCGTGATTCTCAACTTCGGCGCTGATCGAACTGGTGACGCACGGTTGCAGGCCTCATGCCGTTCCCCGCGGTGCGGCGATGATGACCGCCTGCCTCAATCGTGTGCAGGATGGAATCGCAAGCGACATCGCCGGCCTTGCGATACGCGACCGCCTCATTCCTGAGCACTTGCGGAACCGTCGTCGCAAACGAGCATCCCTGACCCTGCCGCATCTCAGCCTGCCATCGACGGGACAGTCCCAATGACGCGCGTTGCACGTGCAAATCCGGGTTGCGTCCATTGAGGGTGTCATGGCGATCCGGCTTCGGCCGCGGGATGGTCGCGCGATATAGGCTGGCGAAACGCTGTGCCACGATGGTGCCGGCCTGACGGGTGGGAGCCAATACACCCCCGACGCCTTGCCGCCGTTTTGCGCGCGACCTATCTCAGAGCCGCACGGCACGATCCCGGCCCCACGCTGGTCGATGCGTTCACCGCGCCATGGCATGATGTTTTTCTGCATCGCCGGGTAAAACTTTGACAAAGACCATGGGGATTGTCGCATCGTCGGTGGGCTGAACGCATCCGAGCGATTGCATCTGCCGCGGGGCTCCGGTTAAGGGCTTTCCGTTTTTCAAACTTTGGTCCGACCCGAGCGCTTTTGCGCAGACCGAGCGCTCGGGTCGAGCCATCGGCTGTACCGATGGGTCGGCACGGTTCTGAGGTCCGGGGACGGCGTCGGAACCCGCAGATTGAGGTCCAGATCCCGCTTGACCGGATGTCCCTGTACGACGCCCAGCATACCGAACTGAGAAAGGTCAGATGAGCGCATTCGACTACAGAAACTTCGACGACCGCCGCCAGAACTCACAGAATGCCAAGGCCGCGCTGCTGGCCAAGTTCAAGGCGAGGCCCCCGTCCGACGACCCGGAGGTGATCGCCAAGGCCAAGGCCCGGGCGGACGTCGCCAAGGCGCGCGAGGAGCGGACCCGTGAGCGCGAGGCCGCACGCATCGCCGCCGAGCTGAAAGCCGCGGAGGAGAAGCGTCAGCGCGAGGAAGCGCAGTTGGCCGCACAACTCGCCCGCGAGGCCGCCGAACTCGCGGCCGCGCAGGAGCGCAAGTCGGCCGACCTCGCGGCCAAGAAGGCCCAGCGCGACGCCCGGTACGCGGCGCGAAAAGCCAAGGTCAAGGTCAAGCGTTAGGCACGCGCGGCCCTTGATGCGACCGTCGATCTAGCACGACGCCCGCCCCCCCCCCCGGCGGGCGTCGCCGCGTTCAGGCTGCTCCGCCTGAAACCGGGGTACGGCGTGCAGCGTTGCGACTGTCTGTGAGCAGTCCCGATCGATGCGGCTGCCCCGGCGAGGTCGCACGATGATTTACCGGACGCTCTTGGTGCTCGTTCCCGTGATCCTCTGGTTGGGGGCTGCCCCGGCTCAGGAACCGAGCCGAGCGACCGCCTGCGAGACTCTTCTGGCGGCTCGTCGGGTGGATGCCGCGTCCGGTTCAGGCCACCCGGCGGAGAGCGAGCCTGGCTGCCGCGGCGTGGACCGGACGTCGATCGGCTCCGTGGAGCAGCGGGCGCTGATCGGCGGCGCACCCTACGAATGCATGACGATCGCGGGTGCCAAGCGTTGCCTGTGGATCGTACCCTAAGGCGCGCCGATCACGTATTCAGAACTGGTTCACCGCGGATCGAAACACCCTATCTCCGAGTATGATTGGAGCGAGGACCGCAATCCGAATGTTGCATCTGTGGGCGAGACGGCGTTTTCCCGCATGCGTGTCGTCCGGAGCGCTGATCGGCCTTCTCCTTGCCCTAAGCCCCGCGCGCGCCGAACCGCCGATTCGCAGTCCGGAGGACGCGGCCTGCCGTTTGGAGGCCAAGGCGAAGGTCTTTGCGGCGCCCAATCCTCGCGGTCTGGAACTCGAGGAGATCGGCAAGCAGATCTACTATGCCTGCATGGCGCGGCTGGGCCAATCCACCCAGCCGGCCAGGGTGGCGAAGCGACGGCACAAGCGGCGCCGCCGGTAGTTCGGAGGCTTCGGCCTGCGCCGATCAGGCGTCGAGCGGTGCTCCGATCCGAGCCCGCAGTTTCAGACGAAGAGACTCGTTTCCGCCCTCGGCCTGCAATGCCGTCATCAGGCGCAGCAGGTGGCTCAGCGGGGTCGACCGGCACGCGATGGCCTCGGCGATCTGTTCCGGCAGCGTCGTGGCGACCGGAACGAAACGCGGTGCGGGCTGGGCCTGATGGGTTTGAGGCATCCGCGACGCTCGTCCTTCGAAAGGATCCAGGTTGGCGGGCGGCTGGCTACGCCTTTTGCCCGAGACGCACCAGACCCTTTCGCGATTTTACGTAGCCGGCATCGCGTTGCGTCACTGCGCTGCAACAGCATGGTTGAAACATGGGGATATCGGCCGACGTATCGTCGAATCAGCTTGCCCAGCCGCCCCTCAGCGCTGTGCCAGGGGCGAATGCGCGAAACCGTCGAGCAGATCCTGAGGGTCCCGGAAGATCGCGATGCAGCCCGCGGCGGAGAGGTCGACCTCCGGGAAGCCGCCGCAGAGCAGGCCGATGGTCGGCAGGCCGGCCTTTTTCGCGGCTTCCGCGTCGTAGGGTGTGTCGCCGATCACATGGATCGTATCGGACGGCCCTCCGGCGAGCTTCCTCAGAGCAGCCTCGAAGATGTCGGGATGCGGCTTCGACCGTTCCGCATCGTCCGAACTGGTCGCGACGTCGACGAGGTCGCCGATCTTCAGGATGTCCGTGTAGCGCTCCACCTCGGACCGCTTGCCCGAGGAGGCCAATGCGATCGTCAGGCCATCCGCGCGGAGCCGCTCGAACAGAACTCGCACGCCTGGAAACGGCCGGACTTCGGGCAGGTACTTCGTCTTGAACAGGTCGGACCGGAACGCCTCGATGGTGTCGCCCTCCCGCTCGATCCGTTCCCGCGACAGGAAGACCGGCATCAGCTCGTCGCCGCCCTTGCCGATCTGGCTGCGGACCCGCCCTTCGTCGGTCTCGACACCGAAATGCGCGAAGGCTTCGACCCAGGCGCGGGCATGCAGATCGACGCTGTCGAGCAGGGTTCCGTCGATGTCGAAGATTACGGCGCGCATGCCACCCTCGTCGCGGCGCAGGGCGGGCCGCTTCAGCGCAGTCAACCGGGGCGTGAAGCGCCTGTTCCATGGGCGCTCAGCCGCAACGGCAGAAGCCCGCCCCCGGGAAGGGACGGGCTTCTGAAATGGGTTCGGTCCGGGTGCGTTAGTGCATCGCGGCCGGGGTGCGGGCGGGCTTCGCCTTGGCGGCGAGCCCGGCGGTGACCGCAGCCTTGGACGACCGGACGGGCTTCGGAGCCGCCGGCTTCGCCGCGGCCTTGACGGGCGCGGGCTTCGGGGCCGCCGGTTTGGCGGCGGCGGCGGCGGCGGCGGCTTTCGCGGCCTTGGGCGCCGCAGCCTTCGCCGGCGCAATCTTGGCCGGCGCAGCCTTCGGGGCCGAAACCGCCTCGGTCACGGTCGCCGCCGGCGCCGCATCGGCGCGCAGCACGGCTTCCGCACGCAGCCAATGCGTTGCGGCCTGACCGTGACAACGGCCCTCGTTCTCCCAGATGAAGTAGGCGCACTCGCGCACATCGTGCTCACTGATCTGCATGCCGTAGACCTCCTGCTGTCCGTCCCGCGACTTACGATGGGAGGGGGTGGTTAAGGCACGGTTAACCCTGCGCGCCGGTGCGTTTCCCGCTTGTGCCACGCTCCGCGGCCATGCGGCGGCACCGGGATTGCCTCGCGCTCGTGAGCCGTTTCGACTGCAGACACGCACTTCCGCGTCGGTCAGGCGGATCGAGTCTTGGTTTCGAAAGGTCGAGACTTTTCGTGGGTATAGGGCGAAGCCCTGGTGCAAATCTCTGAGCGGAACATCCCAGGGCTCTGCCCCGAGCACCCGCCAAAGGGTTGGCCCTTCGGAATCCCGTATCCAGGACCGATGAGCTGCTAATCGGCGCGTCCCAGAACCCGCCGCGCTTCGGCGAGCAACACCCTGTGGCGCTCCGCCTCGGGACCCGTCTCCGGCGTCTCCCGGCCGGCCTGGACGATGAGCGCCTGGAAACGGCGTCGGTCCAGCCCCCAGAAGCGAAGACTCTTCAGGATGGCACCGAGCACGATCCGTACCGCATCAGCGCGCACCTCGGCACGCGCGATCGATTCGGTATGGGCCGTAGCGCCCGGCATCGTGCTGTCTGCGTCCGATGGGCTGTCGACAGGAGCGCGCGCCGCCGGGTTCGGGCAGGGACGGGCCATATCGCGTTCTGCCGCGGCGCTTCGCGCCGCCTGCCACGCTTGATCGTGCTGGTGCGTGCGCAGGGCGAGCAGAACCTTGAGCGAGGCGATCTCGGCCCGGGCTCCTTCGAGCTCCGCCTGGGTCTCGCGCAGATCCTGCGCGAGCGTCTCTTCCCCGGTCACGGTCACCGCTGGCTCCTCTCATCGCTGAACGCGCCCGTCCTCAACCGGGTCGGGCCGAATGTCCACTCTCGCGGCCGGCCGTGCAGGTTGAGAAAATCCCGTTGCCGGTCCACATGAACAGAAGCGCCTCGGGGCGCATGTCCCGGCCGGCCTTGAACCGGCGCAGCGGAGTGATTCCACCATGTTCATCCAGACCGAAGCCACGCCGAACCCGGCGACTCTGAAGTTCCTCCCCGGACGCGTGGTCCTCGCCGAATCCACCTTCGAGGCGAAGGACGCCGAAGCCGCCGCCCGCTCACCCCTGGCCTCGGCGCTCTTCGCCGTTCCCGGAGTGTCCGGTGTGTTTTTCGGTCACGACTTCATCTCGGTCACCAAGGCCGATGACGAGTCCGACTGGGCTCAGGTGAAGCCCGCCGTGCTCGGCGCCATCATGGAGCATTTCCAGTCCGGCGCACCCGTGATGGCCGAGGGGGGGCATGACACGATCGAGGCCGGCGACGAGTTCTACGACGAGGCTGATCACGACACGGTCGTCACCATCAAGGATCTGCTCGAGACGCGCGTACGCCCGGCCGTGGCCGGAGACGGTGGCGACATCACCTTCCGCGGCTACAAGGAAGGTGTGGTCTACCTGGAGATGAAGGGCGCCTGCTCGGGCTGCCCGTCCTCGACCGCGACCCTGCGGCATGGGGTGCAGAACCTGTTCCGGCATTTCCTTCCGGAAGTACGCGAGGTTCAGGCGGTCTGACGCCTCGCCATCGCGCTCAACCACCGGCGGAACGTCCGAACCGGGGCCGGCTCTCCGCATCGCGCGGGTGCCACGGAGAGTCGGTGACGCCGCACCGTTTCCCGGCGGGACTCCGACCGGGGCAAGCCGGCAACACTTCGCCGCCGATGGGGACGGCCGGCCGTCCCGGCGCTGACGGGACGGCGGTTTTGCTCTATCGTTTCCGACCGTTCGCGTCCTTCGAGGACGCAGGGAGGCGACGGCCGGTGCGAACCGGCATGCGGGAGTGGGCGTGCGTATCCTGGCCATCGACACAGCGCTGGACACCTGCGCCGCCTGCGTCATGGCGGAGGGTGACGAGACGCCGCTCTCCGCCGAATCGCTGCCGATGGCGCGCGGGCATGCCGAGTCGCTGCTGCCGCTGATCGAGCGGGTCATGGCCCGCGTGGAGGGCGGCTTCGAGGCGATCGACCGGATCGGGGTCACGGTGGGGCCGGGCAGCTACACGGGCTTGCGCGTCGGCCTGTCGGCCGCCCGGGCGATCGGGCTCGCGACGGGCAAGCCGGTGGTCGGCGTCGGCACCCTGTCGGCGCTGCTGGCGCATCTGTTGGCGGACACGGTCGAGGGCTCGCTCGCCGCGGCGATCGATGCCCGGCACGGCGCGCTGTACGTCCAGGCCCTCAGCCCGGGCGGTGACGGCATCGCGTCGGCCCACCTGCCCGTGTCGGCGGTGGCCGATCGCCTGTCCCGGGCCGGCCCCGTGCTGCTCGCCGGCTCCGGATCGCCCACCCTGGCGGCTGCCCTGGCCGAGCGCGGAGTCGGCGCCCATGTCATCCGGGTCACGGGGCCGGACATCGCCTCCGTGGCCGCCCTCGGCCTGCTGGCCGATCCCGAACAGGCCCTGCCGCGGCCGCTCTACCTGCGCGGGCCCGACGCACGGCCCCAGGACCATGCGCGGATCGCCCGGCAATGACGCGGCCCATCTCCTTCTGGCCCTTCGACTGGTGGTCGGCGTGGTGGGACGCCCTGAGCCCCGAGCCCTACGTGGCACCCCTCGCCGACGCGTCCGAGGCTCCGACGCTGGCCCGGCTGCACGCCACGGCCTTCGCGCGGCCCTGGGAGGTCCACGAGTTCGAGCGCCTGCTCTGCGAGCGCTCGACGCAGGCACATGCCCTGTGGCGGGCGGGCACGCTCCACGGCTTCGTGCTCTCGCGCCGCGCCGCCGACGAGGCCGAGATCCTCACTGTGGTGCTGTCGCCGGCTTTGCGCGGGGGCGGGCACAGCCGCAAGCTCCTGCGCGAGCACCTGTCGAGCCTCGCGTTCAGCGGGATTGCCCGGGTCCATCTGGAGGTCGACGAGGGCAATGCTCCGGCCCTGCGCCTCTACGCCCGCAACGGCTTCCGGCAGGTCGGCGCCCGCACCGGCTACTACCTCAAGGCCGACGGCAGCCGGGCGACCGCGCTGACGATGAGCGCCGACCTCTGATCCCGTGAGCCGCTTCGGCCTCGCCTGCCGCGTCGCGGCCCTGGTCCTCGCCTTCCTGGTGCTGGCACCGCCCCACTGGATGGCATTGCGCCTGCTCGGCCGCCGGGCAACCCTGGCGCCGCTCCTGTTCCACCGGGTGTTCCTGTGGCTGTTCGGGGTGCGGGTGACACAGAGCGGCACGCCCCCCGCCCCGGGCGAGGCGGCCCTGATGCTCGCCAACCACGTCTCGTGGCTTGACATCATCACGATCGGCTCGCTGCGGCCGCTCTCCTTCGTGGCGAAATCCGAGATCGCCGGCTGGCCGGTGATCGGCGCCCTCGCAGGGCTGCAGCGGACCATCTACATCGACCGGCAGCGCCGGGGGGCGACAGCGACGGTGAGCGCCGCGATGGGGCATCGCCTCGCCGAGGGCGAACTCGTCGTGCTGTTCGCCGAGGGCACGACCGGCGACGGCACCCGGCTCCTGCCGTTCCGTTCCTCGCTGGTCGGCGCCGCCCGGGCCGCGCTGCAGGCCGAGTCGGGCCGCGGCCGCGTGCGTCTGCAACCGCTCGCCATCACGTATCCCCGGCGCAACGGGTTGCCGGTGACACGTTCCGAGCGGGCCGAGATCGCGTGGTACGGCGACATGGAACTGGCGCCCCACCTCGCCGCCTTCGTGCAGGGCGGTCCGATCGACGCCCACGTGGTCTGGGGCGCGCCGATCGCCTTCGAGGCGACGACCGATCGGAAGGCCGCCACGGCGGCCGCCGAGGCCGAGGTCCGCGCCGCGCTGCGGGGCCTCACCGCGGGAGGCGGAATCGGCGCGACTGCGGCGGGTGTGCGGCCGGCATCGACCGATCTCGGCCTGCGCGAACCGGAGGTCGCGGCGGTCTGACCGGCGCGCCGTTCGGTGCCGACCACACGGCGCGCTTCGGGGCCTGCTCCTCGTCGAGATAGCACGCCTTAACCCGCGACCCGTCGGTCGTGATGTCGATCGCCCGGTTATGCCCGCCGCAACCGTGGGCCTCGCAACGGGATATGATTACGTAGTCTCCGATGCGGGAGATGCTTGGATCGTGCGCGGGCCGCTCGCGCCCCAGCATCCACGCCAGTGCGATCGGGTCCGCAACCGCCGCGCGATCCCTTCGAGAAAGAGCAGGTGATGCAGGATGGCGACGCCACTGATCACGTCCGAGCCCCGCTTGCCGGCATAAGCGTTGGAGCGATTCGATTCGGGAGCACGACGCCGACTGCCAGTCAGTTGGGTCGTATTGATCGACGCCAATCGTAATGTCGGTGTTCGACTCCTCAGGATCTTTCCCCCATCAAACCACATCGCCTTTTGAACGGACCGTAGGCGTCGGGCCGCTTCGCCATTGATCCGATCCAAGGACGAAAACTACGGATCGCAGCAGAAGTCGATCACGGTCGGGTTCGAGCTCACTTCGGGCGTCAGGTCATTTCCGCGCCGCGCGGATCTCGTCGCACGTGCGGCCGAATCCATCTTCGACCGCATTCAGATCCGTCGCCATTGCCTTGGAATACATGATGCAACGCATTGAGCGTCCTGAACCTGTCTGCTAGCTAGGCCACAACCCGTAACAGGCGGGATTTGTGGAGGACGCCCGGTGCAAACCTGGAATCAGGTTTACGATCCGTTCGGGAGCGCTTGGCTCTCGACGCTCGCCGCCTCAGTGCCGGTCATCGCACTGCTCGCCATGATCGCCAGCGGGCGCGTGAAAGCCCATCTCGCGGCTGTCATCGCCCTCGGCCTCGCCCTGCTGGTCGCCATCGTGGGCTTCGGCATGCCGACCGGCCTCGCCGGCCGCGCTGCGATCCTCGGGATGGTCACGGGCTTCTTCCCGATCGGCTGGATCATCCTCAACGTCATCTTCCTCTACCGTCTGACGGTGGAGAAGGGCTGGTTCGCGATCCTCCAGCAATCGGTGGCCGGCATTACCGCCGACCGGCGGTTGCAATTGCTCCTGGTCGCCTTCGCGTTCGGCGCGTTCTTCGAGGGCGCGGGCGGCTTCGGCACCCCGGTCGCCGTCACGGGCGCGATCCTGATCGGCCTCGGCTTCTCGCCGCTCGCCGCCTCCGGCCTGTCGCTGATCGCCAACACCGCCCCGGTGGCCTTCGGAGCGCTCGGCGCGCCGATCCAGGGTCTCGCTTCGGTCACCGGCTACGCGCCCGAGGTCCTCGGCGCGATGATCGGCCGGCAGCTGCCCCTGTTCTCGCTGATCGTGCCGTTCTGGCTGATCTGGGTGTTCGCGGGCTTCCGCGGCATGATCCGGGTGTGGCCCCCGATCCTGGTCTGCGGCGCCTCCTTCGCGGTGGCGCAGTTCCTGATCTCCAATTACGTGAACCCCTGGATCGTCGATATCGGCGCCTCGCTGGCCTCGATGCTCGCCCTCGTGCTGTTCCTGAAGGTCTGGCATCCGCGCGAGATCTGGACGTCGCCGGCCCTGCGCGGGCACGACCCGTCGCTCGCCGTGGCCGGCCCGCGCCCGGTGGCGCTGGGCGCCGGCGTCCCGGGCTCGCCCCCGGTCCATATCGGGGCTCGCACGGCCTCGCAGGGCGAGATCCTGATGGCCTGGATGCCGTGGATCATCCTCTCGATCATCGTGGCCATCTGGGGCACCGGCTGGTTCAAGGGTATCGTCAACCCGATCTTCACCTGGAAGTATGAGGTGCCGGGCCTGCACAACCTGATCATGAAGGTGCCGCCGGTGGTGCCGAAGCCCGCCCCGGAGGGCGCGGTCTTCCTGTTCACCTACATGTCGTTCACCGGCACCGGCGTGCTGATCGCCGCCATCATCTCCGGCCTGATCATGCGCTTCTCGCCGGTGCGCCTCGTCACCGCCTACTTCGAGACGATCTGGGCGCTGCGCTACTCGCTGATCACGATCTCGGCGATGCTCGCGCTCGGCGTCCTCACCCGCTACGCGGGCGTCGACGCCACGCTGGGCCTCGCCTTCGCGGGGACCGGGATCCTCTACCCGTTCTTCGGGACGCTGCTCGGCTGGCTCGGCGTGGCGCTCACCGGGTCGGACACGGCCTCGAACGTGCTGTTCGGCGGCCTCCAGCGGATCACCTCCGAGCAGCTCGGCTTGCCCGGTGTGCTCATGGCGGCGGCGAACTCGTCGGGCGGCGTCATGGGCAAGATGATCGACGCCCAGTCGATCGTCGTCGCCTCCACGGCCACCGGCTATTTCGGCCAGGAGGGCAAGATCCTGCGCTTCGTGTTCTGGCACTCGATCGCGCTGGCCTGCCTCGTCGGCTGCTTCGTGATGCTGCAGGCCTACGTGCCGTTCTTCCAGCACATGGTCATCGACCTGCCCGCGGCGGCGCCAGCCGCCCACTGAGGCCCGCGCCTCCGCAACCATGGACCGGCCGCCCTCGGGCGGCCGGTCGCGTTTCAGGCGCCGCGACGGCCCGCGCGATCCGTGCTACAGGCCGCAGGCCGGGCCCCGCAGGGCCGGCGCAAGGATCAAGCGGACGGTTCGGGACGGGCGCGTTGAAGAAGGCCTACGTCAAATCCTACGGGTGCCAGATGAACGCCTACGACGCGGCCCGCATGGCCGACGTCCTGGGCGCCGAGGGCTACGCGCCGACCGATTCGGTCGCGGATGCGGACGTCGTCGTCCTCAACACCTGCCACATCCGCGAGAAGGCGGCCGAGAAGGTCTATTCCGAGCTTGGCCGCCTGCGCGTGCTCAAGACTGAGCGCAGGGCGCGGGGGCTCGACACCCGCATCGTCGTGGCCGGCTGCGTCGCCCAGGCCGAGGGCGCCGAGATCCAGGCGCGCCAGCCCGCCGTCGACGTGGTGGTGGGCCCGCAGAGCTACCACCGGCTACCCGACCTCCTGGCCCGATCCCGCGAGCGCCGGGTGGTCGACACCGAATTCCCGGTCGAGGACAAGTTCGACCATCTGCCCCGGCGGCGCACCCTCGGGCCTGCGGCCTTCCTCACGGTGCAGGAAGGCTGCGACAAGTTCTGCGCCTTCTGCGTGGTGCCCTACACCCGCGGCGCCGAGGTCTCGCGGTCGGTGCTGGCTGTGCTGGCCGAGGCGGAGAAGCTCGCCCAGGGCGGCGTCCGCGAGGTCACGCTCATCGGCCAGAACGTCAACGCGTATCACGGCGCGGGGGCGGACGGCGCGCCGGTCGGCCTCGCCGATCTGGTGCGGGCGGTATCGAAAATCCCCGGGATCGCGCGGATCCGCTACACGACCAGCCACCCGAACGATTTCGACGACGCGCTGATCCGGGCGCATGCCGAGGTGCCGGCCCTGATGCCCTACCTGCACCTGCCGGTGCAGTCGGGCTCGGACCGGATCCTCGCCGCCATGAACCGCAAGCACACCGGCGATCAATACCGGCGCCTGATCGACCGGGTACGCGCGGTCCGTCCGGACATCGCCCTGTCGTCTGATTTCATCGTCGGCTTCCCGGGCGAGGCCGACGCCGACTTCGCCGACACCCTGCGGCTGGTGCGCGATGTCGGCTTCGAGAGCGCCTTCTCGTTCAAGTACAGCCCCCGCCCCGGCACGCCGGCGGCCGACCGGGGCGATCAGGTGCCGGAACCCGTGATGGCGGCGCGGCTCGCCGAGCTGCAGACGCTGCTCGACGGCCAGCGCCATGCCTATCAGCGGGCGGCCCAGGGCCGGGTGTTCGACGTGCTGGTGGAGAAGCCCGGGCGGCATCCGGGCCAGGTCGCGGGC
Source organism: Methylobacterium sp. J-030 (assembly GCF_022829545.1). Taxonomy (GTDB): domain Bacteria; phylum Pseudomonadota; class Alphaproteobacteria; order Rhizobiales; family Beijerinckiaceae; genus Methylobacterium. The sequence continues at coordinate 38,794 of NZ_JAKSYM010000249.1, read as the reverse complement.
AAGACGCCGCACCTGCTCGCCGTGCAGTTCGACGCCGCGCCCCACCATATCGGGACGGTGGTTCCGGTGCGGATCACCGAGGCGGGCACCAACAGCCTGTTCGGTGAGCTCGTATCGGAGGCTGCGGCGGCGTGAGAGGTAACACGAGGATGGCGGCTTGAGCGCGTCGGACGGGGCGGGCGCGCGCGGCGCGCTGAAGGGGCGCGGACCGGTGCGGCCGGCCGGGCAGGACGAGGCGGTCGAGGTGCCGCTGACCTTCGACGACAACCGCCTCGCGAGCCTCGTCTTCGGGCAATACGACCAGAACGTCGCCCATATCGAGCGGCGGCTTGACGTCACCGCGACGGCGCTCGGCAACCACCTCGTCATCAAGGGGTCGCCCGACGCCGCCGAGAAGGCGCGGCGGGTCTTCCAGAAGCTCTACGCGCGGGTGCGGACGGGCGGCAGCACGCTGACGCTCGGCGACGTCGACGGCGCGATCCGCGAGGCCACCGCGCAGGCGATCCTGTTCCCGGCCGAGACGATCGCGGCCGAGGCCGACAAGCCGCATTTCGAGCAGATCGCCACCCGCAAGCGCGGGGCCGTGCGGGCGCGCAACCCCGCGCAGGACGCCTACATCAAGCTGCTGCGCACCAACGAGCTGGTCTTCGCCGAGGGGCCGGCCGGGACCGGCAAGACCTGGCTCGCCGTCGGCCACGCGGTCTCGTTGCTGGAGCAGGGCCACGCCGAGCGGCTGATCCTGTCGCGTCCCGCGGTCGAGGCCGGCGAGCGGCTGGGCTTCCTGCCGGGCGACATGCGCGAGAAGGTCGATCCCTACCTGCGCCCGATCTACGACGCCCTCTACGACTTCATGGAGGCGCGCCACGTCGACCGCGGCCTGCAGACCGGCACGATCGAGATCGCCCCGCTCGCTTTCATGCGCGGGCGGACCCTGACCAACGCCGTGGTGCTGCTCGACGAGGCGCAGAACACGACCTCCATGCAGATGAAGATGTTCCTCACGCGGCTTGGCGAGGGCTCGCGCATGATCATCACGGGCGATCCGAGCCAGATCGACCTGCCGCCGGGCCAGAAGTCGGGCCTCGTGGAGGCGGTCGGCGTGCTGGAGGGCGTCGAGGGGATCGGGCACGTGCGCTTCAAGGACGTCGATGTGGTCCGCCACGACCTCGTGCGCCGGATCGTCACCGCCTACGAATCCGCCGCCCACGGTGCGAGCGAGGCCGACCGCAACCCGAACCCCCGGCGGCGCCCGCTGGTGTGATCATGACCGACAATGAAATCGACCTCGCCGTCGAGGACGAACGCTGGGAGACCGCGATCCCCGGCCTCGAAGCCCTCGTCATCCGCGCGGTGGGGGCGGGGCTCGCATGCGCCGCTGAGAAGCCGGACGGTCCAGTGGAAGTCAGCATCCTCCTGACCGACGATGCCGCCGTTCAGGAGCTGAACAGGACGTGGCGCGGCAAGGACAAGCCCACCAACGTCCTGTCGTTCCCGGCCGCCCCGCAGCCGCGCCATGCGCAGGTCGCGACGCCGCTCGGCGACGTGGTCCTTGCGTACGAGACCCTGGTGCGCGAGAGTGCGGAGCAGTCGAAGCCGCTCCAGAATCACCTCGCCCACCTCCTCGTCCATGGCACCCTGCATTGTCTCGGTCAGGACCACGAGATCGGCGAGGCCGAGGCCGAGGCCATGGAATCCCTCGAAGTCGCGGCCCTCGCGACCCTCGGCATCCCGGATCCCTATGCCTGAGCGCGCGACGTCCGAGCGACCCCAGACCCGAGAGACATGAGCAACGATCGAAGTCGCGGCGCGGCCCTGGCCGCGCCCAGTTCCACCGAGGGCGAGTCCCAGAATCGGGAGCCCTGGTACGATCGCCTGCTTCAGGCGCTTCACCTCAAGCCGCGCGATTCGCTGCGCGAGGGGCTTGAGGAGGCGCTGGCGGAGCCGGATGCCGGTGAGAGCGGGCTCAGCCCGCTCGAGCGCGTGATGCTCAAGAACGTGCTGGGCCTGCACAAGGTGCGGGTCGACGACGTGATGGTCCCCCGGGCCGACATCGTCGCCGTCTCGAACGAGACGAACCTCGGCGACCTGCTCAAGCTGTTCCGTACCGCGGGCCATTCCCGCCTGCCGGTCTACGGCGAGACCCTCGACGATCCCCGCGGCATGGTCCACATCCGCGACCTCGTCGACCACATCGCCGCCAAGGCCGAGCCGACCCGGCGCAGCGTTCCGGCGGCCAAGGCCACTGAACCGTCCGGCGACGGAACGCCCGACGCGGCGGCCGCGCCGCGCGTCCGCCGCCCGGCACCGCGGCTTCCGCGCAGCCTCGACCTCGGCAAGGTCGATCTGAGCACGACCCTGGCGGCGGCCCGCATCCAGCGGCCCGTCCTGTTCGTGCCCCCCTCCATGCCGGCGATCGACCTGCTGGTGCGGATGCAGGCCACGCGCACCCACATGGCGCTGGTCATCGACGAATACGGCGGCACCGACGGGCTGATCTCCATCGAGGATCTGATCGAGGTGGTGGTCGGCGACATCGAGGACGAGCATGACGTCGCGGAGGCCAGTTATGTCCAGCGCGTCGATGGCGAGGGCGAGGTCTTCGTGGCCGACGCGCGCACGCCGCTCGCCGAGGTGTCGGAGGCGACCGGCGTCGATCTGGCCGCGGCGGTCGGCGAGATGGCCGAGGAGATCGACACGCTCGGCGGCATGATCGTGACGCTGGCCGGCCGCGTCCCCTCACGGGGCGAACTGATTGCCGGCCCGGGGAATCTGGAGTTCGAGGTGCTCGACGCGGATCCCCGCCGCCTGAAGCGGCTGCGCTTCCATAAGGGCGCGGCGCGGATCGGCGCCGTCGTGCCCCTCGCCCTGCCCCCGCCCTCCAATGCCAATCCGCCGGCCGCCGAGACGCCGCACCTGTGACGGTTCCGGCGTGACGCGCGTGGCGGAGGGTTTTTTCGCCCGGGCTCCCGCGGCGCCGGGCGCGCCGATGCGCGAGCCGGCGCCGCGATTCGTCCTGGCGATCGCCCGCCTGACCGGATGGCGCCGCCTCGGGCTGGCGTGGCTCGCGGGCGCGCTGGGCGCGCTGGCGATGCCGCCCTACGGCATGCTGCCGGCCCTGGTGGGCTCCCTGACCGTCGCAGTGTGGTTGATGGACGGGGCGGCTGCGGACCGCCCTGCCCTGCGGCGGGTCTGGCCCTGTTTTCTGATCGGCTGGGCCTGGGGTTTCGGCTATCTCACCGCCGGCCTGTGGTGGCTGGGGCAGGCCTTCCTGGTGGAGGCCGACGAGTTCCTCTGGGCGCTTCCGCTCGGCGTCGTCGGCTTGCCCTTCGGGCTCGGCCTGTTCTACGGCGCGGGTTTTGGCGCTGCAGGTCTGCTGTGGCGCGGCGGGCCAGCGCGGATCGCGGCGCTCGCCTTCGGGGTCGGGGCAGCCGAATGGCTGCGCGGCCACCTGTTCACGGGCTTCCCGTGGAACACCCTCGGCATGGCCCTCGCCCAGAATCTGTGGCTGATGCAATGGTCCGCCGAGATCGGCCTCTACGGCCTCGCCGTGCTGGCGATCCTGATCTGCGCGGCGCCCGCGACGCTCGCCACCGGCTCGCATCCGCGCAGCCGCTTCGGCCCCAGCGTGGCCGCCGCGTTCCTGCTCGCCGGTCTCGCCCTGTTCGGCGCCGAACGCCTGGGGCCGCCGGATCCGGTGGTGGCGGGCGTTCGCCTGCGCCTCGTCCAGCCGAACCTGCCGCAGGACGCCAAGTTCCGCCCCGAGAACCGCGCCGACATCGTCGATCGGTACCTCGAACTCAGCCAGCGCCCGGTCGCGGCCGGCGCGCCTGAACCGACCCACATCGTGTGGCCGGAATCCGCCTTTCCGTTCCTGATCCAGCGCGATCCCGACGCTTTGGCCAAGGTCGCGGCCGCCCTCAAGCCCGGCCAGCACCTCGTGACCGGCGCGGCCCGGGCCGAGGAGCCGCTGCCGGGCGAGCGGCTGCGCTACTTCAACGCGATCCTGGTGATCGAGCCCGACGGAAAAATCTCCGACAGCTACGACAAGGTCCACCTCGTCCCGTTCGGCGAGTACCTGCCCGCACCCCTCGATGCCGCCCTGCGGGCGCTCGGCCTGCGTCAGTTCGTGGCGATTCCCGGCGGCTTCACCCCGGGCGCGCGCGCCGCGCAAAGGATCCTGGCCGTGCCCGGCCTGCCGCCGGCGGCGGCGACGATTTGCTACGAGGCGATCTTTCCCGGTGCGATCCTGCCGGCCGGTCATGCCGCATCCGCGGCCCATCCCCCGGGGCTGATCCTGAACGTCACCAACGACGCATGGTTCGGCGATACGCCGGGCCCGCGCCAGCACCTTGCGCAGGCGCGCCTGCGCGCCGTCGAGGAGGGTCTGCCCCTGGTCCGCGACGCCAATACCGGGATCTCCGCGGTGATCGACCCGCACGGCCGCATCGTCGCCGAGACGCCGCTCGACAAGGAGACCTGGCTCGATGCCGACCTGCCGGCGCGCATCGTCGGCGGCACCCTGTACGGCCGGTTCGGCGACGCGGCCTTCGCGGCGATGCTCGCCGCCTGCCTTGTCGGAGCTCTGGCCGCGGGGCGGCAAGCATGAGCGCGGAACCCGCTCGAGCGCGCCGGATCCTCCTCGCCCTCGCGCTGATGCTGGTCGCGTTCAACCTGCGGCCGGCTCTCAGCACGGTCGGCCCCCTGCTGGCGATCATCCGGGACGGCACCGGCCTCGGTGCGGGCGGGGCCGCGATCCTCACCACCCTGCCGGTCCTGTGCCTCGGCATCGCCTGTGCGCTGGCGGCCCCGCTGATCCGGCGGATCGGGGCCGATCTCGCGGTGCTGGCGGGCACCGCCATCCTGGCGGCCGGGCTGGCGCTGCGCGGTCTCGGCGGCCTGGTCCCGCTCTTTGCCGGGACGGCGCTCGCCGCCATCGGCATCGGCCTCGACAACGTGCTGCTGCCCGCCCTGGTGAAGCGCGATTTCGCCGGCAGCAGCGGCCTGATGACCGGGCTCTACACCATGACGCTCTGCCTCGGCGCCGCGGCCGGGGCGGGTGCGGCGGTGCCGGTCGAGCATACCCTCGGCGGCGGCTGGCCCTCGGCTCTGGCGATCTGGGCGCTGCCGGCGCTGGTCGCCGGCCTGTTCTGGATCCCGTTCGCCCGGCGGCCGAGCGCGCGGGTCGCGCCCTCGGCCGGGCGGCTGTTGCGCAACCCCCTCGCGTGGTGGGTGACGGGCTTCATGGGCCTGCAATCCGCCCTCGCCTACATCCTGTTCGGCTGGCTGCCTCTGCTGCTGCAGGGGCGCGGGCTGTCCCCGCTGGATGCCGGCCTGTTCGCCTCGCTGACGACGCTGATCCAGGCCCCCGGGGCTTTGATCACCGCCACGCTGGCCGCCCGCGCCCGCGATCAGCGAGGCTGGATCGTCGCGATCCCGGGCTTGACCGCAATCGCCTTCCTGGTCGTCGCCTTCGGGGCGGCCTCCCTGCGCATCCCGGCTGCCTGCGCGCTGGGTTTCGGGATCGGCGGCTGCTTCGGCCTCGGGCTGACCCTGATCGTGTTGCGCGCGGCGGATGCGGCGAGCGCGGCGGGTCTGTCGGCCATGGCGCAGGGCATCGGCTATTCGGGGGCCTGCCTCGGCCCGCTGGTCTTCGGGCTCGCCCACGAGGCGACGGGGGGGTGGGGTGTCCCGGGCGTCCTGTTCGTCGGGATCGCCGCCGCGGCGATCCTGATCGGCCTCGCGGCGGGCCGCGACCGCAAGGTCAGCGCGGCGGAGCCGGAGCCCCGCGGGCCGGCCTCTCAGCCATTGGGCGCGCTCCAGCCGTCCAGCCCGGCCAGCGGCTCCTGATCGTAGCCCAGCATCAGGTCGTCCATGGCCGCGGCGTCCGAGAGGCGGCCCGCCGCGGCGAATTCCGCCAGCCCCTCGAAGAACCCCTCGCGGGCGAGCGCCGGCGCGAATCTCAGGGTGAAGCGGACCGGCCGCTCGGACCCGTCCGGCCCGGCATCGCGCCCGGCGGCTTTGGCTGGCCCGGCTTCGTCGGCCCGCGGCCCTACGTGTATCGCACCTGGCGGCGGCGCGACTTTGACTACCGTTACGGAGTCGGCGGGTTCGGGCTGGGCTTGGGCCTCGGCGGATTGTTCGGCAGCTACGGTGATCCCTGGTACGACGGTGACGCCGTCTACACGCCACCGGTTTACGGGGCCCCGGTCGCGGTGCCGGTCGAGACAGAGGTGGCGACGGACGATCCCGCCGCGATCGCGGACTGCGCGCGGCGGTTCAAGACTTACGACCCCAGGACACGGACCTATATCGGCAAGGGCCACATCCGTCGCCGCTGCCCGTGAGGGGGCAGCATGGCGGGTGGGAAATCGGCAGCCGCGTCGCCCGCCCGACATCGCACGCTCCGGCACCTCAGCCGGAGAGGGATTGAGTTGGATCGGACTTCTGCCGCCGATACTCCAGCGTCCTGCCCAAAGAGAAGGCCCCGCGAGCGATGCTCGCGGGGCCTCTCGTCAATCGGCGCTTGAGATAGACCTACTCCGCGGCGACCCGGTGGGCCTGCGAGCCGTCCGTGTAGGTCTCGGACTGCAGGCGCTTGCCCGGGGCGGCGCGGCCCGGCAGCGGCGGCAGGGCCTTGGCCTTCTCCAGATCGATGCCCGCACCCTCCGCGACACGCCGGCCGTAATCCTCGTCCGCGTGCCAGAAGTGCCAGACCATCCGCAGCTGGATCGGCTCCGGGCACTGCTTCATGTCGCCGACCAGGTTGGCGATCAGGTCGTCGCGCTCCCAATCCTGGAACGAGCGGTACCGGACGCCCGCCTGGGTGTAGTCGTCCTCGGTCCGCGAGGTCTGATAGCGGCCGAGATTGCCCTCCACCGGCTGGTGATAGTCCCTCGCGGGCTTCGCAGCCTCGCGCAGGCCCTCGGCCAGGGTCGAGGGCTCGTAGTTGATGTGCTTGTTCGGCCCGGTCCCGTCGACCCCGTAGGTCATCTGGCCGTCCCGCTGGTTCGAGTAGACCTTCACGCCGGGCTGCGGCGCGTTGATCGGCAGCTGCAGGTAGTTGGCCCCGACGCGGTAGCGCTGCGTGTCCGAGTAGGACAGCGTCCGGCCCTGCAGCATCTTGTCGTCCGAGAAGTCGATGCCGTCGACCAGCACGCCGGTGCCGAAAGCCGACTGCTCGACCTCGGCGAAGAAGTTGTCCGGCACCCGGTCGAGCACCATGCGGCCGCAGGGCAGCAGCGGGAACTGGTCCACCGGCCACAGCTTCGTGTCGTCCAGCGGGTCGAACGACAGGTGATCGTTCGGGCCGTCCGGCATGATCTGCACGGCGAATTCCCACTCGGGGAAGTTGCCGGCCTTGATGTTGTCGTACAGGTCGCGGGTCGAATGGCCGACATCCTTGGCCTGGATCTCCGATGCCTGCTGCGAGGTCAGGTTCCGGACACCCTGCTTCGGGATCCAGTGGAACTTGCACAGCACCGCTTCACCCTGGTCGTTGACCAGCTTGTAGGTGTTGACGCCCGAGCCTTCCATCTCGCGGTAATTGGCCGGGATGCCCCAGGGTGACTTGAGGTGCGTCACCATGTGGATCGACTCGGGGTGCTGCGCCACGAAGTCGAAGAAGCGCCACGCCTCCTGGCGGTTCGTCACCGGATCCGGCTTGAACGCGTGGATCATGTCGGGGAACTTGATCGCGTCGCGGATGAAGAAAACCTTGAGGTTGTTGCCCACGAGGTCCCAATTGCCGTCGACGGTCTTGAACTTCACCGCGAAGCCACGCGGGTCGCGCTCGGTCTCCGGGCTCTCCTTGGCGCCCGCGACGGTCGAGAAGCGGACGAACATCGGGGTCTTCACGCCGGTCTCGTTCAGGACGCGGGCGCGGGTGTACTTGGAGGCGGGCTCGTTGCCGATCTTGCCATAGGCCTCGAAATAGCCGTGGGCGCCGGCACCGCGGGCGTGGACGACGCGCTCCGGGATCCGCTCACGGTCGAAGTGGGTGATCTTCTCGATGAACTGGTAGTTCTCGAGCGTCGCGGGCCCGCGCTCGCCGACCGTGCGGGTGCTCTGGTTGTCGCGGACCGGATGGCCCTGGCGGGTGGTCAGGATCGGGCGTTGATCGCTCATGCGTACCGTCTCTCCGTATGCGAGGGTTCCGAGGGGACAGCGGAGCCAGCCTGGAACCGTTCTCGTGACAGGTTATGACCCCGGCACGATGCCGAAGCAAATGCATCGTCACAAACACTGTGATAGATGCGGTCTATGAATCTGGCCGGCCTGTCCCTGCGTGACCTGGAATACGTCATCGCCATCGCCGACGAAGGCCATTTCGGCCGGGCGGCGGAACGGTGCAACATCAGCCAGCCGACGCTGAGCGTGCAGGTCCGCAAGCTGGAAACGGCCCTCGGTGTCGTTTTGTTCGAGCGCTCGAAGCGCCGGATCCTGCTGACCGAGGTGGGGCAGGTGATCGTTCGGCAGGCGCGCGTGGTCCTGGCGGAGGCGCAGCGGCTGCTGGCGCTCGCGAGCGAGGGGCGCGGCTCGCCGCTGACCGGCCGCCTGATCCTCGCGGCGATCCAGACGCTCGGCCCCTATTTCTTCCCGCTGGTGCTGCGGCCGCTGCGCGAGGAATATCCGCTGCTGACGCTCTCGCTGCAGGAATCTCGAACCGCCGGGATCGTGGAGGGCCTGCGGGACGGCCGGATCGACGCGGCTCTCGTCTCCCTGCCGGTTGCCCAGCACGGGCTGACGGTATCGCCGCTCTTCGTCGAGCCGTTCTGGCTCGCCTGCCCGGCCGAGCATGCGCTTGCCCGCGGCGGCGCCCTCTCGGCCACCGAGATCGCCGGGCCGGACCTCCTGCTCCTCGACGAGGGCAACTGCCTGCGCGATCAGGCGATCGCCGCCTGCGGGGCAGGTTCCTCGGTCGGCCGCCATGCCACGAGCCTGGAGACCCTGCGCTCGATGGTGGCGGCCGGCACCGGCTATACGCTGCTCCCCGCCCTCGCGGTGCCGTCCGGACCCGATCCGACCGGCCTGACCGTGACACGGGCCTTCGATGTCGATGGTCCCGGCCGCACCATCGCGCTAGCCTGGCGGTCGAGCGATCCCCGCGCGCCCGGCCTGTCGCGCTTGGCGGCCTTCTTCCGGGCGCACGCGCCGCCCGGGACCGCAGCCTGCCGGGACGGGATTGCCCTGTCCTACGAGCCTTGATACCCGCGCGGGGCCGCCGTGCCGAATCTTTGCCGTGACAGGGCCAATATTCCAGTGTAGCGCGCGGCCGAAGCCCGATCTTCCATGCGGGCAAATCCTCCCGCGATCGCCGTGCCCTCCTTCCGCACCCTCGGCCTCTGGGCCGCCCTCGTCGTCGTGTCCGCGGCCGTCTCGTACGGTCTGATGCGCGCGCAGTTCCCGGCGGCGCTGCTGCTCGGGCCGATGATCGGGGCGATCGCGTTCGGGGTGGGCGGGTCGCGGCTCCACGTGCCACGTCCCGCCTTCCAGGCCTCACAGGCGATGATCGGCTGCCTCGTGGCCCACGCCGTCACCGGTCAGATCGCCCAGACCCTGCTGGAGGACGGCCCGCTCATCGTCGCCGTCGTGCTGGTAACCGTGGCGGTCAGCGGCGTCGTCGGCTGGGTCCTCACCCGCCTGCGGGTGCTCCCCGGCACCACCGCGGCCTGGGGATCCTCACCCGGCGGCGCCTCCGCCATGGTGGCGATGGCCGAGGATTTCGGCGCGGATCCGCGGCTCGTGGCCTTCATGCAGTACGTGCGCGTCGCCGCGGTCGTCTTTTCGGCCTCACTCGCCGCCCGCTTCCTGATGGTGAACCCGCCCGCGGCCGGCGCGGCCGGCGGCGCCGAGGCGATCGAGCCCCTGTCCCTCCTGGCGACCCTCGCGGTGGCGGTGATCGGCGCCGGCGCGGCCCTAGCCCTGCGGGTGCCGGCGGGGGCCCAGGTCGGGCCGATGGTGCTGGGGAGCCTGCTCCATGCCACGGGCCTCGTCCGGATGGCCCTGCCGGTGCCGCTTCTCGAACTCGCCTATGCCTGCATCGGTATCTATGTCGGCCTGCGCTTCACCCGCGAGACCCTGCGTTTGACCTTCGCGGCGCTTCCTGGGATCCTGACGGCGACCTTCTCGGTGATCGCGCTCTGCGCCGCCTGGGGCTGGGGCCTGACCCTGCTGCTGCCGATCGACCTGCTCACCGCGGTGCTCGCCACGAGCCCGGGGGGCCTCGACTCGGTCGCGATCATCGCGGTCGGCTCGAAGGCGGACGTCTCCTTCGTGCTGGCGGTGCAGACCCTGCGCCTGTTCGTGGTCCTGCTCACCGGCCCGCTGCTGGCGAAGTGGATCAGCCGGTCCGTGCCCGAGGGGGCGGCCTGATGAACGCCCTGATCCTCGCCTTCCTCAATTCGTGGCGCGGCCTGCGCCACGGGGCGCGCACCGAGCGGGCGGTCCGGCAGGAACTGGTGCTGCTGGCGGTCGGCGTGCCGGTCGCGCTGCTGCTCGGCGAGACCCTGTGGGTGCGCGTCGCGCTGATGGTGAGCCTGCTGCTGATGCTGGCCGCGGAATTCCTCAACACCGCCGTCGAGAAGCTGTGCGACCACGTCCATCCGAGTCACCACCCGATGATCGGCCGGGTGAAGGATCTCGCCTCGGCGGGGACCTTCATGGCGCAGGTGGCGGCGCTGCTGGTGTGGGTGGCCGCGCTGGTCGAGCGGGTGGGCTGACCCAACCGCGATGTGACGTCGTCTCGACGTTGGCCTGTCCCTGGTAACGATCCAGAATCCTTGCCATCTTCCCTGATGCGGGAGGCGGTTCGACATGGCGAACGTGAATGTATCGTTGTCCGAAGCTATGAAGGATTGGGTCGAAGCCCAGGCCACGAGCGGCCGCTTCAACAGCGCCAGCGATTATGTCCGCGACCTGATTCGCCAGGATCAGGAGCGGAGCGACAGTCTCGCGCAGATTCAAGCGCTGATCACCGAGGGGTTCGACAGCGGTATCAGCGCATCGTCGTTGGATGATGTTCTTGCCGAGGCCCGGGAGCGCACGCGGGACATGCGGCGTCCGTGACAATCCGGACGACACGGCGGGCGAATTCGGATCTCGTCGAGATCTACATGACCGGAGCCGCCAAGTTCGGACGCGGGCATGCCGAACGCTATTACGCCGGACTGAGGGCCCTGTTCTCCCTGCTCGAAGAAAGGCCGAAGATGGCCCGTCTTCGTGAAGAATTCGTCCGGCCGGTGCGGCTGTATCCTTATCGCGCGCATGTCGTCGCCTACGTCGAGGAGGAGGACGGCATCCTGATCGTTCGCGTGTTGTACGGTCGTCAGGATTGGACGCGCCATCTGACCTGAACAGGTTCGCCGCTCGCATCTCTCTGCGTAAGGGTCTATCTGCCGCTCATCCCCTCGCACACCGCCCGAGAATCCGCCCCGTGACGGACTACATCCGCAAGATCCTCACCGCCCGCGTCTACGACGTGGCGATCGAGAGCCCGCTCGATCCGATGCCGCGCCTCACGCAGCGCCTCGGTCGCCCGGTGCTGCTGAAGCGCGAGGATCTGCAGCCGGTCTTCTCATTCAAGCTGCGCGGCGCCTACAACAAGATGTCGGGCTTGAGCCCGGACCAGATCGCCCGCGGCGTGGTCTGCGCCTCGGCGGGCAATCATGCCCAGGGGGTCTCGCTCGCCGCGGCCAAGCTCGGCGCGCGGGCCGTGATCGTGATGCCGCGCACCACACCCTCCATCAAGATCGATGCCTGCCGGGCCCGCGGCGCCGAGGTCGTGCTGCACGGCGACGCCTTCGACGAGGCGCTGGCGCAGGCGAAGATCCTCGAAGCCGAGCAGGGCCTGACCTTCCTGCACCCGTTCGACGACCCCGAGGTGATCGCCGGCCAGGGCACGATCGGCAAGGAGATCCTGGAGCAGCATACCGGCCCGATCGAGGCGATCTTCGTGCCTGTCGGGGGCGGCGGGCTCGCGGCCGGCATCGCCACCTTCGTGAAATACCTGCGGCCGGGCACGAAAGTGATCGGCGTCGAGCCGGAGGATGCCGCCTGCATGGCCGCGGCGCTCGCCGCCGGCACCCGGGTCAGCCTGCCCTCGGTCGGCCTGTTCGCAGACGGCGTCGCGGTGCGGCAGGCCGGCGAGGAGACCTTCCGCCTCTGCCGCGCGCACCTCGACGGGGTCATCACGGTCGACACCGACGCGATGTGCGCGGCCGTCAAGGACATCTTCGACGATACGCGAGCCGTGTCGGAGCCCTCCGGCGCGCTGAGTCTCGCCGGTGCCAAGCTCTATGCCGAGCGCGAGGGCGGCACCGGCACGCTGATCGCGATCTCGTCGGGGGCGAATCTCAATTTCGACCGCCTGCGCCACATCGCCGAGCGGGCGGAGATCGGCGAGCAGCGGGAGGTGCTGATCGGCGTCTCGATCCCGGAGCGGCCCGGCGCCTACCGGGCGTTCATCAACGCCCTGGGGCCGCGCGCCATCACCGAGTTCAACTACCGCCACGCCCCGGGCAACGAGGCGCAGATCTTCGTCGGCATCAACCTGACCGACGGCAAGCGCGAGAAGCAGTCGCTGATCGGCTCCCTGCGCGAGGCCGGCTACCACGTCCTCGACATGAGCGACAACGAGATGGCCAAGGTCCATGTCCGCTACATGGTGGGCGGCCGGGCCGTGGGCGTCGCGCACGAGCGGCTGTTCCGCTTCCAGTTCCCGGAGCGGCCCGGCGCGCTGATGAAGTTCCTCGACGCGCTCGGCCCGGACTTCGACATCACGCTGTTCCACTACCGCAACCACGGCGCCGATTACGGCCGCGTGCTCGCCGGCATCGCGGTTCCCCCGGGCGAGCGGGCGCGGTTCGACGCGGTCATCGAGGCGCTGGGCTACCCGGCCACCGACGAGACCGAGAACCCGGCCTACCGCCTGTTCCTCGACGGCGAGACCATCTCGGCAGCGTGACCGCTCAGTCCGCGCCCTCCTCGACCGCGGTGACATCCGGCATCGCCCGCAGCGTCGCGGCGATCTCCGCGACGCTGGTCCGCGACAGGCGCACGAAGGTGACGGTGACGTCGTCGTAATCCGGATTCGCGCTGGGGCGGACCGTGAAGGTCCGCACCCGGGACGCACGCGCGCCGGTGGCCGTCTGGATCGTATCGATCGACATCGTGCCCGTGCGCACGGTCAGCCGCAATGTCTGAACCCGCATCCGGTCGCGCCAGCGCTCCTCGAACGGCTTCACGCCGGCCAGGATGCCGACGATGAGCGCCGTCGTGGCGAGCGCCGGCACGTAGAGCCCGCTGCCGATCGCGAGCCCGATCGCCGCCACACCCCAGAGGCTCGCCGCCGTGGTGAGGCCCTTCACCACCTCGCCGCGCAGCAGGATCGTGCCAGCACCGAGGAAGCCAATCCCCGACACCACCTGGGCGGCGATACGGGAGGGATCGAGCACGATGTGGTCGGCGCCCAGCACGTCGCCGAAGCCGAAGGCCGAGACCAGCATGATCAGGCAGGAGCCGACGCAGACCAGCATGTGGGTCCGCAGGCCCGCTGCCCAGAGGAGGCGCTCGCGCTCCAGGCCGATCACGCTGCCGAACAGCGCCGCCAGCGCCAGCCGCGCCACCATCTCGCCGTTGCCGATCACGACCGCCTCCCCCCGTCCGCACGGCGCGGCATCCGCCGATCCCGGACGATCATGGGCCGGTCTGTCAACTGATCCCGAGCGCGGCCTTCTCGAGCTCGTAGGCCGCGCGCACGGCGGCCGCCCCGTAGGTCCGCTCCAGGCGCCGGACCGTGAAATGGGCGCGCGCCGTCGCCTGGAAATGGTTCATGAAGGCGGTGTTGACGGCCGCACCCCCGAACGCTCCTAGGATCGGCACCGCCTGCGCGGCGACCTTCTGCGACACGACGAGGCCGAACCGCGCCGCGATCTGCGCTGTGAACCGGATCAGCGCGGGGGCGGATTGGTCGAGGAGTGTTTTGCTGCCGGCGTAGCGGGCGGCTTCCGCCAGGGTCTTCGCCAGGGCTGCGCGGACCGCGAAGTAGCCGCTCTCGGTGAGCGCCGAACCCGCTTCCGTCGCCGCCGTCGCCCGGCCGCCCAGGGCGAAGACCTGCACGCAGGCGAGCGCGCCCTCGGGCGTCCCCAGATCCTCGCCCTCCTCGCGGGCGATCTCGGCGATCGAGCGGAGCATCAGCGTCGTCGAGACCGGGAGTTCGACCGCCAGGGTCGAGAGGCCGAACGCGCCGCCGAGGGCGCCGGAGAGTGCGGCAAACGCCTTGTGCTTGGCGTCGCCCGAGCCGAGGAGCCGCGTGATGCGGCTCTCCGCCTTGGCGGTTGCCGTGCCGACGGCCTCGCCCGCCGTGGCGGGCGCGAGTTCCGCGCGGGGCAGCGTCGCCAGGGCGACCCGGAGCGCCCCGCGCATGGCGGCCTCGGTGCTGCGGCTGACCACCTCCGTCACGGGGGCCGGCAGCGAGCGCCCGATGATGTCCAGGGGGGCCCCCGCGGCCGCCGAGAGGCGCGCCGCCAGGCTCGGCCGCTCCAGCGTCTGCACCGCCCGGCGCAGGGCGGCGAGGTCGGCCTCGCTCAGTGCCGTCTCGCGGGCCACCGTCGGCAGCGTCGGGTCGGCGCGGGTGATGTCGGTCGTGGTCATCCAAGGATCCCCGGATCTGTTCCGGTCACGCGGCCCCCGGGGCGCGCGCCGTGGAAGGAAGTTCTGCGCCCGTCGCACGGTTCCCCGCCGTGTTCGGCAGTCGCGCCGATGGCGCTTCGGCATCCGCCCTGCCGCTGCGACGGCCCACGGCGAGGCCGAGCGCCAGCACCGGAATGCCGATGAGCGATGTCAGCACGAAGAAGGCCGGATAGCCGATCGCCGCCACGATGAAGCCCGAGGCGCCCGCGATCAGCTTGCCCGGCAGTGCGTAGAGCGAGGAGAACAGGGCGTACTGTGTCGCCGCGTAGGCTGGGCTGGTGAGGCTCGACATGTAGGCGATGAGCACGATGCCCGCGAAGGAGCCGCAGAAGTTCTCGATCGAGATGGCGACCGTCAGGCGCCAGATCTCGGGGGCGCCCGCCGACAGCCACGCGAAGGCGAGGTGCGAGGCCGCCGCCAGGAAGGCGCCGAGCAGCAGCGTCGGGAACAGCCCGAGCCGGGCGAGCGCCCAGCCCCCCGCGAAGCCCCCCGCGATGCCGACCCAGATGCCGTAGAGCTTGGTGACGGTCGCGATCTCCTTCAGGTCGAAGCCGAGGGTCCGGTACAGCGGGCTCGCCATCACGCCGGACAGAAAGTCGGGCAGGCGGTAGAGCGCCACGAGCAGCAGGATGCCCCAGAGGGCAGCCCCGAACCGCCCGTGCAGCTCGGTCAGCGGCTCCAGCACGGCCCGGCGCATCGACCAGAGCCGCGAGCGGTGCGTCGTCTCGACCACGGCGGCCCGGGGGGTGTCGAAGGCCGGCGCCAGCAGGGCTGCGACCATCCCCACCAGCATCAGCGCGGCCATGATCAGGTAGGCCAGCGTCCAGCCCCCGGAGGCGGCGATGAACAGCGCGCCCGCGCCGGCCGTGATCAGGCCGAGGCGGTAGCCGAGGTTCGAGGTCGCCGCCAGAATGCCCTGGAAGTCGCTGCCGGCGGCATCGATGCGCCAGCCGTCGATGACCACGTCCTGGCTCGCCGCGCAGAACGCCACCAGGAACGCCCCGAATCCGAGCAGCGCGAGGCTGGTCTTCGGATCGGAGACCGCCATCAGGACGAGGCACAGGGCGACGGCGGCCTGGGTGGTCACCATCCAGGCCCGTCGCCGGCCCAGCCGGGCGCCGAGGACGGGGACGTTCAGCCGGTCGACGGCCGGCGCCCAGAGGAATTTCAGCGAGTAGGGCAGCGCCACATAGCTGAACAGCCCGATGGCGCGCACGTCGATATCCGAGAACGCGAGCCGGAGCGTGAAGGTCCCGAGGACCAGCAGCAGCGGCAGACCGGAGGAGAAACCGAGCGCGAGCATAAGCACGATGCGCCGGTCCTCCACGATGTCGCGGAGCCGGAAACGGCGCGAAGCCTGTGGCTGGTTGCCCATGGCATGGAACTCCTGAGCCTCGATGGCCTTGATCCCGCGAAATCGTGGCAACTGTGCGCCGCGGTGGGCTCGCTGGATTGTGATGCGGTTCCGAGCGATCTTGATCGCCGCTTGCTTAAGGGAATGTCCATGCCCCGAGCTTCGGGACGTGGAGGGATTCAGCGGACGCGTAGCGTTACAGAGTGTGGAATGATGCGGTGAGTGCCCGATCCGAGCCTGCTCCGCCGCCGGCGATGCTGGTCGATGCGTTCTCCCGCAGCCCGTCGCCGATGGTGATCACCGACGCGCGCGCCCCCGACAATCCGGTCGCCTGGGTCAACGAGGCCTTCCTGCAGGCCACCGGCTACGAGGCCGCGGAGATCGTCGGGCGCAATTGCCGCATGCTGCAGGGTCCGGCCACCGATGAGGCCACCGTGGCGCGGATCCGTGCCGCCGTCGCGGCGGCCGAACCGTTCTCCGTCGAGCTGCTCAATTATCGGAAGGACGGCACGACCTTCTGGAACGCGATGACGATCACGCCGGTGAGCGACGCGCAGGGCGTGGCGTTCTTCTACGCCGCCCAGGCCGACATGACCCATGTTCATCAGCTCGAAGTCACGATGCGCGGCACCAACGACGAGCTGGAGCGCCTCGTCGATGCCCGAACGCACGCCCTGAGCGCGGCGCTCGAGCAGAAGACCGCGCTGCTGCACGAGGTCGATCACCGGGTGAAGAACAACCTTCAGGTGATCTCCTCGCTGATGCTGCTGAAGGCCCGCCGGACGCCCGAAGGCGAGGCGCGCGACGCGCTGCAGGGCATGGCGGAACGCATAGGGGCTCTTTCGACAGCGCACCGGCTGCTCTACTCCGAGGGCGACTGCGCGCATTTCAATCTCGGCGATTTCGCGTCCGAGTTCCTGGCCGACATGAATGCCGGCCTCGACCCGGAGCGGCACCGGATCGAGGCCGATGTCGAGCCGATCGCGGTGGCGGCCGCGATGGCGGCACCGCTGGCCCTGCTGATCCACGAACTCACCGCCAACGCCCTGCGCCACGCCTTCCCGGACGCGCGGGAGGGGCGGGTCTCGATCGCGGCCCGGCGCACCGAACGCGGGATGCATCTCACGATTCAGGATGACGGCGTCGGCCTCGCGGCGGCGCCGCCGAACCCGGCGGGCTTCGGGCGCAACCTCGTGGAGATGGTGGTGCGGCAGATGCGGGGCACCATCGCCTGGACGGATCGCGGGCCGGGCACGATCGTCGAGATCGATATCCCGTTGCAATCCGCATCTTGAGTCTTCGGCGCGGACACTCCACGCTCCCGGACGCGTGAGCGTCGGGGACGCCGGGATACGGAGAGCCCATGGGGACCGGGAACGCGGGCGCCGCGCTGCGCATCCTTGTCGTCGAGGACGAGGCATTGATCGCTCTGGAGCTCGAATGCCTGCTGGATGATCTGGGGCACGTCACCGTGGGCATCGCCGGCAACTCGACCGAGGCCATCGCGCTGGCGCGCTCCACCGCGCCCGACGTCGCCCTGGTGGACATCCACCTCGTTGACGGCCCGACCGGCATCGAGGTCGCCCGGGCGCTCTCGCAGGACCGGCGCACCACCGTGGTGTTCATGACCGCCAACGCCAAGCGCATCCCGCGGGATTTCGCGGGCGCCATCGGGGTGATCGCCAAGCCCTATTCCGAGCGGGTGGTGGCCAGCACCCTCGACTACGTGGCCGACCGCCGCGCCGGCCGCGGCGAACCGGCCTGTCCGGACGGTTTCTTGCCAGCGCCGGGGTGATGTCTTCTCGGGACGATGTCCGCGGCTTCCCCTCCCCCGCGGCGAGCGACTTTCATCCGCTGCCCGTCCGCTCGCGCTTCAGCCGATACAGCGCATCCAGCGCCTCGCGGGGCGTCAGCGCGTCCGGATCGATCGCGTCGAGCAGGGCGCCGAGCGGATCCTCGGGTGGCGGCTCCGGCGGCGGGGGCGGGGCCAGGGCGGCGAAGAGCGGAAGGTCGTCGATCCGGGCGCGGGCCGGACGCCCGCGTTCCGCCTTCTCCAGACTCTTGAGGATCGACCCGGCCCGCGCCACGACGCTGCCGGGCAGTCCGGCGAGCCGCGCCACCTGCAAGCCGTAGCTGCGCTCGGCCACCCCGGGTACCACCTCGTGAAGGAACACGACGCCGTCGCGGTGCTCGGCCACCTTGAGGGTCGCGTTCTCCAGCCGAGCGAGCCGGTCGCCCAGGGCGGTCAGCTCGTGGAAATGGGTGGCGAACAAGGCCCGGCAAGCGTTCACCTCGTGGAGATGCTCAAGGCAGGCCCAGGCGATCGACAGCCCGTCGAAGGTCGCGGTGCCGCGGCCGATCTCGTCGAGGATGACGAGCGAGCGGCGGGTCGACTGGTTCAGGATCGCGGCGGTCTCGACCATCTCGACCATGAAGGTCGATTGCCCCCGGGCGAGGTCGTCGGCGGCGCCGACGCGGGAAAACAGCCGGTCGATTCGCCCGATCCGCGCCTCCGTGGCCGGCACGAAGGCGCCCATCTGGGCGAGCACCGCGATCAGTGCGTTCTGGCGCAGGAAGGTCGACTTGCCGCCCATGTTGGGGCCGGTGATCAGCCGGATCCGGCCGCGCGTGTCGCCGGACAGGTCGCAATCGTTGGCGATGAACGGCTCGCCTGCCCGGCGCAGGGCCGCCTCGACCACCGGATGGCGCCCGCCGACCACGACGAAGCTGAGCGAGTCGTCGACCAATGGCCGGCGCCAGTCGAGCTCGACCGCGAGCTCCGCGTGGCTCGCCGCCACGTCGAGGCCGGCCAGCGCCTCCGCGACCTCGGCGATGCTCTCGGCCTGTGCCAGCACGCGGGCCGCAAGGTCGTCGAACACCGCCGCTTCGAGGGCGAGCGCCCGGTCGGCCGCCCCCGAGATCTTGGATTCGAGCCCGCCCAGCTCGACGCTGGTGAAGCGCATGGCGTCCACCATGGTCTGGCGGTGGACGAACTCGCTCTGCAGCCCCTTGAGGCAGGCCTCGCCGACGGATTGCGGGACCTCGATGAAATAGCCCAGCAGGTTGTTGTGCTTGATGCGCAGGGTCCGGCAGCCGGTCTGCTCGGCGTAGCGGGCCTGGAGGGCGGCGATCACCTTGCGGGAATCCTGGCCCAGCGTCCGGGCCTCGTCGATCTCCGGGTGATAGCCCGCGCGCACGAAGCCGCCGTCGCGCCGGCTCAAGGGCAACTCGTCGGCGAGCGCGGCCCCCAGCGTCGCGATCAGCGCGGCGTCGGCCTCCGCCAGGTGGTCGGCGAGGCGGGCGAGGTCCTCCGGCAGATCCGGAACGGCGGAGAGGCGCGCGCCGAGATCCGCGGCAACCGCCAGACCCTCCCGAATCGCGGCGAGGTCCCGCGGCCCGGCACGGCCGAGCCCGGTGCGCGACAGGGCGCGGGCGAGGTCGGGCGCCCGGGCAAGCGCATCGCGCAGCCCGGCGCGGAGCGACCCGCCCTCCGCGAGATGCGCCACGGCCGCGTGCCGCCGGGCGATGGCATCGAGGGCGGTCAGCGGACCCGCGAGGTGCTCGGCGAGGAGCCGCGCGCCGTTGGCCGTCACGGTCCGGTCGATCGTGGCGAGCAGGCTCCCCGTGCGGTCGCCCGACAGAGTGCGGGTCAGTTCGAGGTTGGCGCGGGTCGCCGCGTCGATGGCAAGCGTCGCGCCCGCATCCTCCCGGGTCGGGACCGCGAGTGTCGGCCGGGCCGCGAGCTGGGTACGGGCGATGTAGAGAAGTGCCGCCCCGGCCGCCGCGATCTCGGCCCGGGTGAATTGGCCGAACCCCTCCAGCGTCGAGACGCCGTACTGCTCGCGGATGCGCCGCTCGGCGGCGGCCGGTTCCAGCTCCGCCTGCGCCAGGGGGACGACCGCCGCGCGGCTCTCCTGCCAGATCCGCGCGAGTGCCGGATCGGCGTGGATCGCCTCGGACAGGACGATCTCCCGCGGGTCGTGGCGGGCGACGGCGCCGGCGAGGTCGCCGCCCGCGACCTCGCTCAGAGCGAAGCGTCCGGTCGAGATGTCCACGGCCGCGAGCCCGTAGGCGACCACCCCCTCCCCCGTCTTGCGGCGGCCGATCGCCAGGAGGAGGTTGGCCTGGGCCGGGTCGAGGAGCCGGTCCTCGGTGATCGTGCCCGGCGTGACGAGGCGCACGACCTCCCGGCGCACCACCGATTTCGGGCCGCGCCGCTTGGCCTCGGCCGGGTCCTCGGTCTGCTCGCACACCGCGACCCGGTGGCCGAGGGCGATGAGGCGGTTGAGATAGTCGTCGGAGCGCTCGACCGGCACGCCGCACATCGGGATCTCGGTCCCGGCGTGCCGGCCGCGCTTGGTCAGCACGATGCCGAGCGCCCGGGAGGCGATCTCGGCGTCCTCGAAGAACAGCTCGTAGAAGTCGCCCATCCGGTAGAACAGCAGGCAGTCCGGATTGGCGGCCTTGATCTCGATGTACTGCGCCATCATGGGCGTGGCGCCGGCCGGATCGAGGCCTGGGGCGGTCGGCGGGTCGGCGGGGCGGACGGCGGTTCGGGCCATGGCGCGTCTTAGCAGAGCGTGACCGCCGAATCAGGATCGCGCACCGCCGCGGCTGGGGAGAAGCCGCGGCGGCGGTGGATAGAGCTCAGTAGCGCGGGCCGCCCGTGGTGTTGCCGAGCTGCTGCTGATAGCCGGGCCGCGACGGGTTGCGTGCGTTCGGGTTGCCGTGGCGCATCGTGTTGAGGCGGCGCATCCGGCGCTCGTGCCGGGTGGAATGATGGCGATGCATCCGATGATGGTGGTGGTGATGCATCATGACGGTCTCGACCAGACCGCCGCCGGCCAGGCCGGCCTGCGGCATCGCGGGGGCAGCCTGAGCGACCGCCGTGCCGGCCACGAGGCCGCCGGCGAACAGGCCCGCGGTCAGAAGGGTGCGAAAAGACATTATTCAGTATCTCCGATCCGCTCTCAGGAGCTGTCCCCTAAACGAAAACTGATCGGAAGGTTCCGGTTCGACGCGGAAAATGCGACAGTCAATTTCAACACGCGATCGGATTAAAGAGATGCGTTGTACGTGCTGCGCAGCCGTTCGGACTCAACTTGCGATAACTGTAGAGCGAATTCAGTTCGGCGACACACTCTATGGCGCGATAGGTGGCTGCTCTCAGGTGAGGAAGTCGATCAGATCCGCGTTGACCGCGGCCGGTTCCTCGTGCGCGAGCCAGTGGCTGGCGCGGTCGTACCAGCGGATCCGGCCGTCGTCGCAGAAGGCGAGACTCGCCTCGGCGAGGCCGGCCTGCAGGGCGATGTCCTGCCGGCCCCAGAGGATCAGGGTGGGCACCCGGACGCGGGGCGGCGTCGTCCGGGGGAGCCGCACCAGGGCCCGGTACCAGTTCAGCATGCCGGTCATCGCGCCGGGCTGGAGCCAGGACTCGACGTAGCGATCGAGATCGGCGGCCCCGAAGGCGCCGGGCCGGCTGGTGCGCGTGAGCGCCCGCCGCAGGGCCCGGCCTCGATCCGCGGTGAGCAGGCGTTCCGGCAGGCCGGGGAGTTGGAACAGGCCGACGTAATAGCTGCGCAGCAACTGGCCCGGATGCGTCCGCATATAGGCGCCGACGATGCCGGGATGGGGGGCGTTCAGGATGGCCAGCCGCTCGATCCGCTCCGGATAGAGGCTTGCCACCCACCACGCGACGAGGCCGCCCCAATCGTGCCCCACGAGCCGCACCGTAGGGAAGCCGTAGGCATCGGCCAGCGCGATCACGTCGCCGGCCAGACGGTCGAGGTGATAGGCGTCGAGGCCGCCGGGCTTGTCGCTGAGGCCGTAGCCGCGCTGATCCGGCGCCACGACCCGCAAGCCCGCCGCGGCGAGCGGGCCGATCTGGTGGCGCCAGCCGTACCAAAATTCCGGGAAGCCGTGCAGGAGGATGGTCGGTGCGCCCGCTTCGGGGCCGGCCTCGGCCACGTGCAGGCCGAGCTCCGGCAGTTTGATTCGCCGGAAGGTCACACCCGCAACGTCCATCGGCATCCTTGCTCCGTCCGGACGCGCCCCGCGAGACCGTCAGAAGCCCAGGGTGGCGCAGCTGCCGACTTCTGGCGAGAGCTGATCGCGCAGGCGAACCGGCGTGGTCCGGGTCCAGAGGCAGAGCAGGACGAAGGCCGCCCCCTCGAGGAGGCCCCGGGTCGGATCGGAGGCGGACGGGCTCCGGACGGGTTCGGTCGTTGTCGTTTGGGTCACGGCGATAAACTCCACGGGCGAACCTGTCAGGGAGATCGTTGCCGGGCGGCTGGGGTTACAGGGGTCCCTCGGGCTCTTGTGCGCTGCCACACGCGGACATCTCAGCGCACCGGGTCGAGCCAGCGCGCGAGGGTGCCGGCCTCGAGGCTGGCGCGGGTCTCCTGGTAGCCGAGTTCGGCCGATTCTCGGAACCGCGACCACGCCCGCAGATCGATCCCGGCGAGCTGCGGCTTGAGCACCGCGGTGGCGTGGGTCGCCGCCATCAGGCTCTGCGCGTCGCTCGAGACCGTGGCGGCGCGCAGCAGCAGCGGCGCCAGCCCCGGCATCGCCAGCGGCGAGCCGATCAGCTTGCGCACGAGGCGCCCGGTCCAGCCGCGCGTGGGCATGTCTTGGAAGGCCCGGTCGCTGCCGACATCGACGGCGAGGACCGGTCCGCGCTCCAGGTCGGCCGCGACGTCGGCCGGGAGGTTGTTCATCATGCCGCCATCGACCAGCACGCCCTCGTCGCAGAGCACCGGCGGCAGCAGGCCGGGAATGGCGATGCTGGCCCGCAGGGCCTGCGTAAGGTCGCCGGACCGGTGGACCATCGTGTTGCCGGTGGTGAGGTTCGACGAGACGCAGAAGAACGGCAGCCACAGATCCTCGATGCGCGCGCCGCCGTAGCGGGCGGCAAGGCCGGCATCGACCTTGGCACCCCGGGTGAGGGCATGGAGCGGCAGCGTGTAATCGTTGATCGGGTTGTCGGTGGCGAAGAAGGCCTCGGTCTGTGCCCGGATCTCGGCGAGGCTCCAGCCCATGGCGAGGCTCGCCGCGATGATCGCCCCCATGCTGGTGCCGCCGACGAAATCCGGGGCGCACGACACCTCGTCGAGGGCCCTCAAGACCCCGAGATGCGCGAGCCCCCGGGCACCGCCACCGCCGAGCACGAGGCCCCGGGCCGCGCCGCTGGCGAGCCGGGCGAGGCGGTGCAGATCCCCCGTGCTGCCGTCGCGGAGCTGGATCCGCAGGGAAGCGGGCAGCGCGGCGACCGCCGGATGCAGAGGTTTCGGGCGTCGTGCTCCGGGATCCTGCCGGACGACGAAATCCATGCGGATCCAGTCGGAGCGTACTCGCTCCAGATACTCTGCCGCTCCCGGCCGCGGCGGGGCGCCCGGCTCTGCCAGCAGCAGCACGTGATCACCCCGACGCTGGCTCAACCGGCACCACGGGCAGTCGATCTGCCGGGCCGCGAAGATCGTGCGCGCGTGCTGTGCCTCGTAGGCCTGGAACCACGCCTCGTCGGCGCCCTCCGGCCAGTCCGTCAGGCAGCCCGTCTCACCCGGAAGCAGGGCGTCGAAGGCGGCGGCGAGCCGATGGGCGAGGTGCGCCGGATCGGGCCCGTCCGTCACCGCCAGGATCGTGAAGACTCGTGGGGCATGATGCACCGAATAGCCGTCGTAGATGTGACGCAGGCGGTCGGCGAGCATGCGGGCGAAGTAGAGCAGCGTGCGCGGATGCTCGGCGATCACCGCCTCGAAGGCCGCGCGGGTGAGCTGCAGCAGGTGCGCGTCGCGCAGGGCGATCACGGTCGCCGCCCGCGGGGCATCGGACAGCAGCGCCATCTCCCCGAAAATCTCCGGCGGGCGCAGGCGCGCGATCCGGGTCGGCATGCCGGTGTGGTCCCGGGCGGAGACGCCGACGACGCCGGACACGAGCGTGTAGAGCGCGTCCCCGGTGGCACCCTGCTCGAACAGGATCTTTCCCGCCGGGATCGTCACCGGCTCCATCCGGGCGCGCACCGCCTCGGCGGCGGCCGGGTCGAGCCCAGCCAGGAACGGGATCTCCGGCGCGCTCAAGCCTGCTCCGCTCCCTCGATCACCTCCGGCCGATCGGCCCCCGGCCATCGTCGCATCCTTCCGGTCCTTCCGTCGGCTCATTGGGTCGCCGTGCGCTGCCGCAGCCCGAAAGGAGGCCGTCGCCCCGCGGGGTCAAGACGACGCGGCTCACAACACGGGCGTCGTGCGCCGGTTCCGATCCGTCGCACGTATCGCCGGCGCGTGACCACGTGCCGCTTCTGAAAGGCTGATCCCTTCGCGCGGGCATCGCCATCCGGTACAGGCTTCCCGAACAAGAAGCGGGAGGCTTGCATGTCGGGGGCTGATCGAATCGCGATCGTGACCGGAGCCGGGACCGGCGTTGGCCGAGCCGCCGCCCTGGCGCTCGCCGGGGCCGGGTGGCGCGTCGTGCTGTCGGGCCGGCGGCCGGGGCCCCTCGAAGCGGTCGCGGCCGAGATCGGCGGCGACCGGTCGCTCGCGGTGCCGACCGACGTCACCGACCCCGATTCGATCGCCGACCTGTTCGCCCGGACCCGGGCGCAGTTCGGCCGCCTCGACCTGCTGTTCAACAATGCCGGGATCGGCGCGCCGGCGGTGCCCCTGGAGGACCTGCCGCTGGAGACCTGGCGCCAAGTGATCGACACAAACCTGACCGCCCTGTTCCTGTGTACCCAGCACGCCTTCCGGATCATGCGCGATCAGGATCCCCGCGGCGGCCGGATCATCAACAACGGCTCGATCTCGGCCCACGCCCCCCGGCCGAACTCGATCGCCTACACGGCGACCAAGCACGCGGTGACGGGCCTGACCAAGGCGACCTCGCTGGACGGGCGCGCCTACGACATCGCCTGCGGGCAGATCGACATCGGCAACGCCGACACGCCCATGGGCGGCAAGATGAAGGCCGGCGTCCCCCAGGCGGACGGCTCGCTGCGGGCCGAGGCGGTGATGGATCCGGCCCATGTCGGCCAAGCGGTGCTCAGCATGGCGAGCCTGCCGCTCGACGCCAACGTGCAGTTCATGACCATCATGGCCACCAAGATGCCGTTCGTCGGCCGCGGCTGAGCCTTAGACCGATCCCGACCTTCATTTGACGGTGTGCAAGGGTCGGCGCGGCGCAGCCCGCGTGCGAGCGGACGATTGACGTCCCGTTCTATAACTCATACAAATCGTGTAACGAAGATCGGGCGGGGCTGAACCCGATCCCGCGCTGAGAGAGGAACTCCGCCGCCTCGGCCTCGACTGTGCGAGCATTTTTCAACAAAAGCTGCGCGCGTTCAATAAGAATCTACCGCTTCACCATAAAAGATGTATCTGCTTCCAGTATTTGGTCCAAATATAGACGATATGTGCTGCGTAATTATCTGATATATGACGGAATACGATCAGAGATATTTGCAGATATAAGCACAACGAAGTGGCGGTGGGCACAGAATATTTCGGAACAGCCGACGCTTAGGTCAATGGGGGGAGCCATGTTCGCCAAGCAACTGTTACGCAAGCTGATTCTCGGCGTCGCGCTCACGGGCGGTACTCTCTCGCCGGCCCAGGCCGCGGGCGGTGATCCGATCGGCGTCGCCATGCCGACGAAGTCGTCGCAGCGCTGGATCGATGACGGGAGCAACATCGCGAGGCTTCTTCAGGCCAAGGGCTACAAGCCGGATCTGCAATACGCCGACGACGACATCCCGACCCAGCTCGCCCAGATCGAGAACATGCTCACGAAGGGCGCGAAAATCCTGGTGATCGCCTCGATCGACGGGACGACGTTGGGCGACGTGCTGTCGAAGGCTGCAGCAAGCGGCGTGAAGGTCATCGCCTATGATCGCCTGATCAAGGGAACGCCGAACGTTGATTATTACGCCACGTTCGACAACTATAAGGTCGGCGTGCAGCAGGCGACCTCGATCGTCGATGCGCTGGGCCTGAAGGACGGCAAGGGGCCGTTCAATATCGAGCTGTTCGGCGGCTCGCCTGACGACAATAACGCATACTTTTTCTACGACGGCGCCCTGTCGGTGCTGAAGCCGTACATCGACGCGAAGACGCTCGTGGTGCGCTCGGGCCAGTTCGGCATGGACAAGGTCTCGACCCTGCGCTGGGATCCGGCCACCGCCCAGGCCCGGATGGATAACCTGCTCTCGGCCTATTACGGCAACGCCCGCCTCGACGCGGTGCTCTCGCCCTATGACGGCAGCAACTGGGTGAGTGCCGCGAACTAGAACAGAAATTGTGACAGTTGCTTAGCGAACTATCGCCATTGTCATGTCCAAGCGTTGTCCAATAAACCTCATTGGACCGCGGTGGAGTTAACCGCCCGCACCAGATGCGCGAGGGGCGTTCGTGGTAGGCAGACACCATTCCGTAAGGCCGACCGATTAGAGTCGACTGCGCCGGCGGGCTGAGACGGTCCCGCTGACGATCCACGCCCGCTCGCAGATTTGCCCCTCAGCTGTCGGAGTGGGCGTGGATGATGAGATCCGGCTCGGCAAAACGGAAACCGTTTCCGTTTCTCAAAAGCGAAACCGTTTCGCATTTGCGCTCCCCGGATCTGGGGACTGGCGGATGGGGTGGCGTTTCACCACCCCCTTACCGGTACGGAATTGCGCCGAGGGCTGTCGTGAGGCCCGGCCAGGCTCAGAGCAGTATCCGACAACTTGTCGGAAACTCGACAGCGCGAGCGGCCGGGCCGGGGTATCAGCGGCGTGCGACCAATCGTGCCAGCGGTTGGCCGGCGCGATCAGCGAGACGATGGCCGCGAGCGATGCGTTCGCGAGCCCGGTTTAGGGCCGCTTCGGCGTCGTCCATCAGCATGTCGCCTCGCGCATGGTCGAGGCGGGCGAGGCGCAGTTGCGCGAGGGCGAGGAAACCGAGGATCAGGCGCATAGCGCGTCCTCCCGTGCCCACGCCGCAAGATCGTAGCCGGCCTGCTCCTCCCAGCAGTCCAGCAGGTCGGCGACCCGGGCTTTCCAGCTGATGGCCGGCAGCGTGGTCATGCGCTCGGTCATGAAGTCGGTGACGAGCTTGTCGACAGCATCGGTAAGCTTGGCCCATGCCTCCCAGGCTTCGTGGTAGCCGTTACGGTCCCGGGCTGCCTCAGCTCGCAGCCGCCAAGCCTTCGCAGCTGGGGGATCGCCCCAACCGGGATGCTCTCCGGCACTGCGATCGCCGTGCTCGTACAGAGCCCTGGCGGACGCCTTGGCGTGTTCGATGGGCGGGACCAGCGTACGAAGCTGTGGGATCAGGGCGAGGAACTGGACCTCGTGGTCCGGCAGGTCGCTGCCAGTTTCTGCTGTCCAGGCAGCCGCCGGCATGGATGTCAGCGGGGCGGCGAGGATGGCGCCGAGCGCAGCGCGGCGGGTGGAGGCGATGCTCATGCCTGGCCTCCTTGCGCGGCTTTGCGCTGCACCAGGACGGCGTAGGCGATCATCATCCGACCATCGAGCCCGTCGCACATATCGGCCAGCGCTCGGCAATTGCGCTGGGTGGTTCTGACCACATCCTCCAAACTGTCGAGGTCGTCCTCAGACATCTCCGCGAGAGCGTCGGCCAAGCGCTCCCTGTCGAGCGTCATGAAGAGGAAGCCGATCCGCAGCCATGGTGCGACCTTCTTCATTTCGTCGAACTGGCAGGCCGTCGGGACCGGGCATGCGCCGTCGCGGTTCCAAGGAGTGAAGTCCACAGCCGCAATCTCGGCGTCGCTCATGTCGCGCGCGAGGGGGGTATTGGGGGTAGGAGTGCTCATGCCGCTTCTCCCACGTTGAAGCGGTGAGCGCCGCGGCCGGTCCATTCGACAGCCGAGGCGTCCAGCACCTCGGGCTCGCGGTCCGCGTCGCCGTCCATGGCGTCGAGGAGGTCGATCAGGCCGCCGATCAGATCCTCGACCTCGGGGCGGGACAGGGCGCGGATGCCATGGGTGAACTGCGCCGTGCGGCTCGGGAAAACGGACACGGTGTCCGCTTTGACCGGATCGGCAGCCCGCATCGCGCGGATGGCCTGTGTGACCGGTCCTACCTGTGTTGAAGGTAAGCGCGGGCGTTCACCGCCGCTGAGGGGCGGTGTAGGGTGGTGGATAGCCATGTGACGGTATCTCTCGACAGCGTTGCGTGGTCAGGCCCGGCCGGAAATCTCACCTTCCTGTCGGGCCGTTTCTTTGGTACCATGGTTCTCATGGCGACGCAAGAAACTTTGCAACCAAAGAAACGACGCGGTCCCAAACCGACCGGTCAAGGCGTGCCTATTCAGGTACGGCTGCAGCCAGACAGCCTATTGCCCCTCGATGCCTGGATCGCAGCTCAGCCCGATCCGAAGCCCTCACGCCCTGAAGCGATCCGTCACGCGCTCACGGACTGGCTCACTGGTCAGGGCTACGTGCGGCACCGTGAGGATCCAGAGGGCGTGAATTGAGGAGCGGCCTATGGCTGACAACCACAGCAAAGAGCGAACGCGGGCCGAGGCGGATTTTGCCAAAACCCAGGTTCATCCTGGCGGTAAGATACCCGTTGAGCCAAGCGTCAGCGATGCGGATCAAAAGACCGCTCGGCTAAAGGCTGCGCGCCTTGAACGAGATGCTGCCGCGGCTGACCCGAAGAAGCCGTGACATGCGTGGCGCTGCGATCCTCCTCACTGAGCACCTGAAGGCGAAGGGCTATCTGAAATGAGCGATACGCCTGCTTCCGACCGAGTCGCCCGTGTGATCGCCGAGAACGTCTACGCCGCGTTCTGTCGGCAGGCGACGTTGCCGGCTCACCCGCTTGAGGAGCAGACGATCCTGACGCGACTCGTCGAGGCGATCCGTCCTCAGATCGGCAATGGCTCACCGGGAGTGGTCATTGAGGCAGCCAATGCTGTGCTGTCGGTCTGGGAACAGAGGGATCCGGACGTTCGTGGTCCGCGCGTCGTGTCGATCAATCAGATCGACGGCTCGGTGATCGTGGGCTAGCCGTCAGTCGCTCGACCGAAAAATCTTTAAAAATGCAGCGGTCGTAAAACGATCAGCTGAGCACCATCTGTTTAATTCAGATGATAGCGAGGTTTGGGCGATGTCCGATATTCCGTACAATCTTCGCGGGCAACTCGTGACGCCAGCCTCTAGAGAGGCGATCGCAGAGGCGAATTCTCAAACCATTCGCGATGAAATAGAAGCTGGCCGGGTGGATTTCGACGAGCGAACTGTGCGCCTTAAGACGTTGCGGACGGCGCGAGATGCGAAACTCAAGATCCAGCAGCTGTCTCGCCGAATAAGGATCCGACCGGGCGCTCGGAACTCTAATGTGGCGAATTGACAGAGGCGATCGTGAAGACCAAGGAGCGTGAGCTTGAGTGCTCCCCGCTTTCAGGCCACTTCACACGCGACGGCGTGACGGTCGAGGTCAAGATCTACCGCTTTGCCGGGACCGACGACCCTTGGCAGTTGGAGGTGCTAGACCATGAGGGTAGCTCAACCGCTTGGGATGACCCGTTTCCAACCCCACAAGACGCCATCGACGCCCTCAACAAGGCAGTAGAGGAAGAGGGCATGGCAGCGTTCGTGGTACCGCTAAGATCTACGATCCACTGACCCCACCCGCCGCCTCGTGGAAGAGGCGCTGAAGGCGGGTCACTTTGATCGTGCGGCGCTAGGTGAAGTTCTCATTGCTGGCTTCAGCAGTCAGCGGTGGGACCTCACGAGCAATGTGCTCGCCGATCAGCTGTAGGAGAATGCGGGCAGCCAATTGCATCTCGCTCGTGCCATACTTTTTGACGGCCTCGTAGGCGGCGATACAGGCATCTAGCATTGCCTGGGTGCCCGTATCCTCAGTCATCGGTTCCGTCTTCAGTACGTCTCCGGACGGCTTTTGAGGCGCTGATGAATTTTTACAACCGGTAGTTTTACGGGTGTGCCATGCGCTCGTAATCCGCATGGCACGGTTACGCACTATCATGTGGTCTGCAATTCAGGCGTGCATTAAGCCTGCTCGGTTGCAGCACCGATGGAGCGCATAGGAATGCCGAATGACACTCGGCCCGTGGCTCATACCGAGACAGCTGGGGCTCAACTGCAGCGGCTAGCTCAGGCTCTTGAAGTGCCGGTCGAAGCATTCTTCGGGGACGCTCCCCTCAAGTCTGATGCTTTGGAAGCAGCCGAACTGCTTCGCCTTTGGCAGGCGATCCGAGATCCGCAGAACCGCGAGGCTCTCCTGGTGGCCGCACGTGGGTTCGTCGAACGCGAGGCCGATGCATCCCTCGCCGCCGAGTAGGGTGACTAAGGCTGCCCGCTAGATCGCCGGCGCCATCTTCATTGAAGAGAACGGAGGGGTACTGAAAAGGGGCGCCCGCTAGAGCGCCGCTATATCCGGTGAGATCGACGATCTCTCCCGCCGACCCGTGATCAGGTCATGCGGCGACAGCGTAGCGCATCTCGGCAGGTTGCCCTCGGGTTGCATGGAGGCGGAGGACTGGAGGTCAAGAACGCGCAGTCGGGATTGGTATAGCTGCGCTCTCACTGTGGCCTCGAACATTGGGTGCAAATAAAACTATATAATACTTTCATTAAACAAGTATCCTTCCTCATCAAATATGCCTTCCCATGTCGATTTGGCAACTTTTATTGTTACGCGCGACCTGCCAACATCTGCATCGACGCCTTTCTCGATCCGGCTGGTGACAAGGCCGAGCCTCATCTTCTGCCGCATCAAGCCTGGATTGATCATGAGCCGGGAGTGGAGCTGCTCGGGATCGAGCATCCAGTCGCCGCGCTCGTTGCGCTCTAATCGCATGGGGTAGCCGTGATCAGCTTGGCGGCAGATACGAAGTCGAGAGCGATCTTGGGCGGCGCTTGGAGAAGGTTTGCAGGCACCGCGTCTCTTGTAAGACCTCGACCATAGACATTCGCGATGATGGCCCAAAATTTTGGTCTCGTTCTCTCTGGGATCTGAGCGAGTCGCTTGTCAATCTTAGCTCGTGCAAGTGAAGCAAAACTCTGAACGTCTTCAGGTAAAACTGCTATATTAGCAGGCATGGCGAAATCCTTATGGACCAACGACTGCTAGGTCCTCCAGATCAACTTTCACGCGCGCAATTGGATGCACAATCTCTTCGAGCGACTGGAGATCTCCTAAGCCGTCGAGGCCGACCGGCGCACCGGCAAGGAGAGCGCCGCCAATCTGAATAGCGCCTGGCTCTTCCCAATCCGGGACCACCGCCGGCTCTCGTCATAGCTCTTCGGCTAACCGGGCGCTGGCATCCTGTATCCCGAGCCGCATCGCGTATCGGCTCTCGCCAGTGAGATAGACACCCCTGCCCGCCCATGATCAAATCGGGCGGCAGGGGCCCAGCCATCAGGCAAGCGCTTGAGGATAGGCGACGGCGTGCCGCAATACGTGTCAGGCTTCACTGGGCAGCTGCTGTGAGCCTTCCTGTGCATCATCGTCTTGCTGAAACTAGGGCCGCAGTAGGCGCCGTTGATCGAGACGCGCCCGTGGCGCGGGACAACGCTTTATAGCTATCGCATAGCGGCTCACGGCCTCGGTGAGGCTGACCAAGCGCCACTTGCCATCCATCTCTGCTTCGCAAGTCTGAGCAACAAGCATTCAGATAAACGAAATCGGATCGTGCTTCCTCAGCGCCATAGAGCACTGAAGGCCCGCTCGAAATCTCCAATCAGCGTCCGGTTGCAGAAGTTGTGCAGGATGGGGCCATCGACCCGGCCCTCGCGCATCACGATCGACTCGGTCTGCTGCTCATACGAGAATATTAGGTGGCGGCCTCCGAGCGTCGTCGAGAGGACGGCGTTGGCGCTGTCACCATCCTGCGTCATCTCGGTCGATCCTGGCTTGCTGCGCCACATGATCCCGCCGAGCAGCGCTAGGGTGACCGCCTTCATCTGCAGGTCCTCGCCTTCTGACTGCGCGATCACGCTCACCGCGTAACGCCGCACGGCGTCGAGGTCGGTCGTCTCGGATGTCGTAAGAGCGTTCGCCATTGGATCAAACCTGACTGTCGGTGATGTTCTTTCCACCAGTCGAAGTGGCGGAGTAGCCGCCCCAGCCCTCGGTCGAAACCGGCGATGTCCCGCCCCAGCCCTCGTCACGCCAGATCGCGACGCGTTGCGTCGGGTCGATCGAACCGTGATCATTCAGGATCGCTAATACGCGCTCCCGTTCCGCATCGTCGACTACTAGGTTCAGCATCACCCCGCCGGCGGTCAGCTTCGCGCAATAGGTAGCCCACGCCGCCTGGGGTAGGCCGATTTCATTGAGCGTGCGTCGTAGCGTGTCGTTGTCGAGATACGGGTCTCTCGTCTCGACACTGCCAGCCTTAGAGGTAAGAGAGCCAACGACGAACCGGATCGCCGCGTTGGGGATGCCGGCCGCAACCAGCGTAGCCATCGCCGCCTGCGCGCCGCTGTGGCTCTCATACAGTGCATTGATGCCGGAAGTCATGGTTCTACAATCGTTCGGGGCTTAGCTGCCCCCGCCTGGGTGGGCTGGCTCGTCTCGTTCTCGATCTCGACCCTTGCGAGGGCAATAAACGCGGCGCGTTCAGCTGGGTTCAGAGTAAAGCACAGATTCAACAGAGACCCCTTCACCGGGGAGGGATCTGCCCACATCCGGTTGCCCGGACCTCTGTCGAGGAAATTCTGCTGCGCACGTTGAAGCACTGCCGCTTCGAACGGATCGTTGATCGCGCTCATGGGTTGGCCCTGCGCACGGCTGGCTGAGGATATGCCGGATTTCCCCCAGGCACCCCGCTGCTGTTGGCCGATGACGCGGCGTCTGATCTGCCGGTCTCCGAGCCGGTGATCTGCTTGCGTGATGCTGCCTGGCTCTGGCTCGCATAGTCTGGTGGCGAACTCGCGCCCTGCCAGATCATCAACCCGGTCAGGGATATCAGCATCAGGCCGACACTGACGATCAGGACGTAGAGGGCCGGCCTGCCGCGCTTGCCCTGGCGGCTATCTTGACCGGATGTCTGCTCTGACACTCATGAACCTCGCTTGTCCGCGCTATCGCGAACATGAACAAGAAACATATGGCTAGGTCCGAAAGTTCTGACCTGCGACCTCAAGGGCAATCGACTGAAACATTGATAGCAAAATCCAACACATGTTGATGAGAAATTTTTGTAATTTTTGATCGGGCTGGACTGTAATTTTGTTCAAATGGTGCGAAGGTTCTATGTACAAACTCTTCCTCTCTTCGTTTATTCTGGCGATCGAGGCTCAGCGGGTCATCGAACTCAGGTTGGTTCGATCGGCCTGGGGCGGGGCCGAATGGCTGGCCAAGGCGCAATCCATGGTGGTCGAGAAGGTTCACGCCGCTGGCGAGGCCACGACGACGCTGATGTTCGGCGGCTCGCCCGAAACCATCATTGCTCGCTACCGCGGGCACGTCGCTTTCGACACCAAGCGCCTCTCGACGGTCCGACTGGTCAGTCGTGCCTTCGTTGCAGAGCGTGTCGGGTGTAGGCTCCATCGATGATAGAGCCCAATCAGACCGCCTACATCGTCAAAGTCGCATGTCCGGATGAGGATGCGCCGGAGCAGCTACTCACCCTGTTCTATGCGGTCCTGGCCGAGGATCCGGAACGCGGGATCCAGATCGTCAAGGATGCAGTCAGGGCAGGTGCCGAGGTCACCTTGACCGAGGTACGCCTCTCCCAGGCCACAGCGCAGGCGATCGACCTCCTTCCAGGCTACGCGAGGGCTCTATAGGACGAAGAATCGTTACCGACGGACAAGGGCGACACCTATCGCGCGTTCTGCCAACGCGATGTGATCTCCCGAAACGCCGCGTCGCCGTTTGCCTCAGACGCCCCCTCTGAGCCAAAGGAGCGAGCCGACTGGCGAACCATGACACCGTCGCAGGTAATCGACCAATCGAACCGACCCGGCTCCTTTGAGGATAGTGTGACCTGCAGCTTGTGGGGGTTCGGCTTGAAGGTGATCATATCTCTTATCTGGGGAGCCGCAGCCCCGTCCGTGAGAGGGTAGCCAAACTGCTTCCTCCCAAATCAGCTGGGTCGGCCAGGGCGATCCTGGCCTCAGTCCGGACGGGTTTGTAAGTAACAGTCCAGCGATGAAACCAGCGCAGCCCTTGACGTGTCAGATCCAGGTTGCGGGCGACTGGCAGACGCTCACCATCGCCCAAGCCCATAATCAACATCGGTCCGAACCTAAACGCTGTTGCGCTTGTCACGGACCCGTCTACATTTTCGGCACCTACGAGGGAACAAGCCGTCTGGGCTTGATGCATCGCAAGGGACACGAGGGGTGTCCGTTCAACGGGAGGGGGTTCTCAGGAACCTCGACCCCTCACCCAGATGCCCTGAGCTGAGCCGCATCGCCACTCGGAGATGCGGGGGCATCCCGATCTGGGATGCAGGCATAGGTCGCTGTTGAACCTCGACTAACCGCCATCGCTTATCCTACCGTTCAGACGGTGTTGCGTACTGGCACCATCGCCGTAAGGAACGGCATTGAGCCTCGCCAGGCCGTGATCAGATCGAGCAGCGGGGGCAGCATTTGGCATCTCGCGTCCCTGGCGAGCCTGCTGTATGTGCAACCTCTACAGCCTGATCCGCTCGCAGACTGAGATCGGCAAAGCGTTCGGCGTCGAGTACGACGATACCGGCAACCTGCCACCGTTGCCCGGCATCTTCCCGAACACCGCGGCTCCCGTGATCCGCATGCGCGAGGGCGCCCGCGCCCTGTCGATGATGCGCTGGGGCATGCCGTCGCCTGCCTTCGCGCTGAAGGGCAAGAAGGTCTATCCGGGCGTCACGAACGTGCGCAACACTGCGTCGCCGCACTGGCGCCGCTGGCTTTCTCCCGAGCACCGCTGCCTCGTGCCGTTCACGAGCTTTAGCGAGAACGAGAAGGCCGCGGCCGGCTCGCGTATATTCCGACCCTCTGCAACCAGTTGGCGCTTGCGTTGATCCGGAGAGTCCGTGCTGGCACTGTGTTCGCGGATCAGCGCTGGAAGAGGTGCCGTGATGCCCCTCACCGAGCACCTAAAGGCGAAGGGCCTCATGAGATGAGCCTCGGCCGGGCCGCGACCGTCATAGGTGTCGCGGTCGTAGCTGTGGCTGGTTTGCAGCTTCTCACTGACGAAGGCGTTGAGTACGCTCCTCTCGTAGTCCTCGGTGCGGGCCTTCTCGCGTGTGTGCTCGTTGCACTATTGAACAGGGTGTGAGCGATCCCGAGACTGACGCTGTCTTCCAGCCGCGATTACTGCACGTCGTGGCCGATAAGAATCGCCCTGCCGCCTCGGTAGTGGCCGGCGCTTACCTCGACGCCCTCGGCCGAAAGTACGACCGGTTCAGGATGGGCGTACCGCTCAAGGGCCTTGAGGTGGGGCGGTACCGCTCCTGACATCATCCCCCCCCTCGTGGAAGAGGCACTGAACGCCCTACCTAGGGAGATCCCACCGATCGGATCTCGACCATGTGGTACCTCTACGGCGCCGTTCTTATCGCCGGGATCGCGAATGCCATCCAGCCCGGTCAGAACAGCACGTTGGCCAGAAGCTTTTCCCAGCCCCTTGTCGCCGGTCTGGTCGTCGGGATCGGCACGGCGTTGACCGTCTTGGCCGCTGGCCTTGTGTCCCGTCGCTTGGCTTGGCCAACGCTGCAGGAGTTGTCACAGGTGCCATGGTGGGCCTGGGGTGGCGGTATCTTGGGTGGCGGGATCGTGATCACCCAACTGCTGATCGCCCGCCAAGTCGGAGCCGGGGTGTTCCTCGGCCTCTTGGTCACCGCAGGCGTCGTGACTTCGATCCTGCTAGACCATTTCGGGTGGGTGGGCTTCGAGGAGCACCCGGCCAGCCTTTGGCGTGTTCTGGGCGGCCTCCTGATGGTAGCCGGCGTTGCGCTCGTGGCGCTCTTCTAAGCCTTTCCGCTCTGGAAGCCGTCGTCGTCATCTTCATTGAGGAGAACGGCGAGGGGCCGGGGGTGCGGCTGCGGAAGGCTACGGAGTATCCTCACCGCAGCGAATGAACCGGTCAAAATCATCCATTCGTGTGATGCGCCTGGAAGGGCTTTCGGTAGAAGGCATACCCGCTTCATGTGCGACAGGACACTTGTTGCCCGAGTCGGGTTGAATATGTAACCGTGCCTTAACTCCGGGCGCCGCCATCATTCCGATGATCCGGCCCGGACGCGCCATAGGGGACCTTATGCCCGTGCAGACCCATCCGAGACCGGAGGCTGCATCTGCAACCGTCGAGTCTTATCACGACACCTACCGCGAAGCGCTCCAGGAAGCCACGCGACGTAAGTGTCAGCCCAACCTGGAAGGCTACATCACGAACGTCACGCGCTCTGCATATGGGCGTTTCGTGGTCCGCAGTCTGCCGGCGGAATTTATCCTCGACATGGCACTCGATGGAACGCCCATGCCTGGGTTCATGAACGGCTTCGGTTTCGGCGGCGCCTCATTCAATGACTGAGGGTGACGACCAGCCGCGCCCAGCGGCTGTTCCCGTTCCCTATAATCCGAGCACCAACAGCCAGAGCCACGACCTGGAGGGCGTCCAGTTTCGTGAACTCATGGCCATCGAGCGCGCTCGGATTGATAGCTCTAACCGCCGGACGGAAGTGGTTCGCGAAATGATCTCTGCGCAGGTTGCCCAGAACGCTCGCGAATTTGAATTCGCCACGAGTCGAATGGAAGGGGAGGAGCGTCGCGAGAAGCGACGGCTGTCCCTTTTCACGCGCATCGTGTTCACCGGTGCGGCCGTCGGCGTGATCATCCTCACGTTCCTAATGTATGTAGCATTCTACGGATCACCCGAAAACGCAAAACTGGCGCAATCTTGGCTGACCGCTGGCGCACAGGCGCTCGGCGGAGGCGCTGCCTTGGTCGTGGTCGGCCAAATCCTTCTGCGGCTGCTTAAATCTCCGCCGGCGTGATGCGCACAGCCCTCGCAGCCGACGGGGGGGCACGCTCTGCACGACGCAAGATGATCATGAGAACCGCGCTGATCAGATGGCTCGTGGTAGCGCTCATCGTCAGCGTGAGCACCACAGCTGTCGCGCAGCGAAGGCGCATCTATAGGGCGGCTCCTCGACCAACGATCGAAGCGCCGCAATACGGATACCCGCGACCGGCGACCACAACGCTACGGCCTCCTGATGACGGCATCATTCACTGGAACACGCCGAACAAGGACGGCAATCTCGGTGGTCCTGGGACCGGTGGAGGTGGCGGTGGTGGAGGTTGATCTATTCCGCCTTCGCCCTCTGCCGCCCGTGGTTCTCCACGATGTCGACGACGAAGTTGCCGGGTCACGGCCGCCCGCTGTCCGCTGCCATTGCAGAGGCACGGACCTTTGGGCGCTTCTAACTCGACACCGCCATCCCAGCAGCTAGCTTCTCCCGTGCGTATAGCCCTCGCCGCCCTCGCTCTCTCCGTCGCTGCCGGTGGGGCGAGAGATCGAAAAATCTGCGGCCACGCTGAAACGCGATACGGGCGACCGCATTCATCAATCCATGTCACCGCCTCGCCCCCTCGCAGTCCTTGCCGAAGATGACGAGTTCGCTCGTCTCGTGGCGGCCGACATGCTGACAAAGATGGGCTTCGAGGTGCTGGAAGCTGAGCACGCGCACGGGGCGTTACAGCATCTGGAGGCCCATGATGGTGTGGCGCTCCTCTACACCGACGTGAACATGCCTGGCGCGATGGACGGCTGTGATTTGGCGCATGCAGTCCGCGCGCGATGGCCGGACACGCGGATCATCGTCTGCTCTGGATGTACGCCGAACGAGGCGGCTCTCTTGCCGGGCGAGGCGCACTTCATCGCCAAACCGTGTGGCGAACGGTTGGTGCGCAAGGCGCTGCAGACGCTGCAACTGCATTAAACCCGGCCTCCGAGGCTTAAGCTGTATCCGCCTCGCCATCTACCACCCGTGGTTCTGCACGGCGTCGTGAAACGAGACGCCATACACGCCTGCCCGCCGATGGCCGCGATCGCGTAGGCCCGGGCCCAGAGGCTCTGCGAACTCGACACCACCAATCCGATGGCTATCCTGCGGGGATGCGCATAGCCATCGCCGCCCTCGTTCTCGTCGCCGCTGCAGGTGGAGCGCAGGCTCAGCAACAGCTGCCGACCGTCCCTGAACTCCTGACCGCGGAGCTGAAAGCCACGCAGGCCTGCGAAGGCTCCGGCGATCCCGCCGTCACCCGAGAGCAGTGCCGCCTCCGAGATCGGCTCAGCGGTCGCTTGGCCCAGGCCGGCTACTGCTTCGGCCGTAAGGGGCAGAGCGAGGAGAAGATGGAGTGGCACGCCTGCCAACCGGACTCGATCTACGAGGACGACATCGAGGCGGTGCAGCGCTGATGCGCAAGCTCCCGCCTGCCAACCTATCCCGCCTTTGCGTGCTCGCTGGGCCCCGCCCCGATCTGCTCACGGGCGGGGGAGCGTCCGATCTCACCAGCGTGTGAACCGAGCCGATACGCAACGCGGTTCCCCGGCAGGATGGCAGGCGGCGGTTACTGGGGCGTGCCAGAGCTGCGGGCAGCCGGTCCCGTGCCGGGATTCGGGATGTGAAGATTCGGCGCCGGGAAGCCGGGCGCGAGTCGGCGTGGGAACTACGCTCCGTGTACCGTCTTGCGCCTTTACGGAGGCAGGGAGGTTTCCCTTGATCGACATCCGGATGTCTCAGGACAACGACGGGCGTTGGACGGTCTATGCGCCCGGCCTCGTGGTCACCGATCTCA
>NZ_JAKSYM010000200.1 GCF_022829545.1 Methylobacterium sp. J-030 | reverse complement strand
TAGGCCGTGAACGTCGCCCCGCCCGTCTCGGCCAGCACCTTCGTGATCGCGGCCGTCAGAGACGTCTTGCCATGATCCACGTGCCCAAT
The DNA here is from genome assembly GCF_022829545.1 of Methylobacterium sp. J-030. Classification (GTDB taxonomy): domain Bacteria; phylum Pseudomonadota; class Alphaproteobacteria; order Rhizobiales; family Beijerinckiaceae; genus Methylobacterium. The sequence goes on along the minus strand of NZ_JAKSYM010000200.1, from coordinate 16,432 downwards.
CGTCCCGATGTTGCAGTGCGGCTTGGTGCGGGAGAACTTTTCCTTGCCCATGATTCCCATTCCTGCGGCGGGGACCGCCTCGGGGCCCCGGATCCTGATCGGCCGCCCCGAACTCGGACAGGGGCGCAAAACGCGGTTCGCTTAGAGGCTCGGCCGCCCTGGATCAAGCTCCGGCGCGCGGCGGTGCGTTGCGGCCGCCCCAACTGTCAATCAGCAGCAGCGCCTTTTGAACGTCGAATGATCAATCTTCGGAAATTCAAAGGACGCTTTCGCGCCACACTGTGGCACAGAGGTCATAGCGGGATTTGTGCGGCCGAGCTTAACTGCGGCCAACATCGCACGAGCCCGGATCCCGCCATCATGATGAAGAAGCTCCTCCTCGCAACGGCCGCGACCGCCCTGGTCACGACGGCCGCCTCGGCCGCCGACCTGCCGCGCCGCGCCGCGCCGCCGCCGATCTTCACGCCCGTGCCGGTGTTCACCTGGACGGGTTTCTACGGCGGTCTCGAGACCTCCTACACCTTGACGGACAGCCAGCGGGTCAACACGATCGGCCTCGCCCCGGCCACCGCCAGCGCGATCGCCACCGGCGCCCGCCCGTCGCAGGTCCGCATCTCGGATGACGGCTTCGCCAACATCGGCGGCACCGCCGGCTTCAACTACCAGTTCACGCCCGGCTCGGGCTTCGTCGTCGGCATCGCCAACAGCATCGACTGGACCGACCTCGCCAAGAGCCGCTACTACATCGGCAACACCGGCGCGATCAGCGCCTTCCGGCAGAGCACCGACTGGCTCGGCACCCTGGTGGGCCGCGTCGGCTACGCCTTCGACCGCGTCATGGTGTACGGCCTCGGCGGTCTGGCCTACGGCAACGTCTCGTACAACGCGAACTTCTTCTCCCGCGCGGGCGCCCTGAACTTCGCCGGCCGCTACGATGATTTCGACACCGGATATGCCTATGGCGGCGGCATCGAGTTCGCCCTGCCGACCGACAGCTTCCTGAACACCTTCGCGGTCGGCCGCTACCTCGGCATCAAGTACGATGCGCTGACCGTGAAGGCCGAGTACGTCCACTACGACCTCGGCAGCCGCAACGTGCTGGTCGGCCCGATTGCCGGTGCCAATGCCGGCTACGTTTCGCGCTTCCGCACCGACGGCGACATCATCCGCGCCGGCTTCAACTACAAGTTCGGCGGTTACTGAGACGCGATCGGCCGCGACCCGGAAGCACCGCTTCCGGGTCATGCAGATCCAGGGCGCTCCCCGAAAGGGGGGCGCCCTGAATTGTGTCGCGGTGATGGATGGAGCACACGGCGCGGGAACGGTGCGCCCGGGCCATGGACGCGCCCCCCTTTCCCGGACGGGTGGAGCGAAGCGGAACCTGATCCGGGATCCAGCACGACGAGCGCCGCGTCAGCGGCACGGATTGCAGGAAACGGGCGCTGCCCGCGCCCGGGAATGGGTCGGCGCAGAGCGACACGTGGGCGCCGAGTCTCCGGACAGCCCACATGGATCGGGCGGGCGGGCACGCGTTTCCGCGACCGGGCTTCCCTGCGGCCACGCTCAGCAAACGCGAAGATGCGCCACCAGACGCGTGGCCCCTGCCTCCGGCGCACCCACGTTGATGATCCTCAGATCCGCCGCGACCGGCACTTCGCGGGCGAGCCGCGCGGCGAGGTCACCGTCCTCGGCCCGTCCCCGGGCGGCGAGGCGCCGCATCAGGATCTCGGGCGGCGCCGTGATCTCGACGACGCTCACAGGCAGGTCGGCGTCCCGGGCCGGCGCCACGACCCGGCGCGAGACGTTGCAGACCACCACATGGCCATCCGCCGCCAGATGGCGGGCCTCCGCCGGGATGGCGTAGCCGAGGCCGTGGGCGCGCCAGTGCAGGGTGAAGCGGCCCGCCGCGCAGCCCGCCGCGAAGGCGGCCTCGTCGATCTGGTCGTTGTCCTCGTCGGCCGAGGGGGGCCGCGTCACGAGGCGGCGTGGGAAGGCGTAGCGGGGATCCTCCGCAAGGGCGTCCCGCGCCAGCCGGATCAGCGTGTCCTTGCCGGCCCCGCTCGGGCCGACCACGAGGACGAGGCAGCCCGCCATCAGGCGACCCGCCGCCCGGTGCGCCAGACCTCGCGGACCACCGGCACACCCTCGGCGCGCTGCACCCGCACGAGATCGGCCCGCAGGCCCGGCGCCAGGGCGCCGCGGTCGGTCAGCCCGGTGGCCCGGGCCGGGTTCGCCGTCACGGTGGCCAGCGCCGCCGGAAGGCTGATGGCGGGGGCCTGCTCGGGCAGCAGGAAGGCCGCCATCAGCAGGCTCGCCGGCACGTAGTCCGACGACAGGATGTCGAGATGCCCGGCCTCGGCCAGAGTCAGGGCGGCGACGTTGCCGGAATGCGAGCCGCCACGGATCAGGTTCGGCGCGCCCATCATCACGGTGAGGCCCTGTCCGTGCGCGGCCTCGGCCGCCTCCCGGGTGGTGGGGAACTCGGCGAGCCGAACACCCTCGCCGACCGCGAGTTCGACATCCGCCAGGGTGGTGTCGTCGTGGCTCGCCAGGGGGATGTTCATCTCGTGGGCGAACTGGACCAGCGCCGGGCGGTTCTTCGCGTTGAGGTCCCGGCCGTCGCGGATCTTGCGCTCGGTGTTGGCGCGGATCTCGTCCATGGGCCGGCCGCCGCGGGTGGCGTAGGTGTAGTACTTCTCCATGTCGCGGAACTGCCGCTGGCCCGGGGTGTGGTCCATCAGCGAGATCAGGCCTACGGAGTAGCGGGCCGCGAAGGATACCACCGTGTCGAGTACATCCAGGGACGGCAATTCGCAGCGCAGATGCGTGAAATGCTCGGCCCGGAACAGCTCCGCGGCCCGCGCCGTGGCGATGGCGCCCGCGAGCTGGTCCAGCTCGGAACCGAGGCCGCTGCCGTCCGGGTCGCTGCCGGCGCGCAGCGAATCGAACACCGTGGTGATGCCCGAGGCGGTGATCTGCGCGTCGTAGGCCAGCACCGCGCCGAGCGGATGCCAGCGCACCTTGGGGCGCGGTGCGTAGTGGCTCTCGAGATGGTCGGTGTGCAGCTCGATCAGGCCGGGGATCAGGTGGTCGCCGCCGAAGTCGAGGCCGCGTGCGGGCGGCCGGCCCTCGCCGATCTCCGCGATGGCGCCATCGGACACCGCGAGCCAGCCGCGCTGCACCCGGTCGGGCAGGACCAGGGTCGCGTTCTCGATGATGAAATCGTCCATCGTGTCCGTCCTCAGGCTGCCCGGGCTCGCGGCGCGAAATGGGTGACGTCGACCACCCGGGTCGCCACAGCATCGCGCATGGCGCTGTCGTGGAAGATGCCGAGCACGCCGGCCCCGGCCTTCAGTTTCTCCCGGACCAGCTCGGCCACCACGGCGCGGTTCCGGTCGTCCAGGGAAGCGGTCGGCTCGTCCAGCAGCAGGAGCGGCCGGTCGGCGATCAGGCCCCGGGCGATGTTAACCCGCTGCTGCTCTCCGCCTGAGAAGGTCGCGGGCGGCAGGCCCCAGAGCCGTTCGGGCAGGTTGAGCCGAGCCAGCAGGTCCTTGGCCCGGGCCAGCGCCGCCTCGGCATCGAGGCCGCCCTCGCGGCCGGCGGCCTCGACCACGTCGAGGGCCGGGACCCGGGGGATCACCCGCAGGAACTGCGACACGTAGGCGATCACCCGCGCCCGCAGCGCCAGTACCACCCGCGGGTCGGCGCGGACCACATCGATGACGGCGTCGCCATCGCGGACCAGGATGGCGCCCGCATCGCAGCGATAGTTGCCGTAGGCCATCTTCAGCAGCGAGGACTTGCCCGCGCCGGACGGGCCGCCGAGCACCACGCATTCGCCGGGCTCCACGGTGAAGCCGACATCGCCCACCACCGGCAGCACTACCCCGCCGCGCAGGTGCAGGGTGAAGCTCTTGGCGACGTCCCGGAAGGTCAGAAGCGCGGTCATGCGGCGAGCACCGACGAGACGAGGAGCTGGGTGTAGGCGTGCTCGGGATCGTCGAGCACCCGGTCGGTCAGGCCGGTCTCGATGACGCGGCCGGCCCGCATCACGGCGATCCGGTGCGAGAGCAGCCGCGCCACCGCGAGGTCGTGGGTCACGATGATCACCGCGAGGCCGAGCTCGGCCGAGAGGCGCCGGATCAGGTCGAGCAGCCGGGCCTGGACCGAGACGTCGAGGCCGGAGGTCGGCTCGTCCATCAGCACGAGGCGGGGTTGTGTGACGAGGTTGCGGGCGATCTGAAGCCGCTGGCGCATGCCGCCGGAGAACTGGCTCGGCGGGTCGTCGACCCGGCCCACCTCGATCTCGACCCGGCCGAGCCAGTCGAGCGCCTGGCCGCGGATGCGGCCGTAATGGCGCTCGCCCATCCCCATCAGCCGCTCGCCGACATTGCCGCCGGCCGAGACCGCCATGCGCAGGCCCTGCCGGGCATCCTGCCGGACGAAGCCCCAGTCGGTCCGCATCAGCCGGCGCAGCTCGGCGGGGCCGAGACCCGCGAGTGCGCGGATTTGCCCGTCGCGCATCCGGTAGCGGACTTCGCCCGCATCCGGCGCCAGCTCGCCGGCCAGCAGGGACAGGAGCGTCGACTTGCCGGAGCCCGATTCGCCCACGATGGCGAGCACCTCGCCCTCGGTGACGTCGAGGTCGATGCCGGCACAGGCGAGCCGGTTGCCGTAGGCCTTGGTCAGCCCATGGGCGGAGAGGAGCGGCGTGCGGCTCGTCATCGGGCGGCCTCCGCGACGCGGGTCTCGCAGATATCGGTGTCGGAGCAGATGTACATCCGGCCGCCGGCATCGTCGGTGACCACCTCGTCGAGGTAGTGGCCGCGGGCGCCGCACAGCGCGCAGGGCTCGGTGAAGTCCTGCACGCGGAACGGATGGTCCTCGAAGTCGAGGCTGCGCACGCTCGTGTAGGGCGGCACCGCGTAGATCCGCCGCTCGCGCCCCGCGCCGAACAGCTGGAGGGCGGGGCAATCGTCCATCTTGGGATTATCGAACTTCGGGGTCGGCGACGGGTCCATCACGTAGCGGCCGGCGACTTCCACCGGGTACGCGTAGGTGGTGGCGATGTGCCCGTGCCGGCTGATGTCCTCGTAGAGCTTCACGTGCATGGCGCCGTACTCGGCGAGCGCGTGGAGCTGGCGGGTCTCGGTCTCGCGCGGTTCGAGGAAGCGCAGGGGTTCGGGAATCGGCACCTGATAGACCAGGGTCTGGCCCTCGGTGAGGGGCGTCTCGGGGATCCGGTGGCGGGTCTGGATCACCGTCGCTTCGGTCGTACGCGTGGTGGTGGCGACCCCGGAGGTCTTGGCGAAGAAGCGGCGGATCGAAACCGCGTTGGTGGTGTCGTCGGCGCCCTGATCGATCACTTTGAGGACGTCCGCGCGCCCGAGGATCGCGGCGGTGACCTGCACGCCGCCGGTGCCCCAGCCGTAGGGCATCGGCATCTCGCGGGAGGCGAAGGGCACCTGATAGCCCGGCACCGCGATCGCCTTGAGGATCGCCCGGCGGATCATCCGCTTCGTGCCCTCGTCGAGATAGGCGAAGTTGTAGCCGGATTGCGGGGCGGACGGCTCCGCGCCTCCCCCTCCCCCCATCCGATCTCGGGCTTGCCCGAGATCGGCATCCTGCTTGTCCCAAGTCGGGCAAGCCCGACTTGGGATGGGGGAGGGTGGCCCCTGCGTCAGCAGGGGTCGGGAGAGGGGAACGCGGGTTCCGGACGAAGTGTGGCTGTCATGACGGACAGAGGCATGTTCTGCACCGTTGCTCCCCTCTCCCCCCCTGCTTCGCAGGGTACCCTCCCCCGCAGAGGGGGGAGGGAGAACCGTGTCTGTCGCGCTCATTCCGCGGCCTCCTGCATCTCGACGGATTCGGATTTCCGCTCGAACTCGGCGCGTAGCCGGCGAACCAGTTCCAGCTCGGCCTGGAAGTCGACGTAGTGGGGCAGCTTCAGGTGCTCGACGAAGCCGGTCGCCTGGAGGCTGTCGCAATGGGCCAGCACGAATTCCTGGTCCTGGGCCGGGCTCACCACCGGCTCGCCCAGCTCTTCGGCACGGAGCGCGCGATCCACCAGCGCCATCGCCATGGCCTTGCGCTCGCTCTGCCCGAAGCTCAGCCCGTAGCCCCGGGTGAACTGGGGCGGCGCGGTGCCAGAGCCCTTGAACTGATTGACCATCTGGCACTCGGTCAGCCGCACGCGGCCGAGCGGCACCGCGAAGCCCAGCTCCTCCGGCACGAATTCCACCGCCACGTCCCCGACCCGGATCTCGCCCACGAATGGGTGGGTGCGGCCGAAGCCGCGCTGGGTCGAGTAGGCGAGCCCGAGCACGAAGCCCTCGTCGCCCCGGGCGAGTGCCTGGAGGCGCAGGGCCCGGTCGGCCGGGTAATCCACCGGCTCGCGGGTGAGGTCGCCAACGGGGGCGCCCGCGTCCGGCGGCGAGGCCTCGATCAGCCCATCCTGGGCCAGCAGGTCGGTGACCCGCGGGCAGATCGCGGCATCGGCGCGCGGGTCGGCCTCGGCGGCGGGCTCGATCTCGCTTTCGGCGGCGAGGGCGAAATCGATCAGCCGGTGGGTGTAGTCGAAGGTCGGCCCCAGCACCTGCCCGCCCGGCAGGTCCTTGAAGGTCGCCGAGACCCGGCGGGCCACCGCCATCTGGCCCGTATCGACCGGCACCGAGGCGCCGAAGCGCGACAGGGTCGTCCGGTAGGCCCGGACCAGGAACACCGCCTCGACCACGTCGCCGCGGGCCTGCTTGAGGGCGAGCGCCGCGAGGTCGGGATCGTAGAGCGAGCCCTCGGTCATCACCCGGTCGACCAGCAGCGCCATCTGCTCGCGAATCTGCGCCACGGACAGCTCCGGCACGGCCGGATCGCCCCGGCGGGCCTCGGCCAGCAGCCGGTGGGCATTGTCGATGGCGGCCTCACCGCCCTTCACGGCCACGTACATGGATCAGCCCTCCGTGACGGTGGTGGAGCGCGGCAGCCCGGCGACGCGGCCGGGGGTGGTGAGGATCAGGTCGACGCCGAGGGGGAAACCCGCGTGGTTCTCGGCGCGCTGGGCGACGAAGCCCTCCGGCAGCGGTGCCGGCGCGACGCGGACGGTGCCGCGGATGCCGGGTCCGGTCAGGCTCAGCCCCTCCCCGTCCGTGATCGCCGCGCAGGCGAGCACCAGGGTGGTGGACGTGTCGGGATAGGCCGGCGTGCCGGGGGCGAAGGCGGCGAGCGGCGGGCAGCGGGCCGGATCGCTGACCAGCGCGAAGGCAGCTCCGGCCGGATCCTCCGTGAGCGGGGCGCCCGTGTGAAAGCGCAGATAAGTGGCGACCGCGGGCTCGGCCGCGAGGCCGGCATCGAGCCAGACCGGCGTGTCGGCATCGGTCAGCGCCAGCGCGACGGCGGCGAGCTCCGGCGTCAGCGGCACCGGGGGATTCAGGCCCGGGGTGAGCGGCCGGGGCAGACCCGGCCGGGCCAGGGCATCCATCACCGCGCGGAACGTGGCCTGCGCGTCGTGGACCGGATCGGCGAAACCGGGGGCCAGCATGCTCAATCCTCCCCGCGGGCGACGGTCAGGAACTCGACCCGGGTGGCGGCGGTGCGCCGCGCCGCCTGCCGGCGCTCCGCCTCCGCGCGGGCCGCAGCCTCCGCCAGGGCGGCCTCGACGCCGGTGCGCCGTGCCGGTTCCTGCCAGAGCGCGTCGAGGATCGCGGCAAGGCGCGCCTTCGTGCGGTCGCGGCCGAGGTGATAGGCGAAGCCCGTGGCGCCATCGGCCAGTCGGATCGCCGCCCGGGTGACGCTGACCTCGCCGACATGGAACGGCCGCCCGTCGCCGCCGATCCGGCCCGTCGCCATCACGAGTCCGGTCTCGGGCGCACGCAGATCCTCGGCGGGCGGGACATCGAGGCGAGCCAGGACGGCTTGGAGTTCCTGCCGGCTCGCATCGGCGCAGAGCGCCATCACGGCCTGCCGGGCCGCGGTCCCAGGCTCGGGCTCTGCCGGGTTCGGTGTCATCGCGAATCCCTCCGTCGCGTCGTTGTATAGATCTATAGACAACTAGCACCAGCCGCACAAATGAAGTTTGGATGACAGGATGGATGCAGAGGCACAGGCCCCCGGCCTCGTCCGGGGCGAAGGGCTGACGGCGTGGCGGCAGATCGCCGACACCCTCACGGCCGACATCGCGGCGGGGCGGTACGCGCCCGGACACCAATTGCCGACCGAGGCGGCGCTGGCGGCGCGCTTCGCGGTCAACCGGCACACGGTGCGCCGGGCGCTCGCCGCCCTGGCCGAGGGCGGCCTGGTGCGCGCCAGCCAGGGCCGAGGCACCTTCGTCGAGGAGGCCCCCCTGGCCTACCCGATCGGGCCGCGCACCCGCTTCTCGGAGATCGTCGCCGGGGCCGGCCGGGAGGCCTGGGGCGACCTCATCGCGTCGGCCACCATCGCGGCCGCGGCCGAGCAGGCGGCGGCGCTGGCGATCGACCCCGGCACGCCGGTGCTGGAACTGCTGACGGTCCACCGGGCGGACGACGCGCCGCTCTCCACCGCGCAGACTTGGCTGCCGCTGCCGCGCTTTGCCGGCTTCGCCGAGGCCTATGCCGCGCGCGGCTCGATCACCCGGGCGCTCGCGGCCTGCGGCGTCCACGACTACACGCGCCTCTCGACGCGGATCCGCGCCCGCCCGGCCGACGCCCAGGAGGCGGGGCGGCTCGACATCGCGCCGGGGCGGGTGGTGCTGGTGGTCTCGAGCGTCAACATCGACCCCGCGGGCGTGCCGATCCAGGCGAACCGCACCCTGTTCGCCGCCGACCGGGTGGAGTTGGTGATCGGCGGAGACCAACCGGGACATTCCAAGCCATCCCCCTCATCCTGAGGTGCCGGAGCGCAGCGGAGGCCTCGAAGGAGGGCTCCAGGGAACGCGCGGCCGCTTGGAGGGCTCCTTCGACGCCCGCTGACGCGGGCACCTCAGGATGAGGTCGTGGATTGGACGGAGCGAGGCATCGAGGCCATCTCAGCGCGCCGCCGGCCCGATCAGCCCCCGGCGCAAGCGGGTCGAGACCCAGTCGATCGCCGCCACGGTGACGAGGATCATCAGAACCAGGAAGGCGACCTGCTTCAGCTCCAACACGCGGATCAACTCGGTCAGGTACTGGCCGATGCCGCCCGCACCGACGATGCCGATGATCGTGGCCGAGCGGGTGTTCGATTCGAAGAAGTACAGCACCTGGCTCGCCAGCACCGGGAGCACCGCGGGGATCAGGCCGAAGCGGATCCGGTGGAGCGACGAACCGCCCGAGGCGACCACGCCCTCCCCGGGCTTCCGGTCGCAGGTCTCGATCGCCTCCGAGAACAGCTTGCCGAGCGCCCCGAAATCCGAGCACGCGATGGCGAGCGCCCCCGCGAAGGGGCCTAAGCCCACGACGTTGATCCAGATCAGCGCCCAGATCAGCACGTCGACCGAGCGCATCACGTCGAGGCCGCGGCGCACGGCGAAATGCGCGAAGGGGTTGGGCACGACGTTGCGCGCCGCCAGGAACGCCACCGGGAAGGCCAGGATCGCCGCCGCGAGCGTGCCGAGGAAGGCGATGCCGAGCGTCTCGCCCAGCGCGTGCAGGAAGGTCCAGAACTGCCCCTCCGGTGACGGCGGCAGCATCAGCACCGCGAAGGAGCCGAGCCGCCCGAGCCCGTGGAATATCCGCGCCATCGAGAAATCGAGCCGCCAGTAGCCGAGCGCCGCCAGGCCGAGGAGGAGGCCGAGCAGCCCGGCGAGGCGCGCCCGCGCCGCCCAGTCGATGCGGAACTGCGCCGGGTAGCGGGCCCGCAGCCGGTCGAGGTCGGCCCGGGCCGCCGCCCGCAGGGCTTCGGGACGCGCGCTCATCAGTGGGGCTCCGGGCCGATCAGCCGGTGGCGGACCCGCTCGGTGGCGAGGTCGATACAGAACACCGTCAGGATGATCAGCACGAGGATCGCGCTGACATCCGCGTAGTAGAAGTTGCGGATCGCCACCAGGAACTCCTGGCCGATGCCGCCGGCGCCGACGAAGCCCATCACGCCGGCGCCGCGGACGTTGATCTCGAAGCGCAGCAGCGCATAGGAGGCGAAGTTCGAGAGCACCTGCGGCAGCACCGCGAAGCGCACGGTCTGGACCCAGGACGCGCCCGAAGCCGACAGGCCCTCGACCGGGCGCAGGTCGATATTCTCCACCACCTCGGAGAACAGCTTGCCGAGCGCCCCCGTGGTGTGGATCGCGATGGCCAGCACGCCGACCATCGGCCCGAGCCCGAAGGCGATCACGAAGATCAGGGCGAACACCACCTCGGGGACGGTGCGGCACACCTCGAGCAGGCGCTTGGCGCCGATCCGCAGCCAGCGCGACCGTACGAGGTTGGCGGCCGCCACGAAGCTGAGGGCGAAGCCCGCCAGCCCCCCGAGCAGGGTGCCGAGATAGGCCATCAGGATGGTCTCGCCCAGCAAGCCCAGCCATTTGGGCAGGCCCCAGTACCAGGCCCGCACGTCCTCGAGCGGGTGTTCGAGGCCGATCGGCGGCAGGATCTGGTAGATGTAGGCGGTGAACTTGCCGATGTTCTCGGCGAAGACCAGCGGTCGCACCTCGGCGATGAGCCCGGCGAGAACCGTGAGCACAGCCACGATCGCGAGTCCCGCCAGCGTGCGGCGGCGCGCGGCGGCGGTCGCCCTGGCGTAGAGGCCGGAGAGGGCGGCTTCCCGCTCCGGCGGCAGGGGTGTCAGGCCACGCGCGCTTCCCATAACGAGCTCAGGACTTCTTGCGCTGCTCGTCGTTGAACTTCAGCATATCGATGATCGGCTGGTAGTCCTTGAGCGTCACCGGGGTCAGGCCCTGGTCCTTGCCGTCGGAGAGCCTGTCGAAGGCGTCCTTGTCGGCGGTAGGCAGGGCGACGAACGCCTCGCGGATCTTGGCCTTCAGGTCGTCCGGCAGACTCGTCAGCACGGCGAAGGGGCCTTCGGGCAGGAAGTCGGACTTGAACACCACCCGGAAGTCGGATTGCTGCATCGGCGTGCCGTCCGCCTTCTTGAGCATGCCCTTGGCGGCCATGCGGGTGACCATCGTGTCGGTCTCGGAGTTCCACAGGTTGGCGGCGGCGTCGGCGGTGCCCTGGGTGAGCGCCAGCACGGCGTTCTCGTGGCTGCCCGCGTAGAAGGTCTTGCCGAAGAACGTGTCCACGTCGAACCCGGCCCGCTTCAGGAAGAAGCGCGGCGCCTGGTTGCCGGAGGTCGAATTCGGATCGACCAGGGCGAGGTTCTTGCCCTTGAGGTCCGCGACCGTCTTGTACGGGCTCGTGGCCAGGACGTAGACCACCGAATAGTAGCCCGAAGCGCCGGTCTCGTGCTTCTGGTTCACGATCGGCTCGATCTTCACCCCGGTCATCACGGCGCGGGCGAAGGAGGCCGGGCCGTACCATGCGATCTGGATGTTGCCGGCGCGCTGGCCTTCGATCACCGCGGCGTAGTCGCTCGCCACCCGCAGCTTCACCGGCACGCCGATCGCCTTGGTCAGGTAGGCGGTCAGCGGCGCCCAGCGGTCGGCGGTACCGGAGGCGTTCTCGGCCGGGATCACGCCCAGCGTCAGCTCGGGATACTTGGCCTTCCAATCCTGCGCGGCGGCCGGCAGGCCGAGGAGGGCCAGCGCAGCAGCTGCGGCGGCCAGGGTGCGTCGGGTGATCATGGCATTCATCCTTCGTGACGGTGCATCGGGTCGGCGGCGACCTGCGCCCCCGAATGGGTGGCCCCTGACGCGCCGGCCTCGGGGCCGGTCCTGCGGGGGCGAGGTTCGGCGTCGCGCCGGACGACGGGAGCGCGGGGCGAGACCGTAGAGGCCGCGCGCGAGGCTCGAAGCTTCTGCTCGTTGAAGCGCAACACTTCGATGACGGACCCGTGAGCCGTGAGTTTCACCGGGGCGAAACCGATATCCCGCGCCGCGGAAAACCTGTGGCGGGCGATGTCATCGGCCTTCGGCGGGGCGAAGGCGTCCCGCCGAATCTCCGGCGGACCTCCAGGCAGCAGGACCGCGGCCGCGGCTCAGAAGCAGCTTGCCGATCCCGGCAGGCTCAGGACTTCTTGCGCTGCTGCTCGTTGAACCGCAGCATGTCGATGACCGGCTGGTAGTCCTTGAGCGTCATCGGGGTGAACCCCTCGTCCTTGCCGTCGGAGAGCTGGTCGAAGGCGGCCCTGTCGGCGGTCGGGAACGCGACGAAACCTTGAACGTCTTTATCATACACTGAAAAATCGCACGCCCGCCTCAGGCGCCGAGCGCCGCCTCCCGGACCGGGCGTGCCGGCACCGAGCCGGGCAGGCCCGGCAGCGCCGCCCGCTGTTCCGCTTCCCGCTGGGCCGCGTCGTCGAGCACCTCGCCGGCCTCCAGCCCGTAGAGCCGGCGGGCGACATCCTCGGTCAGGTCGAAGGGCCCACCCTCGAACACGACCCGGCCGGCCGCGAGACCGACGAGCCTGTCGCAGTAGGCGCGGGCGAGGTCGAGGGAGTGCAGGTTGCACAGCACCGTGATGCCGTAGCGTCGGTTCACGTCGGCGAGCGCATCCATCACGAGGCGCGTGTTGCGCGGGTCGAGGGAGGCCACCGGCTCGTCGGCCAGCAGGATCCGCGGCTCCTGCACCAGGGCGCGGGCGATCGCGACGCGCTGCTGCTGCCCGCCCGACAGGCCGTCGGCCCGCTGGCCGGCGAACTCGCCCATGTCGAAGCTTTCCAGGGCGGCCAGCGCCATGGCCCGGTCCTCGTCGGACCACAGGCGCAGAAGCGCCCGATGGCTCGGCACATGGCTGAGCCGGCCCATCAGCACGTTGGTCATCACGTCGAGCCGGCCGACGAGGTTGAACTGCTGGAAGATCATGGCGCAGCGGGTCCGCCATTCGCGCAGATGGCGGCCCTTCAGAACAGTGATGTCGCGCCCGTCGTGGAGGATGCGGCCCGCACTCGGCTCCGCCAGCCGGTTGATCAGCCGCAGCAGCGTCGATTTGCCGGCGCCGGACCGGCCGATCACGCCGACGAAGCTGCCCGGTTCGATCCGCAGCGAGATGCCGTCCACGGCGCGCCGGTCGCCGTACTGACGCGTGAGGTCCTGGATAACGAGCATGCATCCATCCGCTGCGGAATGGCTGCAGCTAGACTCGGCTTACACGACGATTGGATGACGAATACGACCCAATATACTTTGCCGGCGCAACTTCTACGCCCGATCATTCGCCCGGGATTCGTATCGCCCCAAAAATTCTTCGATCGGCAGGGTGCGGAAATCCGGCAGCGCGCGGCGCAGGCATTCGTGGTCCCAGTCCCACCAGGCGAGGCGTTCCAGGCGCGCGGCGATCCCCTCCGGGAACCGGCGCCGGACCGGCCGGGCCGGGTTGCCGACCACGATCGTGTAGGGGTCGACGTCGCGGGTGACGATCGCGCCGGCCCCGACCACCGCGCCGGTGCCGATGGTCCGGCCGGGCAGGACCACCACGCCGTGGCCGATCCAGACATCGTGGCCGATCACGACGGGGCTCGACCGGCGCCGGTCGAAGAAGGCCGGCTCGTCCGATTCCTCGGGCCAGTAGGCGCGCGCCCGGTAGGTGAAGTGGGCCTGCGAGGCGCGCTCCATCGGGTGGTTGCCGGGGTTGATGCGCACGCTGGCGGCGATCGAGCAGAACTTGCCGATCGTCGTGTAGATCACCTCGCCGTCCTGGGCGATGTAGGAATAATCGTCGAGGACCGCCTCGGTCAGGCGGGTGCGGGCGCCGATCTCGGTGTAGCGGCCGAGGCGGCAGGATTCGACCCGGGCGCTGGGGTCGATGGCGGGTTCGAGGCCGAGGGGCCGTTCAGCCATGGGGATCACCGAAGGGCAGGCGCGCCAGGAGCCGGAACGGCCCGGACCCGTCCTGGGTCAGGAGGCAGATCGCGTCGATCGTCACGGGCTCCGGCCCCGAGGCGGCGTAGGCCTCGGCGAGGCGGCGGTGCCAGCCGTCGCGGTCGGGTTCCGGCAGGGCGTCGGTCAGCGTAATGTGGAAGCGGAAGGCCTCGAACACGTGGGGATAGCCCCAGCGATCGAGCAGGGCGCGGCTCCGCGGATCCAGGCGCTCCGGACGGCGCTTGGCGCGCTCGCCTTCGGTGAGGGGCGCCCGCAGGGGATCGAGGGCCGCGACGCATTCGGCCGCGAGCAGGCCGAGCTCCGGCGGCGGGTTCTCCGGCACCAGGGCGAGGAACGGCCCGAGCGCCGCGACCCGCAGCGGCCCGACCGCCACCCGCGGGTGTGCGGCGGCGAGGCCGCAGGCGGCGGCGACGAGATCGGCCTCCGTCACCCCCGGGGCGAGGCGCAGGGGCGCCTTGAGCGTCGCGTGGAAGCCGTAGACCCGGGCGCCCGCATTGACGGGGGCGAGCTCGCCCAGCCCATCCGGATGCGCGACCGCCTCCCCGGACACGGTGTCGTACCCGAGCACGCTCCGGCCGAAGGCCTCCAGGCGGGAGCCCGGGGCAGGCAGCCAGTACAGGGCATAGCGGCGGGTCACGTCTTCTCCTCCGAGGCGCGCGGCGGGGGCGATCAGGCCGTCGGCGCGTAGGTCCGCGCCTCGGCGGCCCGGCGCGGGCGGACATCCATGGCGTTGCCGCGCCACACGATCGCGCTCTGCACCCAGGCGCCCAGCCAGATCGCCGGGATCAGGGCGTCCCGCACCAGGAAGGCCGCCAGCATGCGGGGCGCGCGATGCCAGCCCGCGCGGATCGCGAGCCCGACCTCGGCGGCATAGCACAGGGCCGCGAGGCCGGCAGCGCCAACGAGCCCGGCGGGGCTGCCGGCCCAGAGCGCCAGCAGCAGCGCCGGCAGCAGCACGCCGCTGCCGATCTCGGGGGCGAAGAACAGCGGGAAGGTCACCCGCCGCAGCCGGGCCCAGCGCAACTGCCGCGCCCAGACCTCCCGGAAGCCGCGCGGCCCCAGCGGCTGCTCGAACGGACTGGCCACGAGGTGGACGCGCTTGCCGGCGGCCCGGACCAGCTTGGTGGCGGCCGCATCCTCGGCAATCTCGGCGGCGAGTGCCTGAAGCCCGCCCTGGGCCTCCAGGAACGGCTTGTGCCAGAGCATGCTCTTGCCCTGCGCGAAGCCCAGGCCGAACGCCTCGGCGGCGTATTGCCAGCGCGCCTGGAGGGTGTTGAGGAAGGCGCATTCCACTTCGGCCATGAAGCTGCCCGGGCGGGCGCCCACCGGCGTCGAGCAGACGAGGCCGGTGTCGTCCCGCCACGCGGCCTGGAGGCGCTGGAGGTAATCGGGCGGCATGGCCACGTTGGAATCGGCGAGCACCACCCAGTCGTGGGCGGCGGCGCGCCAGCCGCGCAGGCAGTTATTCAGCTTCGGGTTCTCGCTGACGCGCTCGTCGCCGAGGATCAGCCGGGCCGGCACGCCGGGATGGGCGGCGATCAGGCGCGCGACAAGCGGCACGATCGGGTCGGCCGGGTCGGCCACGCAGAAGATCAGCTCGTAGGCGGGATAGTCGAGGTCGAAGCTCCGGGTCAGCATCTCCTCGCTGTAGACTTCCAGGCCGTGGAGCGGGCGGACCAGGGAGACGGGCGCCCCGGCCGGAAACCGCGACGGCCCGTGAACCGTGCCGAGGCGCCGGGCCGCGATGGCGATGCTGCCAATCTGGACGAGGGACAGCAGCGCGCCGAGGGCGAGGGCCGGCACCGTGGCGTCAATCATGCGGATCCCCGTTCGGCGACGTGCGCGGCCCGGTCGCTAGCGGCCGGACCGCGTCAACCGTGTGACACTCAAGGGGATCGGGCCGGAATTCGCGGGGCTGCAGCCCCGGGATCCCGGGTTTCCAAAGGACTTCAGGCCTTTGGCGGGGTCTCAGGGCAGAGCCCTGAGACCGTGACCAGGGCTCCGCCCTGAACCTGGAAAAGGCCTCGACCTTTCGAAACCAGGACTGGAGCCGCCCGCGCTCCCGTCGGCTGGCTCTCAGAACCGGAGGGTGAAGTTGCCCTTCACGGCCTGATCCTGCGCCCGGGCGCCGGTCTGGCCGGTATAGGCCACGCCGAGCGTCGCGTTCGGCGCCACCGCCAGGTCGAGCCCGACCTGCGCCACCAGCGCGTCCCGGTCGATCGGAACGCCCGCGCTCAGGAACGCCGGGCCCGTGCCGAAGGACAGCAGAGCCGCCGGCACCACGTCCCCGAACGCCCGCCGGTAGCCCAGCAGACCCCGCAGCGTCAGCGGAAGCCCGAGCCCCAGATCCAGGCTCGTCTGCGCCCGAACCCCTGCGGTCACCGCGCCCAGATCGTAGTCCCGGGCGTAGCTCGTGAGCGCGGCCGCGCCCCCGGTCTCCGCGAAGGCCTCACGCCGGATCCCGACATAGGCCCCGCCCACGAACGGCTCGACGTAGCTCGCCACCGGCTGCACCGCCGCGGCCGCCCCGTCCCTCGACACCAGGGC
>NZ_JAKSYM010000386.1 GCF_022829545.1 Methylobacterium sp. J-030 | reverse complement strand
CTCGAGGCCTGCGCGGGCTTCGTGCGCCGCCTGATCGCGACCTGCCGGGACTGAGATCACGGGATCCCAAAGGACACGTCCTTTGGTGGGGTGTCGGGGGGAAACCCCGACGAACGGCTCTTCCACCCCCTCGCGAGGGGGTGGAAGAGCCGGACCGCAGGGCTCTGCCCTGCACCCGCCAAAGGTCTCGACCTGTCGAAACCATGATGTTCGCCGGTGCTCCGCCCTATCTCGCTGGGATCTGACCCGAACCCCGGACCCCCCGACGGATGCTGCCCGACCCGCCACCTACGCCTACCGCTCC
>NZ_JAKSYM010000384.1 GCF_022829545.1 Methylobacterium sp. J-030 | reverse complement strand
GCCGTGAGATCCGGAAGCACACGCGGCCGCCCGGCTCCGAATTCGCGCAGCCCGCGCGCTGCCGCGTCTACGGCTGGCTGCCCGAGCGAATGCTGCTCACCGGGACGAGTGCCACGCAGCCAAATTCACGGCGGCGCAGTGCCGGCAGGCCATCGATCTGCGGTCCGGCGTCACCTTCGCCGAGGTCCGGCAGTGGGCGCAGCGGACGGGCTTCAATGTCCGGCGCCGGTACGATTTGCCAACGCAAGAGGCGGCCTGATCATGACCGACCGCCCCCAATCCGACACCCTCGCCGCCGCGCTCCCGCGCGAGATGGTCCGCCTCGCAGGCTCCATTTCAATCCGATCGGTGGGTCGGACCGTCGTTCACCCCACGCTCAGCGCAGCACGAGCCGCTGCGCGAGGAACGCGAGACCGGTCAGGACGCCGCCGGCCACGACCGCGTCGAAGGCGGCGCGTCCCGGTTCGGGTCGGCTCTGGGCGACAGCGCGGCTCGGCGCGCGCGGCTGGCGCAACCACACGACGTTGTTCGACCGTTCCATGACAACCTCCGACACCATTGCTGGCTGGTATCTGGAGTCGGTTGTATTCAACTGGCATGCGCCAGCGCACATGCAGGCGCTCGCGCGTGCTCACCTGCGCGGAGGTGGATGCCCCGGGGCGCCAAGGCGGATCTGTTCGGCCTGAAGGTGCGGTCCCGAGCTCCGCAGCCTCACATCCCTCTCATCGACTCGATCAGGCCTGGTTCTTCGCTCTCGGGAACATCATCGTGGGCGTGATCATCGCCCGTGGTTTTACCGGCCGGCACCCGCTCTTCCGGGCACCCATCCTCGGCCAAGCGCTTGCGCCTGACGCGTTCGACGGAGGCGGCCTCCTCCGGGGTCAACGTCGCCCCGCCGCTATGATCGCGAGCCATGGGCACCTCCCGCTGTTCTTTGGGCACCGCGATACAGAAGACGCTCGGGCCCTGACTGTCGAAGTAGCCGGTGATGCCATGCGTTCCCGAGCCGCATTCGGCGTGGCCGACGCGCTCGCCATCGTGGGAGGGGGGCGGCATGGGCGCGATAGGTGAAAAGCCGCCGTTCCGCACGGGCGACGCGATCCTGCACAAGCCGTCCGGCGAGACCTGGGTTTGCGCCTGGGCCGCCCCGGTGACCGGCTACCTGTCCTGGCTCGGCTGGCCGCCGAACGGCGAAGCGCTGATCGCCGACTGCGAGCTGGTGAGGGCCGCGACCGACGAGGAGCACCGGAAGTGGCTGGGCGAGCTGAAGCGCTCCGCGCGCAGCGATGCCGGCCGCGCGCTGCGGCTCTCTGGCGATCCCAACATCTCAAGCGAGTCTGAGATCAACAAATGACCTCAGACCAGCACATCCACGATCTGCCTGACCGTCGATGCAGCTTCTGGCGGCGCAGGCGGAGGAGCCTGCTCATCGACCGCGATCGGTATGCTCTGCTTCTCGTTCAGAGGCACTCCCGTTCGAACCGCCTGCAGCTGAGCGGCACGCACCATGGCAAAATAGCTGTCCGTCGAAACGCTGATCATGCGCAACGCCTCCGCCTCACGTATAGATTAGTTTCGCCTCTTAAAAATTCGTTGAACAGAGTGTTTGCGAACGCCATTGCAGCACAAGTCAACACGGCTGCCGTTCTCTAATGGTTGCGTACTCATTTAAATTTCACTTCGCTGCCCCGATCCTCGCCGGCACCAAGGCGCAGACGATCCGGGCCGAGCGCGCGGGCAAGTGCCGCCACGCCCGCCCCGTGCGAGCTCGTGCCCGGCAACGACGGCCTGTTTGGGCCCGAGTGGTCGCAGACGTGGCGCGCGCCGACCCGCGCGGAGATCTCCGCCGTCACGTTGAGGAACACCCAAGAGAGAAAGCCCGCCTCGCCGGCCCGGGCTGGTCGATCCACCACGCAGCCTCAGGCGGCCGCCCGTGACGCACCTGTCCCGGATCCGCGCTGCACACGACGCGCCTGACAAGTGGGCCCGCGTCGGCCTACTCGCTGATACGCTGGTCGAGCGTGAAGCCGCCTCAGGCGCCTGCACCTACGAGGATCTGTGCGCCAGGGGTCTGTCGAAGGGGGAGATCGCCGCCCACCACGACCCGGCCCTCGAGCTGATTTCCGACCGCCCATACTTATTCAGCACTGCTCGCGATGGCCTGCTGACAGGCGTCGCTCTCGTCTTTCGGGCCCGTGAGATCCGGCGGCGCGTTAGGCGGCCGGTGTGGGCGCCCCCTCGCGTCGACCCGAGCTCGTGCTCCATGCCACGCGTCGAGGAAACCCATTTCAATGCGAGGTCGGCATGACCGCTGGTCTCAGCACATCTGGCAGCCCCGCCACCGCCGAGGGCGTAGCCGCCGACGAATTCAAGCAGTTCATCGAGCGCCTGGAGCGGCTGGAGGAGGAGAAGGCCGGCATCTTCGTGTTCCATGGCCTGCGCAAGAACGCCGTGACCATGCTGCTGGAGGCCGGCAACACCGAGGCCGAGGTCTCGGCCATCGTCGAGATGTCCGAGCAGATGGTCCGCCACTACAGCCGAGACGTGAACAAGCGCCGTCTCGCGATTAACGGGATGCGCAAGCTCGAGGAGTGCTGGAAGGAGACCCGGGCCAACCTGTTCGGGGACAACCGCGCGCACTGATCGGGCACCCTGCAACTGTGTCCAAATCCCCCTGTCCCCGCCTCGAATTCACGCGATCGGGCCACGTGATTTGGACACAGACTTCGCTGTAACCATTGATGTTTTCTGGATCGGTCAATAACTTTCAATCCGTAGGTCTTGGGTTCGAACCCCAACGCGCTCACCACGGTTTTCAAAGCCTGCTCGGAACAAGCGACGCCGCAGGTCGAAGCGCAACGGTTGCGTGCGGCCCCGCGCTACGGCTCTTGCGCGAAGGGCGGGACTTGCTGCCACCAGCCGTGTGCCTGCTCATACCAGTGCGCAACCTGAAGGAGCCTGACCTCGGCGAAGGGCCGGGCGGCGATCTGAAGACTGATTGGGAGGCCGCGCCGGTCGAAGCCGCAGGGCAACGCGATGGTGGGAAGTCCCGTCAGGTTGAACGGATAGGTGAGGCGCCAAGAGGCCGCCAGGACGCTCTCCGGCCGCCCCGCGAGCGCGACCGTGGCTTCCTCGGTCCGCCACGCGGTCAGCGGCGTGGTCGGGGTGACGATCACGTCCGCATGGTCGAGGGCTGCGGCCATCTCGGCCATGATCAGCGCCCGGGCCTGCTCGGCCCGCAGGTAGTCCGGCCCGGTGACGAACCGGCCCATCTCGATGAGATCCCGGACATCGGCGGCGAAGCCCGCCACATGGCCCTGCGCGAGGTTGCGGTCGTGAAAGGCCGCGGAGGAGGCCAGCTCGATGGCGTAGATGGCGCCGAGCCCGTAGCGCAGGGATGGCACCGCGACATCCCGCACCGCGCAGCCCTGCCCGGCGAAGAAGCCGATCGCCGCCTCGACGGCGGCGGCGACGTCGGCGTCGATCGCGTCGAAAAAGTGGTTGCGGATCACCGCCACTCGCAAGCCGCGAACCGGCGCGTCGAGCCCGGCGCGATAATCCGGCACCGGAGCCGTCGAGGCCGCCGGATCGTCCGGATCGGGGCCGGCGAGGGTCCCGAGCAGGAGCGCCGCGTCGGCCACCGTCCGGGTCAGCGGCCCGGCATGGTCGAGGGACCAGGAATGCGGGACGATCCCCGAGCGGCCGATCCGTCCGTAGGTCGGCTTAAGCCCGACGATCCCGCCCAAAGCCGCCGGGATCCGGATGGAGCCGCCCGTGTCCGAGCCGAGGGCGGCCGGACAGAGCCCTGCCGCCACCGCCGCCCCCGAGCCGCCGCTCGAGCCCCCCGGCACCCGCGCGAGATCCCAGGGATTGCGCGTCGGCGGTGTGACCGTGCCCCAGGCGAATTCGTGCATGCGCAGCTTGCCGAGGATCACGGCGCCCGCCGCTCGCAGCTTCGCCACGCAATGGCTGTCCGTCCGCGGGAAGGTGAGGGCCTCCACCGCCGTGCCCGCACGGGTCGGCAGGTCGGCGGTCGTGTAATTGTCCTTGATGCCGATCGGGATGCCGTGGAGCGGCCCCCTCGGACCGGTCCTGGCGATCTCCGCGTCGGCCGCCCCCGCCGTCTCTAAGGCGCTCTCCGACAGGCCAACGAAGCTCTGGAGAGCGCCGTCGAGGCGCGCGATCCGGTCCAGGCAGGCCCCGACCAACTCGACGCTCGACAGATCCCGCGACGCGATCCGCCGGGCGAGTTCCGTGATCGGCAGGGACCGGAGGGCGTCAGCCATGGGGCGCCCGACGATAGGGGAGGCTCGGGTCGAACACGACCGGCGGGTGGACTTCCGTCAGGTCGAGGCTGCGCAAAGTCCGGATCTCGGCCAGGATCGGCGCGAACCGCTCTTGAAGGTGCGCGGCCCGTTTGGCCGCCTCGGGGGGCAGGCCGGCGCTGTCGAGCGGCGGCTGGGGCGTGTCGCCGGACGCCGCGCCGGGTCGCTCCCGGGGCGGCCGGAGCAGCATGGCGGCGACATCCGCCGGCAGCGCGCCGGCCGGGCCGTCCCGCCGCGGCATGCCGGCGACGAAGGGGACGAGCTGCTTCCGGGCCACGGTGAGGATCCGGCGCAGTTCGGAGACGGGGCGCGCATGCTCATCGACGCGAAGGTCGAGGCTTGGATAATCCTCGCCCGCGACGATCTTGAGCGCCGCCGATTGCTTGCCGCGCCGGTCGCCGCCCGCCTCCTCGCCGGCTTCGAGGACCCGCATCAGACGCTCGTCGAGGTCGCAGGCCACGCCGTCCTCGAAGGTCCAGGCCATCGCCCCGATCACGTCGGCGGAGGCCAGCATGTTACCCTGGACGGCGTAGCCCGGCCCGCTCCGGTGCCCAGCCTGCACGGTGCATCCGGCGCCGGTCCAGGCAGCGGCCCTCCCGGTGCTATCGACCAGCCCGATCTGGCGCAGGTCCGTCCGGTCGTCGATGCGGAGCGCGTCGGCCAGCGCCGCGTCGGCCTCCTGTCCCCCGGCCAGCCCGTCGAGGATGCGCAGGGCGAGGTAGGGGTTCACCCAGGACTGGGTGGTGACGGCCCCGATGCCCGCCCGGATGTACGGGCAGAGCCCGCCCACCGCCGGGACGGCGCTCGCCACGGCGACGCCGAGCTGCCCGGTTCTCGGACAGCGCGCCGCGATCGAGAAGGTGTTGAGTTCGCCCATGGCTCACACCGCGAGGTGATCGAAGACGCGCGCCTGCGCGTCCGGGGCCTTGGCGGAGCCGCTGTCGACGATCTCGCCGAGCTTGAGCACCGCGTAGCGGTCGGCGAGGCCGAGGGCGAAGGCGACGTGCTGCTCCACCACCAGCATCGACAGGCCCGCAGCACGCTCGGCCAGCAGCACGGTGCGCAGGCGCTCGACCATGGAGGGCTGCACGCCCTCGGAGATCTCGTCGATCAGGAGGAGGCGCGGGCGCAGCATCAGGGCGCGCCCGAGGATCAGCATCTTCTGCTCGCCGCCCGAGAGGGTCCCGGCGCGCTGGGCGAGGCGGTCCTTCAGGAAGGGGAAGTGGCCGAACAGCCGCTCCAGCGCCTCCAGCAGCAACCGGTCGGAGGGCACCGCGAGGCGCAGGTTGTCGCGAATCGAGAGGTCCTGGAACAGGGGCTGCTCCTGCGGCGCGTAGCCGACGCCGAGGGCGACGAGCCGGGCGGGGGACAGGGTCTCGAGCGCCTGTCCGGCGATGGTGATCCCACCGCCGCGCAGGGCCACCATCCCCAGGACGGTCTTGAGCAGGGTGGTCTTGCCCATGCCGTTCTTGCCCAGCAGGGCGACGATCTCCCCCGGCGCCACCGACAGGGACACGTCTTTCACGATCGAGACCGCGCCGTAGCCGCTCGACACGGCCTCCAGGGCGAGGGCGGCGCCTGCCGCGTCGATCCTCCGTGCCGCCTCAGCCATGGGCACCTCCCGCGTAGATGGTCCGCACCAGTTCGGAGCCGACGACCGCCTCCACGGTACCGTCGAGGACCAGACGGCCCTGGTGCAGCACGACGATCCGCGAGGAGATCTCCCGCACGAAATCGAGGTCGTGCTCGACCAGCACGGCGGCGATCCGGCCGCCGGCAGTGAGCCCTTTCAGGACGCGCCCGATGGTGGCGCGCTCGGCCTTGGTCAGGCCGGCGGTCGGCTCGTCGAGCAGGATCAGCCGTGGCTCCAGCGCCACCACCATGGCGAGTTCGAGAGCCTGCTTCTGGCCATGCGACAACAGCCGGGCCGGCTGGTCGAGCCGGTGGTCGAGCCCCGTCATCCGCAGGACGTCGAGGGCGGCCTGCGGCAGGCTCAGGGTCGCGGCCCGGCCGACCGGGCTCAATCCGTCGCGGGAGGCCCGGGCCAGCCGGAGGCAATCGGCGACCGACAAACTCTCGAAGACACTCGCCACCTGGAACTTGCGCCCGACTCCGAGGCCCACGATCCGGTTCGGGGTCAGTCCGGCGAGGGCGGTGCCGGCGATGGCGATCGAACCCGTGAAGGGCTCGGTGCCGTCGCTCAGGCAGCGCATCAGCGTGGTCTTGCCGGCGCCGTTCGGGCCGACGAGGCTCACGAGTTCACCCGCCCGGATCTCCAGGTCGATCGCTTCCAGCACAGTCAGGCTGCCATACGCCTTGGCGAGGCCCCGCACCTGGAGGATGGGGGTGTCGGCCGCCACCGGCTCCGTTTCGGCCTCCCGCTCCGCGATGGCGGGGGCGGCGTGTCCCGACCGGCCGATCGGGAACGCCCGCCACAGGCGGAGGACGAGATCGGCGAGGCCGCCCGGCAGCAGGATGATGATCGCCACGAAGGCCGTGCCGAGCAGGAGCCGCCAGAGGAAAGGCAGGTCGCCGGACAGGTTTGCCGATAGGTAGTCGATCGCGATCGTGCCGAGCACCGGACCGAGCAGCGTGCCGCGCCCGCCGAGCGCGACCCAGATCACCAGTTCGGTGCCGAACAGGAAACCGGCATTCTCCGGTGCGACGACGCCCGAGGCATTCGCGAACAGGAAGCCTGCGAAGCCCGCGACGGCAGCGAGTGCGGCGGTCAACACGATCTGCAGGCGGCGCGGGTTGAGGCCGAGATAGGCGCAGCGCGCCTCGTTGTCCCGGAGCGCCACCAAGGCGCGCCCGGCATCCGACCGCACCAGGATCCAGGCGGCCAGGGTGACGGTGATCAGCACCAGGGCCGCGAGCCGGAAATAGCCTTCGATCTCGAAGGGCAGCACATCGAATCCGACGAGGCCGCTGCTGGAGCCGGTCCACGCCCCACCCGCGTAGATGAGCTGCACCACCACGATCGGGACGACGAGCGAGATCACCGAAGCATAGAGGGGGGTCGAGCGGTGGTAGAAGGACAGCCAGCCGACCACGAGCCCCAGGAGCGCCGGCGCCGCGATCGCGGTGGCCAGCGCTAAGGCAATGCCCATGGGCGTCGCTCCGTAGGCGCTCAGGATCATGGCGGCCGCGTAGGCGCCGCCCCCGAAGAACGCCGCCTGTCCGAAGGTCAGGATCCCGGCGAAGCCCCAGAGGAGGTCCACCGTGACGGCCAGCACCGCGTAGATCATCGAGCGGGTCAGGACGTTGACCGCGAAGGTGTCGAGGAACAGCGGCGCGATCCAGAGGGCCAGCGCCGCCACGGCCGCAGCCACGAAGGGCGCGGCGCGGGACAGGCGGCCGGGTGCCGCGGCCGCCCGCCCGGTGGCGGGAAGGGTCTCAAGCACGGGAGAAACCTTTCGGGCTGATCCGCAGCACGAGGGCGGCGAGCACCGCGATGGCGACGCTGCCCAGGATCGGGCTCACGAAGGTGCTGATCAGGACCTGCGCGGCGCCGAAGACGAGGCAGGCCGCCGCCAGGGCCCGGTAGGAGGCGTCGGCGACCATCACCAGCATGAAGGCGCCGATCAGCCAGGAGACACCCATGTTCGGATCGACGCTGGTCAGCGGCGTCAGCAGGACGCCCGCGAGCGCGGCGAAGCCGGCGCCGATCATGAACACGATGAGGCGCACGCGCCCCGTGTCGATGCCGAGGCTGCGCGCCAGCGTCTCGTTCATGATCACGGCCCGGGCTGAGAGGCCGAGCCGGGTCCGCTCGACGGTGAGTGCGAACAGCGTGCCGATCGCGAGCGCGATGCCCAAAGCCACGAGCCGGTAGGCGGAGTAGTCGACGCCGAGGATCTCGACGGTGCCGGCCAGCAGGTTCGGGGTGAGCTGGACGTCCCGGCCGAAGGCCAGGGTGATGAGCTGGCCGACCACGATGCCGAGTCCCCAGGTGGCGAGGATCGCGTCGAGGGGCCGCCGGTAGAGCGGTCGGATGAGGAAGTGCTCGGCGAGGCCGCCCAAAGCCGCGCCGACCACGAAAGCCAGCGGCAGCGCCAACCAGGGATTGAGCCCGATCTTAGCGGTCACCACCGCGCAATAGGCGCCGACCGTCAGCCACGCGCCGTGGGCGAAGTTGATGATCTTGAGCACGCCGAAGATCGCCAGCAGGCCGATCGAGACGATAAACAGGATCGCCGCCGTGGTCAGGATGTCGAGAATGAGCAGCATCGGGGGTTCCGGGTGCGTGCGAACAGGAAGGCCCTTCGGGCTATACTGCGCCCCCTTCCCCCTCTGCGGGGAGGGGGTCCCCTGCGTCGGCAGGGGTCGGGAGAGGGGAAGGATAGGCACGGCTCCCGGAGCCACGCCCCTCATTGCAGCTTCGGGCACTGCGCGCCGGGATCGACGTCCTTGAAGGTTCCGGCGACCTTCACGGTGCCGTCCGTCTGGATCTGGCCGAGATACATGGTCAGCGGCGCATGGTGCTCCTCGCTCATGCGGATCGTGCCCCGCGGCCCGGTGAAGCTCACCACCGGCAGCGTCTCCAGCACCTTGGCGGTCTCGGTCCCGCCCGCCTTCTCGACGGCGGCCTTGTAGAGGTAGATCGCCTCGTATTCCGGCACCGAGAGGTCGTTCGGCGTGCGCAGCTCCGCGCCGAACTTCTTCTGCATCGCGGCCAGGAAGGCCTTGTTCTCCGGGCTGTCGATCCCGGTCACGTAGGAGGCCGAGAGGTAGACGCCGTCGGCGTCGGCGCCCATGCTCTTGGCGGTGCCCTCGTCCAGCGCGAGGTTGGCGAAGGGCAGCGCCACGCCCGCGCCGCGCAGCTGCTTGGTCAGCGTCACGTTCGGCGCCCCGCCCGCCGTCGAGGTGATCAGCGCGTCGGGCTTGGCCTCCTTCAGCTTGGAGATGATCGCCGTCCAGTCGCTGCCGTCCATCGGCAGGTATTCCTCGCCCAGAACCTTGCCGCCGGTCTTCTCGACATAGCTCTTGGTGAAGCCCAGCATGCCGCGGCCGAAGGCGTAGTCGCTGCCGATCAGGAAGTAGGTCCTGGCACCCTTGGCCTTGAAGGCGTCCACCACCGGCGGCACCTGCTGCTCCGGCACCCAGGCGTCCACGAACAGGTTCTTGTTGCAGGAATGGCCCTCGTAGAACGAGGTGTAGATGTAGGGCACCCGGCCCTTGGTGACGGCCGGCAGGCCGGCGTTGCGGGCCGCGCTCGTCTCCATGGAGATCAGGACGTCGACCTTCTTCTGGTAGATCAGGCTGTCGAAGGCTTTCTGGGCGCCGGCGGCTCCCAAGGCGTCGTCGGCGACTTCGAGGGCGAGCTTGCGGCCGAGTACGCCGCCTTTGGCGTTGATCTCCTCGACCGCCAGTTCGGCCGATTGCACCACCGAGGGCGCCACGACGCTGTTGGCGCCCGACAGGCCGATCGGCACGCCGATGACGATCGGCTTGCCGTCGGCGCCCAGCGCGGCCGTGGCGGCGAGCGCGAGGGTCGCGGTACCGATGAGAAGATGTTTGACCATGGGGAAATCCTCGAAGCGGGTTGGGACGGTTGCCTTCAGCCGTAGATGTCGGTTCGGCGGTCGCGCAGGAGGGAGTTGAAGGCGTTCAGGTCCTTGCGCCCGGCCGCGTCGAGGTCGACCAGGGCGGAGAGGGTTTCGGTCCCCTCGCGGCTCGCCGGGCCGGCGAGTGGCCAGCCCTTCGGGCCGATGATCAGGCTCTGCCCCTCGAAGGGCTGGCCGCGCTCGACGCCGACCCGGTCGGCGCAGGCGATGAAGATCCCGTTCGAGTGGGCGGCGGCGCGGTGCAGCGTGTTGGCCATGGCGGCCTCGCCCGCGGGCTGGTCGGGCATCGGCACCCAGTTGGTGGGGATGCAGACGATCTCCGCGCCACCGAGCGCCAACTGCCGGAAGGTCTCGGGGAACCAGCCATCGT
Source organism: Methylobacterium sp. J-030 (assembly GCF_022829545.1). Classification (GTDB taxonomy): domain Bacteria; phylum Pseudomonadota; class Alphaproteobacteria; order Rhizobiales; family Beijerinckiaceae; genus Methylobacterium. Next base: position 44,775 of record NZ_JAKSYM010000384.1, on the reverse strand, counting down.
AGCAGATCGCGACCCCGACCCTGCCGAGGTCCGTTTCGAACACCGGGAAGCCGAGATCGCCCCTGGCGAAGAATTCGTTCTCCCGGTCCCAGAGATGCGCCTTCCGGTAGGTGCCGATATACCCCCCGGGGCCGACGATCACGGCGGCGTTGTAGAGTACGTCGCCCGCGCGCTCGGCGATCCCCGCAACGACGTGGATGCCGAGTTCCGCGGCGAGGGCGACCCAGGCCCGGGTGGTCGGTCCGTCCGGAACCGGCTCGGCCAGAGCGACCGCCTCAGCCTGAGATTCGAAGACGTAGCCGGTGCTGGCAAGCTCCGGCAGGACGATCAGCCGGCTGCCGTCCGCCGCCGCCGCGCGAACGCGTTCGGCAGCCCGGGCCATGTTGGCGTCGACCGCGCCGAATTCCGGCGCGAACTGGATGCAGGACACCCGTATCGGCGAGCGTGCAGGACCGTTCGCTTGGATCATGAAAGCTCCAAAACGCAAAAAGCCCCTGGGCGCGGACGTCATCCGCGGTCCAGAGGCTTCAAAGCCGAGATGTGATGCAGCAATCCTGCCGCGGGGCAACCTTGCCCAAGGCTGCGACGATAGCCGCCGTCTTGCGGAGGGCAAGCCGATAATTGCAGCAGACTGCTACATTCAGGGCTTCTCCGCCAACGCGATACGCAGGCCGAGACCGCTCATCGCCTCGTGGGCCGAAACCACGCCCTCGGCCACGCTCGCCATCGGCACGCGGGACGTGGTCGCCCGATCCCGCAGCATCTTGTAGGCGGCGTCCTCATCGATCCGGTTCAATTCCACGAGAAGCCGGACCGCCTTCTCGACCGTGCGGCGGCCCTTCATGGTCTCCTCCAGCCGGTTGATCTTGCTGGTCAGCCGGCCCTCGTAGCTGCGCCGGTACCGGGCGAGGGCGAACTGGGTGAGCACGCCCCGCGGGTGGAGTGGCTTGTTGAGCACGCCGTGGGCGTTCACGTCGGCGATCGCCTTCAGGGAAGTCGGGCTCTCGTAGGCCACGATGGCGATGACCGCGGGTTCGATCGCCTCGATCGACGGCAGCAGGTGCATCACCGCGGCGTCGTCGAGCTGGATGAACAGGGTGTCGATATCGGCCGGTAGGACGGCGGGCGGGGGCCACACCAGCGCGACCGCGCAGCCGAGGCGGCGGAGCTGCTCCAGCAGCGCGCAGCCCTCCTCGTCCCGGGGGTGGATCACGAGGGCGCGGGCGCGGCGCAGATCGTCCAGAATCTTGCGGGCGGGGGCGCTCACGCGGCCATTCCCTCGTCCAGCCAGTTCGTCTCGAACCGGGACCACGCGAGGTAGGGGTCGGGCCGCACCGGGCGGCGCGCCCGCCAGACGACGTCGAACTGTCCGTCGGCCCGGGCCACACCGATGGCGGGGGTGAGCCAGATGTGCCGGGTCTCGCCGTCGAAGGCGAGGTCGCCCTCCGGCGCCGCGAGGCGCTGCCGCAGGGCTGCCGCCCCGAGGCGCTCGGCATCGAGGGTCCCGGCTTCGGTCAGCGCCTGCGCGAAGAGGTGGACCTGCGCGTAGGCGGTCTCGGACCACATGCTGGTCGGTCGCTCCGCCCCGAACCGGGTCTGGAAGGCGGAAACGAAGCGCGCGTTCTCCTCGCCGGCAAGCGCCCCGAAATAGGAGGTCGCGAGGACGTGGCCGCGGCACAGTTCCGGCCCGATCGCCCGGATCTGACCCTCGGCCAGGGTGAGGCTGGCGATCGGGCAGCGCGCCCGGTCGAGCCCGGATTCGGCGTAGGCCCGGTAGAGGCGTTCGGCGCCGCGCCCGACCACCGTCGAGAACACCGCATCCGGCGCAGCGCGCCGGATAGCGGCGATCATCGCCCCATGGGCCGCGTCGTCCGCATCGAGGGGGGCGTAGAGCTCGCCGACAACGGTCCCGCCCTTCGCCTCGACGAGGTCGCGCATCACCCGGTTCGACTCGCGCGGATAGATGTAGTCAGAGCCAATCAGGAAGATCCGGGGGCCGTGCTCGTGCAGGAGATAGTCGGCCAGGGCGAAGACGTTCTGGTTCAGGGTCGCTCCGGTGTAGATGATATTCTCGGAATACTCGAAGCCCTCGTAGATCGAGGGATACCACAGCAGGCCGTTGTGCCGCTCCACGGTGGACAGCACCGACTTACGGCTGGCCGAGAGGGAGCACCCGAACACGACCTCGGCTCCGTCCTCGGCGAGCATCCGGCGGGCATAGGCTCGGTAGGCGTCGGTGTCCCCGGCGGGATCGTAGCAGATCGGCTCGATCGGTCGGCCGCGTATGCCGCCGGCCGTGTTGATCTCCTCGATGGCCAGCGCAGTGCCCAGGAAGTGCTCGGTCTCGGTGACGCCGCTGACCCCGCTTCGGGAGAACAGAACGCCGACGCGCCACGTCGCCTCGTCCTTGCCTGCCATGGCTTCCTCGGTCCTGCCCGACGCTCGACCGCCGGGCGGTCGTGCAGGACCAGTCCTATCGCAGCCGCGTCGACGTTGGAAAGCGAGGGGTCTTCGGACGGACGCCGGCATAGCGCAAGCGGCCCGGCCTTGGACTTGCGAGCATCGGATCGCCCTCACGGCCAGATCGTGAGGGGCGGCCGCGCCGTCGGATGGAAACGATCATCCGCGCCTGCGCGCGTGGTTATCCTTGACGGTCGTCCCGCTGACGGACGCCGCGGGAAACTCGCCGCGCAAGGCCCACAAGGCCGAACGGATGGCCCCCCGGACTTGCGCCGAGGCGCCCCTGGTCTCGGCTTGCGTGCGCAGGTCGAGAAGCGACCGCAGCAGCACCGCTCGCTGGGGTCCACCTGGCAGACCGTGATCGGTTGTCAGAAGGGTCAGCAACGCCCGGCCGAGCGGATCCGAGAACAGCGTCGACATTCCGGCAATCCAGTCCCCGCGTCGCGCTGTTTCGATGCGTGCACGCTGCTCGACCTCCGTACCGATACTTCATCAGCACGCAAAGAGCGTAGCCGTTGCGGAGAATGCCGTTCTCGCGACTGAATTCGCGGTGAACTGAAGACATCGTGCCGGCAACATGTCCACCGTGCGGTTGAAAGTCATCCGCGCATGCGGCGTGGACTTGCATCGCTTGCCGCGAGACGGAACGCCACTGGATCTGCGCGCGCCATCGACGCCGACCATGACGCTCAGGTTTATTCGTGCCGCGGTGTTGGCGCAAAGCGGCCGTTTTCAGTTCAACACCAGATTTGGAACCGATCCGCACGATTTGTGTTGGGCGTTCAACGCAACTGCGAAGGATTCATCGATGCGAAAGCTGGCTCTCCTGTCCGCCGTGACCCTGTGCCTCGGGGCTGTCGGCGCGAGCGGCGCCCAGGCTCAGGGCTACGGATACCGCGATGGTCATGGCTATGGCCGCGGCTACGATCGGGGCTATGGCCGTCACCGCGACGACGGATATCGCCGCCACCGCGGCCTCTCGACGGGTGCTGCGGTCGGCCTCGGCATCGCCGGCGCGGCGGCCGGTGCCGCGGCAGCGGGGGCCTTCGACCGCGGCGGCCCGGGCTACTACGGCCGCGGCTACTGAGCACGCTGTAACGGATCTGATGCCTCGCTGCGCTACCGCAGCGGGGCGTTTCTCATTGGGCCCGCAGTGAGGGTGTCTTCTCGCCCCGCGTGAAGTTCAGCGCGCCACGGCCCCCGACCGAAGGAAGTGCCGGATCCGCTCGCGCAGGGTCGGTCGAACGGCCCGCCAGGCCCGCTTCTCCGCGAAACGATCGATGCGGATCCGGTCCGTCGGCACCTGGCGGAGAAAGCGCTCGGCGATCTCGAAGATCAGGACGTCGGGTCGGACAGCCTCGATGTAAGCCCAATCCAGATTCGCCGACCAGATCGCGTGAACCTCGGTGAAGGTTTCCGCCAGCATCGCCGTCAGGCGCGCGCCCGGACTGTAGATGTAGGAATCGCCGAACAGCACCACACGGCGCGGATCCGGCGCCGCGTTGTTTCTCATGACGGTGCGCGAGCCTACGAACAGGCCGCGCTGCCGGACCGCTTCACCGGTCTCGCGCACCCGAACCAGCGCGTTCGCATCGATCCGCTCCGCATGGCGCGGAAAATCGTAGGCGACATACTCCTCGTCGATCGGGGGGCGGAGCTTCTCGCCAAGGTCGAAGGTGAAACGCTCCCGCACATGCGTGCCGGAGAAGACATGTGCGGCCACCGGCGCATCCAGGGCCTCGCAGAGCGCCCGGTAGGCGGTCAGATAGCCGAAATAGGTCCAGTGCGTATCCGTCCGCAGGTAGACGGGTTCATGGACCTTCGCCGCCTGCAACGGTGTCAGCAGATCGATCATCCGGGCACGGTCGTCCTGGCCCAAGCGCCTTGCGAGCCGGACGGCCGGTGGATCGTCAAGCCCGGGGAAGGATCGGCTGAGCGCTGCGGGGTAGACTGCCAGCTTGTCGGGCACCACTGCGTGAACGTGGCGGATCCCGAGGTCGTCGAGGCGCCGTGCGCGCTGGCCGATCAGCCGGGCCCATCGCCCGAGGATCCGACGCGACAGCGCGCTGTCCACATAGAAGATCTCGACCTCGCGGGCACGCCCGACCCAAAACAACCAGCCATCGTCCCCGACGGCCACGCCGCTACCCCTTGCCATTTAAGATCCGCACGCTTTCCGCTTCGACGGCCGACCGTTCCGGCACCCCTCGCCGGTGGCCTCGACGGATCCGCGCCGGATTGCAAGCCCCGGGCGGCGCGTGCCGCGACCACGTGGACCATAGCTTTGCAGACCGCTTGCGACGCCAAGCGACCCAACGGGCGGTCTTTGGCGGCGGTTCGGAGAAGCGGCAGCTCGTGCCCGCGCTCGTACCCGTCATGGGTCGTGTCTCGGTACGGTCGGGCTTTGCGGCGAAAAAAACTCGTGGCGCACCGCCGACTCGCCGCCGGCCGGCCCGCACACCGCGACACCTTCGCGGTCCCGGCTCTGCGCCGCCGGCAACCGACCTCTCGCTGATGGCCGCCCCGGCGACCTGGAGCGCTGCCGCGCAGCGCGCTACTCCTTGTCCAGGCAGAAGAGCACGCCGGCGGTGCGCTCCTTCCGCCAGACGACCTCGACCGCGTAGCGCGCCTTGGCGTCTGCCAGCACCAGATCGAACGCGTTCTCAAGCATCGTGACGTGCGAGCCGAGGAATTCCAGCATCGCGCCACGGTCGGAGATGTTCCGGATCTGGCATGGAAAGCGGGCGCCGTTCGGGTTCAGCGCGAACGCGAGCATGTCCGTGGGCTTTCGTGCCGCATGACGTCGCTCGACGAAGCCATCCTGGGGCGTGGCATTGCGAGACATGGCCGAACGTCCTGCTCATGTCGGCCAACATGGCACGAGTTCAGTAAAAATGCCGAAGATTTACTAATATGTAATTGACGACTAGGCGCCGCACGATATCCCGGGCCTGCAATACGGCACCCGACTGCACACCCGCGCTCCATTCGGCGGATGGCCTCCGCCCCGGACCGCAGAGCTTCAGGGCCGGTCGGACGGGCCGCTTCCTTTGCGGGTGGGCGGTCCCTTCCCGGCTTTGAAGAATTGGCCCACGAGCAGGCCGAGCGGAACGGATACCAGAAACCACGCCCTCAGAAACCGCAGACCCCTCATCGCGCTTCGCTCCCCCAATCCGACCCGGTGACACGATCAGGCTGCGTGATCAGGAAGGGTTTACGCCGCCGGACAGGCTTTGGTTCACGATTCGAGGGCGCGCTTCGTCGATGTGGTTACCGGTTCGGCGCAGGAGTACGCGTTGCCACAAAGGCTTAAGGCTGCGCAGGATGGCCACGGTACACGTCACCACGCTGTGGCGGATCGATCGGGCGATCCCACCCGACCCCCTCATCCTGCGGTGACCCCGAAGCAGGCCTCGCAGGAGGGCTCCAGGAATCGCAAAGCCATCCGGAGGGCTCCTTCGAGGCCTCCGCTGCGCTCCAGCGCCTCAGGATGAGGGGCTTGGATGGGATGGCCACTCCGAAGCATCCCTGTTCGTGTACCGTGAGCAAGACCATCGGGCACGACGCCCGGCGATTCCATTGCCGCTCGCGGACGAACCCGGCCTATCTGCTCGGGCGCTGCCGGGAAGCGGAGACCGCCTCACGCCCCCCCACAGACGACATTGCCCATGCCCAGAGGGCTGGTGCTGCCGCAGGGCCCCCTCGGCATTCTCGGGGTGTTGCCCGCTCCGGCCGCCGTTGAGGCATCCGGACCCCTGGGAGCGGGCGCTCCGCGGAGACCGGTGAGCGCTCCGCAGAAGACCATCAGCGGTCGAGGATGCGCACCACCGCGCGGGTCTCGGGATCGACCACCACGATCTTGTCGCCCGGCGCAACGAAATAGCCGAACCGGCGCAGCCGCGGATTGGGGGCGTCCGTGAAGGGCGCGAGGCGGACATCCTCGGGCACGATGCTGCCAGGCCGCAGCGGGATCGAGCCGACGATCGGCCCGGGCCCGACCGGGCGGCGCACGATGTAGTCGCGCACGACCACGTCGTCATCGGGTCCGAAATCGTCGGGCGCCACGATGACGGCCTGCGCGAAGGCCGAGCCGGTGAAGAGTGCGGCGAGCCCGAAGGCCGCGGCGAGGCTTGCGCGTGTCGACATGTCGGACTCCGTGATCAAGGCCGCCGGAAACACGGCCGAGCCCGCATCGGTTCCCGCCGCGGCGGACTCAGCGGCCGATCTGGCCGATCTCCGAGAGCGGCAGCGGCGACCAGCGGGTGATCTGTACGTACCCGTCCAGCGCCGCAACCACGATATGGCGGCGATGGCGATGCACCACCGCCCCGGCGGCGTGAGTGTGCCGCTCCTGCCAGCCCTGCGCCTCCGCCACGTAGACACGCGTGTCGCCCAGCCGGGCGATCGTCTCGACGGTGCCGAACGCCCGCACCCGGCGCAGGACCGCGTTCACGTCCTGCCGGAAGTCGAGGGTGCGGTCGGCATCGGTGGCCCGCGGCCAGTAGGAGCCGTCCCCCTGCGGCTCGGCCCAGCGCCAGCGGCCGGGCAGGTCGCGCCCGAGCGGGCCGGTCACGAGGCGCCGGGCCGCCATCTGACACTTGGCCAGGAGGGTCTCGTGCGACTCCTGGGGGCTGAGCGGAAACATCTCCTGTGCGAGGATGTCGCCGGTATCGAAACCGTCGGCCAGCGCGTGGGCGGTCACCCCCCAGGTCTCGTAGCGGTCGAGCACGGCGCGGAACAGCGGATAGGGGCCGCGCCCGATCGGGAGCGGCGAGGGGTGGATGTTGAACCCGTAGGCCGCACGGCCGCGCCAGCCGCGCACCAGCCACGGATAGCCCGCCACCACCAGCGCCCAATCCTTGCCGTGGTCGGCCTGGATCGCCTCGATGTCCCGCTCGCGGATGCGCGAGAGCTGGATCGGAATGCGCAGCGTCCGGGCACGGGCGACGACGACGTCGTTGTGGTCGTAGATCCCGTCGCAGGGGCGGGTGAACAGCTTCACCGGCGTCCAGCCGGCATCCAGAAGCCCCTCGAAGACACCGCCCATGAAGTCGATGCCGGCGAATGCGAACTTCATGCTTCCCGCCTGCGACCTTGTGCACGTGGAGGGTGCAGGCCCCCCGGCCTGCCCGCCGTCGCCCCCGGCCTTACCTTGATCGCGTGGCGTTGGGTAGCAAGGGGGATCTCCGTGGGGCGGGTGATGATCTACGGCGGGACCGGGGGGATCGGCTTGGCGACGGCCGGCGCCCTGCGCGCCCGGGGCTATGCCCTCCATCTCGCTGCCCGGGGGGGTGATCGACTGGCCGAGGCGGCCGACCGGCTCGGCGAGACCACCTGCAGCGCGGGCGACATCGCCGATGCCGCGTTCTTCACCGCGGCGACCGAGGCGGCGGGACCAGAACTCGCCGGGCTCGTCTACGCGGTCGGCACGATCAACCTGCGGCCCCTGAGCCGATTGACCCGCGAGGACGTGGAGAACGATTTCCGGGTCAATGCGCTGGGCGCCTTCTCGGCGGTTCAGGCCGCCGCGCCTGCGCTGAAGCGCGGCGCGGGTGAGGCGGGCGCCGGGATCGTGCTGTTCTCGACGGTCGCGGTCGCGCAGGGTTTCGCGGCCCACGCCTCCGTGGCCATGGCGAAGGGGGCCATCGAGGGCTTGGCCCTGTCGCTCGCCGCCGAACTGGCGCCGCAGATCCGCGTCAACGTGGTGGCGCCGTCGCTGACCCGGACGCCACTGGCCTCCGCGATCACCGGCAACGAGACCCTGGCCCAGGGCATCGCGGCGATGCACGCCCTGCCGCGCCTCGGCCGGCCGGAGGATGTCGGCGCGCTGGCTGCCTTCCTGATCTCCGAGGAGGCGGCCTGGATCACCGGTCAGGTGATCGGCGTCGACGGCGGCCGCTCCACCGTGCGGACGAAGGGCTGAGCCGATGCCGGGCCAAAGCCGCACCGGATCCGGCCGGACGCTGCGCTTCGTCCTCGGCGACCAGCTCACCCGCCGCGTCTCCAGCCTGACCGACCTCGACCCTGAACGCGACGTCGTCCTGCTTGTCGAGGTGCGGGCCGAGGCGACCTATGTCCGCCACCACAAGCAGAAGATCGCGTTCCTGTTCGCCGCCATGCGCCATTTTGCGTCCGGACTGGCGGACGAGGGCGTGACCGTCGATTACGTGCGGCTCACCGATCCCGGCAACACCGGCAGCTTCACCGGCGAGCTGGAACGGGCGGTCGCGCGGCATCACCCCGAGCGCGTCGTCGTCACCGAGCCGGGCGAGTGGCGCGTCTGGCAGATGATGCAGGACTGGCGCCAGACGCTCGGTCCGCCGGTGGAGATCCGCCCCGACAACCGCTTCCTCTGCCCGCGCGAAGACTTTGCGCGCTGGGCGGAGGACCGACACCACTTGCGGATGGAGACCTTCTACCGGGGCATGCGCCGTCGCACCGGCCTGTTGATGGATGGGGGCGAGCCCGTGGGCGGCCGCTGGAACTTCGACGCCGAGAACCGCAAGCGCCTGCCCAAGGGGCACCGGCCCCCCGACCGGATCGGTTTCCAGCCGGATGCGGTGACGCGCGAGGTCATCGCCCTGGTGGAGCAGGAGTTCGCCGACCATTTCGGCGATCTCGCCGGGTTCTCCTGGCCCGTGACGCGGGACGACGCGCTTGCCGCCCTCCGGCATTTCATCGCGACGTGCCTGCCGACCTTCGGCGATTACCAGGACGCCATGAAGACCGGCGCGCCCTTCCTGTATCACGCGCTGATCTCGCCGGCCCTCAACGCCGGGCTGTTGACCGCCGAGGAGGTATGCCGAGCCGCCGAGCGGGCTTTTCGCGCGGGCGCAGCGCCGCTCCACTGCACCGAGGGATTCATCCGACAGATCCTCGGCTGGCGCGAATACGTGCGCGGCCTCTACTGGGCACGGATGCCCGCATATCGCGAGACGAACGCCCTCGAGGCAGGGCGCGCCCTGCCGTGGTTCTACTGGTCGGGCGAGACCAAGCTCAACTGCATCGCGCAGGTCGTCGCGGATACGCGCGCCCACGCCTACGCCCACCACATCCAGCGCCTGATGGTGACCGGCAACTTCGCGCTCATCGCCGGACTCGACCCGGCGCAGGTCGAGGATTGGTACCTGATCGTCTTCGCCGATGCCTACGAGTGGGTGGAACTGCCCAACGTGCACGGGATGGTGCTGTGGGCCGATGGCGGCGTGATGGGTTCGAAACCCTACGCCGCTTCGGGTGCCTATATCGACCGGATGTCCGATTACTGCGGAGGGTGTGCCTATGACGTGAAGGTCAAGTCCGGGGCGGCGGCCTGCCCGTTCAACTATCTCTACTGGAATTTCCTGATCGAGAACGCGGACAAGCTCGCCGGAAACCCGCGCATGACGATGCCCTACAGGACGCTGCAGGGCTTCGGGGACAAGCGGCGTGCTGAGATCCGCCGCGACGCCAGTGCGTTTCTCGAATCGCTGTCGAGCGAGCCCGGTGCCGCCTACAAGGCTGACCAGACGGCGAGCGTCACGTAGGGGGCGACGGCCCGCCGGTGGGCCTCGCTCTGAATGCCGACCGAGACCCGAAAGCTGACGCAGCCGACGGCGAAATCCGTCCCGTGCAGCCCGAATTTCCACTCTCGATAGCCCGACGCAGCTGTGTAGAGGCTCGCCTCGGGACCGAGATAGGCGCCCCAGAGGCGGTAGCCCCAAGCCGTCCGCATCCAGACGCTGTCGATCGCCGAGCCCGCGATCACGGTAGTCTGGACCATCGTCGCTTCCGTCGGGCGCGCCCAGACTTCGCCGTGCAGCCGTAGACCGAAACGCAGGGGCAGCATGGTCGGGCCGAGGCCGTCGGTCAGCATCTGGACAGACCCTTCCGGACCCGCGAAGGCGGCGACCACGCCCCAATCGAAAAACCACTGGTAGCCGAGTCCGACAGCGCTGACAGCCGTGTAGCGCCGACGCGGGCCGTCCAAGTCGCGCTCGCCCTGCCTGCCGCCGCCGAGGCTCGCCAGTGCCACGAAACCGTCGTCTTCGAGGGACGGCAGGCCGATCTTCACGCCCGCCGTCACGAACGTGGCGGCGTCGGCGTCGAGGCTGCCGAACAGGAGCATGTCGATCTCGTCGGCGCCGGCCGCGTTGCACGAACAGGCGCCGCTGAGAAACCCGATCGCGGCCCAAGTCGAAATGCCGTGAGGTCTCTGTGGGCCACACAAAAATCGCACGCTCTTCCCTCCGATCGAGGGAAAATCAACGAGTCGTCGTGCCGAGTCGACTTAGAATTTTCGATGATAGACAGGAATTATACTATATTGATACTTGATAAATATCTCTCGAACCTAAAATAATCCTGACTTGTCCAACGTACCGGTTATTTCAATCGGCCTTCCGTGCGCCGCTTTCGAGAGCGTTTATCCCGACGATAGGCCGAAGCCGTCCCGTCGCAGGCCTGCCGTGCTTGGCGTACCACCGGTTCTCGGCTAGAGCCCCCCCGGGACAGCGAAGGTTGGCGGATCCTTGACCTCCGGTGCACGAACGTCGGACGTCCTCACGGTGTTGGCGAGCCAGGAAGGCGAGCGCCTCACGGTGGGGGACATCGTCGCGGTCCTGCGGGATCGCGCCTTCGCGCTGCTCGTGGTGCTGCTCGGCTTGCCGAACTGCCTGCCGATGCCGCCGCCGATTCCGCTGATCTGCGGCCTGCTGCTCCTTCTTGTGGCGATCCAGATCGCGGCCGGGATGTCGGCACCCTGGTTGCCGCGGATGCTGCTCGGCCGCTCGATCGCGCTGGTCGACGTACGGCGCGCGGTGACGCGCGCGGTGCCGGTCCTGCGGCGCCTGGAGCGCTGGTCGCGCCCGCGCCTGAGCGTGTTCGAGACCGCGCTGGGCATGCGCGGCATGGGCATCGCCCTGCTCGCCCTGGCCCTGGCCCTGATCGTGGCCGCGCCGATCGTTGGTCAGATCCCGCTGGGCCTCGCCGTCTGCCTCGTGGGCCTCGGCCTCGTCGAGCGTGACGGCATCTTGGTGATGGGCGGCCTGGTGATCGGCCTGTTCGGCGTCGCCATCAACGCCGGCTTCGCTTACGCGGTCATCGCCGGGATCCTCAGCCTTCTGAACGTCTGGTAGGATGCCTTACAGCCGATAACGGATCTGATCGGTCCAGAAGCGCTCCAAACGGCCGAGCGCTTGGTTGAGCCGGCTGAAGTCGTCGTCCGAGATCCCGCCGATCGGGGCGATCGTGCGGGCGTGCTTGTCGTACAGACCCTGGATGATCTCGTGTACCTGACGGCCCTTGTCGGTCAGGCTGATCCGGACCGAGCGGCGATCCGTCTTCGAGCGGGCATGATGCAGATAACCGGCCTCGACGAGCTTCTTCACGTTGTAGGAGACGTTGGAGCCGAGATAGTAGCCTTTGGTCCGCAGCTCGCTCGCGGTGAGTTCCTTGTCGCCGATGTTGTACAGCAGCAGGGCCTGGACGCTGTTGACGTCCTCGCGGCCGCGGCGCTCGAACTCGTCCTTGATCACGTCGAGGAGCCGGCGGTGCAGACGCTCCACGAGGTGGAGAGCCTCCAGGTAGGAGCCCTTGCCGGGCAATGCCTCCTCGGTGGCTTCGATCTTCGGGGCCCGGGCGCTCTGCGTCTTCATCTCTGCCTCGCCGTCAGATGTTGCGGTATCCGTTCAATGCGGTGCCGCTGATGATGGCTAAGCTACCGCTCGGGAATGAAAGGCGATTTAAGCGACAGGATGAATTGCCGATTTACGCTTTGAGGTAAAGACAAACTGAAGCGAAGATCAGAACGGTTCGTTCACCGTGCTTCCTGCGCGGCCAGCCAGGACAGCAGGAAGTACAACAGCACGACGCAGCCGCCGAATACGAGGAGCGAGAGCGGCACCGGCAGGAGTTGCGGCGTCAGGACCGCGAGCGTGATGGCCGATGTCACGGCGAGCAGCCAGATGACGCCGCCCCAGGCGCTGGTCAGCCACAGGCCGATCGCGGCCGCGGCATCGACAACCGCGAAGTAGACGATGGCCGCCTGCCGGCCGAACGGCTCGGTCTCGAACGGCCGCGATCCGGGGACGACGTCGAGGATGGTCGCCCAGGACGCGACGCTCTTGATCAGCCAGAGCAGCGCCGTGATCCGCATGAACCAGATCAGCGCCGTATCCCACGTACCGGGGGCCGGGCCCTGGGCGCGCTCGATCCGGTCGCTCGGGATCTCGCCGGGCCGCGGTGTCTTGCGCCGGATCGGAAAGGAGCCCGGCACTACGATGCGCTCGGGGCGGGGAGGGGCCGGTTCATGATCGGGGCCGGAGTCCTGATGACGGGCGAGGAGTCGCCGGGTTGAAGCGGTTTGGCGAGTCTGCGTCAACGGCCGGGTTTCGCGGGCTCGGTCCCGTGTGCTAGTCCGGCGCCTCCGGCGCACCTGCGCCGAGCGATCCGCGGCGCAGGCCGCGCGAACGGTAGCGAAGCCGCATGTCAGACACCCTGCCCGAGCCGCGTCCCATCGCCCTGGAGGCCGCCCGGGAGGGCGCTCGTGTCGAGGGCCTGAAAATCACCCAGCGTCCGCGCCGCAACCGGAAGGCCGAATGGTCGCGCCGCCTCGTCCGCGAGCACACGCTCACCGTCGACGACCTGATCTGGCCGATGTTCGTCATCGACGGCGCCGGACGGCGTGAGCCGATCGTCTCGATGCCCGGCGTCGAGCGGCTTTCGGTGGACGAGATCGTGCGCGAGGCCGAGCGCGCGGCACGTCTCGGGATCCCGGCGGTGGCGTTCTTTCCGTTCACCGAGGTGTCGCGGCGCGACCCGACGGGCTCGGAGGCACTCAATGCCAACAACCTCGTCTGTCAGGCGGTGCGGGCCGTGAAGCGGGCGGTCCCCGAAGTCGGGATCATGACCGACGTCGCCCTCGACCCCTACACCAGCCATGGCCACGACGGCCTCATGCGGGATGGGGCGATCCTCAACGACGAGACCGTGGCGGTCCTCGTGGAGCAGAGCCTGATCCAGGCCGAGGCCGGAACCGACATCATCGCCCCGTCCGACATGATGGACGGGCGGGTCGGCGCGATCCGGGCCGGGCTCGACAAGGCCGGCTTCCTCGATGTGCAGATCATGGCGTACGCCGCGAAATACGCGAGCGCGTTCTACGGCCCCTTCCGCGACGCGATCGGCACGAAGGCCGCCCTCGTCGGCGATAAACGGACCTACCAGATGGATCCGGGCAACTCGGCCGAAGCCCTGCGCGAGGTGCGCCTGGATCTCGACGAGGGCGCCGATTCGGTGATGGTGAAGCCGGGTCTGCCCTATCTCGACATCATCCGCCGCGTCCGGGACGAGTTCCAGGTTCCGACCTTCGCCTATCAGGTGTCCGGCGAATACGCAATGATCGAGGCGGCGGCCCGGAACGGGTGGCTCGACGGCGACCGTGCGATGGTGGAAGCGCTGCTGGCTTTCAAGCGGGCCGGGGCCGACGGTGTCCTGACTTATCACGCCCCCCGGGTCGCCGAGCGCCTGCGCAACCATCCGTGAGGCCGGCGCATCGCTGGTTGCTCGCGGCGGCGGTCTCGGCCGGCTTTCTGGGAGGGCTCGCCACCTGTGATGATGCCCGGCGACGCGAGCGGGTCGCGACCTGTCGCCGGGCGCTGCCGGCAGTCGCCCCGGAGGCCGGCATCCGCCTGCTGCGGGCCGGCCCCGGACCGACCGCCGACACGGTCCGGGTCGATTACGCGGAGGGCAAGCGGCAGCATTGGCTGACCTGCCGCTTCGATGCCGGCTCGACCCTCCTCGCGCTGGCCACCGAGAGCAGTCATCTGTCGGGTCCGGCGCTCTACATGCTGAAGCGCTTCTATCTCGATACGCCGGACGCGGCGGCCGGGGATCCAGGCGACCACTGAACGATCCGGCCCCGCGACAGCCTCTTGCGGCCCCGGCGCACCGCCACCACCTCTCGACGCGCAGCCTCGCTTGCAGGACGCGACATGATGCAGAACCCCCAACCCGGCTACGCGCAGCGCTTCGATGCGCCCGGCTACGCCGCTTCGCTGCCCGTACCCTTCGTGCGGGCGAGCCTCGGCGCCCGCGCGGTAGCCTACCTCCTCGACATCCTGTTCATCTTCGGTTTCACCGTGCTGCTCACGCTGCTGATCACGCTGGTCGGGGTCGTGACCTTCGGCCTGGGTTGGACCCTGTTCGCGGTCCTGCCGGCGAGTGGCATCATCTACAGCGCGATGACGGTCGGCGGCGCGCGGCAGAGCACGATCGGCCAGAGGCTGATGGGTCTACGGGTCGTGGCACCGGAGAGCGGCGCGCGGGTCGACATCATCACGGCGGCCGTCCACGCCCTTTTGTTCTACGTGGCCGTTTCGACCTTCCTGCTCTGGTGCGTCGACATCGCCTTCGGGCTCGTGCGGTCCGACCGTCGGCTCGGCCACGATCTGTTGCTGGGTCTCGCGGTGGTCCACGCACGCTGAGGTCGCCGTGTCGCGGTGAAAATATCGTGCGGTGAAGGGCCGGGCCATTGAGCCCGGCAGCTTCGCCTGTACACTGTCACGCCGGCGCCGAGAGGATGCATCCGGTGCAGGGTCGAACAGAAGCGTGACCAGCCATCCGCGCGACACACCGCAATTCTACCTCACCGCACCTTCGCCCTGTCCCTACCTTCCGGGCCAGGAGGAGCGGAAGGTGTTTACTCATCTCGTCGGCCGGCGCGCCCGCGATCTCAACGAGATCCTGACGCAGGGCGGCTTCCGCCGCTCGCAGACCATCGCGTACCGGCCGGCCTGCGAGACCTGCCGGGCCTGCATCTCGGTCCGGGTCGTGGTCGACGAATTCGAGCCGAGCGCGAGCCAGCGGCGCATCCTCAGCCGCAACACGGACTGGGTCGGGACGCCAGAACCGAACCGTCCGGCCTCCGAGCAATACGCTTTGTTCCGCCGCTATCTCGATGCCCGCCACGGCGACGGCGGCATGGTCGACATGACCGTGCTCGACTACGCCATGATGGTCGAGGACAGCCACGTCGACACCCATCTCGTATCCTATCGGCGTCACGGGCCGGACACGGCGATCACCGGGCGCGGCTCTGGCCCGCCGCTGGCGTTCTGCCTGACGGACGTCCTCGCCGACGGCCTGTCGATGGTCTACTCCTTCTACGACCCGACGGAGGCTTCGCGCTCGCCCGGCACCTTCATGATCCTGGATCACATCCGCCGGGCCCGGCGCCTCGGCCTGCCCTACCTGTACCTCGGCTACTGGGTCGAGGGCTCGCGCAAGATGGATTACAAGTCGCGCTTCCTGCCGCAGGAACGGCTGATGGGGCAGGGCTGGGTCCGGGCGGACTGACGCTTCCCGGGCGAAGCGGCCCGGACATGCCGGATCCGCATTGAGCGGCCGGGGCGGAGCGTGTTACCGGCCTCGCACCTGTTCCGGACAGCGCCGAGGCCCCATGATCCCCCGCTACAGCCGCCCCGCGATGACCGCGATCTGGTCGCCCGAGAGCCGCTTCCGGATCTGGTTCGAGATCGAGGCCCACGCCACCACCGCCCTCGCCGAGATCGGCGTCGTGCCCAAGGCCGCCGCCGAGACTGTCTGGGCCAAGGGCCGTGACGCGGTGTTCGACGTCGCCCGCATCGACGCGATCGAGGCGGTGACCAAGCACGACGTGATCGCGTTCCTGACCCACTTGGCGGAGATCGTCGGCCCCGAGGCGCGCTTCGTCCACCAGGGCATGACCTCCTCGGACGTCCTCGACACCTGCCTCAACGTTCAGCTCGTACGCGCCGCCGACATCCTGATCGCGGATGTCGACGCGCTCCTCGACGCCCTAAAGGCCCGGGCCTTCGAGCACAGGATGACGCCCAGCATCGGCCGCTCGCACGGCATCCACGCCGAGCCCGTGACCTTCGGGCTGAAGCTCGCGCAGGCCCACGCCGAGTTCCAGCGCAACCGCCGCCGGCTCGTGGCGGCGCGGGAGGAGGTCGCGACCTGCGCGATCTCTGGGGCGGTCGGCACCTTCGCCAACATCGATCCGCGGGTCGAGGCCTACGTTGCCGAGAAGATGGGCCTGACCGCCGAGCCGGTCTCAACCCAGGTCATCCCGCGGGATCGACACGCGCAGTTCTTCGCCACTTTGGGCGTCGTCGCCTCGTCCCTGGAGCGGCTTGCCATCGAGATCCGCCATCTCCAGCGCACCGAGGTGTTGGAAGCGGAGGAATTCTTCTCGGAGGGCCAGAAGGGCTCCTCGGCGATGCCGCACAAGCGCAATCCGGTGCTCACCGAGAACATCACGGGCCTCGCCCGGATGGTCCGCGGCTACGTCACCCCGGCGCTGGAGAACGTCGCCCTCTGGCACGAGCGGGACATCTCGCACTCCTCCGTCGAGCGGATGATCGGCCCCGACGCCACCGTCACCCTCGATTTCGCCCTGGCGCGGATGACCGGGGTGATCGAGAAGCTGCTGGTCTACCCAGCCAACATGCAGCAGAACCTCGACCGGCTCGGCGGCCTCGTCCATTCGCAGCGGGTGCTGCTGGCGCTGACGCAGGCCGGCGTCTCGCGGGAGGATGCCTATCGCCTCGTCCAGCGCAACGCGATGCCGGTCTGGCGCGGGGAGGGCGACTTCCTGGCGCTGCTGAAGGCCGATCCCGAAGTCGCCGCGGCGCTCCCGCCGGCGCAGATCGAGGAATGCTTCGATCTGGGTTACCACCTCAAGCACGTCGACACGATTTTTGCACGGGTCTTCGGCGCGGCCTGAAGACGAGCGACATCCCATCCATGCTATGAGGACGAGATGCTTGCATTGCGCGCTCTGCCCGAGCCCGGCGACCTGGAACGCTACGAGCGGTTCTGCCCGGCTCCGCCGCGCGCTTCGTCGCGCTGGCTGAGCAGAGCACGGAGCGTGATCTTTGGGTTCTGAGGCTTCTTGCGCGCGGGGAGCGGTTCACCCGGCTGATGTCGTACGGATCACTGCGGGTCGCCGTCTTCGGCACGACGATCGGTTTCCGCGCCTTCTCACTGAAGGCCTTCGAACACTGACATGATGGTCGAGCCGCCGAGGTTGATGGCCGGCAAATGGCCCGATCCCGCTGCGATCGTGGAACTCGACGCTCTTGTTCCCGGCAGCGGCGCTCGCGTCTTGGATGCGTGTTTCCGAGCGTTGGAGACGGATGACGAAGAACGGCGCGCCCGATTCCGGACCGTGGTGGCGGATGCCTCGCACGCAGGGATCTACCGGCATCTCTGCCTGTTTCTCGGCACGGCTCTCGCTTCCGGAGCGATTGCCCTGGGCGCGTTCGTGGTGGCGCAAGGCGCCAACGTTTATGCCATCGCGGCCTTGGTCACCCCGATCTCCGGACTGGCCGGCGTCTTCGTTTGGGGCGGTCAGCGGCCGGAGGAAAGTCGCCCGACTCCCAAAGTGCCGGCGCCGTGGACGGCGAAGGGCTTCGTAACAGAGCTGAACAGAGACTGACCTCATGAGCCGCACCGTCTACCTCAATGGCGAATTCCTCCCCTTCGAGCAGGCCCGCGTGCCGATCATGGACCGCGGCTTCCTGTTCGCCGACGGGATCTACGAGGTCTCGGCGATCCTCGATGGGAAGCTCGTCGACAACGCCGCCCATCTCGCGCGCCTCGACCGGTCGCTCGGCGAGATCGGCATTCGCAATCCACACGACGCGGCCGGCTGGGAGCGGTTGCAGACGGAACTCGTCGCCCGCAACGGCGTCACCGAGGGCCTCGTCTACATGCAGGTGACGCGCGGCGTGGCCGAGCGCGACTTCGCGTTCCCGAAGGGCGATGTCGCGCCGACCGTCATGATGTTCACGCAGGCCAAGACCGTGCTGGCCAACCCGCTTGTCGAGACCGGCGCCCGGGTGATCACCGTGGAGGACCTGCGCTGGAAGCGCCGGGACATCAAGTCGGTCGCCCTGCTGGCCCAGGTGCTCGCCAAGCAGCAGGCTGCCGAGGCCGGGGTCGCCGAGGCCTGGATGGTCGAGGATGGGGCGGTGACCGAGGGGGCATCGTCCACGGCGTTCATCGTGAGCCGCGAGCGCGTGCTCGTGACCCGGCCGCTCTCGACGGCGCTGCTGCCCGGCATCACGCGCGCTTCGGTGCTGCGCCTCGCGCAGGAATCCGACCTAAGGATCGAAGAACGGCTTATCACCGTCGCGGAGGCCTACGAGGCTCAGGAGGCGTTCTTCACCAGCGCCTCGGCCTTCGTGATGCCGGTGGTCGAGATCGACAACCGCGCGATCGGCGCGGGCCGCCCCGGTCCGCTCACCCGGCGCCTGCGCGAACTGTACATCGCGGCCGCACGGCAGGATTGAGCGGACCGACTCGATGCGTGGGAGGCGGGTCCGCGCCGGAACGGATGCCGCCTCCGGCTGTTCCTCCCCGAAATCCGCGCCACGAGGGGAGAGCGATCGTGCCGAAGAATATCCTGTTCGCCGCGCTGGCCGCGATGCTGCTGGTTGGCTCCGCCCAGGCGCAGACGCCCAATGCCCCGCTGAAGGGTCGCGATACCGATCCGGCCCTGCCGCCCGCGACCGAAACGCCGGCCGAGCGCATGCGCCCGACCTCGGATGCGCCACCGAAGGATCAGTCGCTCAGCGACAAGCTCCAGCAGAACGACGGCGTCATCAAACCGCCGGCCGATGGAGCCACGGGAACGGTCGTGAAACCCGATCAGTCCGGATCCATGCCGGTGATCAAGCCCAACGAGCTGCCTGGCCGCACGCCGGGAACGGAAGCGAAATAGCCCGCCGCAGCCGGGGTGCGGAAGCGCCATGCGGGCGCGTTGCTTGATTTCGCTGCCCGGATCGCGGAAACGGCTGACGACGTACGCCGCCTGCACCCGTGGGTGGCGCCGTCCCGGTTTCCGTCGCGGGTAAGCAGGCAGACATGGCCAACGTCGTCGTTGTGGGCGCCCAGTGGGGCGACGAGGGCAAAGGGAAGATCGTTGACTGGCTCTCCGAGCAGGCCGACATCGTCGTCCGCTTCCAGGGCGGCCACAATGCCGGTCATACGCTGGTCATCGACGGGGTTACCTACAAGTTGGCGCTGCTGCCCTCCGGCGTGGTGCGCGGCGGCAAGCTGTCGGTGATCGGCAATGGCGTCGTGGTCGATCCCTGGCATCTCGTGGATGAGATCGGGCGCATCAAGGCGCAGGGCGTCGAGGTCTCGCCCGCGTCCCTCCGAATCGCCGACAATGCCACGCTGATCCTCCCGCTCCACCGCGAGCTCGACCATTTCCGTGAGACCGCGAATGCCGGCCTCAAGATCGGCACCACCAAGCGCGGCATCGGCCCGGCTTACGAGGACAAGGTCGGGCGCCGGGCGATCCGGGTGGTCGACCTCGCCGATCCCGACGCGCTGCCGGCCAAGATCGACCGGGTGCTGACCCACCACAATGCCCTGCGCCGCGGCCTCGGGATCGACGAGGTGAATGCCGAGGCGCTGCTGGCCGATCTGAAGGCTATCGCCCCAGAAATCCTGCCGTACGCCGATACCGTTTGGTCGCTGCTCGACGAGGAGCGCAGAGCCGGCAAACGCATCCTGTTCGAGGGCGCGCAGGGCGCCCTGCTCGATGTCGATCACGGCACCTATCCGTTCGTGACGTCCTCGAACATCGTGGCCGCGCAGGCCGCGACGGGCTCGGGCCTCGGCCCGGGGGCGATCGGCTACGTGCTCGGCATCGCAAAGGCCTACACCACCCGGGTGGGAGAAGGGCCATTCCCGACCGAGCTGTTCGACGCAATCGGTGAAACCATCGGCAGCCGCGGACGCGAGTTCGGCGTCAACACCGGGCGCAAGCGCCGCTGCGGCTGGTTCGATGCCGTGCTGGTGCGACAGACGGTGCGGACCTCCGGCATTCACGGCATCGCGCTGACCAAGCTCGACATCCTCGATGGCTTCGAGGAGATCCGCGTCTGCACCGGCTACTTGCTGGACGGGAAGCCGATCGACCATCTCCCGGCGAGCCAAGCGGCGCAGGCCCGTGTCGAGCCGGTTTATGAGGTGATTCCGGGCTGGTCCGAGACCACGGCGGGCGCCCGGTCGTGGGCGGATCTGCCGGCGCAGGCGATCAAGTATGTCCGCCGGATCGAGGAGCTGATCGGGGCCCCCGTGGCCCTGCTCTCGACATCACCTGAGCGCGACGACACGATCCTGATGCACAACCCGTTCGAGGATTGACGCATCGGGCGCTATCGCGTTGTGGCAGCATCTTTTCGGCCATTCCGCCCATATCCACGCCGCGCCGGCGTGATCTAGAACTGGTACGCAGCTCGTCGTCCATCTTCGCGGTGGACGGCGGTCGACAGAACGAGCAGCGTTCGGCCGCGGCCGCGCGCTGCGGAGACACGACATCAACGGCCGAGGGCCGCGACCGATCCTGCCGGAACGGCCGCGGCCCTCGGCTCCCGGCCACCGACCGGCATGCCGGCCGGCGACCGTAGGGGCGGATCAGGGGCACATGGCCGATTACTACCCGCTTCTGGCACGCGCCCTCGATGCGCTGCCGGATCGAACGCCCGCCCTGCGCAAGGCGGTCTACGATCGTGCGCGCAACGCCCTGATCAGCCAGCTCCGCTCGCTCGATCCACCGCTCTCCGAGGGCGATATCGATCTCGAGCGCCGGGCTCTGGATGCCGCTATCGAGCGGCTCGAAGTCGATCACGGCGGACTTCCGGCGCCGGCGAACGACGCCGCGCAGGCAGCCCGCCACGAGCCGGCTCCGGCACCGGCGGTTCCGGAGCCGGCGCTGCCCGAGCCCGCCGCCGAGCCGGCGCTTCCTCCTGCCGGTTCTCCCTTCGAACCGCGTTACGAGCCGCCGGCGATCGCGCCGGAGCCGGAACCGAGCCCGCGGGAGGCCTCGATCCCGCTCGCGACGCGGCGTCCCGGTACGGCAGCGCCCGCAGCCTCCGAGGTGAGCGAGCCGGCGGCGGCCGTTCTTGCGCCGCCGGAGGATCCCGATCTCGCCGCGGCGGTGACCGATGCCGGCAATGGCCGCCAGCGCCCACGCATCGAGGTGGTGCCGCCGCGGGCCGGACGCTCGCGGCTGCTGCGCAACATCTTCGTGGGCGGCATCCTGGCCGCCGTGATCGCCATGATCGCCGTGGCCGCCTTCCTGCTCCGTGACCGGCCCCAGAGCCTTCCAACAAGCGCGACGGAGACAGCCGACACGCAGAAGCCCGAAGCGGAAACCAAGTTCAGCGACCGCATCGGCGGCGAGGCCTCCCCCGCTCCGCGGGTCAGCCCCCGGCCCGACAGCGCTGCGCCCCCGCGCGCCGCAACGCCGTCCACGGAGCCGACGGTCTCGGTCGCTCAGCGGGCCGAGTTGATCGAGGAGGTGGGCGGCGAGAACGCGCAGCCGACGCTGATGACCGGCCGTGTCACGTGGAAGCTCGATACGGTGAACGGCGACCAGGGACAGCCTCTGCAGAACGCCGTCGTGGCCACCGTGACGATCCCGGACGCGGGGCTCACTCTGGTCATGACGATACAGCGCAATCTCGACACGACACTGCCGGCCTCCCATACGGTGAATCTGACGTTCAGCCAGACCGGAGGCGGGGGCGGCCGTACGATTCAGGATGTCGGCCTGCTCCAAGCCAAGGACGATCAGAATGCCCGCGGCTCGCCGGTCTCAGGCCTTCCCGTCCGGGTCCGCGACAACCTGTTCCTGATCGGCCTCTCCTCGCTGCCGAACGACATCGAGCGCAATACTGACTTGCTGCTCCACAAGAACTGGTTCGATCTGGCCCTGCGCTACACGTCCGGCAAACGTGCCGTTTTGACCTTCGAGAAGGGGTCTACGGGCACTCAGGTCATGCAGAACGCTTTCACCGCCTGGCAGTGAAGGCGGCCTGTCCGGCGGAGCCGGTTGATGCACCCGCCTTCCGAGCCTCAATGCGCTTCGATGCCCGTCCGAGGCAGTTCGCGGCTGGCGATGTTGCGTTTGACCGCTTCCTGCACCTTCTCGAAGGCGCGGACTTCGATCTGCCGCACGCGCTCGCGTGAGACGCCGAACTCGCCGGAGAGATCCTCCAGCGTGATCGGATCCTCGGCGAGACGCCGGGCCTCGAAGATGCGGCGCTCGCGCGGATTGAGCACGCTGAGCGCATCCCGCAGGGCCGAAAGACGATTCTGCCCCTCCTGCTCGCGGGCCAGCACAGTCTCCTGACTCGGCGCGTTATCCACCAGCCAGTCCTGCCACTCGCCCTCGCCCTCCTCGCGCAGGGGCGCGTTGAGCGACGTGTCGCCGGAGAGGCGGCGGTTCATGTCGATCACGTCCTGCTCCGGCACGCCGAGGCGGGTGGCGATCTGCTTCACCTGATCGGGCTTGAGGTCGCCCTCGTCGAGCGCCGAGATCCGCCCCTTGGCCTTCCGCAGGTTGAAGAACAGCTTCTTCTGGTTCGCCGTGGTGCCCATCTTCACCAGGGACCACGAGCGGAGGATATATTCCTGGATGGCGGCCTTGATCCACCACATCGCGTAGGTCGCGAGCCGGAAGCCCTTGTCGGGATCGAAGCGCTTGACCGCCTGCATCAGGCCGACATTGCCCTCGGACACGACCTCGCCGATCGGCAGGCCGTAGCCGCGATAGCCCATGGCGATCTTGGCGACGAGGCGCAGGTGCGACGTCACGAGGCGATGCGCGGCCTCACGGTCACCGGCGTCCCGCCAGGCCTTGGCCAGCGTGAACTCCTCCGTCGGCTCCAGCATCGGGAACTTGCGGATCTCATCGAGGTAGCGTGACAGGCCACCTTCGTTGGCGAGCACGGGCAGCGTACCGGCCATGGCATTCTCCTGGACTTGAGTCCCCCTATCGGGCGGACGCGACGGGCAACAGTGCCGTCCACTCGGGCCGCTCTTGAGCCGACCCTGCCGGCCACCCATCTGATACGGGTCGCCGGGAGCCGATCGCGATCGAGGACACCCACGTCGTCATCAACGCGCGACCGGCCGAACTGGATCGTACCATGGCACGAAGTGACGCGGTACGGTGTGATGTTTCGCACGCCGCCTGAGGCTGGTTACGCGCCGGTCCCCTCTGATTGGTCCGCACGCAGGCGCGCGACCAGCGCTGCGAGATCGGGCGGTAGCGGACTCTCGAAGCGCAGGTCCGTGCCCGTACGCGGATGGCGGAAACCGAGCAGCGCGGCGTGGAGTGCCTGCCGTCCGAGCGCTGCCAGAGCAGCGCGGGCGTCCGGCACGAGGCGCGCAGCCTTGGTGCGGAAACCGCCGCCGTAGACCGGGTCGCCGAGCAGCGGATGGCCGAGATGGGCCATGTGCACGCGGATCTGATGGGTCCGTCCCGTCTCAAGCCGACATTCGACCAGGGCGGCCTCGGGGTAAGCCTCCGCGACGGCGTAATGCGTGACGGCGTGGCGGCCGGACTCGTCCGGCACCACCGCGATCTTCTCGCGATGGAATCGGGAGCGGGCGAGGCTCGCGCGGATCGCGCCGGTTCGGGGCTCGGGCAGGCCCCAGACCACGGCCGCGTAGGCGCGCTCCAGTGGTCCGGTACGGCCGTGATCGGCGAATTGAGCGGTGAGACCCTGATGCGCGGCATCGTTCTTGGCGACAACGATGAGACCGCTCGTATCCTTGTCGAGGCGATGGACGATACCAGGGCGGCGAACGCCGCCGATCCCCGAAAGGCTGGCACCGCAATGGGCGATCAGCGCGTTCACGAGGGTTCCGCTCTCGTGGCCCGGCGCCGGGTGGACCACGAGACCAGCTGGCTTGTCGATGACGATCACGTCTTCGTCCTCGTAGACAATCGGCAGGTCCGTCTCCTCGCCCGCCGGTTCGGCCGGCACAGGCGGAGGCAGCGTCAGCACGATGCGGGTGCCAGCGCTGGCCTTCGCGGCGGGATCGTGCAGCGGTGTGTCGTTCCCGCGCACATGGCCGGCGCGGATCAGATCCTGCAGCCTGGCCCGGGACAGGTCCGGAAACAGCGCCACCAGGGCGCGGTCGAGCCGCACGCCGCCTTCCGCGACGACGCCGACGCGCTCATCGAAGTCAGTGTCCAAAGTGTCCACCACGATCCCGTTCCGCAGCCCGATCCGCTCCGCCGAGGCGAAATTCCGAGGAAGGCTCTTGCTCCTCCGGCGGGTCGTGGCTATAGCACCGCCACGCCGCCGGAAAGCTCCCATCGTCTAGCGGTCTAGGACGTCGCCCTCTCACGGCGAAAACAGGGGTTCGATTCCCCTTGGGAGCGCCATCTCTCCATATTCAGGCTGCCGATGGCAGGGCTTAGCCGTCCTTGATCGTCGCCGCATCCGAGATCCGGGCGGCCATTCGGGGCGCTGTCCCGTCTTCTTGCCTCACACACCCGGCGCGACGCTGCGAAAGGGCAAACCCGACTTACAAAAGGGCCAGTCCGATCGTCGGGAGCGGCAAAGCGAGGCTGCAGCGCGTTTTAAGTGACAGTGGCGCGCCTCTCACGGCCCGGTCGCAGGAACGCCACTGAAGGCGCATCGGTCCGTCCGCATCACCCACGCGGCCGTCAAGGCCGAGGCGTGGATCGCCCTTGCATCATCCTGCACGCAGCCGACGCGCGTCGGAAACACGGATCCGGGTCAATCCTTCAGATCGGGGCCGGCCGGGTCGCCGGGGGGCACGTCCGGACCCGGGCTGGGCTGTCCGGTCTCGGGCAGGCTGTCGTCGGGTGCCGAGGGCTCATCCGCGCCGAGCGGTCGCTCGCGGGGTGGCAGTTCCGGCTCCGGCGGCCGGTCGTGCCGCGGAGGCGCTTTCGGTCCGCTCGCCCGAAGCCGGTCAACAGCGCACGCGCGCGCGGGAGCCGGACGGGGTGAGGGCGAACTCCCTCGTCCGGCTCCAGGATCACCCCAGACACCTCGGGCAGACAGCGCTGGAGCGATTGGGGATGGCGATGCGGTCTGCGGCGGGAACGGCGGCGTCACGCGGAGGCGCCCAATTCCCGAACCAAGCGGTCCCGGGCGCGGCTGACGCGGCTCTTCACGGTGCCGGCCGGACAACCGATCACCGTCGCGGCAGCCTCGTAGGGCAGGCCATCGACGGCGACCAGCATCAGGGCCTCCCGATGCGCGGGTTCGAGCCGGTCGATGGCCGCCTGCAGATCGCGGAGATCGAGCCTGTGATCCTGCCGTGCCGGCTCCGAGAGGACCGAGGCGTACATGCCATCGGGATCGGGTACCTCCCGCCGCCGCTTGCGCCGCCCGTTGATGAAGCCGTTCCTCAGGATCGTGAACAGCCATGCAACCAAGCTCGTCCCCGGCTGGAAATGTCCGCGGTGTTCCCAGGCCTTCAACAGGGTGAACTGGACGAGGTCGTCGGCCTCGGTGCCGTCGCAGGTCAGCGACTGGGCATAGCGGCGCAGCCGCGGCACGAGGCCGATCAGGTCATCCTTGAAGGCGCGCGGAACGGCCCGGCGGGCGTCGGCCGCATCCAGCGCCGTCGACAGGCGCTGCAGGATCGCACCAAGGGGCGAGCTACGATCGATCTCAGCAACTTGTGGGTAGTATTGGCGCAGCCTTTCTCCGAGCGACGGATGGACAGGGGAATGGACGGCGCTGGCCTCGGAGACTGGGCCCGGAAGTTCGTCGGCGGATCGCACGATAGGTTCACCCGTAGCGCCAGGTAGTTCGTGGCTCTGCTGGTTTTGCCATCGCCTGCAGACGCCGGCATCTATCCTGATCGATATCGATGGCGTCAATGATGCGGGTATACCAGTGAAAAATGGTGCGTGACCGGAACCCGCTTGTGCGCAATCCGTTTGTGCCGGTGAACCGCAGCGGCGGTGGCGAGATGGGCGTGGATCGGACGTGACGGCGGGCGTGGACAGGCACGAACTACGGCAGATCATTGCCGGCTTGAGCGAAGGCGTGATCTTGGTCGAGCCCGATCAGACCATCGCGTACGCCAACGATGCCGCGCTCGCCATGCACGGCGTCCAGACCCTCGACGAGCTGGGGCAGACCGTCGACGCCTACCGGGACCGTTTCGCGCTGCGCTACCGCAACAATCGCGCGCCGGAGCACTATCCGATCGAGCGCGTCGTGGCCGGCGAGACCTTTCACGACATCCTGGTCGAGGTCACCCGCACCGATCAGTCTGGCGTCGATTTCGTCCACTCGCTCAGAAGCTTGGTCGCGATGGACCGGGACGGTAAGCCGAGCTGCCTCGCGCTGATCCTGAAGGATGTCTCGGATCAGTTCGAGGCCGAGAAGCGCTTCGAGACGACGTTCAACGCCAATCCGGCGCCCGCCGTGATCACCCGCCTGTCGGATCTACGGCACGTCAAGGTCAACCACGGCTTCCTGGAGATGACGGGCTACACCCGCGACGCCGTCATCGGCCGCAGCGTGTACGAGGTCGACGTGCTGGCCAACGCCCGCAACCGCGACCTGGCGATCTCGCGGCTGCATGAGGGCGGCACGATCCCGCAGATGGAGGCTTGCCTCGACCTCCCCGATGGCGGCTCGCGCTTCGTCATCGTGGCCGGGCAGCAGATCGTGCTGGGCGAAGCGCCCTGCATGCTGTTCACCTTTGCCGACCTGGAGCTGCGCCGGAAGGCCGAGACGGCCTTGCGTCAAAGCGAGGCCCGTTTCGCCACGGCGTTTCGCATGACGCCGGTGCCGACCGTTCTGGCGCGGGCACAGGATTATTCCGTCACCGGTGTCAACGAGGCCTTCGGGCGGGTCTTCGGTCTCGGTGAGGATCGGATCCTCGGGCAAAGCCTCGATGAGTCCGGCCTGTGGGTGGTCGATTCCCAGCGCGCGAGCTTCGAGGCCGCGATGGCCGGCAGCGGCTACGTCCTCGGCGTCGAGGTGTGCCTGCGCCACGAGAACGGCGCCAGTCTCGACTGTCTGGTCTCGGCCGAGCGGGTCACCATCGACGATGCCGACTTCGTGCTGCTGGTGCTGCAGGACATCACCGAGCGCAAGCACACCGAGCGCGAGCTGTTCGACGCGATCGAGGCGGTGATGGCCGACACGTCGTGGTTCAGCCGCGGGTTGATCGACAAGCTGGCCAACCTGCGCCGCCCGGGGCGAGAGGGCGGTGATGGAACGGCCCCGAACCTCACCGTGCGCGAGCGTCAGATCCTCAATCTCATCTGCGCGGGATTGGGGGACGATTCCATCGCGCACAAGCTCGGGCTGTCCCGCAACACCGTGCGCAACCATGGCGCCGCTCTCTACCGAAAGCTCGGCATCCACAAGCGGAGCGAAGCCGTCATCTGGGGACGCGAGAACGGTTTCCCGCACAGCTCCGCCGACTGAGTTTTACTACTGTACCGGTACGAAAGAACTATTGATTGGCCCGAGCCACGTCACATCTGGGAAGCGCCCGCGGGCGTCAACAAATCGGCGATGGACAAACAGCGGCCTGTCGAACGCCGGTATGACCCCGGGTCGCGGCTGAAGGCGGCGCCGCGGAGTCGGAACCGGCTCCGCAGCCCGCGCCCGCCAGAGATTACCCGGCGTCTCCAACGGGCGCCGAACGACACGAAGCAGAGAGGAGAACGAGATGGTGGATACGGATCGGATCACGGGGGCCGCCAAGAACCTGGGCGGCAAGATCCAAGGCGCGGTCGGAGACCTCACCGGCTCGCATCGTCATTCGGCCGAAGGACGCCTCCGTGAGGCGGAGGGCGTGGCCGAGAACGTCTATGGACAGGCGAAAGATGCGGTGCGGGACGCGGCCGAGACGGCCTACGACTTCGCCGAGGACGCCTACGAGCGCGGTGGCCACGGCCTGCGTCGGGGGACCCGCGAAGTCAGCCACCAAGTCGCCGAATACCCGCTCGCCTCGCTGCTGATCGCGGGCCTCGTTGGTTTCGGGCTGGGCCTGCTGGTCAACGCCACCCGCGACTAGGGACGTTGCCGCACGCGTCGCACGCGTCGTCAGCAGCCTTCATCGTTCCCATGCGCGCCTCGCGTCCAACCGACGTTCCCTTCGGCGACGAGCGCTTACAAAATCGTCGACATTGACGATGACCTACCTGGAGTGACAGCGTGAACACTATTCAAACCGCCGCAACACCCCTCTCGACCGAAGCGCACGGCGATACCCGCGCGATTCTGCTGAACCAAGTCTCCTGGGGGGCGATTTTCGCGGGCGCTGTGACGGCGCTGGTGACGCAGGTGATCGTCAACCTCGTCGGCGTAGGGATCGGCCTTGCCTCGGTCGGCACGACCGCGGCCGATAACCCCTCGGCCTCGACGGTCTCGCTGAGTGCGGGCGTCTGGTTCGTGGCCTCGGGCATCATCGCCTCCCTGGCCGGCGGCCTCATCGCCGGCCGCCTCTCGGGCAAACCGCTGCCGGGCGCTGCCGCCCTGCATGGGCTGGTTTCCTGGGCGGTGACCACCCTGGTGGTGCTCTACATGCTGACCTCGGCCGCCAGTGGTCTGGTGGGCGGCACGCTCAGCACCGTGACGGCCGCTTTGGGCGGAGCGGGCAATCTCGTCGGCGGCACGGTCCAGACCGCCGCGCAGGCGGCCGCGCCGTCGCTGTCGAAGATCACCAATCCCCTTGACGGCATCGAGGACAAGGTGCGCCAGCAGACCGCTGGCCAGGATCCGCAGGCCGCCCGGGACGCTGCGGTCGCGGCGATCAAGGCGCTGTTCACGGGCGACGCGGCGCAGAAGCAGCAGGCGGAGAGCCGTGCGGCGGACGCGCTGGCCAAGGCCCAGAACATTCCGGTCGATCAGGCCCGCCAGCAGGTGAAGGACTACGAGACGCAGTACGACCAGGCGGTCGCGACCGCCAAGCAGAAGGCGGAGGCTGCGGCGGTGACCGCGAAGTCCGCGGCGACGCAGGGCGCGTTCTACGCGGCGCTGGCGCTGATCCTGGGAGCCCTGGCGGCATTCCTGGGCGGCCGCCTGGGTGCGCCCAAGCCAGCCACGCTGCTGGGCACCTACGAGACGCGGCGCGTCTGATCCCTACACACGATCAGGTTCACCGATCCCCGCCCTGGGCGGGGGGTCGGCCCGGCCGGGCGGACAAGCCTCGCGTGCCGGGTCGATTCAAGCAGAGCGAGACAGGAGAGAACGCGATGAGCAGCACGACCGACAAGCTGAAGGGTCTGGCCAACGAGGCTGTTGGCAACGTCAAGCAGGCGGCCGGCAAGGCCACGGGCAACGATCGGCTCGTGGCAGAGGGCAAGGCGCAGGAGCTGAAGGGCGACGCGCAGAAGACGGTCGGCGGCGTCAAGGACGGTGCAAAGTCCCTCGTCGACAAGGTCACCGGTAAGCGCTGAGCCCGCGCCCATCATCCCGGGTGGTGTTGCGTGCGCGATGCCACCCGCAGAGCGTTTGCGAGCGCGCCGTATTGGCAGATGCCTGTCGGCGGGAGCCGGTTTCGCCGCAGGGCGACCGATGCGAATGCACGGCTCGGGGTGAGCACCGCGGTTCGTCTGTGAACCGCCGGCGCTCCTGAGCGACTATCGTGCTGCGCGGGACTCTGACGGCCTTCTTCGAACGCGGCGTGCCGTTGCGTCCGGCCGCTGCGATCGGCACCCGATCGCGTGCGGATCAAACCCCTGTTCGGCCGGGCTCTTTCGCCCCGAACCGTTAAAAGGGCCGGCCGGAAGCGGCTCGGCAACGATCGCCGGGGACCAGCGACGCGGCAGGTCGGGCCTTCGCTCGATCATCCCGGACGCGCGGACGCCGTCCAAAGTTTCACCCGGGCCGACCGGCCCATGTCATGAACGAGGAGAGTTCGATGAGCGACGGATATCCATCGATGACTGCGCTGCTGGGGCTGCTGGCCGTGGCCGGCTACCAGAACCGCGACAAGATCTCCGAATGGCTCGGCCATCATGGTGCGAGCGCGACGTCGAACCAGCCGACCCGGGATGCGTCCCCAACGGCCGGCTCCGCGTTGCCCGGCAATTTCGGGCAGCTGCTCGGCAACGCGGGGTCTGCGGGCGTCGGCGGCCTCGTCGGCCGCGGGCTCAGCGAACTTGTCGAGCATTTCACCAAGGGCGGCCAGTCCGAGACCGCGCAGTCTTGGATCGCCCACGGCCCGAACCGCGAGATCCCGCAAGCCGATCTTGAGCGTGCGATCGGGTCCCAGACGCTGGCGGCGCTGGAGCAGCGGACCGGGTTGAGCAAGAGCGAACTGCTGGCCCGCCTCTCACGCGACCTGCCTTCGGCAATCGATCGCTATTCGCCGGATGGCCGGCTTCCCGCCTTCGGCTGAGGACCGCCGGCTCGGATCGGCCGCCGTCGCGGGGCGCTGAAGCCTCGGAGGCGCCGCTCCGCGATCAGCTCATCGGCCCGCGCCATCAGCGAGGGCCCGTTCGCGAGTCGGAGGGCGGCGGCCGTCTTGAGGGCGATGATGGTCTCGAAGCGCGCGGCCGCCTGAAGCGGAAGGGAACCGACCGGGGCGCCGTGCAGGATGCGGTCGATGTCTTTCGCCGACCGCTCCACATCCTGCACGACGCTGGTTGTGTCGGCAGCCAGCCCGCCCTGATTCACCTGCGCAGCGTAGGCGTAGACGGCCGGCAGGCGGTGGCTCGCGGCCAGGGCGATGATCCGCGGACCGCGAATGCCCATCACCGCTTCCGGCACCGCCATGAGGCTTCCCGGCGAAAGCGGTGATCGCGTGTCCGATCTCCCTGGCACCGTGGACGCCGGCGATCCGGGCATCGATGCCGAGTTCGGGCCCGATCCGCGCGAGTTCGGCCGTGTAGCCGGCGAGGCGCGCCGGATCTTAGAGAACCTCGATCCGCGTGCCGCTCGAACCGTTGAGGACGCGTTTCAGGTGGAAGGCCGCTACGCCGTCGTCGGGACGCAGCCCGACCAGGGCCGCGAAGGCCGGAAGGGCGCCGGCTTCGCAGGCCTCCAGCTTGACGAAGGCGTCCTGGTACTGGCTCAGGGCGGTATCGCCGCAGCCGGCTTCGGTCAGGGGTTCGAAGGCCCGCAATGCCTCCTGCTTACCACGTAGGATCAGGTCGCCGAGGGGCCGGCCGCGGAACGAGCCGGCGCGGATCACCGTGGTCTCGCTGACGCAGATTCGCGTTCCGAACGCCTTGTTGGCGTTCTCCAGCCGGGCCGCCGTGTTGATGGTGTCGCCGTAGGCCGTGTAGTCGAAGTAGCGCCCCCCGCCGAAATTTCCCACGATCGCCGGCCCGGCATGCACGCCGATCCGCGTCATTCCGAACGCGATACCCCGGGCGCGCCAGCGGGTCCGGAAGTCCTCGGCCGCTTGGTCGAGGGCCAGCGCGCAGGTGATCGCCCGGGCGGCATGGTCCGGCTGGTCTCCGGGGGCGTTGAACAACACGTGCAGCGCGTCGCCGACGATCTTGGCCACCGTCCCCTCGTGGGCGAACACCACGTCGGTCATCTCGGCGAGATAACCGTTTAGGATCTCGGCGAGCAGCGTCGGGTCCAGGCTCTCGACGAGGCTGGTGAACCCCGCGATGTCGGTGAACAGGCAGGCCACGTCACGCCGATGGCCACCGAGTTCCAGCCCGGACGCGTCCCCGGCCAACCGCTCCGCAAGGTTCGGCGAGAAGTAGCGCGCCAGCGACGCGTGGGCGCGCTCGGCGCGCGATTGCCGCCGCCGCCCTTCGCGCAACAGCTCGACATGCCGCAGCGTCCGCTCGATCGTGGTCTCGAGATCGGTAAAGTCGATCGGCTTCGTCAGGAAATCGAAGGCGCCGCGGTTCATCGCGGTGCGGATGTTGGCCATGTCGCCATAGGCGGACACGATGATCGTCGAGGGCCGCTCGGCGAAGTCCTGCAGCTTGCTGAGCAGGGTCAGCCCGTCCATGCGCGGCATGTTGATGTCGGACACCACCTTGTCGACGTCGTGATGGCCCGCGAGACTGTCCAGCGCCTCCTGCCCGTCATGGGCGAACAGGAACGTGACCGCGCCCTGGCGGATCTGCCGGCGGAATTTCTGGGTGATCAGCGCCTCGAGATCGGGCTCGTCGTCGACCACCAGGATCTTGGCGCTGGGCAGATCGTCGCTCATGCCGTCTCCACGCGCGCGGCGAGCCGCCGCTCGATCTCGGCCTTGAGCAGGGCGAAATCGATGGGTTTGGTGATCAGGCCGACCGCCCCGGCCGCCTCGGCCTGCCTGCGCGTCTCCGCGTCGCCGTAGGCCGTGATCATGATCACGGGGACCTCCGGCCGGGCCGAGCGCACCAGGGGCAGCAGCTCCAGCCCGGTCATCCCGGGCATGTTGATGTCCGAGAACATCAGAAGCAGGTTCGGCCCGTTCGTGGTCTGGACGCGGCCCAGCGCCTCCGCCGCCGAATGGGCGAAGGCGATCTCGTATCGGCCCGCGCGCAAGTCGCGCCGGAATTGTTGCCGGAACAGTTCGGTGACGTCCGGTTCGTCGTCGACGACGAGGATCAGCACCTTCATGGTTGGCTCCTCGGCCCGCTCTCGGATCCGCCCGTCGCCGGGCCGGTGCGCGGCAGCGTGATCGTGAATGCGGTGAAGGCACCGGGCTCCGTGGCGACATCGAGCGTCCCGCCGTGCTGCTTCACCAGGATGTCGTGGCTCAGCGACAGGCCGAGCCCCGTGCCCTCGCCGGCCGGCTTCGTGGTGAAGAACGGATCGAACATCTTCGCCTTGACGCTCTCCGGGATCCCCGTGCCGTTGTCCCGGACCCGGATCTCGACCATGTCGCCGCGATCGCGCGTGGCGACCGACAGGGTCGGGGCATAGCCCGGCTCGGCCTGCTCGGCCCGACTCTCGGTGGCGTAGAACCCGTTCGACATCAGGTTCAGGAGCACCCGCGTGATCTCCTGCGGATAGATGTCGGCCATCCCGGCGGCCGGGTCGAGATCGCGCTGCAGGCTCACGTTGAAGCTGGGCTTTGCAGCGCGGGCGCCGTGATAGGCGAGGTTCAGGCTCTCCTCGACGAGCGCATTGACGTCCACGGGGCGGTGGTCGCCGGATCCAGTCCGCGAGTGCAGCAACATGTTCTTGACGATGGAGTCGGCCCGCTTCCCGTGCTGAACGACCTTATCGAGGTTGTTCTTCAGGAGCTCGGCCACCTCGTCGGCTTCCTCGCGCATGCCTGGATCGAGGGAGGCGGCCCGCAGCATCTCGGTGAGTTCGTCCACGAGCTCCTTGGAGAGCGAGGCGAAGTTGTTCACGAAATTCAGGGGGTTCTTGATCTCGTGGGCGATGCCGGCCGTGAGCTGACCCAGCGAGGCGAGTTTCTCCGATTGGACGAGCCGGCTCTGCGCCTTCTGGAGGTCGTCCAGGGACTTGTTCAGGTCGCGGGTCCGTTCCTCGACCTTGGCCTCCAGGGTCTCGTAGGATTCCCGGATCCGGGCCGCCATGGCGTTGAACCGGTGCGCCAGCGTCTCGATCTCATCGCCCGTCCGGATCACGATGCGTTCCGAGAAGTCTCCGGCCCCGAAACGCTCCGCGCCGTCCTCGAGCTGGCGGATCGGCACCACCATGCGCCGGGCCAGGAACGTGCCGGCGATCGCGGCCATCAGCATGCCGAGGCCCATCAGCGCCCCGGTCTGGATCACCGACTCGACGAGCGGCTGCATCGCCTCCCGCAGCGGCAGCTGCACGAACACGATCCAGCCGAGCCGCGGAACGGGGGCGTGAGCGGCCAGGACATACGCGCCGTCGAGCCATCGGCCGATCTCGTAATCCCGCGCCTGGCCGTTGCCGGGCAGGGCGGCGGCGACCTCCGGCAGGCCGGACAGGTCGGTGTCGCGCAGCACGAGGCTGAGGTCCGGATGGGCGATCAGCCGCCCGGCAGCGGTGGTGACGAAGGCGTAGCCGCTTACGCCGTTGTGGATGGTGCTGACAACATCCCAGATCAGCTTCAGGTTGACCTCCGCGACGGTCACCCCGGGATCGCGGCCGGCATGCGCCACCGCGACGGTCATGTAGGGTTCGGAACCACGGCGGAAGTAGACCGGTCCGAACCAAGTCTTGTCCTTCAGCGCCTGCGTGAAGCGCGGCGACGTGGAGAAATCCTTTCCGCTCGCGATCACATCCGGTTCGAGACGCGAGACACGCAATTGCTCGTGCCCGCTCGGATCGAGATAGGACACTTCGGTGATCGCCGGCGCCTGACGCATCAGGCGGATGAAATCATAGCGCTGCTGGTCCTGGGAAACGCGCCGCCACTCGGCCCGGGTGGTCCACCCGATCTGGTTCTCGATCTCGGATACGAAGGCATCGACGCGATCGGCGGCTCCCAGTGCCTTCTCGCGCTGCACCGCGATTGCGTTCGCCTTCGTATCCTCGAAGTTGAGGAACAGATCGACCACGCCGTTGATCAGCAGGACCAGCGTCACGAGGCCGACGAAGGCGATCGCGAACTTTCCCGAGAGCGGCAGGCGGAACGGCTTCGGTCCAGCAGCCTGAGATCTGCCGGATCGCGTCATTCGACGACCTCGTCCGCCTGCGCCAGCAGCGCGGACGGAAGCTCGAAGCCCAGGCCCCGCGCGGCCTTCAGATTCACGACCAGCTTGAATTTCATCGGTGCTTGAATTGGGAGCGCACCGGGATCGTCTCCGCGCAGGATGCGGTCGACATAGACGGCCGCCCGGCGGACGACCTCGGCCGGGTCGGGCCCGTACGCCATCAGCCCCCCGCGATAGGCGAAGCGCCGGATGGCGAACACGGTCGGAAGCCGATGGTTGGTGGTCAGCGCGACGAGGCGGTCCCCGGTGACCTCGCTGAAGGCGCCGGGCGCCACGATGAGGCCGGCCTGTCCATACCGCGCGAGATCCGCGATCACGGGCTCGATGTCCGTGGCCTTCTCGGCGACCACGATGCCGTGTTCGATCGCGAGGGCGGCCGCCGTGTTCTTGAAGGCGTTGGCGTAGAGATGGCCGCCGCGGATCTCGGTGCTGGGATTCAACAGGAGGGTGACCCGCCGGATCGTCGGTACGGCTTCCCGGAGGGCGGCGAGCCATTTCCCGCCGAGGGAAGATTCGTAGAGCGTGAAGCCGGTCACGTTTCCACCGGGACGTTTGAGGCTCGCGATCAAGCCGTAGCCGACCGGATCGGCCGCACCGACGAAGACGATGGGGATCCTGCGGGTCAGCGCCGATACGGCGCGAAGCTGCGCGTTGAGATAGGTGAAGATCACATTCGGTTCGGCGCGCACCAATGCGGCCGCGAGCGTGCGCGTGTGCTCGTGATCGGCACCACCCCAGCGGTGGTCGATCCGGACATCCGCCTGTCCGCGGTCGTGCAGCGCCGCACTGAATGCCGCCGACAGGGGCTGTCCCTCGGCGTCGCCCTCCGTGAACGGCCAGAGCGCCGCGACGTGCGTCGAAGGCTGGGCCAGGGCCGCGAGGGGCCGGCTGGACAGCAGCCAGGGCCACCCAGCGATCACGCTTCGCCGCCTCATCCGATCCCCGAACCCCCTTGATCGTCGCTGCCCGGCAGGATGGGCCGGGCTGCACGCGCGATGCGAACCGACGGCCCAGGACGTAGCCTAGCCGAAGCTCAGCCGTAAGACCACGCTGTATCCGGAACACGGTTTCTAGAATGACAGGCGCCTCCCGCCGACGATCTTACGGGGCGCACCGGCGAATACCGATCCGGTCGTACTGGCCAAGACGGTCGCGTTGTTTAGGAAACCGGTTGTGCCGCTGATCGAATTGGCTGAATTCCGTTCTGATGACATATATACCGTATCGAATACGTCGCGAACTTCGAGATAGACGCTTGACCGTGAGTGCGGGGATGGGGATGCCGGCGAGCAGCAGGGCGAGGGTCCCACGGCCAGGACGGCACGCCGAGGCCGCCGGGCGGCCGACGCTTCCACCACATGGTCCCCGCAGTGGCGGCAAGCAGCATGGTGGGGAGGCAGAAGGCCAGCATGGCGAATTGGTTCGCGCGGCCCCAATGTTCACCCTTATGAATGCCGATCCCATACTGGATCGCCTGACCAACCGGGCCGAGATCGGCGAAGCGAACATCGAGGTGCGGCGCGCCGGTCTATTGATCGAGGGCAATCACCCGCTGCCGGGTGGCGTCGCGGGGATAGACGGAGGCGGGGTAGACCACGTCGGCTCCGACCGGCAGGGCGAGTTCGTAGCCGCGCGGCATCCCGCGCTGGCTGAGGATCGCCGCAGTCCGGTCGATCCCGAGCGTCGCGGCGGCGGGATCGGCGGACTCGGAGTGCGGAACCGGCGCGTCCTCCAGGGTCCAGCCCGGATCGGTCAGCCTGTCGCGCAGCGGCACCGTCGAGACCGGCCGGTGCGCCCGGAGGACGGCGGGCGGGCCGAGGCCCGCTTCGTTCGACCAGCCGCGCAGGTGCTGCCCCCCACCAGATCGATAAGGGCCAGGAAGAGGAGCCCGCCCCCGGCCAGGAAGCCGGTGACGGCGTGGAGATCGCGCCACCAGACCCGCCGGCGCGGCGTTCCGCGCGGCCACCACAGGTAGCCGCCGGTCACCACCAGGATGACCGCGAAGCCCGCCACCACCGCGATCACCCCGTCCGCGATCGGACCGAGATAGGCGAAGCTGTGGAGCCTGTGCAGGACCACCACGAATTCTCGGTCGCGGGCCACACGGTCGAGCACGTTGCCGTGTAGGGATCCAGGTGAACGAGGATCCTGTGATCCCCGGATGCCAGGGTAACCAGGGCGGAGGTCTCGGACGTCGGCGGATCGGTGTACGACACCGGCACGGCGTCCGGCGCGGCCTGCATCCCGTTGAAGATCAGGCGATCCGGTTCCAGCAGCGGCGTTGCGCGGGCGGGAACGCGCGTCCGGTAAGCGAACAGGCTGCCGTTGATCTCGTCCTTGACCAGGTAGAGCGAGCCCGTCGCCGACAGCATGACCAGGAACGGAAGACCGGGAAGACCCGCGTAGAAGAGCCAGTGCCAGACGGCGCGGTAGACCGCCTTGCGCGAGGCACGCAACGCGGTGCCCGCCCCATAGCCGGGGGGCGCTGCCGGAAACGACGATGGACATGGGCGGGGGATCCGCGCCTGAGCGATCGGGGAGGAGATCGTCAGGCGGCCAGCGGACCGCGTGCGGTGCCGGCGCCGGGCGGCGGACCGGTTCTCGGAAACTCGGCTTCCGGGCGCCAGCTCAATCGCACGGCCGGTGCCTATCCCGGTCGCCGCGGTGCCGCGTCAGGGCATCACCGGCGGATGATAGGTCAGCGTGAAGGCCAGCGCCCAGAGCAGGAACAGCACCAGCGGCAGGTGTACGATCAACTGCAGGAAGCTGAAGCCGACGATGTCGCGCGCCTTCAGGCCGAGGATGCCGACGAGCGGCAGCATCCAGAACGGGTTGATCAGGTTCGGCAGCGCCTCGGCGGCGTTGTAGATCATCACCGCCCAGCCGAGATGGACCTTCAGCTCGTTGGCGGCCTGCAGCACATAGGGCGCCTCCAGGAGCCATTTCCCGCCGCCCGAGGGCACGAAGAAGCCGAGGATCGCCGAGTAGACGCCCATGGTCAGCGGGAAGGTGCCGGTGGTGTTGAGATTCACGAATGCATGGGTGATCGCGTCCGACGCGGAGGCGCCGGCGGCGTTCTTCGGTCCGGTCAGCATGCCGCTGATCGCCGCGTAGAGCGGGTACTGGATCAGGATGCCCGCGGTGGCCGGCACCGATTTCGCCACCGCCACGAGGAAGCGCTTCGGCCGCCAATGCAGCAGCAGGCCGAGGGTGAGGAACAGCAGGTTGTAGGTGTTCAGGTTCGAGATTGCCACGATCCAGGATTGGCGGGCGAATTCCTGCACGATCCAGCCGCCCGCGATCACCACGAGCAGGATGGTGAGGAGCGGCGAGTGCTCCAGCCATTCGCCGGGCTGGCGCGCGGGCGGGATGGCGTTGGTCTCGCGGGCGACCGGGACGCCCATCGCCTCGGCGGTGACGGCCGTCTCCCGGCGGGGCGCGGAGGCGTACGCGATGGCGATCGAGACCACGAACAGGATCGCGGCGATCAGCATCGACTGCCAGAGGAAGATCGTCTCGCTGAACGGGATCACGCCGGAGATGGCGAGCAGGTTCTTGGTGAGGCTCGCCGGGTTCGCCTGCAACTGCGCCGCCGAGGAGCTGAGACCGAGTGCCCAGGTCGCGCCGAGCCCGAGATAGGCGGCCGCGCCCGCGGCCCGGTAGTCCATCCGAAGGTCGGTGCGCCGGGCGAGGGCCCGGACGAGCAGGCCGCCGAAGATCAGGCTCAGCCCCCAACTGAGGAAGGACGAGATCATCGTCGCGCCGGCCACGAACCCAACCGCGCCGCGTCCGGTCTTGGGCACCAGCGCCAGCCGCTCGATCAGCGCCTGCACGGGCGGCGACGTGGCCACGACGTAGCCGCCGATCGTCACGAAGGCCATCTGCATGGTGAAGGGAATCAGGCTCCAGAAGCCGTCGCCGAAGCTCTTGGCGATGGCGGCGGGCGGCGCGCCGTTGGCCAGGGCGCCGAGGGCCACGATGACGACGGCGATGGCCACGAAGATGAAGGCGTCCGGGAACCAGCGTTCCGCCCAGTTGGTGAACCGGACCCCGAGCCGTTCCAGCGATCCCCCAGTACCCGGACCGACAGCGGCGGAGCCGACTTTGCGCGCAGAATCGGCCGGGACGGTCGCCATGAGGGTCCTCCAGGATCAGCTCTTGCGGCCGATCGAGAGCGCAGGATGGCGCGACCCGGCGTGATCTCAAGTCGAGCGGCGACAAAGACAGGTAACAGCTTCGCGACAATGTGAGCAGGTGTAGTCGAGATCGCCCGCGACACCGTGCACCGACGCGCCGGATGGTTCACGGTGCTGACCCGTGACGACGAACCGTTCGGGCGCGATGACGGTCTGCGGGATCGCGCGGAATGCGTGACATGCCCGCAGCGGCGGAGGTCGAACCTTCGAGATCTCCACCGGCGATCGGCCTGCGCCGGCCTCGATCGCACGGGTCCGCCACGCCGCCCAGTCGACGGTGACGACCCTCTGATCAGCGGCCGAATACGCTGCCTCGGTGGCAGCTGTTTCCGTGCCGTCAAGCTCAACACAAAGCGGCCCTTGTCACCGTGTCGCCT
The DNA here is from genome assembly GCF_022829545.1 of Methylobacterium sp. J-030. Classification (GTDB taxonomy): domain Bacteria; phylum Pseudomonadota; class Alphaproteobacteria; order Rhizobiales; family Beijerinckiaceae; genus Methylobacterium. Next base: position 5,347 of record NZ_JAKSYM010000384.1, on the reverse strand, counting down.
TCCGCGGTTTCGACGCGACACTAGTCTGACCGCACCATTGCGATGGCCGCGGTCGGACGGGTTTCGCCGACCGCTAGGCGGGGAGGCGATCCGTTGGCGTTGAACCTGACGCAGAAGCTCGTTCGGTCGCACCTCGTCGCGGGCGATCTCACACCCGGCGGCGAGATCGCGCTGCGGATCGATCAGACCCTCCTGCAGGACGTGCTCGGCGGCCTCGTCATGCTCGAACTGGAGGCGATGGGCGTCGAGCGCGTGAAGGTCGGGCTGGCCGCGCAGTATATCGACCACAACCTGGTGCAGAACGACCAGCTCAACGCCGACGAGCACATGTTCCTGCGCTCGGCCTGCCGACGCTTCGGCGTCTGGTATTCCCGGCCGGGCAACGGCATCAGCCACCCCGTCCACATGCAGAGCTTCGGCAAGCCCGGACAGACGCTGGTCGGCTCCGACAGCCACACGCCCGCGGCCGGATCGCTCGGCATGTTGGCCTTCGGGGCCGGCGGCGTCGAGGTGGCGCTCGCCATGGCGGGGGAGCCGCTGCAACTGCGCATGCCCCGGGTCTGGGGCGTGAAGCTCACCGGGACGCTGCCCGACTGGGTGAGCGCCAAGGACGTGATCCTGACGCTGCTCGGCCGACACGGGGTCGAGGGCGGGTTCGGCCGGATCATCGAGTATTACGGGCCGGGCCTGGAGGGCCTGACCGCCATGGACCGGCACGTCATCGCCAACATGGGCGCCGAGATGGGCGCCACCACGAGCGTGTTCCCCTCCGACGAAGCGACGAAGGCCTTCCTCGACGGCGTCGGGCGCGGCGGCGACTGGACGCCGCTCGCCGCCGACGCGGGCGCGACCTACGACGATCATGACGAGGTCGACCTGTCCGCGCTCGTGCCGATGATCGCCAAGCCGTCGAGCCCGGGCAACGTCGTGCCGGTCTCGGAAGTGGCCGGCACCGAGATCTACCAGGCTTACATCGGCTCCTCGGCCAATCCGGGGTTCCGCGACTTCGCCGTGGCGGCCGCCATCGTGAAGGGTCGCAACGCCCACGACCGGGTGTCGTTCGACATCAACCCCTCGACCCGGGTCGTGCTGGAGACGCTGATCCGGGACGGCCAGCTCTCCGACCTGATCCACGCCGGTGCGCGGGTCCACCAAGCCGGCTGCAACGGCTGCATCGGCATGGGCCAGGCCCCGGCCTCGGGGCGCAACTCCCTGCGGACGGTGCCGCGCAACTTCCCCGGCCGGTCCGGCACCCGCGAGGACAGCGTGTTCCTGTGCAGCCCGGAGACGGCCGCGGCCTCGGCGCTCACGGGCGTCATCACCGATCCGCGCACGCTCGACATGCCCTATCCCCGGATCGCGCCGCCCACCATGGTTCCGGGCAACACGACGATGCTGGTGGCGCCCTTGGCCGAGGCGGAGGCCCGCGCGGTCCGCCTGGAGAAATCCGAGAACATCACGACGCTGCCTGATCTCGGCAAGCTTGGCGCCGATATCCGCGTGCCGGTGATGCTGAAGACCGGTGACGACATCTCCACCGACGACATCATGCCGGCGGGCGCCCGGGTGATGCCGTACTGGTCGAACATCCCGAAGACTAGCGAATTCACCTTCGAGCCGATCGACGACAGCTACCCGAAGCGGGCGAAGCAGGGCGGCAAGGAGCGCGCCGGGCACGCCATCCTGGGCGGCCTGAACTACGGGCAGGGTTCGAGCCGCGAGAACGCGGCGCTCGCCCCGCGGTATCTCGGCCTGGAGGTCGTGCTGGACAAGAGTTTCGCCCGGATCCACTGGCAGAACCTGGTGAATTTCGGCGTCCTGCCCCTGACCTTCCAGGATCCGTCCGATTACGACCGCCTCGACCTCGGCGACATGATCGAGATCAGCGGCGTCGCCGAGGCCCTGGCGGCTGGCCGGGAGATCACGGCGCGGGTCCGCGGTGGGACGGATACGATCCCGATGCGGCACGACCTGTCGCCGCGGCAGATCGAGGTTCTGCTCGCGGGGGGCGTCATCAACTGGCTGCGGGCCCGCATCCAGGCCGAGCCGGCCCGCACGGTCGCCTGACCGCAGGGATCCACCCGCGTTCAGGGTGCGCGGACCAGCGCGACCCGCATTCTCCATCGGCACCGGTTCGGTGATAGAGCGCGCGATACGAAGGGCTGCGAGCCCCACCACCGGGAGGCGACCATGAGTTCGAGCGGGGCGCTGCTGCGCGAGGATGCCGACGCGCCGTGGCATGCGGGCCTGACCCGGCGGCACTGGCGGATCCTGTGGGGCAGCTATCTCGGCTGGATCTTCGACGGCTACGAGGCGGTCGCCCTGGTCTACGCCCTGCGGCCTGCGCTCAACACCATCCTGACCCCCGAGCAGGCCCAGACACCCGCCTTCTATGTCGGGCTCGCCATCGGCATCACGCTGCTCGGCTGGGGGCTCGGCGGCCTGATTGGCGGCATCGCGGCCGACTACATCGGCCGCAAGCGCATGATGATGATCTCGATCCTCGGCTACGCCATCTTCACCGGGCTGACGGCCTTCGCGGAGAGCTTCACGCAGCTCGCACTCCTGCGCTTCATCACGGGCCTCGCCATCGGTTCGGAATGGTCCACCGGTATCGCCCTCGTGGCCGAGACGTGGCCGAACCGGGCGCGGCCGAAGGGGTGCGGCTTCCTGCAATCGGGGTTCGGCGGCGGCGCGGTGCTGGCCGCCATCGTGTGGGCCGTGCTGGCCGCCACCAACCCGATGGGTGATCAATCCTGGCGCATCATGTTCGCGCTCGGCGCCCTGCCGGCCTTCGTCTGCCTGTACCTGCGGCGGGCGCTCGATGAATCCGAGCAGTGGATGCAGGCGCTGAAGGCGCAGCGCTGGTCGGCCACCGCCGAGGATGCGGGCGGCGGCGGCCGCAAGGCCGAGCGGCCGTTCACGCTGGCCGAGATCTTCCGCGAGCCCGAGAGCCGGCGCCGCGTGCTGCTGGCGACCGCCATGTCCTTCGCCACGACCGTAGGCTGGTGGGCGGTCTCGTCCTGGCTGCCGGCCTACACGGAGGGGCTGGCCAAGGCGGCGGGCGAGCCGGCCAATGTCTGGGGCCCGCGGATGGGCATCATCTACAACGTTGGCGCCATCACCGCCTACGTGATCTCGGGCTTCGTGGCCGATGCCCTCGGGCGGCGCGCCTTTCTCGTGGTCACCTATTTCGGCTGCATCGCGACGTCGCTCGCCTGCTATCTCTGGACCGGCGGTCTGGGCGCCTACATGGGCTTGGCCTTCCTGAACGGGTTCTTCACCCTGGGCTTCGCCTTCTCATGGATGGCGATCTATCTCGTGGAGCTGTTCACGCCGGCCGTGCGGGCGACCGCGGCGAGCTTCGTGTTCAACGGCGCACGGCTGATCGCCTGGATCTTCCCGATCATCGCCGGGCAGATCGTGACCTCGTTCGGCGGCATTGCGGCCGCGGCTCTGACGATGTCCAGCGTTTATGCGATCGGGCTGATCGTGCCGTGGTTCATGCCGGAGACAACGGGCCGGCCGCTGCCCGAATAGGGCACGCACCAACCGATGGGGACAGGATGTTGCGGCAGCGCGCGTGTCGCGCGGATCGTCCCCGATCACAGTCCGGTCGAGCGGACGGACGGGGCGACTCGATCATTCAGCGGTGACAGGATTTCTGGTCGGTGGCTGGGGGACCTGGATTCGAACCAGGACTAGAGGAGTCAGAGTCCACTGTCGAAATGAATAAAATCAATCACTTAGCCCAAATCGATGCGGCAAACCGCTGATTGATATATAAGAGAAATCCGGGCTTTTCGACAAACCTTCCGGGATCAGAAATCGTGGCACGACGGATCGGCACGAGCTTCATTTATTTCGTCTCGTGCGAGGGTTTCACGAAGGTTGGGGTGGCGCAAGACGTCACCGCCCGCGTGCGCACCATCGGTACTTCATGCCCGTGGCCAGTCAGACTTGAGGCTCACATTCTGGGCGACGAGCGCGATGAAGCTCACCTGCACAGCTTCTTCCGCTCGGAGAAGCTTCACCACCGCAACGAGTGGTTCGTTCGGGCTGGCAAGCTGGCCGAATTGCTGGACACACTGGCTCCGTACTCGCACTCATTCGTGGCCGCGACGGCGATGGCTGAGCACTGGTGGAGTGAGCAGACAAAGCCAATTCGTGAGAAGGATCGAATCGGAACGCGAGGATGGCCACCGACGATTGACGAGGTCAGGGCGGCTTTATGAACCGAGCCACTTGTCGAAACACTAATGCCACCGGGCGATCCGGGGCTTCCTCACAGCAGCGGCACAGCCCAGATGGCTAAAGAGATCCCCAGCGTCGGCGACCTGCGCCGCAAGTCCGAGGTGACAGACGAGGAGATCGCGGCGGCGAGAGACGCCTACCTGAAGAATGAGAACGCCCCGCCGTTCGCCTTCAAGTCCGGCCACACCATCGACGTCGCCAAGGCGATCGAGATGCACCCGCAGGCCAAGAAGCTGCTGGCCGACGAGGCGAGCAGCCCGGGCCTGCGCCGCACGATGGTGATGACCGCCGTCATCATGGGCTTCCCGGTTCAGGGATGAGCGAAACTATCGGACCCGATGCCGGTAGGCGGCACTGGTTCTACGATAGCAAGGGCTTCGTCGCACTGTTCTGCCTCATCTCGATGATCCTCATCGGCTGGCAGGTCAGTCGCTTCGAGGGCTTTGAGCCGATTTTTACGTGCGGCAGCCGCGAAGGCATCGATGAAGAGGTGTTTCTGCGAGGGATGCGAGCTTGCATGGCCAACGCGGACTCGCAAGCCGCGCAGGCTCGCTGCATGCACGTCGTCTACGTCTTGGCGTGCACCGACGAGAGATGGCGTTGAGCGACTCTGACACCAGAGTAGATGGCAAGCAGCTATGCGAGCGACTGCTGACCCGCCTCGGCGGTTTCGTCCAGGGCATCGGCCTGAGCGTCCCGGCAGCGTGGGAGATTGTCGAGCGCGCGATTGCTGACGGTCCGCACGCTGATCCCGCCGACATCGAGGCGAAGGCGCGCGCCTGGATGCTGATCGCGCTGGCATAGCAAGATGGTCGATAGTCAGGACGCCATTCTTGATGCGGCGAGCGTCTTGCGAGCCCGCGGTCATGCCGTCGAAGCCGATGCGGATTTGGAGCTGTGGCATGTCGATGCCGACTGGATCACCGACGAACAGCTGCTGGTTCTCGCTGTGCTTGCTGGTTTGAGAGATGGCCCAGGGCGCGCTCAATAGGCCTCGGACATGCTCGCAGATCGCATTCTCAAAGCCGTGGTAGCCCTGCGCGCGGCAGGTCATCGGATCGAGGCAGTGCCCGGCGCAACCAACATCTATCGG
>NZ_JAKSYM010000374.1 GCF_022829545.1 Methylobacterium sp. J-030 | reverse complement strand
GGCCGTTGGTGGCCCCATCCGCGAGGTCGAGGGCGCACAGGCCGGTGCTGCGTAGAGCGGCGGTGACGGTGGTCGTTTTGTAATGACCCTGTGGCACGAAGAGCCGGCAGCGCTCGCCGCGTGGGGCGCGGCCGTAGCGGCGGGCCATGTTGGTGGCGGCCGCCGTCTCGTCGAGGAAGACGAGTTTGTCAGGGTCGAGGTCGGGCTGAGCCTCGAACCATGCCTCACGCGCCGCCTTCACGTCGGCCCGCTCCTGCTCAGCCGCGTACAGAGCCCCTTTTTTTTGCGGGTGATCCCGTGCCGGGCGAAGAAGCGCGACACTCCGCTCGTGCTGGTGTGCACGCCGTGCCCGGCCACGGCGTCACGCAACTCGCGCAGGAAAAGTTCAGGCCGGGCCTCGTCGAGGGAGAGGATCAGATCCGCGTGCGCCTCGATTGCCGGCCGGCTGTCGTCGCTGTGTGTCGGTTTGGGAGCGACGTGACCCTGCTGTGCAAACTGCTGCGACCAGCGACTGGCACTCGACACGCTCACCCCGAACCGCGCCGCCACCCGGTGAAAGGATGCACCTCCGGCCAGGGCCGCCACGACGCGCTCGCGCAGATCGACAGACAGGGGTGAAGGCATGGCTCGCTCCTTCACCGGTCAACGCACCAGCCACTATCCCGTCGCAACACCGCCGGGAACGGCTCTAGCTAGCAGTCAAGCATGCCGATCGTCGTCGACGGCGCGTGGTGTTCGCTGAGGAGAAGCACCCCGTCCGCACGACTGCCCCCGTTGGCCTTCCGCATCGGTCGACATCAGCGGACCGTGCCGAACTGACCGTCCCAATAGAGGAGTGGCGATCCGCCGGACCCGCGGGATGCCACGACGCGGCCGATGAAGATTGTGTGCGTCGCCACATCAAAGGACGATGTGAGCGCGCATTCAAGCACCGTCCCACAGCCGTCGATGAGGGGACATCCGGTCACGCCTTCGCTAAAGGCGACGGTGGCGAAAGGCTGCAGCGCCCGGGTCGCGAACTGCAGAGCGAGTTCGTGCTGGTCGGAACACAGAATATTCAGGGCGAAGCAGGCCCCGTCGCGAATAAGCGCGTGCGAGCGGTTGTCGCGGTTGACGGCCACTAGGACCGTCGGGGGGTCAGCCGCCACGCTGGACACAGCCGTCGCCGTCATGCCGTTCGCCTCGCCGCTATGGCGGCTCGTAATGACGCACACAGTGGAGGCCAGCGCTCGCATCGCCGTCTTGAAGGCCGTTTCGCTCACGCTCGGGAGGTCGTGCGGTGCAGTGCCGGCATCGGCGGTGGCCCTCATGACGCGACTTGCTCGGCGAGATGATCGCGCAGGGTGGCGCCGGCGTATTCGCGCCGGACGAGCCCCCTTGCCTGCAACAGGGGGACGACCTGCCCCACGAAATCGGCAAACGTGTCGGTGTTTGATCCCAGGGTTTGATGGTGCGATCTTCACGCCCGAGTGGAGGGACGCGCTATGGGCCAGGTTCTTCACGGCAGCGCCACAACGACGGAGGCGATCCGTCGAGCGATCCAGCATAGTCAAGCGAGCCTGAGGGCGC
>NZ_JAKSYM010000193.1 GCF_022829545.1 Methylobacterium sp. J-030 | reverse complement strand
CCGCCGGCATGGGCGGCGGCGTCGAGGTCCCGGCGCATCGAGGCCGGCAGACGAAGGTTCAGAACGCGGTCTTGAGGCGTGCGCACGTCAAAACTCCCCGAGCGGAAGCACTCGCGGAGTAGAACACAGGCGGCCAGATTGTGTTACAACAAGCAATCAGGCCAATAACACACAGGGCACACAAAATTTCTGATGCAGTGTTTGGCACAAAGACTGCGACAGTTCTACACAGCTATTCGGGGGGTTTGGCCGTTTGGCGCTTGGCATCGCGCTCCGTCAGAACCTGAAACCAAGTCGGCGGGATCGGTTTGAACCTCTCCAATTCCTCCGGCGACACCTCCGAACCAACGGCCTCCTGCTTCGCCCGGCGCCGAGGCGATACAGTGCCCTCGTCCGACTTAAGGCTTTCGACCCGCTTCCCGTCGCCCGACCAAGCGTTCGCGACCTTGCCGTCAAGTGTGTTCTGGAACGTCGCCTGATCCTGAAGCGCCACGCTGGCGAGCAGTTTCTGCTCGGCGATGCAGTAGCCAGCCAACGCAGGGGGAAGGTCTCGAACTTTCGCGTCCGCGGGCGGCGTCGGCCGAACATCGGGGACCGGCACCCCGTCGACGCCGCGCCAGAAGTAGTAATAGCCGACAACATCCCAAGCTGCGGCCAGGGCCTCGCGCGTGTGCAGCTCCGACCAGCCCACGTCCTCGGCATGTCGGACGACGCCTTGCAACACATCGCCAAGCTGATTGGTCAGCTCCAGCGGCGTTACTAGACCGATCATGTAGCTCAGGCCGGGACGGTTCTGGATATAGCGTTCGAGCTTAGACGCCGACGCGACCTCGAACGAAGCCTCTAAGCGACGCTCGACTTCCTGACCAAGCGAGTGACCGTTCTCTTCAGCAACCCGTTCCAGGCGCTGCTTCAGATCACTGCGCGTTCGCACCGCGATCGACTGGCGTGGATCGCCGTCGGCACTTCTTCGCGTCATCGCCCTGCCTGCCGAATTATTTTCGCGTCACGCGACACATTCAGCACATATCGCACGTCGGTCGGATTGACACAAGGCACGACGCGGCCGAAGTATGTCGCATCACGCGACACGCTTCGCCCATTCAGCACGGAGGCCGAACATGAGCGCAGAACCCGAAAGAACCGGCCGCAGACCTGGCGACGGAACCCGAGCCCTCAAGCGCATGAGTGCGGGGCTGAACGTGTCGGTCCCAGACTATGCCGATTTCCTCGGATGCAGCGCCAACCACCTGTGGGCGCAGATCCGCGCGAAGAAGATCAAGGTCGCCATGGTCGATGGCGTGACCTCGATCCCTGCGCATGAGGCCATCGCGCGCTCTGGCGCCGAGCCGATCGCAGCCTGAACCCCCGCCATCTGCGGGCGATCCCCGCGGGCCGCTCTTTCCGCGTCGATGCGGCCGGCGCACTCATTCAGGAACAGCAGTCCATGAACGGAAGAACCCGCGCGTCGCGGGTGGCAACGGCGGGCTCTCGAAATGTCGTCTTGGCGGTCGACACCGAGGTATCTGCCCCAACCACCCCTAATTTTCAAGCCGCTGCGCTCGCGAGACGCTTCGGACTGAGCCCGAGTGTCGCCGCCGCGACGGCGGCCCTGGCCTTCCCGCGCGTCGATCATTGGAGCGCCAGAGCATGAAGGCGCTCGCAACCATCACCCCGACCGACGCCCTCACGTTCGACGCGGTGGCCGAGGCCGCCAGTCTCGCCGAGAGCTACGCCAGGAACGCCGCCGAATTCGCGCTAATCCGCGACGTTCGAGGCGCGGCCTATAGCCTGAATTGCGCCGCCAAGGCGCTCGCGTCGGCCGCCTCGACCGCCCAGGCACTACGACCCGCCCAGCAGGACGGGGGCAACCGATGACGCATCCCCGCATCCTCTGCCCGCCCGCCGGTGCGCTCGCCTGCTTCAACTGCTCGGCCTGGTCCGACTTCGGGGACATCGGCGTGGCCGATGAGCGGAACGGCCGTCTCGTTCACGTCGGGCGCAAGCCGACCGGAGAATGCCGGGCGAACCCGCCTGCGCGAGACCCTGAGGCGATCGGTTCGACCAGCGCGGTTTGGCCGGTCGTGACGGCCACCGACTGGTGCCGCCAGTTCGAGCCGACCCGGGCCGACAACCGCGGGGAGGCCGCATGACCCAGCGCCTCCTCAAGCCCTCGCGCAAGGCCAAGGCTTGCGCCAACTGCTGCCACTTCGCCCAGACCAGCACCGCCTATGTCTACGGCGGCCGCGGGATCCTCGGCACGATCGGCGAGCAGGCCCGCGGTGACTGCCGGGCGAAACCGCCGACCCGGGACCGGAAAACCGGCGACGCGGTGTGGCCCGATGTTGTGGCGGCGGACTGGTGTTCGGCGTTCAGCCGCCCCGGAACCATGAAGTATGGGGAGGCGGCATGACCGGCACCGTCCTCCCATTCCCCCTGCACAGCATCGCGCTCATCAATGATCGGACGCCCTATGGCGTCGAAGTAGTGCTGGCCCCGCATGGCGACGGCTGGGCGGCTTGGGTGCGTCTCGCGTCCGGTCGGACCGTCGCCCTGGAGATCACCGACGATCGCGCCCACGCCCTGGCCGACGCGGAGGGCTATGCCGCCCGCGTCGGGTGCTCGCTCACGGTCAGAAGCACGCCTGCAGGGGGTGAACCCGATCGGCCGACGATGCGAGGGCTGATCTACATCTGGCCGAACTCTGCCGGCGGCGGCAGTTGGGGCATCGAGCACGAGTCCGAGAGCGGGGACAGCTCGTCGCTGCTCGCCACCGCCTTCAGCTTCAACGAGGCCGTGACCATCGCCCGAGACGCAGCGCAGCGCCTCAACGCAACCTTCAATGACCCGTCCTCGCATTTCGGAGGTGCCGCCTGATGGCAGGATCCGCACAGCATGTGCGCACCCCGAAGCCTGAACTGCCGCCGTTTGCCGGGCTGCCTGATCTTCCGGCGCTCCGCGAGCTGCAGAGCCGCCCGAAGTGGGTGGCCTGGGAATACACATGGAACGATGATCGCGGCCTCTGGGACAAGCCGCCGCTCAACGCCAAGAACGGCGGCTTGGGCAGCACCACCAACGCCGCCACCTGGGCGCCCTACGATGCTGCCGCAGCATTCGCGACCCAGCGGGTACAGGCAGGCGTCGGCTATGTGCTGTCCGTCGAAGACGAACAGAGCGGCATCGACCTCGACAAATGCCGCGACCCTGAAACCGGCGCTTTCCAACCCTGGGCGCAAGTCGCAATCGACTTCGCCGAGACCTACACGGAGATATCCCCCTCGGGGCGCGGCCTCCGGTTCTTCGTTCGTGGCCTAGTCGACGGTCGGAAGGTCGACGCCGCACAGGTCGAGATCTACACGGGCGGCCGGTATCTCACCGTCACGGGCCGCCACGTCCCCGGCACGCCAACTGAAATCCGCGAGGCGCCGCGCCTGATCGCTTACCTACAGGAGCGAGCGGACCAGATCAGGGCGGCTCAGAAGGTCGCAGCCGATTTAGCCCGGGATCAGGAGCGCAAGAAGGCCGAGAAGCGCGCCGAGGCGCAGGCACAGGAGCAGCCGCGCCAGAGCACCAGCGAACGGGCATCCGCCAGCGCCCGCGAGCGAGGCCCACGCGAGGGGTCGGACTTCTGGCGGACCGTGAACGACCGCGCCCTGGCGAACTTGAGCGCTTGGGTGACAAGCATCTTCCCCGGCGCCCGCTACCAGTCGGGGACCGGCGCTTACCGGGTCGACCAGCGCGACCTCGGCGAAGGGTACGAGGAAGACCTATCGCTACACCCCGACGGCATCCGTGATTTCGGCGTGGGCGACATGGGCGATGCGCGCGACGGCGCACGCTCACCGATCGACATCGTGAAGGACTACCTGCCAGCCAACGATCCTGCAGCCGCGGCCATGTGGTTGTGCGAGCGGATCGGCGCGCGGCCGGAAGATCTGGGCTGGAAAGGCGGCCGCCAGGACCAGGCCGGCCCGCGAGAGACCGGCGGCGCAACCCAGGGCACCAGCGCCGAGGCCCAGGCCGAGTCCCTGCCGACCTTCAAAGCCCGCCCCTTCGTGTGGGCCGACCCTGCTACCATCCCGCGCCGCGAATGGGTGTTAGAGCGGCACCTAATCCGCAAGTTCATCAGCGTGACGGCCGCCCCGGGCGGCGTCGGCAAATCATCGCTCGTCCTGGCCGACGGCCTCGCGATGGCGACCGGCCGCAACCTGATCGGGCACCATCCGCACGGCCGGTTCAAGGTGCTGATCTGGAACGGCGAGGATCCGCTAGAGGAAATGCAGCGCCGGATCATGGCCGCCTGCATTCAGTACGACATCGGCCAAGAGGACATCGAAGGGCACCTGTTCGTGAACTCCGGCCGGGATGACCCGATCGTCATTGCCGAGCAGAAGCGAGACGGCGTGACCATCGCCGTGCCGGTGGTCGAAGCGCTCAAGGCGACGATCCGGGAAAACGGCATCGACGTGGTGCAGATAGACCCGTTCGTGAGCTGCCACGCGGTCAACGAGAACGACAACGGCGCGATCGACCGGGTGGCGAAGCTCTGGGGCAAGATCGCCGACGAGACCGGATGCGCGATCGAGCTTGTTCACCACACCCGGAAGACCGGGGGCAATGAGACCGTGATGGAGGACATGCGGGGCGCCGTAGCGCTGCTGTCCGCAGCCCGGTCGGGCAGGATCCTTAACATCATGTCCGGCGAGGAAGCGGAGCGCGCCGGCGTCGAGCAGCGGCGCCTCTATTTTCGCGTCGACAACGGCAAGGCGAACCTCGCGCCGCCCCCGACCGACCGCTCGTCCTGGTTCAAGATGGCATCGGTCGACCTCGGCAACGGCGGAGATCCAAACGACTCGTTCGACTTCAACGCCGGCGGGGACAGTGTGGGCGTGGTCACGGCCTGGCAGTGGCCCGACCCGCTGGCGAACGTCACCACCGCCGACCTGCGGGCCGCTCAGACGGAAGTGCGGGCCACCGGGCCGTGGCGCGAGAACGTTCAGGCCAACGATTGGGTAGGCAAGCCGATCGCCCGCGCCCTCGGGCTGGATGCCGGCGACAAGGCGCACCGCGAGAAGATCAAGCGCCTGCTCAAGATCTGGATCGAGAACGGCATGTTCGTGGTGGTCTCGGGCACCAACGAGAAGGGTCGGCCAACCCCGTTCGTGGAGGTGGGCGCATGGGCCGGCGATTGAGCCCCCACACCTTCCAAGGTGTGGTGTGCAGAGGTGGGGACGGTGGGGCCCCAGAAAGCCCCACACCACACCTCCTTATTGGAGGGTGTGGGTGGTGTGGGTGTGTGAGAAATCGAAGTGTGGGTGGTGTGGGTAGCTGGCCGCCTCTTTGGGGTGCCCGATGATCCCAGCCGCCGACGCATGGGGCCCATTCCGCCCCGACCTCGACTCGGCCGAGCGTGTCGCCCGCCTTCGCTGCCTGCGCGCCGTGGTTCACCTGTCGACCGGCCCGCGCGGCCAGGCGCTCACCGATCTGCTGCAGCGAGCCGAGCAGGATCCCACGCTGTTGCCGCCCGCCCTGGCCGCGCTCTCCGGCCTCGAACCGCTGGATAAACGTCGCGTCTGGGCAAGCTACGCCGCCCTCAATCGTCCCGCAGCCTGAAAGGATTCGCCGTGATCACCGCCCTTCCCGATCCGCCGACACCGGCCAGTGTCCTCGCTCTGATCCAGGGCATCGAGCGCCACGGCACGGCGCCGGCCGCCATCGCCTTCCGGTCCGCGTTGTTCCGCGCCGGGCTGGAGGCGGACGCGGCCGGCGGTCTCGCCGCCTTGGCGGCGCTGGTGGATGCGGTCGCCGCATCCGATCCCGACCGCGCCGACACCCGCACCGCGATCCTGTGCGGCGCATGGGCTGATTTGATCCCCGGTCATGACGGGGAGGAGCACGACTGACCATGGTCTTGTTTCGTCGCTACGCAGGTACGTCGATGCTGCAGCGTTACACCGAGGCTAAACGGCTATAGCGCGCGTAGACCTCAAGCCTCGACCCCTGTGGGCAAACCACGGCGCTTAGGGTGTCTCGTTCGCACTTGTCCCTTCACGGGCGCCTTGATCTTGCTTTCCGGATGTCGAACCTCTTGTCGCTGACTTGTAGTCCAGGCATAATTCATTGCTACCGTAAGCAGCATGGCATTCTGGACCATTATCGTGTTCAACCTGATCGCCTCGCTAGCCAGACGGCTCATCTCTTCATAGAGCATTACTGTCTCCAATCTGGCTACGGCGCCTAGGAACCCAAAAATCTAATCCGCTCACGCAACGGCGTATGTGAAGGGCCCCTCGCGTGGACCAACTTGGGTTCGATCTCCGAGGACACTGCGGGCAGAGGCAATAATCTGAACAGTCTGCCTGCGGTCACAGGCAGTCCGCGCCATGATCTCTAGATCACGCAAATATGAGATCAGCTGCTCGCGTGAAAATTCACTTATGTTAAGAGTATTATTTACTTTGGAGGACACGTTACGCTCAAGCTCGTCCCAAAAAGCCATGGGGATCTGCGGGTGATGGTTCATGGAGGTCACTGCTATGAGTTTGCAAAATGTTTTTATATGTGCGCAGAATGAAAAATATATCTAATGTTGCTTTCTAAGCATTTTGATTAAATCCCTTACGCTCGACAGCGTGCTGCCTATCGCCGGCATTCAGATCCACTGGCGAATGGCGCCGACCACCGCCGTCACAATCGAGGTCCGGGACGATGTGAGCCTGGTTCAGCACCAAGCCGCGGTCGCCGCTCTACAAGCTCTCGCTGAGGGTGCGCGAGACCTGATGCTGGCCGAACCGCCCCACTGTTCCCGCCACTGCTCTGAGCGAACCATAGTCGGATCCTATATACCAACAGCAACCCGATAGATTTCAGCTAAGACCATGAGCAAGCCGTCGAACCTCAAGCCCTTCGCCCCCGGTCAGTCCGGTAACCCCGGCGGTCGCCCGCGCCTGCCCGACGACGTGAAGCAGCTCGCCCGCGGCTACACGCGCGAAGCCCTCGAAACCCTGGCTGGCGTCATGCGCAACGACGAGGCGCCGGCCGCCGCTCGCGTCACGGCCGCCAGCCACATCCTCGATCGCGCCTGGGGCCGGCCGGCCCAGCACCTCACCGTCGATCCCGTTGGAGACCTCACCGATGCCGAGCTTGGGTCAGAACTCGCCGCAGCCGTCGAGCAGCTTCGACGTCTCGGCCGCGCGGGAGCGGGTGAGGCTGCTGACGATGGAGGCGAAGCGCCGCCAACGGCGCACTGACATCCAAGACTCGATGGTCGCGTGGGCGGTGGCTGCCGGCTACACCCCGGCCGCTCATCACGAACGGCTCATTGCCGAACTGGAGCTGCTGGAAAGCGACCCCGAGGTGGACGTGTTGATGGTGTTCATGCCGCCGGGCTCGGGTAAGAGCATCTACACCAACCACCTGTTCCCGGCCTGGTACGTGGCCCGCCACCCTGACCGGAACGTGCTCACCGCCTCGCACAGCTCGGAACTGGCCGAGCGGTTCGGGCGGAAGACCCGCAACTTGATCGTGGAGCACGGTCAGGACCTCGGCGTCAGCCTGTCCGACGACAGCCAAGCGGCGAACCGCTGGGCGACCACAGCCGGCGGGGAATACTACGCCGTGGGTGTGGGCGTCGGCATCGCCGGGTTCCGCGCGGATCTGGGCATCATCGACGACCCTTTCGGATCCCGTGAAGATGCGGAGAGCCGGCGCATGCGCGACCGGACGTGGGACTGGTACTCCGACGATTTCAGCACCCGCCTCAAGCCCGGAGCCAAGAAGGTCATCATGCACACCCGCTGGCATGACGACGACCTCGCCGGGCGCGTCATCCGCCAACTCGACGCCATCGGACGCCCCTATCGCCTGCTGTCCCTGCCGGCGCAGGCCGGGCTCGGCGACCCGCTCGGCCGGCAGATCGGCGAATGGCTGTGGGATGACGGCGATTACGGCTACGGCGCCCAACTTCGCCGCCGGAAAGAGGAGGTGGACACCCGCACCTGGGCGAGCCTGTACCAACAGGTGCCGGTGCCCGAGGGCGGCGCCTACTTCGAGCGGGATTGGATCCGGCCGAGCAAGGGATCGCCGGCGCGCGAGGGCCTGAACGTATACGGGGCGAGCGACTACGCCGTGACCCGGGACGGTGGCGACTACACAGTCCACATCGTCGTGGGCCTCGACCCGGGCGGCAACATGCATGTCCTCGACCTGTGGCGGAAGCAGGCCGACAGCGCCGAGTGGATCGACGCCTGGTGCGACCTGGTGAAGAAATGGCGCCCGCTCGAATGGGCCGAGGAGATGGGGCAGATCCGCGCCTCGCTCGGCCCCATGATCGACGCGGCCGCCCGAGAAAAGCGGGCCTACGTCAGCCGCCGCCAATTCCCCACGCGCGGGGACAAGGCCGTCAGGGCGCAGAGCATCCGCGCCCGCATGTCCATGCGCGGGCTCTACATCCCGCACGAGGCCGATTGGCGGAAGGACTTCGAGGCCGAGCTCCTGCGCTTCCCGGCCGGCGTCCATGACGATCAGGTCGACGCGCTTGGCCTCATTGG
>NZ_JAKSYM010000369.1 GCF_022829545.1 Methylobacterium sp. J-030 | reverse complement strand
TTGCCGGTGGAGCGGCTGGAGGCGTCGAAGGCGTAGCCGGCGTTGATGCCGAAGTAGGCGCCGGTCCAGGTGAACACCGGCACGGGGGTGAACACCGGCGGCGGCGCGGCCCGGCGCGGCAGGTCGGCGGCCGAGGCGGCCGCCGTCAGGGCGGTGAAGGCAGTCAGCGAGGCGAGGAGCTTGGTCATCGGCGTTGATCCCGTGTTTCGATCTGACGCCAAGGCTACCGATCTCTGAGCAAATTGGCTGTAGTTTTACGGACACACCCGGCGATCATCCGTGGCCATGTTATAGTAAACCGTTCGTGAACATGCGGTTGATCGCCCGAATACATCGGGATGCATCTGGCCGAGCGCATCAACATCTCATCGGCATCTTGGTTGCAGCCGGCCGCGCTGTGACCGCCCACCTGTCGCCCGGAGGTCACACGACGGCGTGCCCGGTCGGCCGCCGACCGGGGCACGCGGGGGGGCCGTAGCCCTCTTCCCGATCGGGCGTGGCGCCAGGCCCGTGTTGTGACGCGCGGCTCCTGCGCCGAACCGGCAGCCGCGTCTGCAAGGCGCGCCCAGCATCGCTCCGACGGCCCGCATCGAACGGCCGCGCGGGCGGCGCAGTTCAGGCCTCGTTCCGCTTCCGACGCCTGCGGGTGGCGGATCGGCAATCGAACCGGCGACCGGCCCCGGCTCGGTCCGCCTGACACGCGCCGCGCGGGCTGCCTGCACAAAGGCGTCAAACACTCTTCCGATACGCGGAGACTGCGCTAATCTCTCCATTGAGACGACATATTCACTGGAGACTCGTAATCATGAGCCGCCTGATCTCTTTTGCCGTGCTGATGGCCGGCTGTGCTGCGATCGCCAGTCCCGCTGCCGCGCTGTCCACCAAGGACTGCTCGGCGAAGTATCAGGCCGCCAAGCAGGCCGGCACGCTCAACGGCCGGAAGTGGAACGACTTCCGCAAGGCGGAGTGCGGCGCGGCGGCCGACGCGTCGAGCAGCACCGTGCCGAACCCGGTCGCGCCGTCCGCATCGACCGCCGCGCCGGCGCCGACCACGACAGCATCAAGAACCGCTCCGGCCCCGGCACCGGCGGCCACCGCCGGGTCCGCGGCTTACCCGCGGGCGGTCGATCCGAAATACGCCCAGGAATCGCCGGGCAAGGCCCGGATGCATACCTGCCTGGACAGCTACAATGCGGCCAAGGCCGCGGGCACCCTGGGCGACGCCAGATGGATCCAGAAGGGCGGCGGCTACTATTCGGCCTGCAACAAGCAGCTCAAGGGATAGGCCCGCCTTCGAGCCCCCCGCGGGCCGCCGGTGGCGATCGGCCGGCCCCGATCGCCTGCGAGCGCGATTGAACCGCGCGCCGCCCCGCCCGTTCCCGTGCCGCAACAGGTGCAGCAGGGAGACCTCATGGTCCTGACGACAATCGCGCGCGCCGGAATCCTCGGCATCGTTCTGGCCGGTCCCGCCGCGGCCCAGATCGTCACCGGCGGCGCCGGCAATACGGGGGTGACCCCGCCGGCCGGCACCGGGGGCGTCGGCCCGGGCGCGCGCGATCTCGGTCCCACGCCGACGACCCGGGGCAACGCGGCCAACCGCAGCAATTCCCCTGTGGTCGGAACGACGCCGGACGTGAATATCGGCGGAACGCCGACCGGCGGCCCGCCGGGAACCGGCGGCACGTCGGGTGGTCCGTCGCTGGACGGCCGCTAGGACGCGCTCCGCCGAAGCGGACACCGGTTCGGCGGCGAGCGTGTCACGACACAGGGTTCGGGCCCTGCGCGACGGCAAGGCGATCGGTCCACGACACGAGACCGGGATGCCCCGGAGCGGATTGTCCAACCCGCGACCGCATCCTGAGGCGCCGGAGCGCAGCGCGGGCCTCGAAGGGGCCCTCCAGGGATCGCGCGGCAGGCCGGAGCCCTCCGTCGAGGCCCGCCGATGCGGGCCCCGCAGGATGAGGGGGTCGGGTGGGATCACCCGATGACGCCGACTGCCGGTGACGGTCGTGCAAAGCGGGCAACGCGGTCGGGCACGGCCCTAGTCGGCCAGCACGGCGATGAGGGAGAACGAGCCGGCGAGCACGAACGTGCCCGCCACCAGGGACGTGATCAGGAGCATGTCGGGAGCCTCGGGCGCCGAACGGCGCAGCTTCCGGAACAACGCGCCGGTGCCGATCCGGTTGCGCGGCCGGAGCCTGTCGGCCGAGCGGATGTCCGCCGCCCCGACGTTGTCGGCGCACCGGCTCTCGCGGGATCGGCCGCGCATCCGCGCGGTGCTTCGATGCCCGAAAGCCGCCGGCGGATGGATCCGTGTCGTGACGGGCAGCTTCGGCGAGCGGCTTTGACATCAGCGGCTCGGGCTGCGATGGCGGCGTCCGGGTCGAATGCCGTTCACGGTCGGCCGATCCCGGAGGGCCACCGGATTCCTCCCGGCGACCGCACCGTCAAGCCCGTTCGGGCTTCGGCCGCAGGCCGGCCGTCGCCTTCACGATCGCCAGGACGCCGGCGCGGGTCGTGGTGTCGGTGATGCTCACGAAGGCCGACACGAGCTCCATCACCTGCGGATCCTCCAGGAAGGTCGTGGCGCCGAGATCGGCCCTGCCCGAAGCCGGCGGACGCGTGAAGAAGGTTTCGACGGGCACCTTCAGAACGTCGGCGATCGCCTGGAGCCGGCCGGCACCGATGCGATTGCGGCCCTTCTCGTACTTCTGCACCTGCTGGAAGCTGACGCCGAGCGCGGTTCCGAGGGCGGCTTGGCTCAAGCCCTGGGCCACCCGCAGCGCGGCGATACGACTGCCGATGGTGCGATCCGCGTCGGTCGCCAGCTTCGGCGCAGGGTGAGCGATCACGGGTGGGGTCATTCGAACGGCACTTTCGGATTGGGGCGGCCAGGGGCGGCCGACGCCTCGATCGTCCCCTAACTCTATAACGCACAATTGAGTTGCGCACATTTGTGCAATCCAGGCGTGCGTCAACCGTCGGCCTCGTCCGTGGCCGGGGCGACGCAGGCCCGACGCGATCCGCGTCGTCCGCCGGACCATGCTCCGGCTGTCTCGAGAGAAGCGCGCGGTGACGCCCTGCGGCGCCGGACCACGGCCCCCGTCGGCTGTGATCTGCGGGGATGTCGGGGGCAACCCCGTTGTTAGCCGACACAGGTTGTTGCGCCGGCCAAGCCGTTAACGCAGCGGGCCTTTCCGCTGCGCAAGATGGGGCAGGCCCAGACAGACGAGCCCGCCATGCACTTCGAGATCCGCTCGACCGGTCGCCACCTGTGGACCTGGGTCCTCCTCGACGAGACCCGGATGCCGGTCCTCGAATCGGACCGGACCTTCGCCTCGCAGATGCAGGCTTCGGCCGCCGCGCTGGCCTTCGTGAGGCTGGTCAGCCGCGCCGGCCGCTCCCTGACCGCCGGGCCCACGGGCGGGCTGATCTGACGCCGCGCCGACCGGCCCGCGCGGGCGCCTGCCACCGCGCTCGGTCCGCGTCCATCCGCCTCGATCCAACAACCCTGTCCGCGCTCGGCGCGCGGCGGATCTGGCGGCGATCGACACGCCGGCCGCGATCCGTGGCCCGCTGGACCGCCGCGCCGCCGGATCCGGCGCGGCCCGATCCCTGCCTGGAGCCAGGCCCGATTGCAACGCGATCGGGCCTGGCTCTATGCGGACGATCAGGTCCCCCGGTTCGGCCCGGGGCGGCCGCGCCGGTTCCGAAGGCTGTGACGCGGCGGGGGTTGTCTCCGCGTCCCGGGCGGATCGGCGTCGATCGGCCGGCACGGCGCCGGGCCATGGCTCAACGGAGGGCCCGATGTTCCTGAGCATCTTCGACGTCTTCAAGATCGGCGTCGGACCGTCGAGCTCGCACACCATGGGGCCGATGCTGGCATCCGCGCGCTTCCTCGAGGCGCTGCGCGCGGCGCGGGCTCGCGCAACCGGCACGGTCGCGTCGCTCCGCATCGAGGCCGTCCTGCACGGAAGCCTCGCCTTTACCGGTCGGGGGCACGCCACGGATCGGGCGGTGATTCTCGGCCTGCTCGGCTTCCGGTCGGATACGCTCGATCCGGACGAGGCCGTGCGCCGCGAGGCCGCACTGCGCGAGACCGGTCGGATCGACGTCGCGGGCCTTCCCCGGATCGACTTCGATGCCGGGTCCGGCGTCGTCTTCGACTACGGGCCGCCCCTGCCGGGCCACGCCAACGGCCTGATCTTCCGGGCCTTCGACGCCGAAGGGGCTCCGTACCTCAGCGAGACCTATTATTCGGTCGGCGGCGGCTTCGTCCTGACCGCGGAGGAATTGTCCGGGGGCGAGATCAAGGCCGTCGATGCCTCCGTGCTCCGCCCCTATCCCTTCGGAAGCGCCGCCGAGATGCTCGCGATGGGCGCGGCGTCGCGGCGCAGCGTGGCGGCCATGAAGCGGGCGAACGAGACGGTCGACCGCAGCGACGCGGAGCTCGAGGCCGGCCTCGATCGGATCTGGGCCGTCATGGACACCTGCATCGAGCGCGGTCTGTCCGCCGACGGGACTCTGCCGGGCGGCCTGAACGTCCGCCGCCGCGCCCGCCGCATCCATCAGGCGCTGCTCGCGGAGCTCGGCTCCAACCGCGTCCAGCCGCACGTCACCAACGATTGGCTGTCGGTCTACGCGATAGCGATCAACGAGGAGAACGCCGGCGGGGGGCGTGTCGTCACCGCGCCGACCAACGGGGCCGCCGGCGTGGTCCCCGCGGTCATCCGCTACTATCGCGACCATTGCATCGGCGCGACCCAAGCCGGCATCCACGATTTCCTGCTGGTGGCCGCGGCGATCGGCGGGCTGATCAAGACCAACGCCTCGATCTCCGGGGCCGAGGTCGGGTGCCAGGGCGAGGTCGGGTCGGCGGCCGCGATGGCGGCCGCCGGCCTCTGCGCCGCGCTCGGCGGCACCAACGAGCAGGTCGAGAACGCCGCGGAGATCGCCCTGGAGCATCACCTCGGCCTCACCTGCGACCCGATCCGCGGACTGGTCCAGGTGCCGTGCATCGAGCGGAACGGCCTCGGCGCGATCAAGGCCGTGGCCGCCGCGTCGCTGGCTTTGCGCGGCGACGGCAGCCACATCATGCCGCTCGACAACTGCATCGAGGCCATGAAGCAGACCGGGCGCGATATGAGCGTCCGGTACAAGGAAACGTCGACCGGCGGTCTCGCCGTCAACCTTCCGGAATGCTGACGGACAGCGCGCGACGGCCGGTTCCGGGCGGCCCGGGGCCGCCACCGCACTCGATGAGGACGATCCGATGGAGACCATCACCGCGGCGCCCGATACGCCCGGGCCGACCGCCTTCGCACCGCCGATGCCGCCGCTGGCGCCGGACCGCGTGGGCGCCCTCGGCGTCCTGGCCGGCCTGCGCCGCAACGCCTATTCCGCCTTCCCGGCCCGGTGCCGCGCGCAGGCGGTCGTCGTGCTGCCCCTGCCCGGCCGCGACATCGTCATCGCCGCCGGACCGCAGGCGATGCGCGACGTGCTGGCCACGCGCCCGGACCTCTACCGGCGCATCGCGGCCGGCGACCGCATCTTCGGGGCCCTCATCGGGCGCGGCGTCGCCGCCAGCGAGGGGCAGGCCTGGCGCCGGCAGCGCCGGACCCTGGCCCCGGCCTTCACGCCCCGCACCGTGACCCTGCTCGCCCCGCACATCGCCGCCTGCGCCGAGGCGGCCCTCGCCCCGCTGGAGGCGTCCCGCGGGGCGCCCGTGGACCTGCTCGGCGTGATGCAGGACCTCAGCCTCGCCGTCGCCTGCACGAGCATGTTCTCGTTGGAGACCGATGCCTTCGGGGCGCAGCTGCGCGGCCTGCTCCAGTCCTACGCCGCCGGCATCGGGCGCCCGCGCGCCAGCGACTTCATCCTGCCGCGCTGGGTGCCGACGCTCACCACGCTCCGCCGGGCGCGCTTCCGCCGGCGCTGGCGGGCGCTCATCGACGCGATCATCGCCCGGCGCCGGGCATCCCAGCCCCCGGGGGCGCCGCGCGATCTCTTCGATCTGCTGTCCGAGGCCTACGGCGATCGGGAGGAGGACCTGCTCGCCGACGAGGTCTCGACCATGATCTTCGCCGGGCACGAGACGACCGGCCTGACGCTGTTCTGGGCCTGCTACCTGCTGGCCAACGCGCCCGACTGGCGCCGCGCCGTCCGGGGGGAGGCGCGGCGGGCGGACCTGTCCCCCGGCGGGGCCGGAGCCGCCGTCGGCGCGCTGCCGCTCACGCGCGCCGTGGTGGACGAGGCCCTGCGGCTCTACCCGCCGGCCTACATGACGGCGCGCCAGGCGGTGGTCGACCACGACCTGTGCGGCGTCCCCGTCCGGCGCGGGGCCATCGTGCTGATGCCGTTCACCCTGCTGCACACCGACCCGCGCCTCTGGGCCTCGCCCGAGCGCTTCGACCCCGGGCGCTTCCTCGGCCCCGGGCGGCCGGATCACCAGGGCTTCCTGCCGTTCGGCACCGGGCCCCGCGTGTGCATCGGGGCGCAACTGGCCACGTCGGAGGCGGTGCTGGTCCTGGCGCGGCTGCTGCGGGACAACGACCTCGTCCTCGACGCGGGCGGGCCGGTGCTCCCGGTCGGCGCCTTCGCCACCCGGCCGAGCCGATCCCCGACCTTCCGCCTGCGCCCCTGCGGCTGAGAGCCGGCCCCGGCCGACCGGGCGTGTCCTCAACGCCCGGCGCGCACGAACGCGGCCTCGGGGGGGCGGACAGCCTTCAGGGCCGTCGGGCGCGTCGTGTCACCGGCCGGCCGGGGTCGCGTGCTCCGCCGCCGGACCCGACGGTCCGAGCGCCGCCATGAACCCCGCGAGGTAAGGCCGCCACAGCTTGGCGTAGCGCAGGGACTGGTGGCCGTGCGTCTCCGGGGAGGCCGGGATCAGCACGAACTGCGCCCCCGGGATCCGCCGGATCGCCGGCTCCATCACCCCGAGCTCGACCGGATTGAGCGCGTCGTCGGCGAAGTTGATCGCCAGGAGCTTCGCCTTGATCTCTCCGAGCCGGGGCGACGGGTCGTAGTCGAACGACGAATCGAACGCGTACAGCCAGTCGTTGGCGTCGACCGTGCCCACGTAGCCGGCGGCGAGCCGGTCGTAGAGCGTGGCCGCCTCGGCGTTGGTCGGCGCCTCCCGCTGCTGGCTGAGCACGCCCTCGGTCATGATGTTGAAGATCGGCAGCACCTGGGTGAACTGCGTCGGCTCCCTGTCGTACGCGCCGTCCTTGAAGCCCGGGTCCGAGCGGATGGCCTCGATCAGCAGGCGCCGCCAGAGCGCGTTGCGTCCGCTGACCGGGATCGGCTGGCTGGCCACCGCCACGAGGCCGTCCATCATGTCAGGGTGGCGCTCGCCCCACATCCAGGTCTGCATCCCGCCCATCGAGGTGCCGATCACCGCCCGCAGGTGTTTGATCCCGAGCCCCTCGGTGACGACGCGGTACTGCCCCTCGACCACGTCGCCGTACCCGTAGCGGGGGAAGCGCCCGCGCAGCCCATCGGAGGGCTTCGACGAGCCGCCGCGGCCGAGCCCGTCGGTCAGGACGACGAAATATTTCGCCGCATCGAGCGGCGCCCCGGGCGCGAACAGCTCCGGGCCCATCGTCGGGGCGAGGAACTGCTTGCCGGTGCCGGTGGTGCCGTGGAGCACCAGCACGGCGTTGTCGATGTCCCCGTTCGCGTCGCGGTGGGGGCTGCCCAGCGTCGTGTAGTGCAGCCGCGCCTCCGGCAGGACGGCGCCGCTCTCCAGCTTGAAGCCCGCGATGGCGAGGTCGGCCTCCTGCCGGTTCGGATAGGATGCCGGCTCGCTCGCCGCGCAGGTCGCGAACGCGATCGCCCCGGCGGCGAGGATCGCGCGCGGGAGGCCGGACCGGCCGTGCGAGGCTGTCGTCGTCATGGCTTCACCTCTCGTCGCTTGCGGCGATACGAACCGCCTGGACCGTCGTGTCGAACGCCCCGGGCGGATCACCGCGCCCGGTACGAGACCCGGACCTCGCCGACGCCTTCGCACGTGCCGTGCAGGACGTCCCCGGGCTTCACCGCGCTCACCCCGGCGGGGGTGCCGGTCATCAGCAGGTCGCCGGGCAGAAGCGCGACGGCCCGCGACAGGCAGGCCAGCGCCTCCGCGACCGACCAGATCATCTGGTTGAGATCGCCGCTCTGCCGGACATCGCCGTTGACGGCGACTGCGATCCGGCCCGTGGCCGGGTGGCCGATGCGGGCGGCGGGGACGATCGGGCTGATCGGGCAGGACCGGTCGAAACCCTTCGACAGGTCCCAGGGACGCCCGAGCCTCTTGGCCTCGGCCTGGACGTCGCGCAGCGTCATGTCGAGGCCGACGGCGTAGCCGTAGACGAGGTCCAGGGCCTCCGCGGCGCTGACATTCGCGCCGCCCCGGCCGAGCGCCGCCACCAGCTCGATCTCGTGGTGGAGGTCGTCGGTCTGCTCCGGGAACGGCAGGTCGCCGCCGCCGGCGACGACCGCGTTGGCCGGCTTGGCGAAGAAGAACGGCGGTTCCCGGTCGGGGTCGTGGCCCATCTCCCGGGCATGGGCGGCGTAGTTGCGGCCGACGCACCAGACCCGCCGCACCGGGAAGGCGGCGGCCTCGCCGCTGACGGGGATGGCCACGACGGCGGGCGGGTCGATCACGTAGCGCATCGCGGGCTTTCTAACCAATCATGCATATTGGTTAGAATGCGCCGTCTGGGGCGTCAAGGCCGCCCCGCCTCCGCGGGCGGCCCCGGCCGCCGGGCGGACATGTGTCGGCGGGCCAACGCGTCATCCGCTTAGGTCCTTGTGCGGCCGCAGGTTTTCGTCGCAAAACCGGCGGCCACCTTTGCGAGACCTGCCTAGACTGATCCGCATGGATTCCGACGCGGCCCCGGTTCTGACGCTTCTCCAGGCTTATCTCGCGAGGACGCGGCTGCCGGCTGACGGCCGGCTGCCGCCGGAGCGGGTTCTGGCCGGGGCGCTCGGGACATCGCGGGGCGAATTGCGGAAGGCGCTGGCAATGATGGAGGCCGACGGCCAGCTCTGGCGCCATGTCGGCAAGGGCACCTTCCTGGGATCGCGGCCCCTGGCGGCGATCGATGACGTGGCGGCCCTGGCGACGGGTGCGACGGCCTCCGACCTCGTCCGGGCCCGGCTGGTGGTCGAGCCCGAACTGGCGGCCCTCGCCGCCCTGCATGCCGGCCCGGCCCATATCGCCGCGCTCTCCGAGGCGCTGCGCGCGAGCCGCCGTCCGGGGCAGACCTGGCGGGGCTACGAACTCCAGGACGCGCGCCTCCACCGGGCGGTCGCCCTCGCCGGCGGGAACCCGCTCCTCCTGTTCCTGTACGATCACCTCGCCGCCATCCGGCGCGTCATGACCTGGGACCGTCCGCGCTCCGCCGAGGAGGGGCCGCCGGCCGATCACCCGTCCTTTGCCGAGCACGACCGGATCGTCGCCGCGATCACCGCGCGGGATCCGGCCGCGGCCCGGCACGAGATGGCCGGCCACGTCGCGGCGGTCCACGCCGCGATGGCGCTGGCCTGACCCGGCGGTCCCGGGCGCTGAGGCCGAGCCTGGAGCGCCCTGCGCCGAAGCGGTCACCGGTTCGGCGCACGCGAGCGCGTCGCAACGGAGGCTTGGCGCCGCGCGATGGCAGCGTGCCGGTGATCCCACCCGCGCCTCATCCCGAGGCAGGCGTCGGCGAAAGCGACGACACCCCCTCGGCCGAGCGATCGACGGTCGGTTCGAGGCCGAGGGGATCCATCGGCGTGGCCCGGGGCGCTCATCCGGGGCCGTCGGGTGCGCCGACCCTCGAATGGCTCGACGGGCTCAACAGCCGCCGCCTGCGCGACCCGATCGGGACGCGCCCGCCCGCCGAGGCCGACGGGCGCTATCATGCTGCGACCGAGCTGCAAGCCTCGGTCGCCGGAGCCAAATCAGACGGCCTCCGGGGAAACCGGCGCGGTTCGGTCGTCGAGATTGCCGCGTCGTGGCCGGTCCGCTTCTTGCTCGCCCCGCAACCGAAGCGTGCAGGCAAGCCTGCCGAACCGGGAGATCCCGTATGCGTCGATCCCTGCACACGGATGAAGAGATCGCCTTCCTGCTGAATGAGGCCGCCCGGGGCATACCGATCGCCGAGATCTGCGCGAGCGCCCATGTCGCGCTCGGCACCTTCTATCGCTGGCGGCGACGGCTCGGCGGGCTGCAGCCCGCCGGCGTGACCCGGCTCGATCGGGTCGAGCGTGAGAACGCCAGCCTCCGGGCGGAAGTGCAGCGGCTCCGCGCCGCCCTGCTGGTGCAGCCGTTACGGCCGCAACCGGAGCGGCCGAGCCCGACGGAGCGCGCGGGCCTGCCCCAGGCGCCGCGCCATCGCGGCGCCGCGGCCTGTGTCGGTCGGTTCGCCTTCGGGCGAAGCGCGAACTGAGGCGCCGGGGCCACCAGGCTCGGCGCGCCGCGGCCGGACGCGTCCCGCCTCAGATCGTCCCCGACGCGGACGCCTGAAGGGCCGATTTGGGCATGAGCATGTGCACGCCCTTGTTGCCGTCCACCGTCTGGGTGATCCGCAGATTCCCGGCGAGCGAGCACAGCATGTAGGCTTGGTTGCGGGTGAGACGTGTGCGCGCGCAGACGAGGCGCACCATCTCGCGCACGGCTTGGCGCATGGCCTCGTCGAGGCTCTCGTGCAGGCCGATCGACATCAGGTCGGTGGGCGTCTCGGCGAAGGGCCACATGCCCGAGAGGTCTTTGCGCACGGTGAGGCGGAACGTGCCGGACAGCCCGGTCTCGAGGGCGGTGATGCAGACCTCTCCGTCGCCCTGCACGCCGTGGCCGTCGCCCGCGTAGAACCCGCCGCCGGGGTTGAACACCGGCAGGTAGAGGGTCGTGCCGACGCGCATCTCCTTGTTGTCCATGTTGCCGCCGAAGGCCCGGGGCACCGGCGTGCCGACCCGACCCCAGGCGGCGGGTGGGGCGGTGCCCAGGATGCCGAAGAACGGGTCGAGCGGCAGCTCCGTGCCCCAGGGCAGCCGGCAGACGCCGCGGGCGGTGTCGATGTCGGCGTGGATCGTCTCGTAGTCGGTGA
Organism: Methylobacterium sp. J-030; assembly: GCF_022829545.1. Lineage (GTDB taxonomy): Bacteria > Pseudomonadota > Alphaproteobacteria > Rhizobiales > Beijerinckiaceae > Methylobacterium. The sequence goes on along the minus strand of NZ_JAKSYM010000369.1, from coordinate 147,908 downwards.
ACTCGTCCGGCAGGGTGCCGAGCAGCGGCAGGATCGCCACGAAGCCCCAATCGAGGCGGAACCTCAGGTCGAGGATGTCGACCTGCAGCATGTCGCCGGGCTCGGCGCCGTCCACATGGACCGGGCCGGTGACGAAATGCGGGCCGGGGCCGCGCTCCAGCGTGTCGAGGGCGTGGAGCAGGTCGGCCGGGACCCGGGCCGGGTCGGGGTGGAGCGACTCGCGCCCGCCCGCCGGGTGGGAGTGCAGGGTGACGGTGTCGCCCGACTGCACCGTCGCGACCGGCGGCAGGGCGGCGTCAAAATAGCCGAGCACCATGGTCTCGGGTGTGGCGGGGATCTCGTGGTGGGTGGACATGGCGTCTCCTTTCGGACGTCAGACGGCGATGTGACGCGTCAGGGCCTCGTGGCTCAGCACCCTGGGATCGCCACGCTCGACGACGCGACCGCGCGACAACACCACGACGGCATCGGCGACCCGGAGGGCGAAGTCGAGGTACTGCTCCACGAGCAGCACGGTGATCCGGCCTTTCAGACCGGCGATCACCGCCTCGATGGCGGCGACGATCGAGGGCTGAATGCCCTCGGTCGGCTCGTCGAGGAGCAGGATGCGGGGCCGGGTGGCCAAGGCCCGCGCGATGGCGAGCTGCTGCTGCTGGCCGCCCGAGAGGTTGCCCCCCGGGCGGTGCCACAGCCCGCGGAGCGCCGGGAACAGGGCGACGGCCTCGTCCACCGCCCCGGTCCGCTCCAGCCCGTGGGCCCGGGCCGCCACCCGCAGGTTCTCGGCGACGGTGAGATCCGAAAAGATCTCGCGCCCCTGCGGCACGTAAGCGAGCCCCGAGCGGGCGCGCCGGTCGGGCGACAGGCGCGTCAGGTCTGTCGCGTCGAGCGCGATCCTGCCGCGGCTTTCCGGGATCAGGCCGGTGAGGCAGCGCAGCAGCGTGGTCTTGCCGGCGCCGTTGCGGCCGAGCACGGCGAGGCAGGCCCCCGGTTCGACCGCGACGGAGACATCACGCAGCACCTGTGCGCTGCCGTAATGCTGATCGAGCCCCGCGACGGCGAGGCATGCGGGCGCGCGCGTCATCGGCCGAGAAAGACCTCGATCACCTGGGCATCGCCCCGCGCGCCCGCCATGCTGCCCTCGTAGAGGGTGCGGCCCTCGTGCAGAACCGTCACCCGGTCGGCGACGGCTTCGACGAAGCCCATATCGTGCTCGATCACCAGGATCGCCCGGTCGGGCCGGCGCAGGGCCCGGATCAGCGCGGCGGTGTGGGCGGTCTCGGCGTCGGAGAGCCCGGCCACGGGCTCGTCGAGGAGGAGGAGCGCGGGCTCCGCCGCGAGCACCATGCCGATCTCCAGCCACTGCTTCTCGCCGTGGGCGAGGCTGCCGGCCGGCACCCTGGCGCGCGGGCCGAGGCCGATCTCGCCGAGGATGGCGGCGATGCGGGCGGGACGCGCCCGCCCGGGAACGGCCGGGCCGCAGCCGATCTCCAGGTTCTCCCGCACGGTGAGCGCCGGGAAGACGCTGGGCTTCTGGAACTTGCGCCGCACGCCGGCCCTGGCGATCGCGGCCTCGGAGCACTGGGTCAGGTCGATCCGGTCGCCGAGCATCACCCGGCCGGAGACCGGCTTGGTGAGGCCGGAGATCACGTCGAGGAGCGTGGTCTTGCCGGCGCCGTTCGGGCCGATCACGGCCCGCACCTCGCCGGGGTCGACCGCCAGAGAGACGGAGTCCAGCGCCGTGAAGCGGCCGAAGGCGACCGTCAGGGCGTCGACCACGAGGGCGCTCACCGGGCCCCCCGCAGCCAGGTCGGGCGCGGGCGCAGGGCCACGAGGTCGAGGAGCCCGTTCGGCAGGACCAGCACCACGAGGAGCACCAGCCCCGATAGGATGAACGGCCACGCCTCCGGCATCGCGGCGCTGAGCCAGAACTTCAGGCCGTTGACGAGGACCGCGCCGATCACCGCCCCGCCGAGCCGCCCGAGCCCGCCGATCGCCACCCAGACGGCGATCTCGATGGAGAGGTCCGGCGCCAGCACCCGCGGGTTGATGATGCCGACCTGCGGAACGTACAGGATGCCGGCGAGCGCGGCGATCATGGCCGAGAGGCACCAGATCCCGAGCTTCAGACGGGTGGTGCTGTAGCCCAGCGTGCGCAGGCGGGTCTCGTCGTCGCGGCAGGCGAGCATCCGCCGCCCGACGGCGCTGCCGACGAGGCGCCGGGTGCCGGCGAGGATTGCGGCGAGCGTCAGGAGAGCGGCGACCGCGAGGCCCGTGACCACGCCGGGGGAGCCCATGGGCCAGCCGAACAGCAGCGGGAACCCGGTCATGCCGTTGTTGCCGCCGAGCCCGGTGTCGTTGCGGTACATCAGCAGCATCGCGACGTAGACGAGGGCCTGGCTGATGATCGAGAAGTACACGCCGTTGACCCGCGAGCGGAACGAGGCGAGCCCGAACACGAAGGCGACGAGGCCGGCGAGCGCCAGCGCCAGGACCAGGGCGTACGGCGCGTGGTCGAGGCCGGTCCAGTAGGCCGGCAGGCTCGTCCAGCCCATGAACTGCACGAAGTCCGGCAGCACGCCGGTGACGGCGACGCCGTGGGCCAGCAGGTGCATGGCGCAGACATAACCGCCGATGGCGAAGAACAGGCCGTGCCCCAGGCTGAGGATCCCGAGATAGCCCCAGACCAGATCGAGGGACACGGCGAGGATCGCGAAGGCGGCGAGCTGGCCCAGCGCGTTGACGAGATACGGGGCGGGCGGCGCCACGACGAGCCCGGCCGCTGCGGCGAGGCAGAGCCCGACGAGGCCGGTGACCAGGGGATCGCGCACGCCGCGCCCGGCCGGTCCGGACGTCGGAGCGCGGTCGGTCTGCACGGCGCCGCTCATCGCCGCCGCCGCGCGGCGAACAGCCCCTCGGGCCGGCGCTGAAGGAACAGGATGATGCCGACGAGCACGATCACCTTGGCGGCGACCGCGCCGGAGATCGGCTCGATCAGCACGTTGGCGCCCCCGACCCCGAGGGCCGCCACCAGGGTCCCGAGGAGGCTGCCGACGCCGCCCAGCACCACCACCATGAAGCTGTCGACGATGAAGCCCGATCCCATGCTGGGATTGACGCTGTAGATCGGGCAGAGCGCTACCCCGGCGAGCCCTGCGAGGCCCGAGCCGAGCCCGAAGGCGAGGCGGTCGACCCGGCGGGTCGGCAGGCCGAGGCAGGCGGCCATGTCGCGGTTCTGGGTCACGGCGCGGATGTCGAGGCCGAGCGGCGTGCGGCGCAGGATCAGGAGCGTCAGGACGAGGGTCGCCGCCGCGAAGGCGATGGCGAAGAGGCGGTTCCAGGTGACGACGAAGTCGGCGTAGAGCGGCACGCCGCCGCTGACGTAGGCCGGCATGACGAATTGCAGGTTCTGGGTGCCGACCGTCACGCGCACGAGGTTCACGAGGAACAGGCTCACCGCCCAGGTGGCGAGCAGGCTCATGAGGGGCCGCCGGTACAGGTGGCGCAGGATCAGCGCCTCGACCACGATCCCCACCAGGGCGACCGTCGCGAAGGCCACCGGGATCGCCGCCACGAGGTAGAGGTCGAGCAGGCCGGGGGCGAGGCGGCGGAAGGCCTCCTGCACGCCGTAGGTGGCGTAGGCGCCGAGCATGATGAACTCGCCCTGGGCGAGGTTGATGACGCCCATCAGGCCGAAGATGATCGCGAGCCCGGCCGCCGCCATGAACAGGATGCTGGCGACGCTCAGCCCGTTGTAGAGCACCGCGAGCCCGTCGCCGACCGCGACCGCGCGCCTGACCTGGCTGAGCCCCGCATCGAGGGCCGCCCGGAAGGCCGGATCGGCCGCGTAGGCGGGATCGCTCTTCAGCGCCGTGAGCCGCGCCTGCGCGGTCCCCGAGGGAGCGGCCGCCACGGCGGCGATGGCCGCCCGGCGCCGGGCCGGATCGGGCGACGACAGGGCGGCCGCCTGGGCGAGGCCGGCGATCGTCCCCCGCAGGGCCGCATCCGTCTCCGCGTCCCGCGCCCGGTCGAGCAGCGCCGCCGGGACGGTGGCGATGCGGCGCTCCACGACCGCCAGCCCGGCGGCGCGGGCGGCCGGATCCGGGCCGGTCAGCAGGGCGACGGTGCCGCGCGCGGTCTCGACGGCGGCGCGCTGGCGCAGGCCCAGGACCGGCGCGCGCGCCTCGGCGGCCGGCCGGAGCGCCCCGGTCAGCGCGTCGTGCCCCTCGGGTGCGCCGGGGCGGTCGAGCAGCAGGGCGCCGTCCGCCGGGCAGGACAGGCGGCGCTCGGCCAGCGCGGCGAGGAGCCGGCCTGCGAAGGTGAGATCGTCCGCGGGCAGGTCGCCGCCGGCCTGGACGAGGCCCTCGGCCGCGCGCACCTGCGCGGCGCCGTCCCCGCACAGCTCCGTCGCGAAGGCCGCCCGGTCGAGGGGCGCGGCGCAGGCCGGAACCGCCAGCAGCGCCAGACAGCAGAGGGCCAGGAGCGCGCGGAGCGGCTCACCCATAGGGGCTGAACGGGACCGGTTTCGGGGCGTTCGGGGATTGCCAGAGCACGTCGAAGCCGCGCTTCTCGTTGACCGAGCCGATGAACACGCCCCGCGAGACGTAGTTGTTCTCCCCCGTCATGGTCAGCGTGTAGCCTGACGGGCCTTCGAAACTCAGACCCGCGAAGGCCTTGCGCACCTCCGGCACCGCGAAGGACCCGGCCTTGGCGGCGGCGAGGGCCCAGAGATGGACGCTGTCATAGGCCGAGACCATCGGGTCGATCACCGTGTCGGCGCTGAACGGGACGTTCTTGGCCTTCACGTAGGCGGCCCAGTCGCCGAGGAACTTCTGGTTGCGCTCGCCCTTGGCAGCCTGCAGATAGGCCCAGCAATTCAGGTGGCCGACGAGCTTGGCGGTATCGAGCCCTTCGAGATCGGCCTCCACCATGTCGAGGCCGAGGATCGGCACGTCGGTGGCACTGATGCCTTGGTTGGCGAACTCGCGCAGGAAGTCGGGGATCGAGGATCCGACCACGGTCAGCACCACGATCGCCTGGCCGCCGGGCTGGCTGGCGAAGCTGCGCACCTGGTTCACCAGCGTCTGGAAGTTCGAGAAGCCGAAGGGCACGTATTCCTCGTGCCACGCGGTCTCGGGGATGCCCTTGCTCTTCCAATACCCCTTGAGCTGCTTGTTGATCGTGCGCGGCCAGACGTAGTCCGAGCCGATCATGAAGAAGCGCTTCGCCCCGACCCCGTCCGGGCCCATCAGGTAGTCGACCGCCGGCAGCACGGAACTCGCGGGCGGCGAGTTCACGTAGACGACGTTCTTGGAGTTCTCGTCGCCCTCGAAGTGAAGCGGGTAGAACAGCAACCCGTCATTCTGCTCGACGACCGGCAGCACCGACTTGCGCGAGACGGAGGTCCAGCAGCCGAACAGGGCCGCGACCTTCTCCTGCTGGAGCATCTGCCGTCCGACCTGCGCGTAGAGCGGCCAATCCGAGGCGGGGTCGGAGGTCATCACCTCGATCGAGCGACCGTTGACGCCGCCACGGCCGTTGATCTCGTCGGCCGCCATCCGGACCACGTAGTTCAACCGGCCCTCGAGATTGGCCATCGTGCCGGATGACGAGAACAGGCAGCCGAGCTTGACGGTGTCGGCCGCGAGGGCCGGGCGGATGAGGGCTGGTGCCGCAAGCAGCGCCGCCGTCCCGACGAAGCTGCGCCGCGTGAGATGCGTCATCGACCCCGAAGCTCCCTTGAACGACGGGTCGATTGTCGGCTGCCATCCGGGCGACGGGAAGGTCAAAGAGACTGCAGGTCGGCGAAGACCTTGCGCATATTGGCGGCATCTGCGCGCGCGCGGGGCGGCTCCGAGTCGAGAACGTCAAAATTGACGATTCGAATCTGCGTCCGTCCGCCGGATCCTGAACGCGACTGTCTTCACGCGCGGACGGCGGTGCTGCGCCGGCGGGGCCCCGTCGCCGGACGCGGCTCAACCGGACGTCGCGCCCCGGGTGGCATGTTTCTTGTCTGGATGCCCGCAGCGCAGCGTCGCCCCCGGCGGCCGCTTCAGGTTGGCGTGCCGTCGAGACCGTGAGGTGCCGGGTGGCCGGATCTCATCGACCGACCTGACACGGCCCCCTGACACGGCCCCAAGCCAGACATCTTCGCGCGCTCGGCCGGAAGCCGGCGCGCACCGCCCGCAAGACCCGACATCCGCCTCCTGAGGAGAGCCGATATGTGCGACCGTCACGGCGATTACCGCGTTCCCGATTTCACGCCCGACTTCTCGCGGTTCAAGCCCAGCCGCAGACGCTTCCTCGGCGGCACCGCCGCCGCGCTGACCTTCGCGGTGGGGCCCGGCATGATGGGCCGGGCCGCGGCGGCCACCGGCATCCGGGCGACCCACGGCACCGGCTTCTGCAACCTGAACTTCTTCCTGACCGAGGCGATGCAACTCGCCAAGGATGACGGGCTGACCATCGACTTCGTCAACACGCCGACCTTCTCGGATCAGGTCACCTTCCTCGGCATGGGCCAGGTCGATGCCGGCGTGATGCCCTACACGAGCTTCATGGCGCTCTACGACGCTGGCGCCCCGGTGAAGATCGTGGCCGGCGGCGGCATCGAGGGCTGCGTGCTCGTGGCCCAGCCCGGCCTCGACAGCCCGGAGAAGCTCAAGGGCAAGACCCTCGGCACCTTCCAGCTCGATACGCTCGAGGTGCTGCCCTACGACTGGCTGAAGAAGAACGGCGTCGCCTTCAAGGACATCACGGTCCGCTACATGGGCTCGACCCCGGAGGCCGTGGAGGCGTTCCGCGCCGGGGCGCTCGACATCATCTCGACGATCGAGCCCTACGGCACGGCGCTGCTCACGGACGTGAAGGGCGCGGTGAAGCTCTCCGACGGCACCGACATCTACGGCAAGGGCTACACCGACTGCGTGCTGGCCGTGCGCAACGAGCTGATCGCCCAGAACCCGGGCGCCGTGAAGGCCCTGATCAAGGGCATGATGAAGGCCCAGGCGATGGCGGAGAGCGATCCCCAGGCCGCCCTGAACACGCTCGTGGGCTCCTACTACAAGACCTCGATGCACAACGCCCAGCTCGCCATGGGCCGGCAGCCCTCGGTGGTGGACGCCCGCAACCAGACGCAGTTCATCCTCGACCGGACCGATTCCGTCGCCGAGATGGGCTACATCAAGAAGAAGCCCGGCCGCGACGCGATCGACTGGACCCTGCTCGAACAGGTCATCGCCGAGAACCCGGATCTCTACGGCAAGCTCAAGTTCAAGTCGGCCTGAGCGGCATGGCCGTCGATCTCGCCCGCGCGCCCGCCGTCCCGCACGGACCGGCGCGCCTCCCCCTCGGCCGGCGGATCGCGCTGCCCGAGGGGTTCGTCCCGCTCCTGCAGCGGATCGGCTGGATGCTGGTCTCGGTCGGCTGCTTCGCCGGCCTGTGGGAGCTACTCTGGGCGCTCGGCATCGCCGACGCCAAGCTGCTGCCGCCGCCCCACATCTTCCTCGGCAACCTCGCCGAGCAGGCGCGTTACTTCAACACCGCCCAGCGCTGGCAGATCGGCACCGGGATGAATGCCGGGCCGAGCCCCGCCATGGCGGTGCTGATCACGGTGCTCGCCTCCACCGGCCGGGTGCTGGCGGGCCTGTTCCTGGCCGCGACCCTGTCGATCCTGGTCGGCGTGGCGATCCGCTACGTCGTGCTGTTCGAGCGGCTGACGCTGCCGACCATCACGCTGCTCGCCCCGGTCTCGCCGATCGCGTGGCTGCCGGTGGCGATCTTCATGTTCGGGATCGGCAACGCCCCGGCGATCTTCATGGTGTTCATCGCCCTGTTCTTCACGATGGTGCTCTCGACCATCCACCAGATCGACGGGGTCAACCGGAACTACATCAACGTCGCCCGGACCATGGGGGCGTCGAAGCGCCAGATCTACGCGCGGGTGATCGTGCCCGCGATCCTGCCGGGGCTGCTCGCGGTTCTGCGCCTCAACCTGTTCGGCGCCTGGATGGTGGTGCTCGTCGCGGAGGCAACCGGCGTCGGCTACGGGCTCGGCCAGGTGATCATGCTGGCGCGCAACACCTTCAACCCGTCGCTCGTGTTCTTCACCATCACGCTGATCGGCCTGCTGGGCTTCGCCTTCGACCTGCTGTTCCGGGTGATCCAGCGGCGGATGCTCTACTGGCTGCCGCGCGGCGCGGGGTCGTCCCTTGGTCTTTGATCCCGCTTCCGACGACGCCGTCTCCTGCCGCGGCGTCGCCAAGGTCTGGGCGGCCGGCACCGCCCGCGCCCACGAGGCCCTGCGCGACATCGACCTGACCGTGCGCCCCGGCGAGTTCGTGGTGTTCCTCGGCCCCTCGGGCTGCGGGAAGAGCACGCTGCTCTACCTGATCGCCGGGCTCGAGGCCGTCTCCGGGGGCGAGCTCCTGGCCTTCGGCGCGGCCGTCACCGGGCCGTCGCCGGAGCGCAGCCTGATCTTCCAGGAGACCTCGCTGCTGCCCTGGCTCAGCGTCTGGCAGAACGTCAGCTTCGGCCTGTCGCTGAAGGGCGTGCCGGAGGCCGAGCGCCGGAGCATCGCGCGGGCTGCGCTCCAGCGGGTCGGCCTCGCCGAGGCCTTCGACAAGCGGCCGGACGAATTGTCCGGCGGCATGCGCCAGCGGGTGGCGGTGGCCCGGGCGCTCGCCATGCGCCCGAAGGTGCTCCTGATGGACGAGCCCTTCGCGGCCCTCGACGTCCAGACCCGCCAGAAGATGCAGGATTTCCTGCTCGACGTCTGGCGCGACAGCGGCGCCTCGGTGCTGTTCGTGACCCACCACATCGACGAGGCGGTGGCGCTCGCCGACCGGGTGGTGGTGTTCACCGCCCGCCCCGGGCGGATCAAGACGATCGTCCGCAACGATCTGTCCCGCCCGCGCGACCCGTTCTCCCCCGAGGCCGAGGCGATGCGCCGGCATCTCACCGAGCTCCTGCGCGACGAGGTCGACCGGGCCTTCGCCGAGCAGGAAGCGCTCGTCTGACACCTTCCCCAACACGGACACGACCATGGCCACATCGCTGATCCGCAGCCGGCGGATGATCACCCGCACCCTCGACCACGATCGCTGGGAGGAGATCGCCGACGGGGCGGTGCTGCAGAAGGACGGGATCATCGCGGCGGTCGGCAGCTACGCGGACCTGCACGGGCGCTATCCCGACGCCCCCGTGATCGGCTCCGGCCGCGAGATCCTGCTGCCGGGCTTCGTCAACGGTCACCACCATGTCGGCCTGACGCCGGTGCAGCTCGGCTCCCCCGACATGCCGCTGGAGCTGTGGTTCGTCACCCGCATGGTGGCGCGCAACCTGAACCTCTACCTCGACACCCTGTACTCGGCCTTCGAGATGGTGGGCTCGGGGATCACCACGGTCCAGCACATCCACGGCTGGATGCCCGGCAGCCTGGAGGAGGTCGAGGCGCGCTCCAACGAGGTGCTGCGCGCCTATCGCGACATCGGCATGCGGGTCTCGTACTGCTTCGCGGTCCGCGACCAGAACCGCCTCGTCTACCAGGCCGACAGGGACTTCGTGGCGAGCCTGCCGGCGCCGCTGCAGGACCCGATGAAGCGCTGGTTCGAGCGCTTCCGGATGTCCCTGGAGGATAATTTTTCGCTGTTTCGCAGCCTGCATGCCGGCCAGGAGGGCGCCTCGCGGGCCAAGATCCAGCTCGCCCCCGCCAACCTCCACTGGTGCTCAGACGCGGCCCTCGAAGGCTTGGCAGGTCTGTCCGAATCCTACGCCGTGCCGATGCACATGCACCTCGTCGAGACCGCCTACCAGAAGGCCTATGCGGAGAAGCGCGGCGGCGGCACCGCCGTCGAATATCTCGACCGGTTCGGCATGCTCGGGCCCCGCCTGACGCTCGGCCACGGGGTCTGGCTCAACGAATCCGACATCGACCGGGTGGCCGCGACCGGCACCTGCATCTGCCACAACTGCTCCTCGAACTTCCGGCTGCGCTCCGGCGTGGCGGCGCTCAACCGCTTCGAGGCCAAGGGCATCAACACGGCGATCGGCCTCGACGAGGCCGGCATCAACGACGACCGCGACATGCTCCAGGAGATGCGCCTCGTGCTGCGCGCCCACCGGGTGCCCGGCATGGACGAGGCCGACGTGCCGAGCATGGCCCAGGTGCTGCGGATGGCCACCGTCGGGGGCGCCCGCACCACCCCCTACGGCGACAGCCTCGGCACGATCGAAGTGGGCAAGGGCGCCGACATGGTCCTGATCGACTGGGACCAGATCGCCTACCCCTATCTCGACCCAGAGACGCCGCTCCTCGACGCGGTGATCCAGCGGGCCAAGACCGGCGGCGTCACCACGGTCCTGTGCGAGGGCGAGGTGCTGTACGCCGACGGGCGCTTCACCCGGGTCGACCGCGACGCCGCCCTGAAGGCGCTCCACGACGACCTGTCGCGGGCGCTCTCCGACGACGAGGTCGAGCGGCGCCAGCTCTCCAAGGCCCTGCTGCCGCACGCGAAACGCTTCTACGCCGACTACATCGACCCGTCGCGGCACGAGCCGTTCTACCGCCCGAGCTCGCGCGTCTGACGGCGTGCGGCTCCTCCTCATCAATCCGAACACCTCGGCCGCCATGACGGCCCGGATGGAGCGGGCGGCCGCCGCCACGCTTGCCCCGGACGTGGCGCTCACCGCGCTGACGGCGGCGCGGGGCCTGCCCTACATCGCGAGCCGCGCGGAGGCGCAGCTCGCGGGTTCCGCGGTGCTGGAGACCCTGGCGGAGCATCAGGCCGGCTTCGACGCCGCCGTGATCGCGGCCTTCGGCGATCCCGGCCTGATCGCGGCACGGGAGCTTTTCAACCTGCCGGTCGTCGGCATGGCTGAGGCGGCGATGCTGACCGCCTGCCTGCTCGGCCAGCACTTCGGTATCGTGACCTTCTCGGGCACGCTGCTGCCCTGGTACGAGGATGCGGTCGCGCTGTCCGGCCTGTCGGCCCGCTGCGCCTGCGTCCGGGCGGTCGAGGCCGCCTTCCGCTCGGTCTCGGAGGTGCAGCACGAGCTGGAGGCCGAGATCGTCGCCCTGGCCAACCGGGCCGTCACCGAGGATGGGGCCGACGCGGTGATCCTGGCCGGGGCCCCGCTCACCGGCCTCGCCGCCCGGATCGCCGATGCGGTTCCGGTGCCGCTGGTCGATCCGCTGGCGGCTGCCCTCGGCCAGGCGCAGGCCCTGGTCCGGCTCGGCGCACGGTCGCCACGGGCGGGACGCTTCGCCCGGCCCCCGGCCAAGCCCGCCACCGGCCTCGCGCCGGCTCTGCGGCGCTGGATCGAGTGGCGTGACGGGGACGAGCCCTGATGCCGGACCGCGAGGCGCCCGACGCATCGCGGATCGACGAGGGTCGGTATGGGCCGCACGCTCAGGCCGGCGCGAACACGGTGCCCCAGCCGGTGATCGCCGCGCAGTCCAGCCCGGCGAGATCCATCGCCTTCCACAGGCTGACCGCGACGGAATCGTAGACCGGGATCCCGAGTTCCGCCTCGAGGGCGGCCGCGAGGGCGGCACCCGCGAGGTTGGTGCAGACGATGGCTGCCGCTTCGGCGCCCTCGCCCGCGACGGCGCGCACCATCGCGGCGATCTCGGCTTCCCCGGCCTCCGCGAAGGCGAAATTCTCCGACAGGCCGAGATGGCGCTCGGCCGAGCAGTCGAACCCGTCGGCCTGCCAGTTCGCCTGGATCCGCGCCTGGACATCCCCCGTATAGGGCGTCACCAGCCCGACGCGCCCGATCCCCCGCCGCCGGAACAGATCGCGGAAGGCCAGCGCCGAGGTCGAGGCTGGGATCCCGGTCTGCCGCGTGATCGCCGCGGACAGGGCCACATCGTTCGCGAAGCCGAGCCATGCGCCCGCGGTGCCGTTCCACAGGATCGCGGCGACGCGGGCGTCGGCCAGCAGCTCGGCGGCGGCCAGCATCGGCGCCGCATCGAACTGGCCGAGGGCGGCGGTCGACAAGCCGATCTGGGTCACCCGCAGGCGCGCGAAGTGAGCGGTGATCCCGGGCTGCCCGGCCAGCAGGCGCGCCGTCATCGGTTCGAGGACGCTGTTCGAGGACGGCGTCAGCATCCCGAGCCGGACCGCCTGCGGTGTCTTCGTCATCCCGATCCGTCTTCGCTGGGGCTCGGCGCGAGCCCGGCTCCCACCCGTGGCAAGGATCGTTCCGCCGTGCCGTCCACGATCCAGCGCGTCGTCAGCGCGGTCGAGATCGGCGAGGTCGAGATCGGCGCGGCCAGGACCGTCGCGGCCAGGACCGTCGTGGCCATGACCGTCGCAGCCCGGAGCGCATCCGCGAGCGGCCGTGCTGCCCGGGCACGCGGGGCGACCGCGCGGGATCGCGCATGGGGTGTTCGAGAAGCACGCCGCCGCGCGCAGGTGGGCACGCCGCGCAGGGACGCGTTCTGCCGCGTCACGCCGGACTTCCGGTGGCTGGATGCCTCCGTGTTCGACGGCGCGGGCAGCCCCAAGCACACGCGCGGCGTCACGAACGAGGACGGCATCGACGTCGTCGGCCTGCCGTGGCTGAACACCTGGGGATCGGGCCGCTTCTGTGCGGTCGGCCGCGATGCCGAACACGGCGTGCAGGTCATCCGGAAGCGCCTGGGTGCCGAGCGGTTCGCCGTCACGTTCGCCGTGTGAACCGATCCGACCAGGGGCTGACCGCCGCAGGCCGCCACCCTTCCGGTCCGTCGGCCGCCCTGCCGCGGGCCCGCCACACCCTGCTGCCGAGCATGGTCAGCCGGTTCGAGGCGTTGAGCGTTCCGACACCATGGCGTCGCGCAGGTTCGCACCGACCCTTTCCGTCGCATGCCGCGCCCGCGGAATGCGCCCGGGACCCAGCCCACGACGCCGCGAAGCGCGTATCGGGATCACCCTGTGCCGCGCGCTCGGCCAAACGCCTTGAAGGGGCTGGGGCGCGGGCTCCTTGGAAACCCTTCGATCCCCGCGCCGTCGCGCGTCCCGCCCGCGCCCTCAGGGCGCCACGGCGAGGCGCGAGAAGCTCGCCGCGCTCGCAAAACCCGCGAAGACCGCCCCGAGCCCCATCGCCACCGCCGGCCCGTGCGTCTGCGCGAGGGCGAAGCAGGCCGCGACCAGGGCGGCGCCGAGCGTCTGGCCGAGAAGCCGCGCCGTGGCGACGATCCCGCTCGCCCCGCCCGAGCGGGCCGGCGGCGCGCTCGTCATGATGGCGCGCATGTTCGGGGCCTGGAAGAAGCCGAACCCGGCCCCGCAGACCGCCATCCGCCAGACGATGTCCGCCACGTCCGGATCCGCGGGCAGCCCTGCGAGCAGCCCCATGCCGAGGGCGAGACCGGCGAGCCCGATCCCGCCGAGCAGGCCGGGGGCGTAGCGGTCCGAGAGGCGCCCGGCCACCGGCGCCATCAGCGCGACCACCACCGGCCAGGGCGTCATCAGGAAGCCGGTCTCGACCTGCGAGCGGCCGAGCGTGTGCTGGAACAGGAAGGGCAGCGAGACGAAGGCCAGCCCCTGCGCCGCGAAGGCGCAGACCGCGGTCAGCGCCGACAGCGCGAAGAGCGGCCGCTTCAGGAGATCGGCGGCCAGCATCGGCGCCGGGTGGCCGGCCTGGCGGCGCAGGAGCAGGGCGAAGCAGGCGAGCGACCCGCCGAGTTCCGGCAGGATGCGCCCGAGCGGCCCCGCGTGGGCGGCCTCGCCCAACCCGAGCACGAGGAGCGCGAAGGCGGCGGCGTTGAGCAGGGCGCCCGGCCGGTCGAACGCGTGCCCGGACCGTCCGGTCTCCGGCAGCGCGGTCCAGGCCAGCGCCAGGGCGCCGAGGCCGATCGGGACGTTGACGGCGAACAGCCAGGGCCAGGGTGCGGCCAGCAGGATCAGCGAGGCCACGGTCGGCCCCACCGCGAAGCCGACGCCGACCACGAAGGCGTTGAGCCCGACGCCGCGGCCGAGCTGATGCGCGGGATAGATGAAGCGGATCAGCGCGATGTTGACCGCCATCAGCGCGCTCGCCCCGATCCCCTGGAGCACGCGCGCGGCCACCAGCGTCGGCAGGGACCAGGCCAGGGCGCAGACCAGCGAGGCGCCGGTGAACAGCAGGAGGCCGGCGACGTAGACCCGCCGCTGGCCGACGATCTCGCCGAGCGCCGCCATCGGCAGCAGGGTCGACACCACCGCGAGCTGATAGGCGGTCACGATCCAGACCGAGGCGCCGGGATCGACCCCGAGATCCGCCGCGATGGTGGGCAGGGCGGTGTTGGCGATGGCGGTGTCGAGCGTGGCGAGGGCCACTCCGGTCAGCACCGCGGCCATCGCCCGGCCGCGCCGGCCCTCCGGTTCCCCGTCGCGCGCCGTCGTGGTCGGGTCCGCGATCAGGACGGTCATGCAGAGGCGATCGGGCGCTGGGAGCGGGTCAGGATCCTGCCCTGCGCCCTCGGCCGCGCCTTGGCAATGACGCGGCTGCAGCACGGCGGCGGCGCCGGGGGATCTCCGCCTGCGATCGGCACGGCCTCAGCCCGATGATCCGACGTAGCGGGCGAGATCGGGCTCCGCGGCGCGCCCGGTGAACAGCTTCGCGCTGAGGCGGCGCACCGCCGGCCGGCTCGCGATTCGCAGCGCGCCGTGCAGGAGGCGGATGCCGAGCCGGGTGCGCGGATTCATCAGCTTCGGCGCGATCGTCGGGACGCCCTGCCCCGCCTCGACGAACGGGCGCATGGCCCCCTCGTAATCCGCGAAGGCGGCCGCCACGTCGTCCGTGCGCGCCAGCGCGCCGGCCAGCACCGTGGCGCCGGTGATCGCCAGCGTCGTGCCGATGCCGGCGAGCGGCGTCGCGCACCACGCGGCATCGCCGGTCAGCACGACGCGCCCGGTCGACCACCGCTTCATCCGCACCTGCCGCAGGACGTCGAAGTAGAAGTCGTCGGTCGCCTCCAGGCCGGCGAGGACGCGCCCGGCCTGCCATCCGGCATCCGCGAACCGCGCGCGCAGATACGCCTTCTGACGGGCGGCGTCCCAATCCTGCTCCCCGCCCGGCGGCTGACGGAGCATCAGCATCGCGCGCGTGGTGCCGTGCCGGTCCGGCCGCAGCGAGAGGCCGCGCCCGCCCGTCGCGTTGAACCAGCGCCAGTCCCGGTCGTCGTCGGGCGTCCGGGGGATCGTGAAGTAGGCGATGGTCAGGCCCATCCAGCGCGGCGCGTTCTCCCCCGGGAAGACCCGCTCGCGGGTGGCCGAGCCCACGCCCTCGGCGACGATCACCGCGTCGTAGCGCTCCGTGCCGCCGCCGGCGAAGCCGACGCGCACGCCCTCCCCCGCCGCGTCGATGCGCGTCACGTGATCGCCGAAGCGATACTGCGCCCGCTCCCGGGCCGGCGCGTAGAGGAGGCCCGCGAGGTCGCCGCGCAGGATCTCCATCTCGGCGGTCGGCCCGTCGCCCGTGGACCCGTCGAGGCCGAACCGCGCGACGGCGCGGCCGCGGTCATCGACCCAGGCGGTGCCCTCCTCCCCGGTCCCGGCGTCGAGGGCGGCCCGCTCCAGGCCCATGCGGCGCAGCGCCTCGCGCCCGACGCCGCGGACATCGACGTTCTGCCCGCCGTCCCGGAACGCGGGGGCCCGCTCGACCACGGTGACGTCGAAGCCGTGGCGGCCGAGCCACCACGCGGCGGTGTTGCCGGCGATGCTCGCGCCGGTGATCAGGATGCGGCGGGCCATGCGGGACTCCCCTTCGGCTGACGCAACACCGGCCAGCGGAAGGGGTTTCCTCCGTCGCGGACGCAGCGCGGCGCCCCGCCTGGGGGGGCCTCAGGCCGGCAGGATATGGAGCATCCCGCCGAGCACCCCCAGCAGGCACATCCCCATCAGTCCGGCGCCGATGATGAGCCGCATCCGCGACGGCCTGTCCGAGGGCGCGCCGTCATCGTCCCGGACCGCGTCGTCCATCATCGGCCGGCGCCCGCCCCGGCCGGCCGGTGGGGCCTGATGAGGCCCGCGCCCCCGGCCCGCGCCGCGAGTTCGCACCGCAGGTCGTCGCGCTGGACGTCGATCAGGTCGGGCAGGATGTCGTGGCCCTCGGCATTCCTGGCCGCGATGAGGCGGATGCCGGACGCGTCGATGGCGAATTCGACCTGCACCTCGCGCTCGGCGAAGGGGTCGTGCGGATCGAGGCAGCTATGCGTGAACATCGGAACCTGTGGCGGGCCGGTCGCGCCGGCGAGGGGCCTGCCCTAGGTGGATGGCATGACGGGCGGATGACCTCAGGTGGTGACGGTCGCGCGTGTCCTGGCAGCCCGGCGCCCCACGCAGGACAGCCCCACGCAGGACGGCCGCGGGCGATCCGGATGAGCGGGGCGCGGTCCCGCGCCGACGGGCCGGGCCAGCCGGTCAGACCAGCGCCAGGGCGACGCCGCCGAGGGCGGTCAGGGCGACGACGCACCACGGCGGCACCCGGCCGACGGTGAGCAGCACGAAGGCCAGCACCGCCACCGCGAGGTCGCGCGGGTTGCCGACCGCCCCGGTCCAGACGGGGTCGTAGAGCGCGGCGCCGAGGAGGCCGACCACCGCCGCATTGGTGCCCCGCAGGGCGGCCTGGGCCAGCGGACGGGTCCGGACGGCGTCCCAGTAGGGCAGCATGCCGTAGACCAGCAGCAGCCCCGGCAGGAAGATCGCGACCAGCGCGATGGCCGCGCCGGCGATCCCGTGGGGGGGCGGCCCGGCGACGGCCCCGAGATAGGCCGCGACCGTGAACAGCGGGCCGGGCACGGCCTGGGCGGCCCCGTAGCCCGCCAGGAAGGCGCCGGGGCCGACCCAGCCCGGGGCGACCACCTCGGCCTGCAGCAGCGGCAGCACCACGTGGCCGCCGCCGAACACCAGGGCTCCGGCGCGGTAGAACGCCTCGAACAGCGCTAGGGCCTGGGCGTGCGGGCCGGCCAGCAGGTGCGGGGCGACGAGGAGCAGGGCGGCGGCGACCAGGGCCGCCGCGCCGGCCCGCCGGGAGACCGGGACGGCGCGCGGTACCTCCGGCCGCTGCGCCGGCGCGCGGCACAGCCGGAGGCCGGCGACGGCGCCCAGGGCGATGGCTCCGAGCTGCCCGACCGACCCAGCGGCGAACGCGGTGACGAACAGCGCCGCCACCGCGATGCCGGCGCGCGGCCGGTCCGGCGCCAGCGTGCGGGCCATGCCCCAGACCGCCTGCGCCACCACCGCGACGGCGACCAGCTTGAGCCCGTGGATCGCCCCCGCGGCCACCGGGCCGGTCAGGGTGCCGGCGCCGTACGCGAAGGCCAGGAGCAGCAGGGCCGAGGGCAGCGTGAAGGCCGTCCAGGCGGCGAGCCCGCCGAGGAGGCCGCCGCCGCGCAGGACGCCGAGCGAGAACCCGACCTGGCTGGAGGCCGGCCCGGGCAGGAACTGGCAGAGCGCCACGAGGTCGGCATAGCCGCGCTCGTCCAGCCACCGGCGCCGGACGACCAGCTCGTCGCGGAAATAGCCGAGATGCGCCACCGGGCCGCCGAACGCGGTCAGGCCGAGCTTGAGGAAGGCGCGGAACACCTCCCCCGCGGAGCCGGTCGGGGCCGCATCGGCAGGCCGCGCCTCGGCGGTCGCGGGGGCATCGGTCATCTGTGGTCTCGATCCGTCGTGGCGCGCATCCGACAAGGGCGCGAGGCCGGCCCCGAAGGCAACCCCACGGTCCCTCTCCCCGCGCGCGGGGCTGCCGGATTCACACATCTCCCGCGGAGAGGCGATGAACGGCGCCGCTTCTCCCCCTCCCCCGCAGAGGGGGGAGGGAGGGCGCGTGGGGGATCTGGGCCGCCAGACCTGTCGACCTGACGATGATCCCAAACCCGATGTGTGAATCCGGCAGGCGCGCGGGGCGAGGGAGGCGTCGCGCGCCGTCATCAGCTCTGTGCCGCAACCCCCTTGTCGTCCGCCCCTCAGGCGCGCCTGAGGGGAGAGGCAGAGCGCCGCGTTCCCGGAGGGTTCGGTCCCGGACCGGGAATTTTGAACCCGGGAGCCCGTGCGGGAGAGGAGATTCGCTGCGATCTGACCGTCGGTCCGCTCCGGCCCTTGTGCACGAAGCTTGCCTTGTCCGACCCTGTCGCCGAGGCACCGAGTCCGGATGCCGGCAGGGGATCATGGGCATGGACAGTGCGGGATCGCGATCGAAGGGCCGCCCCGGTGAGCGGCTGGCCCGCCTGGCCGCTCGTCTGGCGGCTCTTCTGGCGTCGCTGGCGCCCGGGCTTCTCGCGCCCGCCCCGGCCCGGGCCGCCGAAAGATCGGTCACCGTCGCCCATCAGGACATGGTGGTGCCGTTCCGGGCCCTGATGGCCTCGGGGGCCATCGAGAAGGCCACCGGCTACACGGTGACGTGGCGCAAGTTCGGCGGCGGCGGCGACGTGATCCGCGCCATGGCGTCGGGCAACGTCCAGATCGGCGAGGCGGGATCGAGCCCGATCGCCGCGGCGGCCTCGCAGGGGCTCGACATCGAACTGTTCTGGATCCTCGACGAGATCGCCGATGCCGAGCAGCTCGTCGCGCGCAACGGCAGCGGCGTCAGGAGCGTCGCCGACCTGCGCGGCCGGACGGTCGCGGTGCCGTACGTCTCGACCTCCCACTACCAGTTGATCGCGGCCCTCGAAGAAGCCGGGCTGAGCCAGAAGGACGTGACCATCCTCAACATGCGCCCGCCCGAGATCGCCGCCGCCTGGGAGCGCGGCGACATCGACGCGACCTTCATCTGGGATCCGGTGCTGGCCCGGGTGAAGAAATCCGGGACGGTGCTGCTCTCGGCGGGCGACCTCGCCCGCAAGGGCAAGGCGACCTTCGACGGCCTCGTGGTCGACCGGGCCTGGGCGGCGCGGAACCGGGATTTCCTGGTCACCCTGGTGAAGCTGATCGCCGCCGGGGACGCCGCCTACGCGGCCGAGCCCTGGTCCGCCGGCGCGCCCGAGGTGAATGCGGTGGCCAGGATCACCGGCGCGGACCCCGCGGAGGTGCCGGCGAGCCTGGCGGCCTACCGCTTCCCGACCCTCGACGCGCAGGCCTCCCCGGCCTGGCTCGGCGGCGGGGCCGCCAAGGCCCTGACCGAGACCGCGGCGTTCCTGAAGGCGCAAGGGCGCGTCCAGGCCCTGGCGCCGGATTACGGCCGGTTCGTCACCGGGGATTACGTGGCGGCGGCGCGGAAATAGGCGCGGGGTCCGGAGAGAGGCATGATCGAGATCCGCAACCTCAGCGTCCGGTACGGAGCGGGCGAGTCCGGCATCGCCGCCCTCGCGCAGGTGAATCTCACGATCCGCCCGGGGGAGTTCGTGGTGGCGCTCGGCGCCTCGGGCTGCGGCAAGACCACCCTGCTCTCGGCGATCGCGGGCTTCCTCGAACCGACCGAGGGCCGCATCCTGCTCGATGGGGCGCCGATCCGGGGGCCGGGGGCCGACCGGGGCGTGGTGTTCCAGCGCCACGCCCTGATGCCCTGGCTGGACGTGGCCGAGAACGTCGCCTTCGGCCCCAAGATGCGCGGCGTCCCGCGCGCCGAGCGGCGCCGGATCGCCCTGGAGATGCTGGACCTCGTGGGTCTTTCCGCCTTCGCCGACCGGAAGATCTACGAGCTGTCCGGCGGCATGCAGCAGCGGGTCGGCCTCGCCCGGGCGCTGGCCGGCGACCCGCGCGCCCTGCTGATGGACGAGCCGCTCGGGGCGCTCGACGCCCTCACCCGCGAGCAGATCCAGGAGCTGATCCTCCAGGTCTGGCACCGGACCGGCAAGATGGCGTTCTTCATCACGCACGACGTCGAGGAGGCGGTCTTCCTCGCCACCACGCTCCTGATCATGAGCCCGCGCCCGGGCCGGATCGTCGAGTCGATCGACCTGCCGTTCTCGCGCGCGGTCGTGGCCGGGCGGGCGGCGCGGGCGGTCAAGTCGGATCCCGCCTTCATCGCCGTGCGCGAGCGCGTGCTCGGGCGCATCCGCGACCGGACCGACCATCTCCGGACGGATCCGGCCCTCGGAGGCCCCCGGTGAGCGGCCGGCCCCTCGACGCCGCGGCGGCCTCCGAGGCGCCGCCGCCCGCCCGCCCCCCGCGCCGTGCCCGCCGCGACGGGGCGCTGGTGCCGGTCGTCAGCACCGCCACCGTGCTGGCCTGCCTCGGCCTCTGGGCAGCGGCGACCGATGGCGGCTGGATCAGGCCGCTGTTCCTCCCCGCGCCGGAGGCGGTCCTGGCGGCCCTCGGGCAGGCCTGGGACGGCGCCATCGACGGCGCGCCCCTCGCCCTCCACGTCCGCGACAGCCTGCTGCGGGTGCTCGGCGCCTTCGCCCTCGCGACGCTGCTCGGCATCCCGGCCGGGCTGGCCATGGGGACGAGCCGGATCGCCCGCGGCATCCTCGACCCGCTGATCGAGTTCTACCGGCCGCTGCCGCCGCTCGCCTACCTGCCGCTGATGATCATCTGGTTCGGCATCGGCGAAGCGTCGAAGGTGCTGCTGATCGTCCTCGCCTGCTTCGCCCCGGTGGCGCTGGCGACGCGCGCGGGCGTGCGCGCGGCCTCCGCCGACCAGATCAACGCGGCCCGCGCCCTGGGCGCCAGCCGCTGGCAGGTGCTGCGCTACGTCGTGTTCCCGGCGGCGCTGCCCGATATCCTGATCGGCCTGCGGATCGGCATGGGCGTGGGCTGGACCACCCTGGTCGCCGCCGAGATGGTGGCGGCCCAGGCCGGGCTCGGCCAGCTCGTCCTCAACGCCTCCAACTTCCTGCGCACCGACGTGGTGGTGATGGGGATCCTGCTGATCGGCCTGTTCGCCGCCCTGTTCGAGTTCGGCCTGCGCCGGCTCGAGCGCGCGCTGGTGCCCTGGAAGGGCAAGGGCTGAGCCCGACGGCCGCGCCGCCGTCCGGAAATCCGGGTCTGTGTGCGAAATGTCGCATTCATCCGGCAGTCAGGACGATAGTGTTGAACTAGGCCCGAGTTGCTGGAAACACTTTGTTACAGCAGCGATGCCTTCGAGTTAGCGCCAATGATCGACAGAGCGTGGCACAGTCCAATATCGAGATTGTTCCGCCGGGCCCGGAACTGGTACGAGCGTTTGCCCGTGTCGACCGCTTTCTCCTTTCAGGCCTGTTTTCTGCTTGTCTGGACCATGATTATCACGGCCGTCGCCTACAGCCTGGTTGACCTGATGCCGATGTGATGGTGCGGCGCAATATTGGTTCTGCTTGCTAAGCTTCGAGGGATCGGTCTACGTAAGCAGACCGTATCGGCAGTCCGGTGGGCCGCATGCTTTATATCTTGATCGCGGCCCTGGGTGTTGCCGGCGCCCGCCAGTTCTCCTGGGTCGGCGTGTTCGCCATCAGCACGATCCTGGCCGTCGCCCTGGGCGTGGAAGGCGCGCTGCACGATCGGACCCTGCTGAAGGTGCTGCACCGCGACTGGGAAGTCATCGTCACCTTCCAATCCGCCTATGTCGCCCACATCGCGTGGGACGCGTACGGCCCCCGCCTGATGGCCCGGTTCGGCCGGTAACGGGCCGGTCGCGGTCAGGCTCGGCCGACGAGCTGCAGGCCGGCCCGCTGCGGCGCAGGGACTGGCGCCGGGGCGGCGGCGATGCGGGTCTGGTTGCGGCCGCCCTCCTTGGCCGCGTAGAGGGCGCCGTCGGCGAGGCGATACAGGTCCGGCGCCGCAGCAGCGCCGCCGCCCGGCCCCGTGCAGGCGAGCCCGATGCTGACCGTGACGGCCCCCGCGCCGATCCCCGCGGCGGGAACCGACAGACCGGCGATCTCGGCATGGACCCGGTCGGCGATGCGCCCGGCGCCGGCGACGTCGGTCTCCGGCAAGAGGATCGCGAATTCCTCGCCGCCGATGCGGCTGACGAGATCCTGCGGCCGGTGCACGCTCGCGGCGAGGCGGCGGGCGAGCGCCTTCAGGATCGCGTCGCCCACCGGGTGCCCGTACCGGTCGTTGTAGCGCTTGAAGTGGTCCGCATCGACGATCAGCAGCGCCAGCGGCCGTCCGTCGCGCCGGGCGGTCTCGCTCGCCTGGGCGAAGGTCTCCTCGAACCAGCGGCGGTTGGGCAGGCCGGTCAGGGCGTCGGTGCGCGACAGGGCGGCCAGCGCCTCCTGCACCGCCTCCCGGCGCCGCAGCTCCCGCCCGAACAGGAGCGAGAGCGCGACCGTGAGGCCGCACAGCACCAGCGTGATGCCGCCGATGGTGACGGCCTTGGCGAACCACGCCGCCTCCACGTCCCGGGTCGACAGGGCGACGTTCAGGATCAACGGAAGGCTGCCGATCTGCGTGAAGGTGTAGAAGCGCTTGGCCCCGTCGCGCGCGGAGGTGCTGACGAAGCTGCCCTGCCGCTCGCGCACGAAGCGGCGGAAGGTCGGGGCCTGCGCGATGTTCGCCCCGATATCGGCGTCCACGTAGGGGGAGCGCATGAGGCGGGTGCCGTCCGCGCCGTACAGGTTGATCGCGCCGCCGGGACCGAGGTCGATCTCGTGGAACAGGTGCATGAAGTAGGATAGCTTCACGCTGCCCAGGGCCACGCCGCCGAAGCTCCCGTCGGGCTTGTTGATGCGCCGGCTGAACGGCAGCATCCGCTCCCCGGTCAGCCGCGAGACGATCGGGTTGCCGACATAGAGGCCCAGCCCGTCGCGGGCCTGATGGACCTTGAAGTATTCGCGGTCCGCGTAGTTGCCCCCCCGCGGCGGCACCGTGCCGAGGTCGTCGGTGACGTCGCCGTGCGCGTCGATCACCAGCATCACGCCCATGTCGCGGGCGGTCGCGGCGCGGTCGAACAGGATGAGCTGGCGCATCCGGGGATCGGCCTGCGCGAGGCCGGGCGCCGCGAGGTTCTCCACGACGGCCTGGAGCGAGAGGTCGTAGATCTCGAAATTGCGCGCGATGTCGCGGTCGAGGACCTGCAGGAGGTTCCTGGAGGTCTGCTCGGCCCGGTCCCAGGCATCCCGGCGCAGGTCGGCCAGCATCAGGCCGGACACCGCGACCATGCCGACCGGGGCCAGGACGCCCAGCGCGATCCACGTCCGGGACGACCGAAGCCACGCATGGAGGCGGGGCAATCGAACCATCGGTCTATCCACGCCAACTCGCCAATTGATACCAGTAGACCCCGATCTATGACCGAAACGTTACCCGCACGCCTCTGCGCGGGTCCGTCCGGGAGACGACGCCCTGCGGGGAACGATCACGCTCGCGGGCCGGGCCTGCGGTCCTGCCGGCCCGATCCGCAAGTATCCACACGCGATCGGCGGGCGCGCAATTCTGTGCGGATACCTGGCCGTGCTGCGATGGACTAGGATGCTCTGAACCGGAGCGCGAGATCGGCATGTCGAACGAGGATGCCTTCGCCCAGGAGATCGCGGCGCTGCTGATCGCCGACATCAAGACGTCGGGGGCGCGCAGCCGGGCCGAGCTCGAGGAGGCCTGCCGGGTCTCGCTCCGGAGCCTGCTGGGCGAGGCCGAGGTGCCGCAGCAGATCGCCGTCCTGATGCCGATCGGCCTCGACCGCTGGCCGCGGGTGGTGGTGAAGGGACGGCGCCTGCCGGACGTCTGAGCGCCCGCTCGACCCGGGATCCCGGGTTTCCAAAGGGCTTCAGCCCTTGGGCGGGTGCTCGGGGCCGGAGGGGTTCACCAGGCCTCTGCGTCGGCGCGGAACACGCCGTCAGCGCCCGATCACGCCCGTCCCGACATGGGGGCCGATGGCGTTCGGGCCGGTGGTCGGGGCCGGCGTCGCGGCCTGGTTCCGCTGGGCGTCCATGCGGAGCATGTCGGACTGGGTGGTCTGTTCCTGCCGCAGGCCGCGCATCTGGCTGCTCGATTCCATCGACTGGTTGGCGGCGTTGGGATTGTCCTGCTGGACCTGGGCCAGGGCCGGGGTGGCGACGGATGCCGACAGAAAGAGGCCGGCGAGGATGAGGCTGCGCATGGTGGTGCTTCCGGTGAAGGGTCTCCCCCGGGCCTGACCGATCACGGGGCCACCGGGTTCCGGGGGGCGACGCGATGGCCCATCGCGCCGGATCCCTCCGGCGCGCGGCATGGTTGACCGATCCCTCCCGGGCGGCCGGCCTCTTTACGCGTTGTTAACGGCTCCCGGAGGAGTCTGCCGGCGACGCGGGGAGTGGCTCGGGATGCGTGTTCTGACGGAGGCGGACGAGCAGGCGGTCGAGCGGCTGACGCTCCAGCTGCTCCACGACGCGTATTGCGACCTCGCGGCCGTGCTCCGCGGCGCGCAGCCCCAGGCCGCCGCCGCGATCCTCGGCGTGATGGAGCAGCGGGTGACCGACGTGCTCAGCCGGATCTGCCAGCAGGGGCTGGAGGGCCCGGCCTCGGTGGCGATCGCGATCGCGGTGGGCGAGCGGATCGGCGCGATCATGGACCAGGCCCACGGCCGCGACGCGCGCGCCGCCCTGGCGGCCTGACGCTGAGACCAGCTTGCGAGGATCCTCGACCGAGGGTCGGGATCATCGCGCCCGGCGGACGACCGCCGCCGCGCCCTCGCGCGGGCGAACCGCGATGCGTCCGGCTCACCGCGGTTCGGTCTCAGCCCTGTGCGAAAACCTCCGGATCGGTGCGCGCCAGCATCCGCTTGAACGCGGCCCATTCGTTGTCGGGCGCCCCCTGGAGTACGACGCGGTCGTAGCCGGCGGCGTATTGCCCGGCGGTCTTGGTGGCGACGGCGGAAGAGGGCCGGATCACCGGCGCGCCCGCGGCCTGGATGGCGAGCTGCGCCCGGCACGAGCGCTCCATGTTGTGCATCAGCCGGAACGCCTCGCCGACGGTGCGCCCGCAGGTCAGCAGCCCGTGGTTGCGCAGGACCATGACGGGCTTGTCGCCGAGATCGGCCACGAGGCGCTGGCGCTCGTCGAGGTCGAGGGCGATGCCCTCATAGGCGTGGTAGGCGAGCCGGCCGGTGAACTGCATCGACCACTGGTTCAGGGGCAGGAGCCCCTCCTCCTGGCAGGAGACCGCGACGCCCGCCACCGTGTGGGTGTGGAGCACGCAGACCGCGTCGTGGCGGGCGGCGTGGATGGCGCTGTGGATCGTGAACCCGGCCGGGTTGATGCCGAGCCCCATCGGATCCTCGATCACCCGCCCGTCGATATCGACGGTGACGAGGTTTTGGGGGGTGACCTCCTCGAAGCGCATCCCGTAGGGGTTGATGAGGAACCGGTGCCCGCCCCCCGGCAGCCGCGCCGAGATGTGGGTGTAGATGCTGTCGTCGAGCCCCAGCCGGTGGATCAGCCGGTAGGCGGCCGCGAGATCGACCCGCATGGTTTGGGTTTCGGCGGCGAGGTCGGGGTTTTCATGGTCGTTCGAGACGAGGGCGGGTGAGGCTGCGTTCATGCGACGGCTCCCTGTGGCGCTTGGGATCGCGGGGCGACGCGGGCGGTCCCGGAACAGCCGCACGGTGCACCATGGTGGGGCAGTCGGCAATGCGGTAGTTCAGACTCAAATAACCGATCTGCCAAAATACAATATTTAGCTTTATTTCTATGCCGGCGCTGGGCTCAAACCTAGCTGCATCAGCAAGATAGCAATCCAAACGTTCTGACGAGCCGCTGAATTATCAGTCCGTACAAAAACTCCGGAACTTGTGTGAGCGAGCCTAAGCGCAGGCATAATTATCATTTAGGTTATATAGATACATTTCCAGCAGCATTATTCAGTGTCGGTATATGCATCAAGAACCTGATGGCATTTATTAATCGCTTCTTCGGGCGCGATATTGAGAAACATTGCTGCTGAGTCAGAAGAAATTTTCTTTCTCTGTAAAGCGAGCGCAACAATCCACGCGAATTTGCCCCTGCGTGATAATGGCGTCGACTTAGCAGGAAACCAATCTAATGTGAAATTTTCTCTACCAATCCAGTCGTCTGAAGGAAACGGGAGTTCATAAGCTGAAACTTGATCAGTTTTCCGCCGAGTAACATTTTGGATATGTCGCTTGGCTGCTGATGCACTGATACCATAAACGCGCATGAGTTTGGATATGGCAGTCAAAATAGATGATGAGTCTTCCACTATCTTTTCGACAGCGATAGGTGGCGCAAGGAATGCGACAGCGAAGGCATTTGCCCGCTCCTCAACAGGATC
This sequence comes from Methylobacterium sp. J-030, assembly GCF_022829545.1. GTDB lineage: Bacteria > Pseudomonadota > Alphaproteobacteria > Rhizobiales > Beijerinckiaceae > Methylobacterium. The sequence goes on along the minus strand of NZ_JAKSYM010000369.1, from coordinate 121,821 downwards.
TTTGAATCTACGAAAATCGAAACTATCAATCCTATTGTAGTGATCTACCTTAAGTTGATTTAAGCGTTGATCTGGATCCCAGAGTAAATGTCCAAGCTCATGGCACAAAGTCATGCGTCTAATCCAAACGTGACTGTTTGCACCCTCCTCATTGATGACAATGCCACGACATTCACCGTTCGCTAGCGTGGCGCCGGCGAAGCGAGATGAAAACTTCTGCTGGATTAGAGAAATGTCGAGCTTTGTATCTACGATATGGCGAAGCTTTTCGATTGGTTCGTCAGCAGATATGCCAAGTTTCTCGCGAGTGATCGCTGCAAGTCTAAAGCCTTGTTTCCAGGCCGGATGGCTGTAATTGTTGTCTTTTTGAAATACTGGAACGTTTCGTTCATTGCTAAAACTATTCAGTTTCTTGGCAAGGGCATCCTGCCGTGAGATCACCCATGCAGCTTCTGAGAAATTCATGACAGAAGTCGGGGTAAAATTGAAATGTTCTGTGTCATCACTAAGCGTTCTCAAGCGGACAGCGAGATTTTTATCCGAATGCCCACCTCGGACCATTCCAAGAGAACGCTCATCAATGGAAAGTAACTGACAAATTTTTTCCAAGTCTCTTATTTTGGAAAGTTCCCCGGCGATTTCAGCTTTTGCAATTACTTGAAGTGGTAAATTTAGATGACGAGCAACCTGCTGTTGATCGAGATTCAAATCAGTTCTACGCTTACGAATGGTTATGGCTGGCTCATCAATGGTTTGAACCAGTGTTGTCGCCCCCTCGCGCGCAATATTCAATAGTATTTCCCAGCCAAAAGTGCTCAATGCTTCAGGCGCTGCTATTTTGCGGCCCTTGGCGCGCTCGTTGTCGAACGTAATTTGGACTTGACTGCGCACGAAGACCCGATCCGAGGTGGCTGCTCGGTCTTCAGGAATCATGCCTTGCGATGCCGGCCCAAAAACAGCTTGGAGGTCGTCTTCGCTGTATCCGTGACTGTTCAGGCTACCCATGTCGGCCGCGTCCCTTGGAAAGGCAGCGCCACGCCAGCCTCATCATCATAGCCCATCGCCCATACTGAATAACCCGAACCAGTAAATGATTTAGCCACTGCTGTCATCTCTGTCGATGAGCGTGGACCATATCGACGTGATCGGCCGTTGAGAATTATTGTATTGTCGTTGACAACAATCATTTCTCCACCGCAAAATGCAGCTTTCCCACCGGTTATATTAGTATGTTTTATTACGCCGGTTTCCAAAGATAAGCCAAAGGCACATCGTTCTTTCGCGTGAAGTACCTCGTCTTGGGCGACGACCCAAAGCCGTCTTTCGTCAAGAAAATCTTTAGTCGCTTGCGGATAATCTGAAGGTTCTGTTTGGCAATTGCAGGCATGATTGCCGTCTGACCAGACGCATAGTCCCTCTGCTGATGACATTGGCCGAAGCTCGTCATCGTTAGCTATCGCCTCGGCCGGTGGCAGACGGGCAGGGCCGAATTGTGCACGGAAAGCGTCAAAGGCCATTTTTGTGGCGCTCACAATCCCTCCTACCTAAACCTAGGGTTCACTAATCAGGTTTTCACGCGAGGGAAAGACTTTGATTAATTTGGAGCGGTTTTTTGCCGCAAGGTGGGGTCTGGAGGCGACAGTGCCATTCGTTGATGCACACGCGGTTGGATGTATCAGTGCCAGTACCAGCGGTGTCTGCGGTAACGCCTTATGCCTCTGGCTGCTTCGTCGCTGAGGAGATGCGGGTACTTAGCAGCCCCCGGCCGCGCTGTAGGCTCTATAAGAAGCCGGTGGCTTGTGCGTCCGAAACCACAAGCGGATGAGGCGCCAAATTTCTCGACGCGTCTTGACAAAATTCCTAATCCATGCTCCAAGTCTCTCACCCCGCCGCGACGCGTCGTGAGACGCTTCGGGGCGTCGGTCCGGTCAGCCGCCGGGCCGGCGGCGGTGGGGCGGTGCCCGCGTCTGCCGTCGGCTGCGGCAGCCCCGGGCGCGGGAGCTCGACACCCCCCGGCTCGGGCTGGGCGGCGGCCGGCGGAGGAAATGCCCCGGTCGTTCACCAGAGATGGGCGACCCTGTCCTGGGCGGTGCGGAGGTCTACGGCGCCCTCCACGACGAGAGGGCGTGCGACGAAGGCTCGCTCGGAAGACATCGGGGTGCCGCAGGGCAACCCGGAGGACTTAGCGTAGGTTCGGGCCCCCCGCGTGACGGACACCGGATGCAGGATCGGACGCAGGGGTCGAGACCGGCCCACGCGTCCGCGGGACGCCGGGAAGCCGGCATTCGCAACGTTGTGTTCGGGCTTCGCGGCGTCCCGCGTCACCCCGGCGGCGTGAGGGTTTGGCCATGCCCCCGGCGGCGCAGCGCGCGGGGCCGCGAAGGTGTACCCGGATTTGGCATTCTCTCCTCCCCTGGCGATCCCGGGCCTGACCGGGATCGCTCAAGCGTGCGGGGAGGCGTTGGAGGTGGGGGTGGTGCAGGATGGGGCGACACGGTGCCTCCTGCACCACCCCTGACCCCTCCCCGCAGGGGGGAGCGGAAAAGTGCTGGTTTCCTAAGCCTTTGGCGCCCGGCAGCGAGGGGGGTCCAATCCGGCGTGGTCCCGGCCCCCTACCCCGCCAGCGCCGCCTCGATGCCGGCGCCGAGCGCCAGCAGGCGGCGGTCCTGTCCGTGGCGGGCGAGGAGCATCAGCCCCGCCGGCCGGGCGAGATCCGGCATCGGCAACGACAGGCCGGTGAGGTCGAAAAAGTTGCCGAAGGCGGTGTTGCGCAGCATCAGCCGGTTCGCCGCCAGGAAGGCCGCGTCGTCGGCCTCCAGCGGGGCGGTGAGCGGCGCCGTCGCGGCGGTCGCCGGCAGCGCCAGCAGGTTGAGGGGCGCGAGCCGAACGTCGAGGGCCGCGACCAGCGCGGTCCGGCGGCGCAGCGTCCGGATGTAGCGCGTCGCCGGGGCCGCCCGGCCGGCCAGGATCCGGCGGTGGACCCGCGGGTCGTAGCGGTCGGCCTGCGCGTCGAGCCAGTCGGCGTGGATCGCGGCGGCCTCGATCGCCGCCAGCGACCCGTCCGGCAGGGCCGCGTCCATGGCGGCCAGGAGATCGTCGATCGGGTGGTCGATCACCCGGGCCCCCGCCGCCGAGAGCCGCGCCAGCGCCCGCTCGAACGCCTCGGCGACCAGGGGCTCGGTCTCGGTGAACAGCAGGCCCCGGGGCACGCCGATCCGCAGGCCTGCGACCGGGAGGGCGTCGAGCGGCGCGGGCTCCTCGCCCGCCATCACGGCGTCGGCGGCGGCGCAGTCCGCCACGCTCCGGGCGAGCGGCCCGAGGGAATCGAGGGCGTAGGAGAGCGGGAAGGCGCCGGCCAGGGGCACCCGCCGGGCGGTCGGCTTGAACCCGACCACGCCGTTGAGCGAGGCCGGGATCCGCACCGAGCCGCCGGTGTCGGAGCCGATCGAGACGTCGCTCGTCCCCTGCCCCACCGAGACCCCGGCCCCGGCGGACGAGCCCCCGGGGATGCGGGCCGGATCGGCGGCGTTGCCGGGGGTGCCGTAATGCGGGTTGAGCCCGAGGCCGGAGAAGGCGAATTCCGACATGTTGGTCTTGCCCAGGATCACCGCCCCGGCCCGGCGCAGGCGGGCGACCACCGGGGCGTCGGCCGCGGCCGGGGGCGCCCCCGCCAGCAGGACCGAGCCGGCCGTGGTGGTCTCGCCCGCCACGTCGAACAGGTCCTTGATCGAGACGATCGCGCCGTCGAGCGGCCCGAGGGAGAGCCCGTCCCGGCGGCGGGCATCGGCGGCGTCCGCCGCCGCCCGGGCCGCCTCCGGGTAGAGGCGGGTGAACACCGCCGGGTCCCCCGCCCCGATCCGCGCCAGGCGCGCCTCGACGGTGTCGCGTACGCTCATGGTCCTCACCGCGTGTTGCTCCGAACGGCGCGCGTTCTGGTTTCGAAAGGCCGAGACCTTTCGCGGGTCCAGGGCGGAGCCCTGGAGACTACCTCAGGGCCGAGAATCTCAGGGCTCCGCCCTGAGCATCCGCCCAAGGGCTCGCCCCTGGGAAACCCGGGATCCCGGGGCGGCTCAGAGCGTGCCGGGATAGGCGCCGCCGTCCATCAGCAGGTTCTGGCCGGTGATGAAGCCGGCGTGCTGGCTGCACAGGAAGGCGCAGGCCGCCCCGAACTCGTCGGGGGTGCCGAAGCGGCCCGCGGGGTTCTCCCGGGCGCGGGCTTCGAGGAAGGCGTCCACGCTGAGGCCGGCCTTGGCGGCGAGCGCCCCGGCATTGCCGCGGATCCGGTCGGTGTCGAACGGGCCGGGCAGCAGGTTGTTGATCGTCACCCCGTGCCGCACCGTCTGCCGGGCGAGGCCCGCCACGAAGCCGGTCAGCCCCCCGCGGGCGCCGTTCGACAGGCCGAGATGCGGGATCGGCGCCTTCACCGACCCGGAGGTGATGTTGACGATCCGGCCGAATGTGCGGTCGATCATCCCGTCGACGGTCGCCTGGATGAGCGCGATCGGCGCCAGCATGTTGGCGTCGAGCGCCCGGATCCAGGCGTCCCGGTCCCACGCGCGGAAGTCGCCCGGGGGCGGGCCGCCCGCGTTGGTGACCAGGATGTCGGGCTCCGGGCAGGCGGCCAGCGCTGCGGCGCGGCCGGCCTCGGTGGCGATGTCGCCCGCGACCGTGGTGACGGTGGCGCCGGTCGCCCGGCGGATCTCCTCCGCGGTCCGCTCCAGCGTCTCCGCATTGCGGGCGGTGATCGTCACCGCCACGCCCTCCCGGGCGAGCGCCAGGGCGCAGCCGCGGCCCAGCCCCTTGCTCGCCGCGCAGACGAGCGCCCGGCGCCCGCTCAAGCCGAGATCCATGTACGGCCTCCCAGAACCGGCCCCCGCCACGGGGGCTGCCGGACCGTCATAGCCCGGCGCGGGCCGCCGCCGGAACCCGTCCCGCGCTCAGGCGCAGACGCGCAGCCCCGACCGTTCGGCCTCCTGGCGGGCGAGGCTCAGGACGCGGCGGCGCGCCTGGCCGTCGCCGATCGCCAGCCAGTGGCGCACCAGGGCCACGAGTTCCAGGGCCAGGAGGTCGCCGGCCTCCGCGACCGGTGCCGCGCCCGGGGAGTCCGTGTCCGGGTCCGCCTCGGTGAGGAAGGCCTCGACCGGCAGATCGAGTTCCCGGGCGAGCCGCTCGAGCATGGCGCTCCGGCTCCCCGGCAGGTTGGCCGACCGATGTGCCGAGCCGCGCTTCCGCGCGCTTCCGGCGGGCAGCGGCTGAGCCGGAGCCACGAGCGTGAACTGGGTCATCCCTCGAAACCGGCAGCGGCCCCGGAGGGTTTCGCGCCTCCGCGGCGGGGTCGCGGCAGGGTGAAGACTCTCTTAACGGCTCCGCCCGCGCCACCACGTCTGCGGGGCGCGCGGGCTCGGCGGGTCGGGGCGCGTTTCCTGCTCCGGCGCGACCCATCCGGCCCACAGCAGGGCCACCACCCCCGTGAGGAGCGGAAGCGCCGTGCTGAGGACGATGCTGAGCGTCACGGCGACCCTGCCGGAGGATGTCGAACGGATCCGGGAACCCTGCCGCGACGGGCGTATGCACCGGCTTAAGGCGGTCGCTCGCATTGCGTCGGCCGGGCCACGCGGCGCGGGAAAACGCCCGCTCGCACCGTCCGTCCCCCGCCCCGGGCGGTCGGCTTCATCGGACTGTTACAGAGCCGGATTACCGGCGGCCACCGCGGCTGGTGCGGAGGAGGTTCGGATGACGGCGCGTTACTGCATCGATCCGCTCGATCCCCGTGCCGAGGCGCAGGTGCTCGTCACCTACCGGGAGGGGCGGCCATTGCCCGCGCTCACCACCGTCCTCGACCGCCAGGGCCGCGACCTGCTGCCGGACCTGTCCGAGGCCTGCATCCGGATCCTTCAGCTCGAGATCGCGGTGTATTACGGCCCCGGCGATCCGTTCGCCTGGGCGCTGCACGCCGTCGACGTCGTGGCCGCCCCGGCGCTGGCCTAGGGCGCCCTCCGCCGAAGCGGACACCGGTTCGGCTCAAGAGCGCGCATCACGACACAGGCTGAGAGCCTTGCCTTGGCAGGCCAACGCGTCGTCCGCTCGGGTCCTCGGTCGGTCGCAGGGTTTCTTCGCAAAACCGGCGGCCACCTTTGCGAAACCTGCTTGAGTTTCGGCCCGGCGGGTTCAGGCCAGGGCCGGTTCCTGGGTGAGGGCGCCGAACTCGCTGACCATGCATTCGTGCATGCGCCGCAGCCACGCCCGCGCCTCGGCGGTCTGGGCCTCCGCCCGCTCGATCCGCTCGGCCGCCGCGCGGACCTGATCCTCGGCGCGCTCCGCCCGGGCCACCGCCTCGCGCAGCAGGGATTCGGCGTGCAGCGCCCGATCCTCGGCGGCGCGCGCGGCCGATTCCGCCTCCCGCACGGAGCGCTGGGCCTCCCGCATCGAATCCCGGGCCCGCGTCTGAAGGGTGCGCACCCGGGTCGCGAGGCCGCGCACCGCGGTCAGGGAGGCCGACCAGTCGTCGGGCTCCGGAGCCGCGGCCGGCGCAGGACCCGCGAACAACGCCACGACCCGGTCGATCGGGTCGCCCCGATGGTCGGGGGTATCCGCGCGTGCCGCGAACGCCGCGCCGGCGGACCCGCTCACGCCGCGGCCTGATCGGTCATGTCGGAGAATTCGGCGAGGATCGCCTCCTGAACGCGCCCGAGCCATTCCTCGGCGTGCCGCGCCCGCTCCTCGGCGGCGCGGGCGCGGGCCTCGGAGGCCTTGACGCGTTCCTCGGCGGCGATGACCTGCGCCTCGGCGCGGGCCTGGACGTCCCGGGCCTGCATCTCCGCGATGCGGGCCCGCTCGTTGGAGGCGTTGATGTCCTCCCGGACCCGCTCCAGCACGTGCTCGATCCGCTCTTCCCGCTCCCGGGCCTGCGCCTCGACCACGCGCGCCTGACGGGCGGCGGTCTGGACCCGGTGGATCAGCGCGTCCCAATCCTGCGGCGGCGCGTTCGGCGCGGGGAGTTCGGCCGGCTCCTGCATCGAGGAGACGACCCGGAGGACGTTGCCGATGCCGGCTTCGGGCACGGCACCGAGTTCCTGCTTGATCCTCTCCGCGGGCCGGAAGCGCGGGTCGTTCAGAAGCCTCTGCAGCTCGCTCACGGACCTTCTGCTCCCTACGGCCGGACTCTGATCCAACTAAACTGGTAAAAATGGTTAACGGACGGTTAAAACAGCGCCGATCCTGCAGGAATGCGGGCGCGTGCACGATCCTCGCGGGCTTTCGCGGGCCCCGCGCGCTCGTCTCCGGAAGATGTTGTTCCTCGACGGCCGGAGGTCGATCACGATCTCCGCGCTCCGTGTCGATCAGGCCGTTGAGCGCGCCGCACGCCCCGTCGCTCACGGCGCGGTCGTGCGCGCCCGCGGCGCGTGTGCGTTCTCGATGGGGCCGTAGGGCCATTCCAGTCCCGGCTGGTCCCTGATCTCAGACCTTTCTGCCGCCGGCCCCGACGCCCGTCAGCGCCAGCGCTCCTTCATGCAGGCCAGGAGATAGACGGTGCGCATGCAGCGCTCCTTCTCGTCCTGCGAATGGGCGTTGCCCATGCAGGCATCCATCCCGGAGGTGAGCAACAGGCGGTCGATGTCGTTCTTGGATTCGCAGGTGAAGATCGGCTGGAAGCCTTCGAACCGGCTGACCTGCCAGAAGATCGCGACGAACAGGACCAGGCAGAAGGCGCAGACCAGGATCCGGCTGTCGTAGAACCAGTGCCTGCGTTCGGCGGTCATGGCGGCGCTACGAACCTTCGGCTGCGGTCCGCGGAACCCGCATCAGGTTCGACGAACCGGAGACCACCGCGCCGCAATCGGCTTGACCGTCCGGCGAGTGGTGGAGACGACAGGGATCGAACCTGTGACCTTTCCCATGTCAAGGGAATGCACTACCGCTGTGCTACGTCTCCTCATCGACCGCGATCAGGTTCGCCGAACCTGGACGCCATCGAACTAGCCCAGACACCTCGGCGACCTATGAAGAGAGCCCCCGACCCTGTCAAGGCAGGGCTCCCCCGCTGAGCGACGCGCCCGGGCCGGAGCCGTGCGGGCTCCGGTGGGCGGGGCCTATAGCCCCTGCCCGGCCGGGGCGCAAGCGGAACCTGTTTCCCGAGGGGCCCGCGCACGGCCGGTCCGGGCGAGGTGCACGGGCCCGGCAAAATGCGCTATGGGCCTGCCGCCCGGCCTCCGGCCGCGCCGCAGGGCGCCGGCCCGCCGCCCCATGCTTCGAGACATGCGCTGCATCATCGACCACGATCCGGGTGATTCGACCCGCGACCCCGGATCCGCGGGCACGCGGAGCGTCGCCCCCGCAGCCGGCGAGGGCCGGCGCTGATGGCGTCCGTTCCCGGGACGGCGATGTCCGACCGACATCTTCCGCCGGCGCAGGTCACCGGATTCGGTCGCGGCCCGCGCCCCCTGCCGGCGCGGGCGGCGGCGGACGGCTTGCGCGTGGGCCTGCCGGGGCTCGCGGGCCGCTGGGTCGAGATCGTCCTGGCGAACGATCCGGCCGAGGGTCGCGACACCGTCCCGGATATCAGCTTCGTCGGGGCCGACGGGCGCCCGGGCTCGCTCCTGCCGCAGGAGGCGCGGGGCGGCGGCGCCTTCGCGTGGGTCGGCCGCCTGCCTGAGGACGCGAGCGAACTCCGCGTCGCCGACCCGTCCGGCCGGGCGCCGGCCCGGCTGCGCCGGATCGCCCTGCGCCCCCTCGCCCGGCCGGTCCTGGCCGGGCGCGGCCTCCTGCGCGAGCCGGGCCTGACCGTGCAGGCCCTGTACTGGCGCGTCCTCGGCAAGAAGGTCCGGGCCCGGGGCTTCCTCGGCCGGGCCCTGCGCCATCGGCGGGTGAGCGGCTACGAGGCGTGGCTCGGCACCCACACCCTGCGCCGGCCCGAGCGGGACGGGATCGCCGCCGAGATCGCCGCCTGGGCCGACCCACCCCTGATCTCCGTGCTGATGCCGGTTCACGACCCCGACCCGAAGGTGCTCAGGGCCGCCCTCGCCTCGCTCGGCGCGCAGCTCTACCCCCATTGGGAACTCTGCGTCGTCGACGACGCCTCCACCCGGCCCGCGATCCCGCGGATCCTGGCGAAGGCGGCCAAGGCCGATCCGCGCATCCGCGTGCTGACCCGGCCCGAAAACGGCCACATCGCCCGGGCGACCAACGACGCGCTGGGCCTCGCCCGGGGCGTCGCCTGCGCCTTCATGGACCACGACGACGCGCTGACCGTGGACGCGCTCTACGAGGTCGCCCGGGCTTTGCGCCGCGACCCCGACCTCGTGCTGATCTACAGCGACGAGGACAAGATCGATGGGCGCGGCCGCCGCTTCGACCCGCATTTCAAGGCGGGCTTCGACCGGGAGCTGCTCTACGCGCAGAACTACATCAACCATCTCACGGTGGTGCGGACCGAATCCTTACGCGCCCTCGGCGGCCTGCGCCCGGGCTTCGAGGGCAGCCAGGACCACGATCTGCTGCTCCGGCTGACCGCCGGCCTCGATCCCGCCCGCATCCGCCACATCCCGCGGGTGCTCTATCACTGGCGCGCCGGGCAGGGCTCCGGCACCTTCTCGGACCGGGCGCTCGCCCGGGCGGAGGCCGCGCGCCTGCGCGCCCTGGAGGAGGTCGTCGCCCCCTGGGGCGGGCGGGCCGAGGCCGGCCCCAACGGCTTCAACCGCCTGATCCGGCCCCTGCCGGAGCCGCCGCCCCGGGTCTCGGCGATCATCCCGACCCGGGACCGCGCCGAGATCCTGTCGGTGACCCTCGACGGGTTGCTGACCGCGACCGACTACCCCGACATCGAGGTCGTCATCCTCGACAACGACAGCCGCGAGCCCGCGACCGCCGCCCTGTTCGCCCGCTACCGGGACGATCCGCGGGTCCGCGTCATGCCGGTGCCGGGGGCCTTCAATTTCTCCGATCTCTCCAACCGGGGGGCGGCGGCGGCCACCGGGCCGATCCTCCTGTTCCTCAACAACGACATCGAGGTGCTGGAGCCGGGCTGGCTCACCGAGTTGGTCCGCCACGCGGTCCGGCCGGAGATCGGCGCCGTCGGGGCCAAACTCCTCTATCCGGACCGGACCATCCAGCACGGCGGCATCGTGCTGGGGATCGGCGGCGTCGCCGGCCACGGCCATCTCGGCGTGCCGGACGCAGACCCGGGTTACTTCTGCCGCATGGTGATCGCCCACGAGGTCTCGGCGGTGACGGGTGCGTGCCTCGCCATGCGGGCCGACGTCTTCGCCGAGGTCGGCGGCTTCGACGCGACCGCCCTGAAGGTCGCGTTCAACGACGTGGACCTCTGCCTGAAGATCCGCCGGGCCGGCTACCGGATCGTCTGGACGCCGTTTGCCAAGCTGATCCACCACGAGTCGAAGAGCCGCGGGGCCGAGGACACCCCCGAGAAGCAGAAGCGCTTCGAGGGCGAGGTGCTGACCATGCTCGACCGCTGGGGTCCGGAGCTGCGCGCCGACCCGTATTACAACATCAACCTGTCACGGAATTCCGCGCACTACCGCGTCTGACCGTCTGGGCCGACTCGACGGATCGCGCGCGGTGCCATGCATGCGTCAGTGGGTGAACTTGCGTCCGGAGCCGGTTGCGATACCTCTGGACATGCCGCAAGAGGCGGTTCCGGCCAAGGCGCCTCGACTGGCGCGCGGCGAGGGCGACAACCAGAGATGAGCGCGAACACCCCGACGGTCACAGGCCTCGAGCGCGATGCCCAACAGGCGATGGGGGACCACAAGGTCCATCCCAACGAGATCGCCATCGGCGTGGTGATCGGGCGCGCTTCCGAATACTTCGACTTCTTCGTCTTCGGCATCGCCTGCGTGCTGGTCTTCCCGAAGGTGTTCTTCCCCTTCGTCGATCCGCTCAAAGGCACGCTCTACGCCTTCGCGATCTTCGCCCTCGCCTTCATCGCCCGGCCGATCGGCACCGTGATCTTCATGGCGATCGACCGGCGCCACGGCCGCAGCGTCAAGCTGACGACCGCCCTGTTCCTGCTCGGCGGATCGACCGCGGCGGTGAGCTTCCTGCCGCGCTACGACAGCATCGGCATCACGGCGGTCTACCTCCTGGCCGGCCTGCGGGTGCTGCAGGGCCTGGCGCTGGGCGGCGCCTGGGACGGTCTCGCCTCGCTGCTCGCCATGAACGCCCCCCGGGAGCGGCGCGGCTGGTACGCGATGATCCCGCAGCTCGGTGCGCCGCTCGGCTTCATGGTGGCGAGCGCCCTGTTCGCGTTCTTCATCGTCAACCTCGACGAGGCGGACTTCATCGATTGGGGCTGGCGCTTCCCGTTCTACTGCGCCTTCACCATCAACGTGGTCGCCCTGTTCGCCCGGCTGCGCCTCGTCGCCACCGACGAGTTCGCCCGGATGATGGACCTCGACCGGCTGCGCCCGGTCCCGGCGCTGGAGCTGTTCCGCCACCACGCGGGCGACGTGATCCGCGGCGCCTTCGTGCCGCTGGCCGCCTTCGCGCTGTTCCACCTCGTGACGATCTTCCCGATCGCGTGGCTGGCGCTGACGCAGACCAACACCAGCCGCTCGCCGGGCGAGTTCCTGATCGTGCAGTTCTCGGGCGCCATCGTGTGCGCCGGCGCGGTCGCCGCCTCCGGGCTGATCGCCGACCAGATCGGCCGCCGCAATTCCCTGATCATGAGTGCGTCGCTGATCGCCTTCTTCGCCCTCGGCAGCATCGTCGCGCCGCTCCTGTTCGGCGAGAGCGCGATCGGCCAGACCATCTACGTCACGATCGGCTTCATGCTGCTCGGGCTCGCCTACGGGCAGACCGCGGGCGCCGTGACGGCGCGCCTCGGCAACCGCTACCGCTACACCGGTGCCGCGCTGACCTCCGACTTCGCGTGGCTGCTCGGGGCGGGCTTCGCCCCGCTCGTCGCGCTGTTCCTGTCGCAGCGCTACGGGCTGGCGATGATCGGGGTCTATCTCCTCTCCGGTGCCGTCTGCAGCCTCGTGGCCCTGTTCTTCGATCGCTCGGAACTGCGCCAGATGTAGCGGATGCGGCCCGCGGCGCAGGCCGCGCGGCCCTCCGATCGCGGACGGGAACGCCGCCTCGCGCGGCATGGCAGAAACGCCGCCTCGCGCGGCCTGGCAGAAGTGCCGCATTCGCGGCTTGGCAGAAACGCCGCATTCGCGGCCTTGGGAAGACGAGACGCGTGCTGTGATCGTGACGACCCATCGAACGGACAGGACCGGCACTGTGCGCGCCCGGGGGCGGCGCCTGCTGCCGCTCCTCGCCCTGCCGCTCCTGACGATGCTGGGCGGCTGCAACTTCGTGGTCCTGCATCCGGCGGGCTACGTGGCCGAGCAGCAGCGCAACCTCGTCCTGGCCGCCACCGGGCTGATGCTCCTGATCATCGTGCCGGTGATCGCCTTCACGCTGATCTTCGCGTGGCGCTACCGCGCCACCAACGAGAACGCGGTCTACGATCCCGAGTGGCACCACTCGACGCAGCTCGAGGTGCTGATCTGGACGGCGCCGCTGATGATCATCATCGCCCTGGGCGCCCTCACCTGGATCGGGACCCACACGCTCGATCCGTTCCGCCCCCTGAGCAAGATCGACACGAAGCGCGACGTTGCCGCCGGCACCGTGCCGCTGGAGGTCGAGGCGATCGCCATGGATTGGAAGTGGCTGTTCCTCTACCCGCAATACGGGATCGCCACGGTCAACGAGGTCGCCGCGCCGGTGGACCGGCCGATCCGCTTCAAGATCACCGCCACCGACGTGATGAACACGTTCTACGTGCCCACGCTCGCCGGCATGGTCTACGCGATGCCGGGCATGCAGACGCAGCTCCACGCGGTGATCAACCGCGAGGGCGCCTGGGAGGGCCGCTCGGCCCATTACAGCGGCGCCGGCTTCTCGAACATGTTCTTCAAGTTCCACGGCCTGACCAACGACGGCTTCGACCAGTGGGTCGCCAAGGCCAAGGCCTCGGGCGGAGACCTCAGCCAGGAGGCCTACCTGAAGCTCGAGGAGCCGAGCGAGGCCGAGCCGGCCCGCTACTACAAGTCCTACATGCAGGGCCTCTACGACCGGATCATCGGCATGTGCCCCCGGCCGGAGCAGATGTGCGTCGGCGAGATGATGAAGATCGACGCCCGGGGCGGCGCGTCCGGGGCGGAGGCCGCGGCCAACTACGACCGGCTGCAATACGACAACCGCATGGCCGATCGCGGCAACGAGGCCCCCGGCGCCACCGGGCCGGCCTCCGGTACCGGGCCGCACGGGCAGACGCAGCCTCAGGGCATGAGGCCCAGGCCGGATATGGGCAACCCGGATTCGCGGGGGAAGGGCGAGTCCGCGCTGCCGGGCCAGGACAAAGCGCAAGACGACAAGGGCCAAGGGGACAAGGGCCGGGAGGTCAAGGGGCCCGACAGCAAGGGCCAGAGCGAGGGCGGGCAGATCGCGCCCAAGCAGCTGAACGAATGAGACCGCTCGCCGTCAGCGCGAGCCCCACACCGTAAACCGGCGGTCGCCGTCGAACCCATTGAACGGGCCGATCCCAATGTTCGCAAACATGGACCTCCAGCAGTTGCTCTTCGGTCGATTTACGATCGAGCAGATCCCCTACCACGAGCCGATCCTGCAGGCGACCTTCGCGGGCGTCGCCGTGGTCGGCCTCGCGGTGCTCGGTGTCATCACCTACTACCGCTTCTGGGGGCCGATGTGGCGTGACTGGATCACGTCGATCGACCACAAGAAGATCGGCATCATGTACTGCATCTTCGCGTCCGTGATGCTGCTGCGCGGCTTCGCCGACGCGATCCTGATGCGCTCGCAGCAGGCCGTGGCGTTTGGCAACGAGCAGGGCTTTCTGCCGCCGCACCACTACGACCAGATCTTCACCGCCCACGGCATGATCATGATCTTCTTCGTGGCGATGCCATTCGTCACGGGGCTCATGAACTTCGCCGTGCCGCTGCAGATCGGCGCCCGCGACGTGGCCTTCCCGTTCCTGAACAACTTCAGCTTCTGGATGACGGTGTCGGGTGGCATGCTGGTGATGGTCTCGCTGTTCGTCGGCGAGTTCTCCCGCGCGACCTGGCTCGCCTACCCGCCGCTCTCGGAGGCCTCCATGAGCCCCGGCGTCGGCGTCGACTACTACATCTGGGCGCTGCAGATCGCGGGCATCGGGACGCTGCTGTCGGGCATCAACCTGGTCGCCACCATCGTGAAGATGCGGGCGCCCGGCATGACCATGATGAAGCTGCCGATCTTCGTCTGGTCGTCGCTGTGCACCAACATCCTGATCGTGGCCGCCTTCCCGATCCTCACGGCCGTTCTCGCGATGCTGTCGCTCGACCGCTACGTCGGCACGCATTTCTTCACGAACGACCTCGGCGGCAACGCCATGCTGTACTTCAACCTGATCTGGATCTGGGGTCACCCGGAGGTCTACATCCTGATCCTGCCGGCCTTCGGCGTGTTCTCGGAGATCACCTCGACCTTCTGCGGCAAGCGCCTGTTCGGCTATACCTCGATGGTCTACGCGCTGGTGGTGATCACCATCCTCGCCTACCTCGTGTGGCTGCACCACTTCTTCACGATGGGCTCGGGCGCGGACGTGAACTCGTTCTTCGGGATCACGACCATGATCATCTCGATCCCGACGGGCGCGAAGATCTTCAACTGGATGTTCACCATGTACCGCGGCCGGATCCGGTTCGAGGTGCCGATGATGTGGGTGGTGGCGTTCATCGTCACCTTCGTGATCGGCGGCATGACCGGCGTGCTGCTCGCGGTGCCCCCGGCCGACTTCGTGCTGCACAACTCGCTGTTCCTGATCGCGCACTTCCACAACGTGATCATCGGCGGCGTGCTGTTCGGCATGTTCGCCGGCGTGACCTTCTGGTTCCCCAAGGCCTTCGGGTTCAAGCTCGACGAGTTCTGGGGCAAGGTCGCGCTCGGGTTCTGGGTGACCGGGTTCTACGTCGCCTTCATGCCACTCTACGTGCTCGGCCTGATGGGCGTGACCCGGCGCATGCAGCACTTCGACGACCCGTCGCTGCAGATCTGGTTCGTGATCGCGGCCATCGGCGCGGCGCTGATCGCCTGCGGCATCGGCTCGCAGATCGTGATGTTCGTGGTCTCGATCCGCAACCGCGACAAGCTGCGGGATCTCACCGGCGACCCGTGGGGCGGCCGGACGCTGGAATGGTCCACCTCCTCGCCACCGCCGGACTACAACTTCGCCTTCACCCCGGTGGTCCACGATTCCGATGCGTGGTGGGACATGAAGAACCGCGGGTTCACCCGGCCGATGACGGGCTACAAGCCGATCCACATGCCCAAGAACACCGCCACCGGCGCGATCCTGGCGGGCCTGAGCTTTGCGTTCGGCATCGCCATGATCTGGTACGTGTGGTGGCTGGCGGCGCTCAGCTTCCTGGCGATCTTCGTCGTGACGATCGCCCATACCTTCAACTACAAGCGCGACTACTACATCCCCGCCGACACGGTCAGTCGGACGGAAGGTCAGCGGGCGCGCGAACTGGAGATGGCGTGATCCGATGATGCACGCAGAGACCGCACCCCCCGGCGCCGCGGCGCCGGTCTTCTACCAAACCGACGAGGAGGGCCATCACTCCGAGGGCTCGACCATGCTCGGGTTCTGGCTCTACCTGATGAGCGACTGCCTCATCTTCGCGACGCTGTTCGCGACCTACGGGGTGCTGGGGCGCAGCTACGCGGCCGGCCCCACCCCGAAGGAGCTGTTCGACCTGCCGGGCATCGCGGTGAACACCGCCATGCTGCTGTTCTCGTCCATCACCTACGGCTTTGCCATGCTGGAGATGGACCGGGACCGGGTGAAGCAGACGCAGGTGTGGCTCGCGGTGACCGGGTTGTTCGGCGCGGCCTTCGTGTTCCTGGAGATCCGGGAATTCGTCCACCTGTTCCATGAGGGCGCACCGCCCTGGCGCAGCGCCTTCCTGTCGTCGTTCTACACCCTGGTGTCGACCCACGGCCTGCACGTCTCCATGGGCATCCTGTGGCTGATCGTGCTGATGGTGCAGGTGCGCAAGCACGGCCTGATCGTCGAGAACAAGCGCCGGCTGATGTGCCTGTCGATGTTCTGGCACTTCCTCGACCTGATCTGGATCGGCGTCTTCACCGTCGTCTACCTGATGGGAGTGCTCGAATGAGCGCCGACGCACACCACCTCACCGGTCACGGCCAGGACACGCACGATTCCCACGCCCATAGCGGCGGCGGGCACGGCTCCTTCCAGAGCTACATGACGGGCTTCGCCCTGTCGGTGATCCTGACGGTGATCCCATTCTGGCTGGTGATGGGCAACGTGCTCGACAACAGCCTTGTCACCACCCTGGTCATCCTGGCGCTCGGCGGCGTCCAGATGGTCGTGCACGTCGTCTACTTCCTGCACATGAGCACGAAGTCGGAGGGCGGCTGGACCTTCATGGCGCTGATCTTCACCATCACGCTCGTGGTGATCATGCTCGCGGGCTCGGTGTGGGTGATGTACCACCTCAACCACAACATGATGCCGATGGATGCCCACGACGTCATGAACAACGCCCGCTGATCCGGCCCCCGGATCGCGCGCCGATGGGGCCGGCGGGCGGCGGCGGCCCGGACCCCTCCCCCGGCCGCCCGTCGCTGCTGCGGCGGGTCGTGTTCGGAATCGCCGCGGCGCTGGTGTTCGTCGTCCTCGTCGGGCTCGGGACGTGGCAGGTCGAGCGCCGGGCCTGGAAGCTCGACCTCATCGCCCGAGTCGATGCCCGCGTCCACGCGGCCCCCGTGCCGGCCCCCGGCCCCGCCGAATGGCCCCGCGTCGGCCCCGATGATGCCTACCGGCACGTGTCCCTCTCGGGGCTGTTCCTCAACGACCGCGAGACGCTGGTTCAGGCCGTCACCGAGCGCGGCGGCGGCTTCTGGGTGCTGACGCCGCTGCGCCGCCCGGACGGCAGCCTCGTGCTGATCAACCGCGGCTTCGTGCCCGGCGACCGGCGGGATCCGGCGAGCCGGGCGGCCGGGCAGCTCGCGGGCGAGACCCATGTCATCGGCCTGCTCCGGCTGACGGAGCCGAAGGGCGCGTTCCTGCGCTCCAACGACCCCAAGGACGGCCGCTGGTACTCCCGGGACGTCGCGGCCATCGCAGCCGCCCGCGGCCTGAGCGAAGTGGCTCCCTACTTCGTCGATGCGGATGCGACGCCCAATCCCGGGGGCCTGCCGGTGGGCGGCCTCACGGTGATCGCCTTCCCCAACAGCCACCTCGTCTACGCGATCACGTGGTACGGGATGGCGCTGATGCTGGCGGGGGCGGTGATCTACGTCCTGCGGGGCGGGCGCAGGGGAAAACCGGGTTTCCAAAGGGCGTGAGCCCTTTGGCGGGTGATCAGGGCGGAGCCCTGATGTCAGGGGCGGCTTCGCGCGGGTGCAGGCTCGACCTCAGGGGAGTAGCCCGCTTCAAGCGCGTCTCTATAATGGCGTGACAAACGCCACAACGAGTCAACGCCATGACCTCCCGCATCCCGAACTTCGCCGACATCCCGCTCGCCGGCGAATCGCTCGCGGTCGCGGCGCCTGTTCTGGGCGAGCCCTGGATGACGCCGGAGGGGATCCCGGTGAAGGGCCGCTACGGGCCCGAGGACCGGGCGGGCATCGAGTTCCTCGACACCTATCCCGGCCTCGCGCCGTTCCTGCGCGGCCCCTACCCGACCATGTACGTCACCCAGCCCTGGACGATCCGGCAATATGCCGGCTTCTCCACGGCCGAGGATTCGAACGCCTTCTACCGCCGCAACCTCGCGGCCGGGCAGAAGGGCCTGTCGGTGGCCTTCGACCTCGCCACCCACCGGGGCTACGATTCCGACCATCCCCGCGTCTCGGGCGATGTCGGCATGGCGGGTGTCGCGATCGACTCGATCTACGACATGCGTACCCTGTTCTCGGGGATTCCCCTCGACGAGATGACCGTGTCGATGACGATGAACGGCGCGGTGCTGCCGATCCTCGCCCTCTACATCGTCGCCGCCGAGGAGCAGGGCGTGCCGCCGCAGAAGCTCGCCGGCACGATCCAGAACGACATCCTCAAGGAATTCATGGTCCGCAACACCTACATCTATCCCCCGAAGGGATCGATGCGGATCATCTCGGACATCTTCGCCTACACGTCGAAGAACATGCCGAAGTTCAATTCGATCTCGATCTCCGGCTACCACATGCAGGAGGCAGGCGCCACGAACGACCTGGAACTCGCCTACACGCTCGCCGACGGCGTCGAGTACATCAAGGCGGGGCTGGCGGCCGGGCTGACCATCGACCAGTTCGCCCCGCGCCTGTCGTTCTTCTGGGCGATCTCGACCAACTTCTTCATGGAGATCGCCAAGATGCGGGCCGCGCGCCTCATCTGGGCGAAGCTGGTCAAGGGGTTCGATCCGAAGTCCGAGAAATCCCTGGCGCTGCGGACCCACTCGCAGACCTCGGGCTGGTCGCTCACCGCGCAGGACGTGTTCAACAACGTCACCCGCACCACCATCGAGGCGATGGCGGCGACGCAAGGGGGCACGCAGTCGCTCCACACCAACGCCCTCGACGAGGCCCTGGCCCTGCCGACCGATTTCTCGGCCCGGATCGCCCGCAACACCCAGCTGTTCCTGCAGCAGGAGAGCGGCACCACCCGGATCGTCGATCCCTGGGGCGGCTCCTACTACGTGGAGAAGCTCACCGCCGACATGGTGGCGCGCGCCTGGGAGCATATCCGCGAGGTGGATCAGCTCGGCGGCATGGCCAAGGCGATCGAGGCCGGCATCCCCAAGCTGCGGATCGAGGAGGCCGCCGCCCGGGCGCAGGCGCGGATCGATTCCGGCCGCCAGACGATCGTCGGCGTGAACAAGTTCCGGGCCGACGACGACATGGCCATCGACCTCCTGCGGGTCGATAACGGCAATGTCCGCCGCTTGCAGATCGACAAGCTCAAGCGCCTGCGCGCCGAGCGCGACGAGGCCGCGGTGTCGGCCCGGCTCGACGCGCTTACCCGGGCCGCCGACGGGTCCGAGAACCTGCTGGAACTCGCCGTCGAGGCCGCCCGGGCCAAGGCGACGGTGGGCGAGATTTCCGAGGCCCTGGAGAAGGCCTGGGGCCGGCACCGCGCCGAGATCCGCTCGATCTCCGGCGTCTACAAGCGCGAGGTGGGGGGCATGTCGCCTGTGGTCGAGGAAGTCCGGGCGCTGGTGGAGGCGTTCGAGGAGAACGATGGCCGCCGGCCGCGCATCCTGGTCGCCAAGATGGGCCAGGACGGGCACGACCGCGGCCAGAAGGTGATCGCCTCGGCCTTCGCCGATCTCGGCTTCGACGTGGATATCGGGCCGCTCTTCGCCACCCCGGCGGAGGCCGCCCGGCAGGCGGTGGAGAACGACGTGCACATCGTCGGCGTCTCGTCGCTGGCGGCCGGCCACCTGACCCTGGTGCCGGAGCTGAAGGCGGCGCTCGCCGAGCAGGGCCGGGACGACGTGATGATCGCCATCGGCGGCGTGATCCCGCCGGGCGACTACGAGGCCCTGCGGGCGGCGGGCGCGGCGGCGATCTTCCCGCCCGGCACGGTGATCGCCGAGGCCGCCGTCAACCTGATCCGGGCGCTGAACGAGCGGCTGGGCTACGGGGCGCGGCAGGCGGCGGAGTAGGCGCGGCTCGCGCAGCTTGATCGGGGCGTTTGCGCCCCGAACCGTCCGCCGGATAGATTACGGAAGAGGCGGACGGATGCACGCGGAGTCGATCGTGGACGTGAAGCAGGCGATCGCGAAGGCGAGGGATTATCTCAGGGCCGTTTTCTCGGATGAGCCGATCTCCGACTTGCGCCTCGAGGAAGTCGTGTTCGATAAGCAGGACGCTGCGTGGCTGATCACCTTCGGTCTTCTGCGGCCGAGCGATGAGACGACGGCTCAATGGGGTGCCTTCGCCGGTGCGAGCCAGCCGAGGCGGACCTACAAGGTCGTCCGCATCCCCAACGACGAGACCGAGCTGCCTTCGGTGAAGATCCGTGAACTGGCCGAAGGATGACGCGAGTTGTTCTCCTCGACACGCAGTTGATGGTCCTGCTTGCCGTCGGGCTGACATCGGCGAGATCGACGCAAAATCGAAATCCTAATGCGAACAAGTTATTAGCCTAATGTCAAAGTTCAAATAATCGGGTTGACTTTCTTAGTCTTTTCGCTTAACATGATTGTGGTGGGGCGCCGGGTATCCCTCGGCTGCGGGTATTTGTAGTCCCGTGGCATTCGTGAGACGCTCAGCAAAATGCCGAAGCTGGGCTTAGCCGCTCATGGAATAGACGAGTCCGGGTCCCACCACTGAGATCCAGGATACCCGTATTCGTTAAATATCACTTGCTGTTCGGGTAGCAATTTTGCCAAGTTCCATTTTGGCATTAATTTAACCCCAAAGCCGCAGATCCTGCCGGACATTTTATCAGGGTCACGTGCCATGCGCGGCGACAACAATTTTGCAAATTGCGGATCGCATGCTCCTGTATCATAGACATCGCAAGCTTTGAAGAACGCGCTTGCTACTATATCGGCCATTTGTAGGCCGGCACGCTGTTCATGGGGATATATAAATACTTGATCTCTGTCTATTGTGGACCAGCGTAAATTTCCTAATGGCAATTTGAGATCGCCGCTTTTTACTCTCAGTAATTCAAAATATGCACTCAGCTGAGAATAGGAAAGACCGCCTCGAGCGCTATATTCAAGTCTCAGTTTCTTAGGCGCGCCAAATTTTGAAATGGATTGTTTCTCGACCCAATAAGTTACTCGTTCTAGAAGTAGTCGTGTTAACCAGCAATAAAACCAGTTGACATCCATTGATATTTTTTCAGCAAATGGATTCTTGTAGCCCTGCATGTTCTTTTTGTTAGAGGCGACTACGAAACAGCGCACCGGACGGTTTGCCAAATCAGCACAAACGAAAGACCTTTTTGCCGCATTAAGATCCGCGAAGTGGATGCTCTTCCGCTGATGATTTTTCAGTCGCCCGATCATTGACCGGACCCACTGACCGACTTCATTCTCACGTGGACGCGCTACTACGACGGCAGACACGATCAGCCATTCGCTTGCGCCATTTGTGAAATTGGGTTTCACCCGGCTGAGGCCCGGATCCCCTGCTTCATCTATATAAGCGACGTACTCATAAGGAAACGTAGGGGCGGAGCTATCGCACATCCTCCAATTCAAAGTGGCGTGTGAGCAAAAGTCAATGATTTAATTTTACCACAAGATGTCTTGATCGCCGCGTCTAAATAGCAGATATGCAATCAGCCATCTTGTAAATGGCACCGCGGCGGAACCCCCGTCAACGACATTGAAGCCCGTCATTTTACGCGGGAAAATTGATGCCCGGAGAGTGGTGCAGCCGGTTCGAAGGGCTTTAGCCACGTTCCGTTCGGATCGGTCTGTGCTGGTCCGCCCGCCATGGTGTTCTTCCCTCGCCTTGTCTGGCAGCTTGGGGGATTCAACCAAGGGCTCTCGGCCGGCGCAACGTCCCAGCATCCCTGGGCTGCCGAGAAGTGCGGATTCCGTCGCCCGATCCGGCGAAACACCGTGAAATAAAGGTCGCCGTTGTCGCCACAGCTGATGACGCCGCGCCGCTGGACAGGCATTGAAGCGCAAGATCCCGGGAGACGCCCACGCATGACGACTCCGACCACCGTCGCCACCACCCCCTTCCCCGACCAGAAACCGGGCACCTCCGGCCTGCGCAAGAAGGTACCGGTGTTCCGGCAGCCGAACTACGTCGAGAACTTCGTCCAGGCGATCTTCGACACCCTGCCCGACAAGGCGGGCGCGACGCTGGTGCTCGGCGGCGACGGCCGGTTTCTCAACCGCGAGGTGGTGCAGAAGACGCTGCGCCTCGCCGCCGGCAACGGGTTCGGCCGGGTGCTGGTCGGGCAAGGCGGCCTGCTCTCGACGCCCGCCGCCTCCTGCGTGATCCGCAAGGCCAAGGCGCTCGGCGGCATCGTCCTGTCGGCGAGCCACAACCCGGGTGGGCCGGAGGGCGATTTCGGCATCAAGTTCAATGCGGCCAATGGCGGACCGGCGCCTGAATCCCTCACCAACGCCATCTTCGAGCGGGCCAAGGCGCTGACCGAGTACCGCCTCGTCGAGGCCCCGGATCTCGACCTCGACCGGCTCGGCGAGACCAAGCTCGGCGCCATGACGGTCACGGTGATCGACCCGGTGGCCGACTATGCCGAACTGATGCGCACGCTCATCGATTTCGACGCGGTGTCGCGCCTGTTCGCCTCCGGCTTCCGCATGCGCTTCGACGCCATGAGCGCGGTGACCGGCCCCTACGCGACCGCGATCCTGGAAGGCATGCTCGGCGCCCCCCAGGGGACGGTCGTCAACGCCATTCCGAAGGAAGATTTCGGCGGCCATCACCCGGATCCGAACCCGGTCCATTGCCACGACCTGTTCGACCTGATGCAGGGGCCGGACGCGCCGGATTTCGGTGCCGCCTCGGACGGCGACGGCGACCGCAACATGATCGTGGCCCCGGGCCTGTTCGTGACGCCGAGCGACAGCCTCGCGCTGCTCGCCGCCCATGCCCACCGGGCGCCGGGCTACGCGGGCGGGCTGGCGGGGGTCGCGCGCTCCATGCCGACCAGCCGCGCCGCCGACCGGGTCGCGGCGGCCCTCGGCATCCGGGCCTACGAGACCCCCACCGGCTGGAAGTTCTTCGGGAATCTCCTCGATGCGGGCCTCATCACCCTGTGCGGCGAGGAGAGCGCCGGCACCGGCTCGAACCACGTGCGCGAGAAGGACGGGCTCTGGGCGGTGCTGCTCTGGCTCAACATCCTGGCGGCCACGGGGGAGCGCGCCGATGCGCTGGTGCGGGCCCATTGGCGGACCTATGGGCGCGACTACTACGCCCGACACGACTACGAGGAGGTGGATTCGGACGCCGCCAACGGCCTGATGGACGCGCTCCGCGAGAAACTCGCCGGGCTGCCGGGCACGCGGATCGGTGACCTCACGGTGTCGACGGCCGACGAGTTCGCCTATCGCGATCCGGTGGACGGCTCGCTCACCGAGCGCCAGGGCATCCGCATCGGCTTCGCCGAGGATGCGCGCGCCGTGTTCCGGCTCTCGGGCACCGGCACCGCCGGGGCGACGCTGCGGGTCTATCTGGAGCGCTACGAGAACGCCCCGGACCGGCTCGACCTGCCCGTAGCCGAGGTCCTCGCCTCCGTGGCGGCGGCGGCCCGCACGATCGCCGAGATCGAGCACCGCACCGGCCGGGCCGAGCCGAGCGTGGTGACCTGAGCGGGGTTGCCAAAGGGCTACGCCCTTTGGCGGGGTGTCGGGGCGGAGCCCCGACGCATCACGGACGATCGGGTCCCGGCATCCCCTTCACCATATGCACGGTGATGTCGTCATCCCGCGTCCGGCCCGGCCCGTCATAGGGTTCCTCCCGCTCTACCTGGTAGCCGAGGGCACCGTAGAGGCGCAGGTTCGCGACGTACTTCTTGTTGGTGTAGAGGCGCAGCTGCGCCAGACCCGCCTCCGCGGCGATCGCTTCGGCGAGACCCAGCAGCCGGGTGCCGAGGCCATGCCCCTGGAAGGCCGGATGCACCGCCACGTTGACGATCAGCAGATGGTCGGCTTCGGCCTGCGTCTCGATCAGCGCGGCGAGATTTGGGCCGGCCTGCAGCAGGTCGAAGCGGTGGGCCAGCAGGGCCTCGGCGTAGTCCGCCCGCATCGGCGTCGGCAGGCGGCCGATCAGCGGGATCCACTTGGTGTAGGCCGCCTCGACCAGTGCCCGGATCGCCTCCGCGTCCGCCGGCCCGGCGCGCCGGATCGCAACCGTTTCGTCCATCGCAAAACCCCCGGTGGTTGACCCCACAGCCGCCTTCCCCTAAGACGCAGCCCGTCGATGGGGCTCCGCACGGGGCCCCTTGGCGTTTTCACGCGCACCCGTGGGCGGGATCCTCCCGCCCTGTCGTCCCGGGCCTTCGCCCGGGAAGAGGAGGGCGCGTTCCTCAATCTCGATCCCGAGAGGACGCGAAACATGTCGAAGCGGATTCAGGCGAAGCACAAGCTCGACCGCCGCATGGGCCAGAACATCTGGGGCCGCCCGAAGAGCCCCGTCAACCGCCGCGAGTACGGCCCCGGCCAGCACGGCCAGCGCCGCAAGGGCAAGATGAGCGACTTCGGCACGCAGCTGCGCGCCAAGCAGAAGCTCAAGGGCTATTACGGCAACATCACCGAGAAGCAGTTCCGCCGCTACTACGCCGAGGCGATCCGCCTGCGCGGCGACTCGGGCGAGAACCTCGTCGGCCTGCTCGAGCGCCGCCTCGACGCCGTGGTCTACCGGGCGAAGTTCGTCGCGACCCCGTTCGCCGCGCGCCAGTTCGTCAACCACGGGCACGTCAAGGTGAACGGCGTGCGCGTCAACATCCCGAGCTATCAGGTGAAGGCCGGCGACCTCATCGAGGTCAAGGAGTCCTCCCGCCAGCTCGAGATCGTCATCGTGGCGACCCAGCTCTCCGAGCGCGACGTTCCGGACTACATCGAGGCGGACCACGCCAAGATGACCGCCCGCGTCACCCGTATCCCAGGCCTGTCCGAGGTGCCCTACCCGGTGCAGATGGAGCCGAACCTCGTCATCGAGTTCTACTCCCGCTAAGATCCGGCCGGCGACGGTCTCGACGGAGGGGCTGCCCATCGGGCGGCCCCTTCGCGTTTGTCCGGCCTCAGCAACCGTGGCAGATCGAGCCCATCGTGTTGCGCATCTTGCTGTCCCAGGCCTTCGAGCGGGCTTCCGCAGCCTTCTGGGCCTTGATCATCTCGGCCTCGTTCACGGGGCGCGGCGTCCCGGCGGCCGGCGCGCCGGCGACGGGGGGCTTGGTCTGGCCCGTGGCGGTGATCTGCCGCCCGCCCCGGCCGGCCGGGGTCGCGCCGGAGGCGGTGCCTGGAGCCTGGCCCGGTCCCTGGGCCAGGGCCGGAGCCGCCCCGAGCAGGACGCCCAGGATCACCGCGTGACGGATGGTTGCCATGGACCTGATCTCCCCGGCGGGGTCTCGTTTGCCTGCCCCGCCTCCTCCGGCCGCGACCCTAGCGGATCCCGGCGATGAAATCACATCGCCGGAGACGACCCGGTGAGCGACGCAATGCCCCCCCGGAACCGGCGCGAGGCGGTGGCGTCGGCGCTGGCGCGGATCGCCCCGCGCCTGCCGGCCTTCGAGGCCGAGGCCGCCCTCGACCGGGCGCTGGCGAGCCCCGGCCTGCGCCGGGCCGCCCCCGAGACCGCGGCGCGCCTCGCCCTCGTGACCTATGCCCGCCACGTCTTCACCGATTACGATGATCTCCTGGCCGACGGGTATGACCGGGCCAGCGCCCGGCACTTCGTCCTCGACGACCTCAACGCGGCGCTCGTCACCTGGGGGGCCGCGCCGATCCCCGAAGAGGCCGATCGGGAGGAGGAGCCGGACGGCGATCCCACCCCGGATTCACGCTGAGGCGGTCGCGCGCGGGCCCGCCATGCTGTAGGAGACCGGCCGGGGCCGCCCGGTGCGGCAGGGATATCGGACTCATGAAGATCAGCGCGCGCAACGTCATCAAGGGCACGGTCGTCTCGGTCGACAAGGGCGCGACCACGTCGCACGTGAAGATCGAGATCAGCCCCGGGCAGGTGGTCACGGCCTCGATCACCAACGAAGCGGTGGATGCGCTCAAGCTCGTCGCCGGCGGCTCCGCCTACGCGGTGATCAAGGCCTCCGACGTGATGGTGGCGGTCGACTGAGTCGGCAGGACGCGGCGCCGCCCGGGTGAGGGTCGGTTTGATCCGGGATCCGGGTTTCCCAAGGGCGAGCCCTTGGGCGGGTTCTCAGGGCGGAGCCCTGAGTTCTTGACCAGGGCTCCGCCCTGGACCCGCGAAAGGTCTCGACCTTTCGAGACCACGACTTGAGCCCTTCGCGCGACGCAGCTCAGACCCGGCCCCGCCTTCGCGCCGGGCCCGCCGGTGGCTAGGATGCCGCCCGAACGAGGAGATCCGCCCGTGCAGAAGACGGTGCTCGGCATCGAGACCACCTGCGACGAGACCGCCGCCGCCGTGGTCTCGATCGACGCGGAGGGCGTCGGGCAGATCCGCGCCGACGAGGTGCTGAGCCAGATCGCCGAGCACGCGGCCTATGGCGGCGTCGTGCCCGAGATCGCCGCCCGCGCCCATGTGGAGGTGCTCGACCGGCTGATCGACCGCGCCCTCAGGACTGCGGGGATCGGCTTGGCCGATCTCGACGGGATCGCGGTGGCGGCCGGGCCCGGATTGATCGGTGGCGTGCTAGTCGGCCTCGTTACCGCCAAGACCCTGGCGCTGGTGACCCGCAAGCCGCTGCTCGCCGTGAATCACCTGGAGGCCCACGCCCTCACCGCTCGGCTGACCGACGGGATCGCCTTCCCGTACCTGCTGCTGCTGGTTTCGGGCGGCCACACCCAGCTCCTGGCGGTGCGCGGCGTCGGCGACTACGTGCGGCTCGGCTCCACCATCGACGACGCCATCGGCGAGGCCTTCGACAAGGTCGCCAAGCTCCTCGGCCTCGGCTATCCCGGCGGCCCCGAGGTCGAGCGCATGGCCGCGGCCGGCGATCCCGAGCGCTTCGCCCTGCCCCGGCCGATGCTCGGCCGGCGCGAGGCCGACTTCTCGCTCTCCGGGCTCAAGACCGCCCTGCGGATCGAGGCGGAGAAGATCGCCCCGCTCGCCGAGCGCGACGTGGCCGATCTCTGCGCGAGTTTCCAGGCCGCGGTGGTCGATGTCGTTGTGGACCGCGCCCGGGTCGCGCTCCGCGCCTTCTCGGGCGTGGCCGGACGGCCCACCGCCCTGGTGGCGGCGGGGGGCGTGGCGGCCAACGGCGCGGTCCGCCGGGCGCTCGCGGCTTTGGCCGGCGAGGCGGGGTTGGGCTTCGTCGCCCCGCCCCTCCGGCTCTGCGGCGACAACGGCGCGATGATCGCCTGGGCCGGCCTGGAGCGCCTGCGCCTCGGCCTCGTGGACGACCTCACCGCCCCGGCCCGGCCGCGCTGGCCGCTCTCGGCCGATCCGGCCGCCGCGGCGGTTCAAGCCGGATGAGCGAGGCGGCGCGCCGCGCGCACTGGCGCGATCTGGTCGAGGGCCGCCTGCCCGAGGCCGCCCGCCCGGGCTGGCCGGTGCGCCTCGACCATTGCTTCGCCCGGATCCTCCTCGACAATACCTGCGGCGGGCCCTGGCGCGACCAGATCCGCCCGCCGGCCCACGCCAACATGCCGCTCGATCGACTGGACGCGGCGATCGCGCTGGGCGAGGCCGTGCTCACGGGCCATGCGGATCTCGCATTCCTGAACCGCCGCTCCCTCGCGTGGCGGGGCAAGATCGCGCCCGCCGCGGTGCCCGACGCCCTCCGGGACGGCGGCCTGATCCTGCGGCGCTGGCGCCCGGACGATACGGCTCCCTTCGCGGCGCTCAACGCCGACCCGAGGGTGATGGCCCACTTCCCCCGCCCCCGGACGGAGGCGGAGAGCGCCGCCGAAGCGCGCAGCTGCGACCTGCGCTTCGTGGCCGACGGTTTCGGACCCTGGGCGGTCGAGCAGGGCGGGCGGTTCCTCGGCTTCGTCGGCGCCTTTCGGATCATGCGGGCCATGCCGTTCCCGGGGGGCGAGCAGATCGGCGCGACGATCGAGCTGGGCTGGCGCCTGGCGCGGGACGCCTGGGGCCGCGGCATCGCCACCCGGGCCGCGCGGCTGACGCTCGCCGACCTCGCCGGCCGCTGCGGCATCCGCGCCGTCGTGGCCTACACGGCCGCCGGAAACGACCGCTCCCGGGCGGTGATGGAGCGCCTCGGCATGGTCCCGTCGGGAACCTTCCCGCATCCGGCGGTACCGGACGGGCCGTTGCGGACCCATCGGCTCTATCGGCTCGAACGCGCGGAGGTCACGGCATGAGCGCGCCGATCAACGTCGTCGGCGGGGGCGCCTGGGGCACGGCGCTCGCCAACGCCGCCGCCGCCGCCGGGCATCCGGTGTCGCTCTGGCTGCGCGACCCGGAGGCCGCTGCCAGGCTCCAGGCCGGGCGCGAGAATCCGCGCTACCTGCCGGGCGTGCCGCTGCACGACCGCATCCGGGCGACGGCAGAGTCGGACGGACTCGCCGGCGCCCGGGCGACCCTCCTGGTGGTGCCGGCCCAGACCGTGCGCGGCGTGCTGGAAACCCTGCGCGCGCCCTTGGGCGAGGCCGGGCCGGTGATCCTCTGCGCGAAGGGGATCGAGCGCGGCAGCGACAGCTTCATGAGCGCCGTGGCGGGGGAGGTCCTGCCGCCGGGCACGCCCGTCGCGGTCCTGTCGGGCCCGAGCTTCGCGGCCGACGTCGCCCGCGGCCTACCCACCGCCGTGACCCTGGCGGCGGCCGATGCCGGCCTCGCCGCGTCCTTGAGCGCACTGCTCTCCGGGCCGAGCCTGCGCCTCTATCACACCGACGACGTGCGCGGCGTCGAGATCGGCGGGGCCGGCAAGAACGTGCTGGCCATCGCCTGCGGGATCGTGGCCGGGCGCGGCCTCGGCGAGAGCGCCCGGGCGGCGCTGATCGCCCGCGCCTTTGCCGAGCTGATGCGCTTCGCCCGGGCCTTCGGGGGCCGGCCCGAGACGTTGATGGGCCTCTCGGGGCTGGGCGACCTCGTGCTCACCGCCTCCTCGCCGCAATCGCGCAACTTCGCCTTCGGACAGCGGCTCGGCGCCGGGGCGAGCCCCGAGGCGGCCGCGGGCGGCAAGCTCGCCGAGGGCGCCTTCACGGCCGCGGCCTTGGCGGGCCTTGCCGCGGCGCAGGGCGTCGAGATGCCGGTGGCGCAGGCCGTCGCGGCCATCGTGGCGGGCGCCGCCGGGGTTGATGATGTGGTCGCCGGGTTGCTGGCGCGACCGCTGCGCGGGGAGACGGATTAGAGCGCGCTCCGCCGAAATGGATACCGGTTCGGCGTGAGAGCGCGCGTCGAAACGAAGGCTGAGAGCCACGCCCGAGACCGGAGCGACTCGGGTCCGGCAGGACGCCGCGCGGGGCTGTGTCATCGAAGTGTAACATCGGTTAAGACCCGAGGGAGCGCGGGCAGCGCGTCTGAACGAGAGAGCGGGACGGATGGCATCGATCCAGGAGATCGCGGCGACCTTGCGCAGCATCGCCGCGCCGGGAATGAAGCCGAAGGCGATCCGGATCGCCGTGAAGGAACGGCACCCGGAGGCGAGCAAGAAGGAGATCGTCCGCGCTGCCTTCTACGCGGTGGCGGAAGGGCCGTCGGCCGGGCAGGAAGCGACCGCCGAGCTGCACACCTTCGCCCTGGCCGAGCGTGTCGCCGAGGAGAACGCGGACGCGGTGCTGAAGGTCGGCAAGCGCAAGAAGAAGCGCGCCTCCGAGGCCGGCGGGCGTTCGCTGGGGCATTAGAGCTCCTTCTATCGAGATCGGTTCGGCGCGCCGCCGCGGCGGCGGATCCCGGCCGTCGCCCGGGGTTCAGCCCTCCGGAACGCCCATCCGCGCCGCGCAGCCGACGCGGGGCGCGGTGCGGAACGCCGCCGTGACCGCCCGGAGCGACGCCCGCGTCCGCGGGTCGGACAGGGCCGCGTGCGGCACGAGCGACAGCGCGGCCCCGATCGCCGCCGTGCCGCCGGCGAAGACCTCGGTCCAGGGGATCGCGGCCCGGTCGAGCTGTCGGAGCGCCACATCCCGCACGGCGCAGCAGGGCGCGCGCGCCGCCGGGCGCCGGGGCTCGCCGGCCCGGTGGACGAAGCCGGGCGCCGCGAACCAGCCGAAGGGCTCCGGCCCCGGAACCGCGCCCGCGCGCCGGTCGTCGTCGCTGCGCACGATCACCGCGTCGAGGGTACCCGCCTCGAAGCCGTCGAGCAGGGGGCGGGCCTTAATGGCCTCCGGCATGGACATGAGTGCGCGCATGACCGCCCTGGCGCTCACCATCGCGGTGATGGGATTCATCCTGCTCCGGGGCGTCCGGGCGGGCCTCGAGCGGGCGGCTGCCCGGGGGCGCCGGATCCCGCGACGTCCTGGCGGAGGCCGTCGCGGCGGGCAACCAGCCCGCCGAGGGAACCGTCCTGGCGCTGAGCCGGCAGGCCCTGGCTCAAGGGTTCGGCTGGGTGATGCCCTACGGTGCGCTCGGCGCCTGCAGCTTCGCGGCGTTGAGCCGGCTCGCCTTCGGCCGGCGGGGGGCGGCAGGCTGACGCCGCGGGGCGCTCACGCCGCGGCGGTGACCGGCTCCGGCGCGCCGCCGTGGGTGTATTCGGCGAAGTGCGCGATCGGCGAGGGCCGCCCGAGCAGGTAGCCCTGCGCGATGGTGCAGTGCTCCGCGGCCAGGAAGGACAGCTCCTCGTCGGTCTCCACGCCCTCCGCCACCACGGCGAGGCCGAGGCCGCGCCCCAGGCCCAGCACGGAGCGCACGATCGCGGCCCCCTGCGGGTTGCTGTGGACCGCCTTGATGAACGAGCTGTCGATCTTGATCCGGTCGAACGGGAAGGAGCGCAGGTTCGACAGCGAGGAATAGCCGGTGCCGAAATCGTCCATCGCGATCCGCACGCCGAGCGCCTTGAGCTGGCGCAGGGTGAGCAGCGCCCGCGCCGGATCGCGGATCAGCGCCGTCTCGGTGATCTCGATCTCCAGGCGCTCGGGCGCCAGGCCGCTCTCGAACAGCGCCCCGTGGACGAACTGCACGAAGTGTGGGTTGTGGAGTTGCACCGCCGAGACGTTGACGGCGATCGCGAGCGGCTGCGGCCAGAGGGCCGCCGTCCGGCAGGCCTCGTGCAGCACGAAGGCGCCGATCTCCAGGATCGCCCCGGTCTCCTCGGCGATCGGCACGAACAGGGCCGGAGAGACCGAGCCGCGCTCCGGATGGTGCCAGCGCAGCAGCGCCTCGAAGCCCATCACCGCGCCGGTCTCGATCCGCGTCTGCGGCTGGTAGACGAGTTCCAGCTCGCCCCGGGACACCGCGTGGCGCAGGTCGTGCTCCAGCATGCGCCGGTCGCGGATCTGCGCGCCCATGCTGGCGTCGTAGCGGCGGCAGGTGCCGCGCCCCTCGGCCTTGGCCCGGTACAGGGCGGCGTCGGCGTGGCTCAGGAGCGCCCGCTGGTCCAGCGCGTCGTCCGGATAGACCGCGATGCCGATGCTGGTGGCGATCACCGGGCCGGAGGCCGCCGGCACCGCCGCGAGCATGGTCAAGATCCGCTCGGCCAGCCGCTCGGCAGAGCGGTCCGTCTGCGGGGTCAGGATCGCGAACTCGTCGCCGCCGAGCCGGGCCATCAGTTGCGTCCCGTCGAGCAGGCCGCCGACGCGCAGCGCGAGGTCGCGCAGCATCGCGTCGCCCGCGGCGTGGCCGAACAGGTCGTTGACCTCCTTGAAGCGGTCGAGGTCGAGGCAGAGGACCGCGAGGCGGGTGCCCTGGCCGTCCGCCGCGCGCATCTCCCGCTCCAGCCGCGCGTGGAAGCTCGTCCGGTTGGCGAGCCCCGTCAGGGCGTCGTGGTGGGCGAGGTAGTGGATCTGGCTCTCGGCGCGGCGGCGGGCCCGCAGGTCGCGCACCGCCACGGCGTAGTGCGGCTGGCGGCCGTACTCCGCCACCGGGCGCATGATCACCTCCACGGGAATGCTCCCGCCGCCCGCCGGAACGAGTTCGGCCTCGACGGACTCACCGGTCATCCTGGCCGCCGCCGCGAGACCCGGCAGGTAGGCCGACAGGCTCGCACCCACCAGCGCCGCGGCCTCGGTGCCGGCGAGCTGGGCGAAGGCCTCGTTGGCGCTGACGATCTGGCCGCCGCGGCACACGACAAGGCCTTCGACGGCCGCGTTGGCGAGGCTGCGCAGGCGCTCGCGCTCGGACTCGGCCCGCCGCCGCTCCCGCAGGTCGAGGAGGAGGGCGGCCCCGGCGAGCAGCAGGATCAGCGAACTCGCCAGGGTGACCGCGGCGGCGAGCCATTCGGTCCGGATCGCGCTCGCCGGGATCGCCACCGTGGGATCGGGCAGGATGGTCACCGCCCCCATCCCGGTGAAGTGATGGCCGCAGATCGCCAGGATCAGCAGCCCGGCCCCGAGCGTCCGGCCCCGGACGCTGCCGGTCGACAGGCCCGCGACCAGCGCCGTCGCCCCCAGGATGGCGCCGACCGCCACCGAGACGGCGATCACCGCCGGGCTCCAGATCAGATGTCCCGGCACCTGATAGGCGGCCATGCCGGTGTAGTGCATCGCCGCGATGCCGCCGCCCACGACGGCGCCGCCGATCGCCGCCCGCGCCCGGCCTCCCGTGGTCGCCAGGGCGAAGCCGAGCCCGGTGATCGCGACGGCATCGGCGTAGGACAGGAGCGTCAGGCCGATCCCATAGCCCGAGGGCAGCCCCGGCGCGTAGGCGAGCATGGCCAGGAAATGCGTGGCCCAGATCCCCGAGCCCCCCGCCATCGCGGCGACCGCGAGCCACGTGTAGCGCCCGCGCCCGCCGGCCCGCCCGGCATGGGTGAGCAGCTCGACCGCCGTCGTGCTCGCCAGGGTGCAGACCAGGGCCGCGAGGGCCACCAGCCACAGGTTGTGTTCCCCGACGAAGCAGCCGATCACGGTCAGCATATGAACAATCAGCGGTGGTTAGGCGGCGTTGTTGCTCGCTTTACTAAGGGTTAGAGTTTAATATTTGAACAACAGCCATGATCTACGGCGCGTTGGATGGGACATAGGTCGCTGTAGCCAGCGCCCCGCCCTTTCCCCCGGGCGGGCTGGCGGATTCCCACCTCGCCTTCGGGACCCCCGTCCGGTCGACGGGTCTGGCGGTTCAGATCTCCCCCGCGCCCTGCCCCGCAGAGGGGGCGGGAGGGGCGCGGCGCCGTTCATCGCCGTTCCGATGGAGACGTGTGAACGTTTCAGCCTCGTCCGACCGATGCGGCATCGCCGTCGCGGGTCGTGGCAACGCGACCGGGAACCGCTAAGGCGGGGCGCGCCGCCGAACCGGGCGGCCGGTGGGGATGCGGCGATGGCGTACTGGCTGTTCAAATCCGAGCCCGCGACCTGGTCGTGGGACCAGCAGGTCGCGGCCGGCGCGGCCGGCACGTTCTGGAACGGGGTGCGCAACCACCTCGCCAAGAAGCACCTGATGGCCATGCAAGTCGGCGAGCAGGGATTCTTCTACCACTCGAACGAGGGCAAGGCCGTGGTCGGCATCGTGGCGGTGATCCGGCCCTACTACCCGGACCATACCGACGCGACCGGCCGCTTCGGCATGGTCGACGTGGGTGCCGTGGCGGCGCTGCCCCGCCCCGTGACGCTCGACGCCATCAAGGCCGATCCGGCGCTCGCCGACATGGTGCTGGTGACCAATTCCCGCCTGTCGGTGCAGCCGGTGACCGAGGCCGAATGGGCCCGGGTCTGCGCGCTGGGCGCCGTACCGAAGACCTGATGCGCGTATTATGAAGAGCACGATAAGGAGCACTCCCTAGGCCCGTGCCCTGCACGCCGCCACCGTGGCCAGCATCTCCGATCTGAAGACGAATCCGATGGGCACCGTCGCCGCTGGCGAAGGGTTCCCCGTGGCGATCCTGAACCGCAACGAACCGGCTTTCTATTGCATCCCCGCCAAGGCCTACGAAGATTTGCTGGCGCGGATCGAAGACCTTGAATTGAATGCCCTCGCGGATGCCCGTGAAGGGCAAGCGATTCATCGTGTCACGCTCGATGAGCGATGAACGCGCCTTTCTCGACGAAGCGCTGAAGGAATGGCGGCGCCTCGATGCGCCCGTGCGGGATCAGTTCAAGGCCAAGCTCTCCGAGCGCCTGCGTGACCCGAAGGTTCCTTCGGCCCGACTTCACGGCGCGAAGGAGCGATACGAAATTAAACTGCGCGGCGCAGGATTCAGGTTGGTCTACGCGGTGCGCGACCGGGAGCTCATCGTGCTCGTCGTCGCGGTGGGCAAGCGGGAGCGAAACGAGGTCTACCGGATCGCGGCCCGGCGGACGGTGGAGTGACGACCCATGCCGACCGCGACGTGGCAGCCGGTGCGCCTCACGCCGCCCGGTTGAGGGCGCCCCGGGCCGGCGCCCCGGGCTCCGTGCCGATCGCGACCGGCGGCAGCGTGTCCATCACCCGGGAGGCCGGCAGGGTCACCACCACCTCGGTGCCCTCCCGGGGCTTCGAGGTGAGCTGGAACTGGCCGCCATGCAGCTCCACCAGCCCCTTCACGATCGGCAGGCCGAGCCCTGAGCCCTGCTCGGCGGTCTTGATCGCCAGCGACCCGCGCCCGAACGAGGACAGGACGGTGCCGAGCTCGTCCTCGGGGATGCCCGGGCCGCTGTCCTTGACCGAGACGTACTGCCCGCCCGAGGCGGTCCAGCCGACCTTCAGCCAGATCTCGCCGCCCGGCGGCGTGAACTTCACGGCATTCGAGAGCAGGTTCAGTACGATCTGGCGCAGGGCCCGCTCGTCCGCCCAGAGCCGCGGCAGGGCATCGTCCACGAGATCGTGGAAGGTCTGGTTCTTGGCCTTGGCGCGCAGGCCCATCATGTGGCGGCACTCCTCGACCACGTGGGCGAGCTGCACCGGCTCCTCGTTGAGCTCGTAGCGCCCCGCCTCGATCCGCGACAGGTCGAGAATCTCGTTGATCAGGTTGAGCAGGTGCAGCCCGCTGTCGTGGATGTCGTGGGAGTATTCCCGGTAGGACGGCGCGGTGTGGGTGCCGAACACCTCGTTCTTCATCACCTCCGAGAAGCCGAGGATCGCGTTGAGCGGCGTGCGCAGCTCGTGGCTCATCGTGGCCAGGAACCGCGACTTGGCGAGGTTCGCCTCCTCGGCCCGGCGGCGGGCCTCGTCGGAATTGGCCTTGGCCTGCTCCAGTTCGCCGAACACCGCGTCCTTCTCGGCGCGCGAGCGCAGGGCGCCCATCGTGGCGGCGTAGAGGCGGCGGGACAGGCCGAGGAAGAAAAGCTGCGCGCCGCCCGCCATCGTCACGAGCAGGAGCGCGTCCGCCGCGCGGGAGAAGGTGGCGAGCGCGGCGGTGGCCAGCGCCAGCGGCACCAGCGCCGCGACGGCCGCGAGCGGCACCGTCGCGGCCAGCATGGTGGTGACCGCGGAGGCGATCACGAGGCCGATCAGTGCGAAGGTCCAGCCGCCCGTGGCGCCGAGCCCGATCATCGCCGCCCACGACAGGCTCTGCAGCACCTCGCCGATCAGGAAGCGGCGGCGCCAGCGCCCGAGGGGACTCGTCTCGGGGTCGGCGGTCAGGAAGCGCCGGCTCAGCGTCGTGTTGAGCGTGATCATCAGGAACACGCCGAGCGCCCAGGCGACCGCCACCGGCGGCGCGATCCAGAACGTCGCCGCCGCGGCGAGCGCCGCCGCGAAGCCCGCCAGCGGGATGCCGGCCCCGGCCCGGTACTGCGCGTAGTGGCGTAGCAATTCGTAGTCGAAGGCCCGCTCCAGGCCGGTCTGCGAGGTCAGCTTCTCGCGCGCCGAGCGGATCTGGCGGGCGACCCCGAGGCGGCGGGCGGCCTCCTCCGTCGAGGGGCCGCGACCGCGCTGGACCATCTCGACGGTGAGATCGGGCATACGCGCACTGAAACTCGAAGGAAGGCGGTGTCGGCCGGGAATCGCTCCCTGAGGATGAGACGGATACGTTAAGAAGGGGCTGTCGGAATCGCTCGGATCTTAAGCATTCTGGCTGTGGCGAGGCTGATCGGCCGGCCGGCTGGATGTGCGATCGCGCACAGCACACGTGTGGCCCGGCTCGTTAGGGTTTAAGCTGACGGTCAGGCCCTCACCGCGCGACGCGCCGCCATCCGGAGCGCCTGGGCTCACGTGTCGATCAGGGGTCGCCGACCATGCCGAAGCTCACCGTCAACGGCGTCGCGCACGAGATCGACGCCGATCCCGACATGCCGCTGCTCTGGGTTCTCCGCGACCGGCTCGACGCCACCGGCACCAAGTATGGCTGCGGCATCGCGCAGTGCGGCGCCTGCACGGTCCACCTCGACGGGCAGCCGGTCCGGTCCTGCCAGACGAAGGTCGGCGATGTCGGCACCGCCCAGGTGACCACCATCGAGGGCGTGTCGGGCCGGGTGGCCGAGGCCGTCCAGGCGGCATGGCGCAAGCTCGACGTGGTTCAGTGCGGCTACTGCCAGTCCGGCCAGATCATGTCGGCGATCGGCCTGCTGTCGGGCAACACCAAGCCCAGCGATGCCGATATCGACGGCGCCATGGACGGCAACATCTGCCGCTGCGGCACCTACCAGCGCATCCGCGCCGCGATTCACGAAGCCGCGCGCAGCCTCGCCTGATCCGTCCCGGTACCCATCTTCCCCCGCGGTCCTGACCGGAGCCTCGCCGCCATGCTGAACGCCCGTCGACCGAGTCCCCTCCCCGCCCGTCCGAGCCGCCGCGGCCTGCTGGCGGGCGCCGGCGCCCTCGTGGTGGCGTTCCGGCTCGACCCGAAACCCGCCCGCGCCGCCGCCGGCCCGAACCTCGCCGACGTCAAGGCGCAGCCCAACGCCTTCGTGCGGATCGGCGCAGACGATACCGTGACGGTGATCATCAAGCACCTCGACATGGGCCAGGGGAACACGACCGGGCTCGCCACGATCCTGGCCGACGAGCTCGGCGCCGACTGGGGACAAGTCCGCACCGAGTTCGCCCCCGCGGACGCCACGCTCTACAACAACAGCCTGATGGGCCCGATCCAGGGCACCGGCGGCTCCACCGCGGTGGCCAATTCGTGGTTCCAGCTGCGCAAGGCGGGTGCGGCCGCCCGCGAGATGCTGATGGCCGAGGCCGCCTTCCGCTGGAAGGTCCCGGTCTCCGAGATCACGGTGACGGACGGCATCGTGCGCCACGGCCCGTCCGGCCGGCAGGCCCGGTTCGGGGAACTGGCAGCGTCCGCCGCCTCCCTGCCGGTCCCGTCCGAGCCGCGTCTCAAGGACCCGAGCGAGTGGCGGCTGATCGGCCAGAAAGTGCCGCGGCTCGATTCGGTCGCCAAGACCAACGGCACGGCGGTCTATTCCCTCGACATCCGCCGCCCGAACCAGGTCACCGCCGTTGTGGCCCGGGCGCCGCGCTTCGGCGCCACCGTGAAAAGCTTCGACGCGACCGCCGCCCGCAAGGTCGCGGGCGTCCTCGACGTGGTGCAGGTGCCGACCGGCGTGGCGCTGATCGCCCGCGACACCTGGGCGGCCATGAAGGGCCGCGCGGCGCTCACGGTCTCCTGGGACGACGGCACCGCCGAGACCCGCTCGTCGGACGCGATCCTCGCCGAGTACCGGGAGCGCGCCAAGGGCCCCGGCCTCACGGCCTCCGAGCGCGGCGACCCGCAGGCGGCGCTGAAGGGCGCCGCCAAGGTGATCGAGGCCGAGTTCACCTTCCCCTACCTCGCCCACGCGGCGATGGAGCCCTTGAACGCCACGATCGAGAAGGCGGCCGACGGCGGCTACGACGTCTACGCCGGCTTCCAGTTCCAGACGATCGAGCAGGCCACCATGGCGGCGATCCTCGGGGTGACGCCCGACCGGGTGCGGCTCCACAGCAACTGGGCCGGCGGCTC
This sequence comes from Methylobacterium sp. J-030, assembly GCF_022829545.1. Taxonomy (GTDB): domain Bacteria; phylum Pseudomonadota; class Alphaproteobacteria; order Rhizobiales; family Beijerinckiaceae; genus Methylobacterium. The sequence goes on along the minus strand of NZ_JAKSYM010000369.1, from coordinate 84,245 downwards.
CTTCGGGCGCCGGGCGACACCCACGGCCGATTACCTCGCGGAAGCCGCCACCGTCTTCAAGGCCTCCGGCGAGAAGGCTCCGCTCCACCTCGTCTGGACCCGCGAGGACGACATGGCCGGCGGCTATTACCGCCCGACCGTGCTCCACAAGGTCCGGGCCGGCATCGACGCCAAGGGCGCGGTGGTGGGCTGGGACCACGTCATCGTCGGAAAGTCGATCATGATCGGCTCGCCGTTCGAGGCGATGATCGTCAAGAACGGGATCGATTCCACCACCGTGGAGGGCGCCTCCGACACGCCCTACGCACTGCCGGCCTACCGGTTCGGCGTCCACAATGGCCGCGAGGGCGTGCCGGTCCTGTGGTGGCGCTCGGTCGGCCATACCCACACCGCCCACGTGATGGAGGTGATGATCGACGAGCTGGCGCACGCCGCCGACGTCGATCCGGTGGCCTACCGGTTGTCGCTCCTGGCCCAGGCCCCGCGCCTCGCCGGGGTGCTGCGGCTCGCCGCCGAGAAGGCCGGCTGGAGCGCCAAGCCGCAGGAGAAGGGCCGCGGCCTCGGGGTGGCGGTCCACGAATCCTTCGGCTCCTACGTCGCCATGGTGGCCGACGTGACCGCGCAGGATGCGGCGATCCGGGTGAACCGGATCGTGGCGGCGGTGGATGTCGGCGTGCCGGTCAACCCGGACGTGATCCGCGCGCAGGTCGAGGGGGCGGTCGGCTTCGCCCTGTCGGCGGTGCTGCGCAACCGCATCACCCTCAAGGATGGACAGGTGCAGGAGCACAATTTCGACGCCTACGAGCCCACCCGCATGAGCGAGATGCCGAAGGTGGAGGTGCACATCGTGCCGAGCCAGGTGGCGCCCACCGGGATCGGCGAGCCAGGCGTCCCCGTGCTGGGGCCGTCGATCGCCAACGCGGTCTTCGCCGCCACCGGCCGGCGCCTGCGGTCCCTGCCGCTCGACCTCTCCGGCGTGAAGGGCGCGTGAGGAATCGCACGTCCCGCCACCGGGCATCGGCGTAGGACGAGCGGGTCTTCCCCCCAAGGCAAGAGACACGACTGACAACGGCGCGGCGCGACACCGCGCCGTTTCTTTTTTGGGCCGCCCGGCGCCATCTCCAAGGCATGCCGTTCGACGACACCGCCGCCCGCCTGCGCGCCTGCCGCCTCTGCCGGGACAGCCCGCTCTACGGCGCGCCCCTGCCGCAGGAGCCGAGGCCGATCGTCCAGGGGAGCACGGGCGCGCGCCTCTGCATCGCCAGCCAGGCCCCCGGCACCCGGGCGCACCGGACCGGCCTGCCCTTCATGGATCCCTCGGGCGCGCGCCTGCGATCCTGGCTCGGCCTCGACGAGGCGCGGTTCTACGACCCCGCCCGGGTCGCCATCGTGCCGATGGGCGCGTGCTTCCCCGGCCTCGACGCCAAGGGCGGCGACCGGCCGCCCCGCCGGGAATGCGCGGAGCGCTGGCGGGCGGAGCTGTTCGCCGGGCTTCCGGACCTCGCGCTGATTCTGGTGATCGGCCAGTACGCGCAGGCCTGGCACCTGGGTAGGCTGGAGGACGGGCTCACCGGCACGGTGCGGCGCTGGCGGGAGATCCTCGCCGAGCCGCGCCGCCCCCGGATCCTGCCCCTGCCCCACCCGTCCTGGCGCAACAACGGCTGGCTCAAGCGCGAGCCCTGGTTCGAGGCGGAGCTGCTGCCGGTGCTGAAGGCGGAGGTGGCGCGGGTGCTGGCTGGGTGAGGTGAACCCCGGCGTGGCGTCCTGAACCCCGCAGCGTCGCGCCGGGGCTTCACGCGCCGAAGGCGGACTCGACGGTGCCGCGTTTCGCGCATTACAAACCTGCGTGCGGATGGTCTGGGACGAGTCGAAGCGTCAGAAGAACCTGAAGGATCCTCCCGAAGGTCATGGCCTGGACTTTGCCGATGCTCAAGCACGCTTCGCGTGGGAGACGGCGCTCGTCACCGAATCCTACGCCAGCACGCGCGGCGGGCGCCGCTTCAAGGCGGTTGGATTTCTTGATTCCGAGCTTGTGACCCTCACGTTCTCGATGCTTGGGACGGAAGCTGTCTCGGCGATCAGCCTGCGACCTGCGAGCCGGAAGGAGCGGAAAGCCTATGACCACGCGTGAACGGCCGCGGCGCAAAGCGCCCGCTCTCGGCGAGGCCGAGGAAGCGCGCCTGCAGGCCTCCATCGCCGGGGATCCCGATGCAGCGGAACTGACCGATCTGGAATTGGCAAACCTGCGCCCCGCGCAGGACGTTCTGCCGCCTGCCCTCTACGCCGCCCTCACCGCGCGGGGACGTCCGAAGGCCGAGATCAAGCGCGTGTCCCTGACGCTGCGCGTCGATCCCGACGTGCTGGCCGCCTACAAGGCGGACGGTCCTGGCTGGCAGGCGCGCATGAATGCGGCGCTGGCGAAGGGGGCGCCGCGCGTGCCAGCGCGGGCCAAGGCAGCGAAGTCAGGCTGACAGCACAGAAGCGCCGCGCCACACGCCCGGCGGTGATGCAGCGTGTCAGGGTGCTCGGGCGTCATGAACAGGCGCAGGTCCGTCCCGGCTTGTCCCTGCCACACCCGGCCTCGCGCAACGACGGCTGGCTCAAGCGCGAGCCCTGGTTCGAGGCGGAGCTGCTGCCGGTGCTGAAGGCGGAAGTTGCGCGGGTGCTGCAAGATGAGCCCGGTTCCTCGGATCACGGTGATGCGTCGGGCAAGAAGCGCCACGGCGGCAGCGGCGCCACAGGGCAGAAGCATTTGCCGGGGCGATGGATTATGGCGAAGCATTCCCTTGAGTGAGCCGGCTCATTGAGACAGGATATTGCATCAGCCGAACCTTCGGAGTGGGTTGATCAATGTCAGATGCGCAACGCCGCCGCACGTGGCTCGAAGGCTACAGCCTGACGACCGCCGAAATTCTCTATCACGTGCCGGATTACCCGCATCTGCTGCAGACCTTCGTCTGGCAGCAGCACGATCTCTTCCCGCAACTGCCGGAATTGCGAAAATTTTTGGCTTTCTGGCAGAGCAGGCTCGACGGGCCTTTGCATTCCGTGAAGGTCATGCATTGCCAGCTCCTGAAGCCGGCCGAGCTGCGCGCCGTGTCGGGCGACTTCCTGCTTCACTGAATGCGGCCCCCGGTTAGGCGCAAAAAGTTTGTGGATGCAGAGTCTCGAAGCCGTAGCCGATCGCGCTGCGTACGGCCCATGGCAGGGATGCCACCGTCTCCGAATGGCGCGCGCGTTCCCTCCCCCGTGGGGGCTCCGATGTTCACGCATCGCGAGCCGGCACCGCGCGTCACCCTCCCCCGCAAAGGGGGGAGGGAGAGGCGCGTGGCTTCAACCGCTGCGCCTCTTCTCCGAGAGAGATATGGGCCCATCGTCGTCCTGCCCGGACTGGCTGGGCCTCGGTCGCGCATTGACACGCTTCGCCGGGCCGTGATCCCTGCCGCGACCCGGAAGGACGCCCGATGCCCGAGATTGCCGACCCCCGCGACCGCCTGATCGTCGCCCTCGACCTGCCGGGCGTCCCCGAGGCCGAGGCGCTGATCGACCGGATCGGCGACGCCGCCACCTTCTACAAGATCGGCTACCAGCTCGGATACGCGGGCGGTCTCGCGCTCGCCGAGCGCCTGGCGGGACGCGGCCTCAAGGTCTTCCTCGACCTGAAGCTCCACGACATCGGCAACACCGTCGAGGAGGGCGTCCGCTCGGCCTCCGGCTCGGGCGCCACCTTCCTCACCGTCCACGCCTATCCCCAGACCATGCGGGCGGCTGTCCGCGGCCGGGGCGCGAGCCTGAGGATCCTCGCCGTCACGGTGCTGACCTCCTACGACGATGCCGACGCCGCCGAGGCCGGCTACGGCCTGCCGGTGGCGGACCTCGTCGCCCGGCGCGCCGCCCAGGCCGCCGGGATCGGCATCGACGGCCTCGTCTGCTCGGCGGCCGAGGCGGCCGCGGTCCGGCGCATCGTCGGGCCGGACCGCCTGATCGTCACCCCGGGGATCCGCCCGGCGGGCGCGGAGGCCGGCGACCAGAAGCGGGTGATGACCCCCGGCGAGGCCCGCAAGGCCGGGATCGACCACGTCGTGGTCGGGCGCCCGATCACCGGCGCCGCCGACCCCCGCGCGATGGCCCGGGCGATCGTGGCCGAGATGGCCTGACCGGAAAGCATTGTTTTCGCGCGGCCCGGATCCACTTCGCGCAGGGCAGGAGAACGAGCATGACGAAGGGCTATTGGATCGCGCGGGTCGATGTCCGCGACGCGGAGGCCTACAAGGACTACGTGGCGGCCAACGGCGCCGCCTTCGCCAAGTTCGGCGGGCGCTTCCTCGTGCGCGGCGGCGCCCACGAGGCGGTGATGGGCCTGGCCCGGTCGCGCAACGTGGTGATCGAGTTCCCGAGCTACGAAGACGCCCTCGCCTGCTGGAATTCCGACCTCTATCAGGCCGCCAAGGCCAAGCAGCGCGGCGGAGTCGAGGCCGAGATCCTGGTGATCGAGGGCTATGACGGCCCGCAGCCCAGCACCTCCGAGCCGGCGCCGGAGGCGGGGGCGGCTTCCGAGTAGAGGTTTGGCCAGGCGGCGAAGACCGCAACCGGCCGAGCCTCAGCGCCGCGCCGGTGCCAGGCTCCGCAGCAGGAACGCCGTCATGGCCTCCACGGACGGCGCCGGCTGGAGCGGCGACTTCCCGACCAGCACCGGGTGCGTGTAGCGGGCGATCGCGGCGTGGACGCAGGCCGCCGCCTCGGCGGGATCCGCGGCCTCGAAGACGCCGCGGGCTACGCCGTCGCGGATGATCCGCTCGATCCCGGCGGTGATCCGGGCGACGTGGTGGCGGCAGACCTCCCAGCTCTCCGCCATCGCGGCCTCGATCATCTCGTGCAGCCGCGGAAAGGCCTCGCAGCGCCGGGTGCAGTCGCGGTGCAGGGTCTCGATCGCCGCCACGAACCGACCGGTCGGATCGAGGCCCGGCCGGTCGGCGATCTCCGAGATCAGCGCCTCGACCTCGCCGATCAGGCGCTCCAGCACCGCCTCGTTGATCGCCTTCTTCGAGTCGAAGAAGCGGTAGACGTTGGCCGGACTCATCTTCAGCGCCCGGGCGATGTCGGCGACCGTCGTCTTCTGATAGCCGATCTCGCGGAAATACGCGTCCGCCGTCGCGAGGATGCGGCTGCGCGTGTCGGGCGCGCTGTCCTCGCTCAGGCAGGGGATCGTGTCGTCGAGGGACATGCGTCCTCACTAGGGCATGCGGGCGCGGAGCGTCAAAGACGCTGGTCCGGCCGAAGGTTCCCCTGCGGCCGGTGCGCGCCGCGCGGAACCGGGCCCGGCGGCACCCATTGCCCCGGCATCCGGCCGCGACCGCGGCACCTGCGAGGGATGAGCGATGACGTTGACCGACACCCGGGCCCTGATCACCGGGGCCGATTCCGGCATTGGGCAGGCGACCGCCGAGCTGTTCGCCCGGGAGGGGGCCGACGTGGCGATCACCTACCACACCGACGAGGCCGGCATCCGCGAGACCGCCGCCCGGGTCGAGGCGGCCGGGCGCCGGGCGCTCGTGCTCCAGCTCGATGTCGGCGATCCGGCGGCTGTGAACGCGGCCTTCGACCGGATCGGCAGCGAGTTCGGCACCCTCGACATCCTGGTGGCCAATGCCGGGCAGGCGATGAGCGGCGTGCCGGTGGCCGAGATGGACGACGCGCTTTTGGAGCGGATCCTGCGGGTGAACCTGATGGGCCCGCTGTTCTGCGCCCGGCCGTTCATCAGGATGCGCAAGGCGCACGGGGGCAACGGCAAGATCGTGTTCGTCTCCTCCGTGGCCCAGCACCTGCCGACGCCGGAGAGCGCGCCCTACGGCATGTCCAAGGCCGGGCTCGGCTCCTTGTGCCGTTCGCTGTCGCGGGAGATGGCCGAGGACCGGATCAACGTCAACAGTGTCGCCCCGGGCCTGATCGAGACCCCGATGACCGCCGACCGGTTCGAGAAGCCGGAGGTGCTCGACCGGTCCCTGGAGCGGATTCCGTTCCACCGGGCCGGCCAGCCGGAGGAGATTGCCCGGGCGATCCTCTACCTCGCCTCGGCCGCCTCCGCCTACGTGACCGGCCATACCCTGGTGGTGGATGGCGGGCTGACGATGCAGTGGGGCGGGGCCTGAACGAAGGAAGGCGCCGGACCCGGTCCGGCGCCTTCCTTGGGAACGCGTATGGACGTTCAGCTCACGAGCCGAACTGCGAGCCCAGCCGCTCGAGGTATTCGGCAAGGTCGACGCCGCCGACCCGCTTGCCGTAGTCGAACCGCATGCCCTGGCGGATATCGACGCTGGCATCCCGCGTCGTCAGCGTGAACGGGCGGACGCAGACCCAGGCGCCGTCGCGGCGGTGCTCGAAGTAGCCGAGGATCTCGTGCTTGGCCATAACCTGTCCTCCGGGTCGGTGTTTGGAGACACAACGGTCATGCCGGCCGCAGGTTCGCGCGGTGCGACTGTTTTTCGTGCCCGGTTCCGGCGGTCCAGCGTATTCGGAAGCCGGAGGTCGCCGGACTGACCGGAGCTGGTCTCGCCGGAGCTTAGCCGTGACTGGCCTCCGGTCGTTCCCGCGGCGAGAAGAGCTCGGCGGCCGAAGGGGCGTGGGGCCTCGTTCCCGCGGGCTGCCGGCTTCACGGGTTTCGGTCGAACTCGGGCCGGAACGGCCCCGCCCCTCCCGTCCCCCGACGAGCGGGGCGGGAGAGGCGCAGCCCGGCCCGGGATGCCGGTGCCCCGGATCGGCCTGCGCGTCGCAGGGTCTCCTACCGGTCGGCCTTCGCGCCGGACGTGGTCAGCGCCATGTAGCGCTCGGTGGTCGGCCCGATCAGCTTGCGCACCGCCTCCGCCATGCCCTGCTCCTCCTTCAGCGACTGCTGGAACGCCGTCCGGTGCCCCTGCTGGCCCGCGGCATCGCCGATGACGAGCAGCGACTCGTAGGCCGCGATCTCGAAGTTTTCGAAGGCGTGGTTGGCGTAGGTGTTCTTCAGGATCTCGTCCTGGGCCGGGGCGTGGCCCAAAGCCATCATGTTGCCGACGAAGCCCAGAAACCCCTCCTTGAGCGCCGAGGGGGTGTCGCCCAGGCTCTGGAGCGCCTCCTCCAGACGCTGGCGCTGGCCGTGCGTCTCCTCGATGTGGCGGCGCAGGGCCTGCTCCATCTCCGGGTAGCGCTCCAGGCGCTCGACCTGCCGCTCCATGATCTGCAGCGCCTGCATCTCGACGGCATGGGTGTTCTTGAGGGCCGTGACGTAGATCTCGCGCGCGTCTGTTGTCATGGCGATACCTCTTTTGAGTTGTGGGCGCTGCCGCCCATTCAACCAAGAAACGCAGGCGTCGCGCGGCCAAGTTCCGGGTCGCGCAGCCCGGACAGGAGGTCGCGGGTGCCGCGCCGAGCCGGCCTCCCGCGAACCTCCCGGCGCTACGAGCCGGTCCGAGCGCCGGCATCCGCGGTCTCCAGCCCCTCCGCCCGCAACGCGCGCCGCACGGTCTCACGGGAACGCGCGCGGCCGTACCACGCCTGGAGATGGCCCAGGGCGTCGACGTGGATGTCGGCCCTGTCGGACGCGGTCAGCCGGGACGCCTGACCCCAGCCCGTGAGCGCGTCGCGGTAGGCGTCGGCCACCGTGAAGTCCGGGCCCATCGGGAAGGCACGGTCGGCGCGGGGCCGGTCGATCCAGGCGTAGCGCGCTTCGAACTGCAGACGGGGCGCGGCCGGCCCGACGACACCGGGCGGGCGGTGGCGGTCGACCAGGCCGTGGCCGCGCGCATCGCGCGGAAGATCCGGGACCTGCAGGGCCGGTCGGGGCCCATCAATGCATCGCGGGGCCGTGCGCGATCCGCTGCTGCTGCGCCAAGTGCCGGCCGATCTCGAGCAGCAGGGTCTCGGTCAGCGCCAGGATGGGCGCATCCTCGACCTGCGAGACCGCGTTGTGCAGGGACAGGCACAGGTCCGCGGCCCGGTTGAGGGCATCGATCAGGCTGCCATCGCGCTGCGCGAAGGCCGGGCCGGCGGATTTGCTGTCGGAGATCTCGACGATCACCCCCCGGCCCGTGGTCGGGCGTCCGTGCTCGTCGAGGTAGAAATGCCCGCGGGTGAACACCCAGCGCAGCCGGCCCGCCGGCGAGCACACGCGGTACTCGGCCGTGTACGAACTGCCGGATTGAACGCAGTCCAGGATGACCTGCGCGATATGCGCCTGATCGTCCGGATGGATCGCCTCCAGGATCTCCGACAGGCTGACCCCGTCCCGCGACCGGGCGGGGCTGATGTTGAACAGCAGGGCGCTGACCGAGTCGGCGCGGGCCATGTCGGCGCGGATGTCCCACATCCAGAAGCCGACGCCGCCGGAGGTCTCGAGGGCCGCGGCGAGCGCGGCCTCGGATACGACGTCGTCCGCCGCTTGGTCCATCTGAACTGTCCCCCGCCCGACCGGCATTCCGCGCCGTGTCGCCGATCCGCCTCATCGGCTTCCTCAACCGGAGATCGATGATCACGCATATCGTGTCTACAGCAGGTGTATGCCGCGCCTGCATCCGGCCTGTGCGCCCAGCGCCGATCCCCCGCGGCGCGTGCCGAACCGCCGCGTCTTGTGCGGCGTCGACGTCGAGGCTGGACAACGCCGCGTCACCAGCCCGGCCGGCAACGCCACGGCAATCACCGGGCGCGCGTGATGCGGCAAAGCTTGGCAGAGGCTCCGTTCTTCGCGCGTTGATTGAAGCCGCCGCCCCGGTTCGAACGGACGTGGAGCGCCCGCCGGCGCAGACTGTGCCTGTCTGTTCTCCGCAATCGCTACTGAGGCGGGGCCATATTATTAGTCCTGGCGGCGAGTTCGCGAGATCGGAGCATGTTTTCGGATATTCGGACGGAAAATTAGTTGTAGGGAACCTCCCGATTCGGCGCTATGGGGGACGAGCACGCAAATCGGAGACCAGGATGCGCCGCCTAGCACTCGAATCCGCAGTGCTGTCTCTGCTGGCATCCACGGTCGTCTTCCCGGTCACGGGCTACGCGAAGCCGAAGCAGGTCCGGCTGCCCATGCTGGAGGTGCCCGACGACCTCGGTGTCGTACCCGAGAGGCCCAATCTCGCCAATCGCGCGTTGATGCTGAGAGCCCCGATCGAGTTGTCGGATCCGAACGACCGGCGTGTCCACGCGCGCGAGCAGCGCCTCTGGAGCCGGCTCAACGGCTCCCTGTGCGTGGGTTGCGGCGGGGCCTCCGCCGTGCGCCAGGTCAACTTCGTGGATCCGGTCGCCGTCCTGAACGCGAAGCCCGCCCGCATCGCGGAGACGGTCGTGGCGCGCCGCGTGGCCGCCCCGGCGCGGTCCGCCCGTGTCCAGCTCGCCCATCGGCGTCCGAACCGGTCGCGCCTCTTCGCGTATTACAGCCGGCTGCGCTACGCCGTGCTGAAATGGCGCCGGCACCACGCTCACCACCGCCGCCGGATCCGCGCCGTCCAGCACGGTGCGGCATCGCCCGCGTAGGGCGCCGGTCCAGACGGCGTCAGGCCGCCCGCAGGGCCTCGATCTCGGCGAGCGTGACCGCCGTGCGGGCCTGGAGCGTGCCGAGCATCGGCGCGACGTCCTCCCCCGCCCGGCAGGCGGCCTCGACCGCCCGGCAGGACTCGGCGAGCCCGGCGAAGCCCACCATGCTGGCCGCCGACACCATCGCGTGGGCGTCCAGCATGAGCCGGTCGCGGCTCGTCTCGGGGGCGGCGGTACCGAACCGTTGGGTGAGTTCCTTCGCCAGCATCGCCAGCAGGTCGTTCATCCGGGCGCGGCCGACCATCTCGGTCATCTCGTCGAGGACGGCGCGGTCGACCGTGCCGGCCGGGGGTACCGCCGCGGACGCGCCGGTCCAGCGGTCGATCACGGCGAGCAGGGCCTGCGCGCGGAACGGCTTGCCGACATGGTCGTCGAGCCCGGCCGCACGCAGCTCGGCCACCTGCTCCGGCAGGACGTTCGCCGTCATCGCCACGATCGGCAGCCGGCCCCGCCGGTCGCCGAGCGCGCGGATCCGCCGTGTCGCCGCGATGCCGTCCATCACGGGCATCTGCACGTCCATCAGCACGAGGTCGTAGGGCCGGGCCTGGACCGCCGCCACCGCGTCGACCCCGTCGCCCACCACGTCGACCGCGTGCCCGGCCCGTTCGAGGATCGTCCGGGCGAGGTCCTGGTTCAGCGGCACGTCCTCGGCCAGCAGCAGGCGCTTGCCGGTCGCGCGGACGACCGCGGCGGACGGGGCTGCGACGGGCGCCACCGGCGCAACCTCCGGGAGGGCGGCCTCGAACCAGAAGATCGAGCCGCACCCGACCGCGCTCGCGACGCCGATCGTGCCGCCCATCAGCTCGACGAGGGATTTCGAGATGGCGAGTCCGAGGCCCGTCCCGCCGTATTCGCGGCTGATCGAGCCGTCGACCTGCGAGAAGCGCCGGAACAGGCGGTCGCACTTGTCCGCCGGGATGCCGATCCCGGTATCGTGGATCTCGAAGCGCAGGCGGCCCGGGCCGGCCGCGACCGTCAGGCCGATGCGCCCCGCCGGGGTGAACTTCACCGCGTTGTTGAGCAGGTTGAGCAGGACCTGGCGGAGCCGGTCCTCGTCGCCCTCGACCCAGACCGGCAGGTTCGGGTCGCGGGTGACGGCGAGCGCGAGGCCCTTGCGCTCGGCCGAGGGGCGCACGATCGAGACCGCGTTGTCGATGAGGGCTTCGAGGGCGAAGGGCCGGGGCACGATCTCGATCTGCCCGGCCTCGACCTTCGAGAAGTCGAGGACGTCGTTGACCACCGTCAGGAGCGCCGCCCCGGCGGTGCGGATGCGGTCGGCGTGCCGGTGCGCCGCCGGCCCGAGGTCGGGCTCGTCGAGGAGCAGGTCGGCGTAGCCGATCACCCCGTTGAGCGGCGTGCGGATCTCGTGGCTCATGGCGGCCAGGAACTCGCTCTTGGCCGCGCTCGCCCGCTCCGCCTCCAGCCGCGCCGCGTCCGCCACGGCCTTGGCGGCGAGGAGGTCGGCCTCGGCGGCCTTGCGGGCGGTGATGTCGATGTTGAGGCCGATGACCCGCTGCGCCCGCCCGTCCGGCCCGGGGGCGGCGCGTCCGACGCCGTTGATCCAGCGCACGCCGCCCGCCGGATCAGGGACCCGGAACTCGATCGAGAACGTCTCCCCCGTCTCGGCGGCCGCCGCGGCGGCCTGCAGGGCGCGCTCGCCATCCTGGCGGTCGATCAGGGTGAGCCAGGTCTGCGCGTCGAGCCCATACTCCCGATCGGTCTCGATCCCGTGCAGGCGCGCGCTCTCCGCCGACCACGTGATCCGGCCGCTGTCGAGGTCGAGGTGCCACGTGCCCGCCTTGGCGGCCTGCTGGGCGAGGAGCAGCAGCCCGCTCGCCTCCTCGACGGCGCGCCGGGCCGTCACGATCTCGTCGATGTCGAGGGCGGTGCCGAGCATCCCGACCATCGCCTCGCCCTGCCAGATCGGCAGGACCACGACCTTGTGCCAGCGATAGGTGCCGTCGTGCCGCCGCAGCCGGCCCTCGACCTCGTAGCCGGTCCGCCGGTCGCGCGCCGTGCGCCACAGCTGCTCCATCCGCTCCGCATCCTCCGGGTGGTTGCGGGCGAGGCGCGCGGCCCGGGACGGGCCGATCGGACCGTAATAATCCCCGAAGCGCCGGTTGACGTAGGTCGCCTCCCCGGTCTCCACGGAGGCGATCCAGACGAGCTGCGGCAGCGCGTCGGCGAGGGCCCGGTAGCGTGCCTCGCTCAGGCGCAGGGCGTCCTCGGCGGCCTTGCGGGCGCTCACGTCGCGCAGGGTGGCGACGTAGCCGTCGGCCGCGCCGGTCGCCCGATCGCGGGTCAGGCTGAAGGAGATCTCCAGCCAGACCCACTGGCCGTCCCGGTGCCGGTAGCGCTGGCAGGTCAGGGCCTGCGTGGTGCGACTGCTGGTCAGCGCATCGAGGACGGCACGGTAGGCCGCCACGTCCTCGGGATGGACGAAGTCGAGGGGCTGCGTCCCGATCAGGTCCTCCGGATCGTAGCCCAGGACGGCGCGCACGGCGGGCGAGACGTAGCGGCGGCAGGTCGTCAGGTCGGACCAGATGACGATGTCGGTGCTGTTCTCGGTGAGCAGCCGGTAGCGGCGCTCGCTCTCCTCCATCGCCTGCTCGGCGATCCGGTGCTGCGTCACGTCGGTGAAGGTCAGGATCGCGCCGCCATCCCCGAGGGCCGAGCGGCGGACCTCCAGGGTGATCCCGGTGGGCAGGCGCCAGTCGAACAGGGGCGGCAGCGCCCCCAGATCGCGCCCGGCGCTCCCGAGCCGCAGCTTGGCTTCGGCGGCCGCGAAGTCGCCCCGGGCGCGCTGGTAGGCGTGGATGTCCGGGAAGGCGACGCCTGCGCGCAGCACGTCGCCCGGCAGGTCGAGCAGCTCCGCGGCGCTGCGGTTGAACACGCGGACCCGCTGCGCGGCGTCGAGCACCACGAGGCCCTGGTTCATGCTCTCCAGCGTTCCGCGCAGGAGCAGGTCGGTCTCGTGGGCGCGCCGCTCGGACCGGACGAGGTCGCTCACGTCGAGGAGCATGCCGTGCAGGGCGACGAGCGCGCCGTCGGGCGCGTATTCGGGCACGCCCTGGATGATCGTGTCGAGGCCGGTGCCGTCCGGCCGCACGATGCGGGCGCGGACCTGATAGGGGGCCGCCGGCCGGACTCCGGACAGGATCCCCTCCACGCGCGCGATCACGGCCGGGCGGTCGTCCGGATGATAGCAGGCGAAATGGTCGTCGAAGGCGAGGTCGCGCGCGTCCGGCGCCCCGAGGAGGCGTGCGAGCCCGGCCGAGCGGGTGACGCGGCGGGTCGTCGGATCGAGGCGCCACTGGCCGAAGCCGGCCGCGCCGTCCCAGCGCTCCGGATCGCGCCCGGAGGCGGGGCTCGGTGGTGCGGCCGGGGGAAGCGCGTCTGCGTCTGTCTGCATCAGCGCGGGCGGATCCGTTCGATCGGCGCAGACCGCGCCCCGAAAGCACCGACGGTGCTGGTCGGCTGCAGCTTTCTCACCCGATGGTTGCGGATTCCTTGCCGACCGCCTGCGGCATGGACGCTCTCGACTGGCGGGCCGGGCATCGCTGGCGGGCCGCTCCCGTCGATCTTGCCGGTCACGAAGGTGAACACCGACCGTTCCCCGAGGGCGCCGCCGCCGGCGGACAGGCCGCTGTAGGCGCCCGACCACGTGAAGGGGCCCGGCAGCACGCGGTTCGGCTTGACGCGGTTCGGCTTGTCGCGGTTCGGCTTGGCCGAAGACGGGAGATCGGCGGCCAGCGCTGGCTGCGATACGCGGACGGGACGAAGTCCGGAACCCGCGGTGGGTTGCACTCTGTGACGTACCAGGCACGCGTGAATGTCATGCTGCCCAGAGCTGTCTGCTGAGGCGTCATGATGAACGACGGCGCTGCGTGGCACCGGTGACCGCTGATGCAAATCGGCATCATCGATCGCCCGGAAGCGATATCGACATCGGGGGTTCAACCCTGGGAACCATCCCGGCAGCCTGGGGCTTCCTGGGCGGGCCGCGGATGGTTTTCCTTCCATCGCGGGCTCGTGGAGCATGTCCGTCCCCACCGGGGCGGCGAGAGAGGATTTTCCCCGTGCGTCATTCGATCATCACCGCCGCGCTGCTCGCCGCCCTCGGCGGGACCCTGGCGCTTCCGGCCTCCGCCGCCCCGATCGCGCCCGCCGCCGTCGCCGCGCCCGCCGGCCTGGTCTCGACCGTCCAGATGGACCGGATGGAGCGCCACATGATGCGCCGCCGCATGGAGCGTCGGATGATGCGCCACCGGATGGAGCGTCACATGATGCGTCGCGAGATGCATCACCGCATGATGCACCGCATGTAAGTCCGACCCGCCGCGGGCCGGCCGAGGGCCGGATTCGCGGCGGCCCGACCGGAGGGTATCGCGTACGCCGTGACCGTCGGAGGCCTGCCGCAACGCCCCACGCGCCGGGCGCTCAGAAATCGGCGGTGAGGGAGGCCAGGAACGTCCGGGGCGATCCGTAACTCAGGACGGACGACCCCACCGACGCCCAGTACCGCGCGCCGCCCGCGTTCTCGACGTTGAAGCGCGCCGTCAGCGGCGTTCCGTTCGCCGTGACGCTGTAGCGGATACCGAGATCGAGGCGCGCCCAATCCGGAATCCTCTGCGTGTTCGCCTGATCGTAGGATTGGGCCGACGCGTAGATCACGCGTCCCGTCAGGGTGAGGTCCTTCAGGAGCCAGGCGGGCAGATCCACCTCGCCGCCGAGGCTGAGCTGCGCGGCGGGTGCGCCGGGGGCGACGTGGCCATCGGAGAGGCCGCCCGCGGTCCTGGCGAGGCGTCCGTCGAGCAGCGTCAGGCCTGCCAGCACCCGCAGCCCCTCGACCGGCGCGCCGAAGACGTTCAGGTCGAGGCCCTGATTGCGCTGCTCGCCGTCCAGGGCGAAGGTGAGCGTCCTGGGATCGAGAACGCCGAAGGGTTGCCGGATCTCGAACGCCGCGAGGGTCAGCCCGACAGGACCGAGATCGAGCTTGGCGCCGGTCTCCACCTGACTGGTCCTGACCGGCGGCAACGCCGCACCGGCGTTGCGCGCGTTGGTGGGCGGGTTCGGCCCGAATCCGAAGCCTTCCGCGTAGCTGACATAGAAGGACAGGTGATCCCAGGGCTTGACGATCAGCGCCGCGAGCGGGGTCGCTGCCGCCTTGTCGTAGCGTGACTGGAATCCGCCACCCGGCCGCGCGTAATCCCGCTGAACCTCCTGGAGACGGCCGCCGGCGATGAGCTGGATGGCCCCGTCGAGGACGGAGAGGGTGTCGGTCACCGCGACGCCGTCGTAGCGCGACTGGGTCGTCACCTCCGGGCGCGCCGTCGGCCGGGCCGGTCGCGGCACGAAGACCGGCGCGTCGAGCCGTGTCCGGATCTGCGCGGTGATGGACCTGGAGAACGGCTCGTCGGCGCCGTAATGCGTGACGACGAGGGCGACTGCGTGATCGACCGGCCCTGTCTGGAGACGGCCGCGCAGGCCGACCTCCCCGGTCCACTGCAGGTTCTCGGCGGAGATGGTTCCCAGCGCCTGCACGACCGCCCCCGATCGGCCCGTGATCGTGGGATTCGTCGCGAAGAAATCGCGCTGCGACCGCGAGCCGCCGAGGGCGCCGAACAGCGTGACGTCCGGCGTGAGATCGTACTCCGCGCGCAGGACGCCGAAACCCTGATCGATGTCGCTGCGCTCCCACGGCTGCTGCACGTTGCGGGTGAGCTTGGGCGCCCTCGGGATCGGCACGCCCGGCAGAACCACCAAGCCGTAGCTGCTCGCGTCCATGTCGATGTGCTGGTACCCGGCATCCAGGCTCAGCCGGAGGTCCGCCCCGCGATAGTCCAGGCCGAGCGTCAGGACCCCGAATCCCTGGCGCTGGTGGTCGAGCGGGGTCGCTCCGTCCCGAGAGGCACCGTTGATCCGGACGCCCACGGCGTTGCCGTCCCCGAAGCGCCGGCCGAGATCGAAGGCCGCGCCGACGGTGCCGCGCGCCAGGACCTGCGCCGTGATGCGCGTCAGCGGCGTTTCGGCGGCCCGCTTGGGGACGAGGTTGATGACGCCCACCGCGCTCCCGGAGGGTGGGAAGCCGTACAGGAAGGCCCCCGGGCCGGTCAGGACTTCGACCCGCTCGAGCCCCTCGACCGCGGGCTGGTACGGGGAGGCGAGTCCGTACAGGCCGTCGAACGCGAAGTCCCGGGCGTTCACCCAGAAGCCGCGGACCTGGATGTTCTGCTGCGTGGTGAAGGGCGGCTGCGCCGGAAGGACGGCGGCGTTGTTCGCCAGCACGTCGCCGAGCGTCCGAGCCTGCTGATCGCGGATCAGCGCCGCGGTGTAGTTCGCCTGCGTGAACGGTGTGTCGAACAGGCCGCGATTGCCGAGGAACCCGACCCGGCCGCCGCTCGCGACCTGGCCGCCGGCGAAAGCCTCCGGCGGCTGCCCGATCGTGCCGGTGGGCGGCGGAAATTCCGGCCGCGCTGCGCCGCCTTGGGTTTCCACCGACAACGCGTCGAGCATCACATGGCCCGGTGACGGGGAGCCTCCGGTTCGGGACGCGACCGGATTTGCGGTCCGGGGGACGTCGGCGAGGTGGGTCCGGCCCGGCGCCGTGTGATGCATCCGCTCGGACGGGGCCGCCTCCGGTTGTGCGGCCAGGACCTGTCCCGTCGCAGGGGCGCCCGTCGCCGTGATCGCCATGGCGGCGAGTGCCGCCCGCGACCTGGGGCGACCTCCCCCAAGCTTTCGCAAGACGTGACGAAGGAAACGGGTGCCGCCACATGGGTTCGAACGCATCGACCTACCGGCTTGCTTTGCTGATATGGCCGACCGCTATGAAAAATGAATGGATCGAGTCAACATATGTCTTTAAGAATTCGAACAGTTCTGATTTTCTGTACGACCGATCGGTCGGAACTCATCGGTTCGTCTGCGGAGTCCGGTCGGATTCAGACTTTCGAGTTTCACCACTGGATTGTCGTGGGTACCCGGGGCGGCGTGAATCCGGAGGGCCCCCGCTGCGACGGGGCACGGTCGATGGCCACCGGCAACGCTGCCGAATCGCTGTCGAGCGTGGACACGCCGCGCATCGAGATGCCTCCGCACGGTCAAGCCGATCGAACCAATCCCGGCGCGGTGCGTTTCAGCCCACCGATAGGAGAACTGGAATCATGAAGGCGCTTCTGACGGCGGCCGCTTTGAGCATCGGCATTCTGGGTGTGGTCGGCCCGGTCATGGCGCAGCCCCGCCCCTACGACGACGATTACGGCTATCGCGACCGGGGTTACCGGGATCGCGGCGATTACGAGTCCCGCGATCGGGGCTACCGCGACCGGGACGACGACTATCGCGGGCGCGCCACCTACGGGTTCGACGAGCGCGAGTATCTGCGCTGCAACCCGGATGTCCGCCGCGCCATCGCCAACGGCCAGATGGAATCCGGCGCCGCGCATTGGCGGGTGTTCGGGCGCAAGGAAGGCCGTCGGCTGACCTGCTGATCGGCTCTGTCGGGATCGTGCCGCCCCCGTCGGGGTGCGGCACGCCCTGAGCGTGCGCGGTCGCTTCCGGCCTTCTCAGGTCCGACCCCGGCATGCCACGGAGTCCCCATGTTCGACTTCAGCCAGCTCCGGTGCTTCGCGGCGGTCGCGGAGGAGCTGCATTTCGGACGCGCGGCCGCCCGTCTGAACATGACGCAGCCGCCCCTGTCGCGGCAGATCCAGGTGCTGGAGCGTGTCCTCGACGTGCGGCTCCTGGAGCGCACCAGCCGCTCCGTCCGGCTGACCGCGGCCGGGCGCAGCTTCTTGCCCGAGGCGCAGCGGATCCTGCGGCTCGCCGAGGGCGCGGCTCACGTCACCCGGCAGGTCGCGGCGGGACGCGCCGGCATCCTGAAGCTCGGCTTCACGGCGGCCTCGGCCTACGATTTCCTGCCGCGCCTCGTCATCGTGCTCCGGCGGGCGCTGCCGGAGGTCACCCTCGCGCTGCGGGAGATGGTCAGCCAGGATCAGGTCGAGGCGCTCCGCGCCGGCAGCCTCGACGCCGCCCTGGTGCGGCCGCCCGTGACGCATCCGGATCTGCGTTCCGTCCGGGCCCTCGCCGAACCCCTCGTGGTCGCGCTGCCCGCCGAAAACCCCCTGGCCCGGCGCGCCCGGCTCGCACCCGGCGACCTCGGCGGCGAAGCCCTCATCGCCTACGCGCCGAACGAATCCCGCTACTTCCACGACCTCGTCCTCGGCCTGCTCACCGAGGCGGGTATCCAGCCCCGGATCGTGCAGCAGCTCACGCAGATCCACTCGATCCTGGCCCTCGTGCGGGCCGCCCTGGGGATCGCGCTGGTCCCGGCCGCGGCCGAGTGCCTGCGCTTCGAGGGTGTCGTCTTCCGTCCCCTCGCCCTGCCGGTCCCGCGGCCGGTCGAGCTGGTCCTGGCGTGGCGGCGCGACGCGGACGATCCCCTGATCGCCCGCCTGATCGCGATCCTGTCGGACGGGCTGGCGGACGGGTCCGGGCGCGCCGGTTGATGCCGCCGGCGCATCGATCGATCCAGCCTTTGGCTTTGACCTTCGCGCGGAAGGGGCGCCTGATGGCGCGGACGGCGCGGACGGCGCGGACGGCGCGCAGACGCCCGGAGCTGCAGGGATGAACTTCGCGATGGACAGCCTCACCAACCGCTTCAAGGCCGCCCTCGCCGAGGGGCGCCAGCAGGTCGGCCTGTGGTGCAGCCTCGCGAGCCCGATCTCGACCGAGATCGTCGCCGGGGCCGGGTTCGACTGGCTGCTGCTCGACATGGAGCACTCGGCCAACGACCTGCGGGACATCTACGTCCAGCTCCAGGCGATGATGGAGAACGCCACCAACCCGGTGGTGCGGGTCCCGAGCGACGATCCCATCGCCATCAAGCGCATCCTGGATGCCGGCGCGCAGTCGCTGATGATCCCCAACATCGACGATGCCGCGCAGGCCGAGCGCGTGGTCGCGGCGACCCGCTACGCCCCCCGGGGCATCCGCGGCTTCTCGCAGGCCCCCCGGGCCGCCCGGTTCGGCCGGATCCCGGACTACCACACGCGCTGCGAGGCCGAGATCTGCGTGATCGTCCAGGTCGAGTCGCGCCGCGCCTTGGACAATCTGGACGCGATCACCGCCGTCGCGGGCGTCGACGGCGTGTTCATCGGGCCCGGCGACCTGTCGACCAGCCTCGGCTATTTGGGCCAGCAGGGACACCCCGAGGTGGTCCGCACCATCGAGGAGGCCGTCGGCCGGATCGCGAAGGCCGGCAAGCACGCCGGCATCCTCACGCCGAGCGAGGAGCTGGCCAAGCGCTACATCGCGGCCGGCACCCGGTTCACCGCCGTGGGCTCGGATCTGGGCCTGCTCGCCCGCAACGCCGAGGCGCTGGCCGGGCGTTTTCGGACGGCAAGCTAGCCCGAAGAACGGCCCAATCCTGGTTTCGAAAGGTCGAGACCTTTCGCGGGTGCAGGGCAGCGCCCTGCAAGATTCTCGGGGCCAGAAAACTCGGGGCTCTGCCCCCGAGACCCCGCCAAAGGGATGCTCCCCTTGGACTCCACTGCATTGTGTCGAAAGGATTTTGCGATGCAGGCCGCCATTGAAGCCCCGCCCCGCCCCCAAGCCGCCGGCGACGTGCCGCGCACGATCCGCCTGAGCGCGCACGACAACGTCGCCATCGTGGTCAACGCCTTCGGGCTGCCGGCCGGCACGGTTTTTCCGGACGGGCTGGAACTCGTCGAGTTCGTGCCGGAGGGCCACAAGGTCGCGCTCAGCGACATCCCGGAGGGCGGCGCGGTGCGCCGCTACGGCGAGGTGGTGGGCATCGCCACCCAGGCGATCCCCCGGGGCGCCTGGGTGGAGGAATCCCGGGTCGCGACACCGCTGGCCCCCGCCCTCGATGCCCTGGAGCTGGCCACAAGGGTGCCGGCCCCCCTGCCCCCGCTGGAGGGCTACACCTTCGCGGGCTACCGCAACGCGGACGGGTCGGTCGGCACCAAGAACATCCTGGCGATCTCGATCAGCGTGCAATGCGTCGCCGGCACCCTCGACGTGGCGATCCGCCGGATCAAGCAGGAACTGCTGCCGCGCTACCCCAATGTCGACGACGTGGTCGGCCTGACCCACGCCTACGGTTGCGGCGTCGCCATCAACGCCCCCGAGGCGGTGGTGCCGATCCGGACGCTCCAGAGCCTCGCGCAGAACCCGAATTTCGGCGGCGAAGTGATGGTGGTGGGGCTCGGCTGCGAGAAGCTGGTTTCGGAGCGCCTGCTGCCGGATGCCGGCGCGGCCGGCGACGGGGTGGTGCGCCTGCAGGACGAGCGCCACCGCGGCTTCTCGGCGATGATCGACAGCATCCTGGCGATGGCCGAGGCCCGCCTGGAGGTGCTGAACCGGCGCACCCGCGAGACCTGCCCGGCCTCCGACCTGGTGGTCGGCCTGCAATGCGGCGGCAGCGACGCCTTCTCGGGGGTGACCGCCAACCCGGCGCTCGGCTTCGCGGCCGACCTGCTGGTCCGCTGCGGCGCCACCGTACTGTTCTCGGAGGTGACCGAGGTGCGCGACGCCATCCACCTCCTCACCCCGCGCGCCAAAACCCCGGAGGTCGCCGAGGCCCTGATCCGCGAGATGGCGTGGTACGATGCCTACCTCGCCAAGGGCGAGGCCGACCGCCGGGCCAACCCCTCGCCCGGCAACAAGAAGGGCGGCCTCAACAACATCGTCGAGAAGGCGCTTGGGTCGGTGGCCAAGTCCGGGACGAGCGCGATTTCCGGCGTGCTGGCCCCGGGCGAGCGCGTGCGCGAAAAAGGCCTGATCTTCGCCGCGACCCCGGCGAGCGACTTCGTCTGCGGCACGCTGCAGCTCGCCTCGGGCATCACCCTACAGGTGTTCTCCACCGGCCGCGGCACGCCCTACGGTCTCGCCCAGGCGCCGGTGATCAAGGTCGCCACCCGGACCGAGCTGGCCGAGCGCTGGTCCGACCTGATCGACCTCGATGCCGGCCGGATCGCCACCGGCGCGGCGACGATCGAGCAGGTCGGCTGGGAGCTGTTCCACCTGATCCTCGACGTGGCGAGCGGGCGCAAGCGACCCTGGTCCGACCAGTGGGGGCTGTTCA
Source organism: Methylobacterium sp. J-030 (assembly GCF_022829545.1). Taxonomy (GTDB): domain Bacteria; phylum Pseudomonadota; class Alphaproteobacteria; order Rhizobiales; family Beijerinckiaceae; genus Methylobacterium. The sequence continues at coordinate 63,580 of NZ_JAKSYM010000369.1, read as the reverse complement.
ACGACCTGACCCTGTTCAACCCGGCGCCGATCACCTGACGGGAACGGGGTATGCGCGCCGCGGCGTCGTCAGCTTGGCCGCGCTCTGCTAGGCAGCCACGACTGCCATGCCATGCGTGATTCCCTCCCTCCGGACCATCCTCTTCCGCCTGCACTGGGTGCTGGGCCTCACCGCCGGCTTCGTGCTCGCGCTGATGGGCCTGACCGGGGCGCTGATGAGCTACGAGGAGGCGGTCACCGCCTTCGCGAACCGCGACCGGCTCGTTGTGACGGCCGGCGACCGGCAGGCGCTTTCGCCCTCTGCGCTCGCGGCACGGATCGAGGCGCAGGCCGGGGTTCCGGTGAGCAGCCTCACCCTGTCGGACGACCCGGCGGCGAGCGCCCCTGTCCGCTTCGCCCGGGATCCCGCGACCCGCGAGCGCCCGCCCGCGGTCTACGCCGACCCCTATGACGGCGCGGTGCTCGGCCCCGTGCGGCTGGAGGGGGCGTTCACGACGGTGCGGGATCTGCACCGCTGGCTGCTTCTGCCCGGCGGCTCCAAGGGCTGGGGGCGCACGATCACGGGCGCCTGCGTGGTCGCGCTGCTGATCTTCCTGGGGACCGGCCTCTGCCTGCGCTGGCCCAAGGTCCACCGCTGGCGGATCTGGCTGAAGCCGAGCCTGTCCCGCCCGGGCCGGGCGCGGTGGTGGTCGCTCCACGCCGTGGCGGGGACGTGGCTGATGCCGGTCTACCTCGTCATGGCGCTGACGGGGCTGACGTGGTCCTACCCGTCCTTCAAGGACGCCGCCCTGGGGCTGCTGGTGGGCGAGCGCGCGGCGTCGAAGCCGATGCGCGCCGCCGGCCGCAAGGCCGCCCCCGCGATGCAGGCCGACGCATCCGGCCCGGCGGCCCTCGATCAGGCCTGGGCCGCTTTCCGGGCCGGCGAGGGACGCGCGGCGGGCACCGCGATCCTGACCCTGCCGAGCCCCGACGCGAAGGCGATCCGGATCCGCTGGCTGCCGAAGGGCGTCGACGACCCGAGCGCCCGCAACGAGGCCCGCTACGACGCCGCCACCGGCGCGCTGCTGGCCGCCGAGCACGCCGCCGACAGGCCTCTGGGCAAGCGCCTCATGGACAACATCCTGGAGGTCCATCGCGGCCGCTTCTTCGGCGACCTGTTCGCCCTGCTGTTCTGCCTCGCGGCGCTCGCCCTGCCGGGCTTCGCGGCGACCGGCCTGACCCTCTACGTCCTGCGCCGCCGCGCGGCCGCCCGGCGCCGGCCGGAGGCCGTGCCGGCGACCCTACGCGAGGCCAATCCCTGAACCGGCGACCGGACGGGTCCTAGTCGGGCGGGCGTGGCGCCCCGGCAGTCCAGTCGACGGCGGCGTCGAACAGGGCGAGCCCCGAACCCGTCAGGTTGCCGAAGGTCTCGTTGTCGAGCAGGAACATGGTCCGCCGGGCCGGGGCGATCGCCTCGTAATCCATCGTCGCGCCCTTCTCGTAGCCGAAGATGACGGCGTGGTCCGGCTCCCCCGGCACGGTGGCGATGATCGCGGCGCCGAGGCCGGGCTTGCCCCAGTTCATCGGCGCATCCTTCGCGTAGACCGCGTGGATCCCCGCGGCGAGGCCCGCCGCCAGCGTGTGGGGGGCGTTGACCAGCCAGACGAAGTGCTCGGCCGGCGCCTTGCCGAAGTCGCGGTCGTGCTTCTTGCCGGCCATGCCCAGGTCGTCGAGCAGGTCGCTCTCCCAGGTCAGAACCGGCACGGGAACGTCGCGATAGGCTCCGAGCAGGTCGCGGCTGCGGATGTTCGAGGACAGGATCACGAGGTCGTAGCCCCGGGCCACCGGATCGTACTGGCTGCCGAGGGTGACCCGGTATCCGCGGCCTTCGAGGTGGGCCGCGACCGCCCGGTCGGTGGCGATCCGCGGGTTGTCCGGCTTGACCACGATCAGCACCGTTCGGGGCCGCCCGGCCGCGGGAGCAGGCAGCGTCAGTGCTGCCAGGACGGCTCCGCCGAGCAGGCTGCGGATCCACGACCGGCTCACAGCCGCGCCGTGATCGTCGCCAGCACCGAGAACGGCGCGCCGGGGAGGTTGTTGAACTGGTTGAACGGCTGCTCGATGTAGCGCCGATCGGTCAGGTTGCGCAGGTTGATCGAGAACCGGGCGTGCTCGTTGAAGTCGTAGAACACGGCTGCGTCGAGCCGGGCGTAGCCGCCCACCGTGTAGCTGTTGTTGAGATCGCCGGTGCGCCGTCCGACATAGGTGATCCCGGCGCCGACGTTCCAGCCGCGCAGGAAGCCCTCCTGGAACGCGTAGGTCGACCAGAGGCTGCCGCTGAAGGACGGAGCTCCCACCAGGCGGTTGCCGACCGCGTAGGTCGTGTCCCGCGTGATCCGCGCATCGAGGAAGCTGACCGCGCCGATGACCTTCCAGCCCGGCAGGATCTGTCCGGCGAGATCGGCCTCGACGCCCTCGGAGCGCTGCTGACCGGTGATCACCGAGAAGCCGGTGTTGACCGGGTCAGGGGCCGAGACGTTGTTGCGGGTGATGCGGAACGCCGCCGTGGACAGGGTCAGATCGGGGTTGAGGTCGAGCCGGCTGCCGATCTCGTATTGTTCGCCGGTCTCAGGGTGCGGATTGACGGCTCCGTAGACGTTGTCGGTCTGCGGCTTGAACGAGGTCGTGTAGCTCGCATAGAGCGTCAGCGGCTCCACCGGCCGATAGACGAGGCCGACGCGCGGCGAGGTGCCGGACAGCTGCTGATCGGGTGGGATCGTACGCGAGGTCGGGATGCGGCTGAAATAATACTGCGTGCCGGTATCGTAACGGACGCCGACCAGTAGTTGCAGGCCGAGGCCGAGATCGATCTGATCCTGCACGTAGAGGCCGTTCAGCTCGTTCTTCTGCTTGAGATCCGATTGGAATTGCAGGCCGACGATGGCGGATCCGGGAACCGGGTTCAGGAAGCTGACCGACGGGTAGTTGGTGCTCTGCGTCGTGTAGGAATGCCGGTAGCCGTTGCTGTATTCGACGCCGGCCAGCACGGTGTGCCGCAAGCCCAGCAGGTCGAACTTCGCCACGATCTCGGTCTGGCTGTCGACGGAGGCGTAGGTCGAGTAGCCCGCGGTCTCGCGCCGGCTCACCAGCGTGTTGCGGCTGGCGAGTCCGGTCGCGCGTGTCGCCAGGAAGTTGAAGCCGCCCCACTGGGCGTTGAGGACTTCGCGGAGCGTGATGTTCTCGGTGAGGTCGTGCTCGACTTTCAGCAGGCCGAAATTCGCCGTGCCGTTGTAGCGGGAGAACGGCTCGCCATAGTAGCGCGAAATATTGTCGAGCGGGACGCCGCCGTTCCGGGCGACCAGCCCCTCGTCATACTGCGAATCCAGCCGGGTGAACTCGCCGAGGAACGTCACCCGCGTGTCCGGGCTCGGGTTCCACGTGAAGGCCGGAGCCACGAAGGTCCGGGAATTGTCCCGGCCGTAGAAGTTGCGGAATGTCGGGTCCGACTGGCCGGCGAAGCTGAGGCGCGCGGCCAAGCCGTCCACCCCCTCGATCGCACTCGACACCGAGCCCTGAACCCGCCGGAAGCCGAAGCTGCCGCCCTGCAGGTTGATGTCGCCGGAGGGGACAAGTGTCGGCTGACGCGTGACGATGTTGATCAGGCCGCCAGGATCGCCGCGCCCGTACAGCACCGAGGCCGGACCTTTCAGCACCTCGATCCGCTCCACGTCGGCGAGATCCCGGGTGACCGTCGAGAAGGTGCCGGCCTGATTCAGGAGCACGCCGTCGATGGCGTAGGTCTGGGTCCTGAAACCGCGGATGATGAAGGTGTCGCTGCGGCCCTGGATCGTTCCCCCCGGCTGGACGCTGCTGACGTTCTGCAGCGCGTCGCTCAGGCGGATGTCCTGCTGGTCGACCAGCACGTCCCGCGGCACGACCTGGACCGATTGCGGCGTGTCGCGCAGGGGCGTGTCGGTGCGGGTCGCCGTGGCCGAGCGGGTGGCCCGGTAGCCGACCACCGGACCGCCGGCCCGTTCCACCGCAGGACCGGTGCCGGTGACGCTCAGTTCCGAGAGAGTCACCTCATCGGATGAGTCAGTAATTTGCGCGTTTGTTAAAGTCGTCGATCCCAAAATCAGGGACGTCGTCAGTGCAGTACGGAGCGATAATCTGGTCTTGCGATCGTTCGAAATGCTGCGCCGTGTGCGGCCGCTGTCCCAGGACATTGTTTATAATCACTCTCAAGAAAACGTGAGCCGTACGGGCACACGGTTCCTTGAGGCGAGCGGGGCTGGTTTTTCAATGCGGGCGCGTCAGGCGACGTGCGATTTCGGGTAGAACTTCCCGAACGTGGCGGGGCAGCCACATTATCACATTGGAATAACTAAGAATTTTGAGATCGGGGCCGCCCGGAATCGTACGAATGCGCCGGATCTGCACCCAAAACGTGCAAGGGGGTCGAAGACCCGGTCAGCGGGCGGCGCCGCGTGCCGCCCGCGCCGCGCGAATCAGCCCTGTACCGCCGGCTTGAGCGCCCCGGTCCGCTCATGGAAGTCCGGGCCGTTGGTGGTGCGGGCCACGTGCCCGGCCCGGATCAGGTAGTCGCCGAAATGCTCGCCCGGCTGCCGGCCCTTCGCGTAGTCGGCAAACAGCGGGTCGAGGGTGTCGCGGATCTCGGAGGCCGCCACGTCCTCCCGGTAGAGCTTGCTCAGCCGTGAGCCGTCGAAGGCGGCGCCGAGATAGAGGTGGTAGCGCTCGGGACCGCGGCCCACGAGGCCGATCTCGGCGATGAACGGCCGGGCGCAGCCGTTCGGGCAGCCGGTGGAGCGGATCGTGATCTCCTCCTCGGCGAGGCCATGGGACGCGAGGCTCTGCTCCAGCTCGGTCATCAGGTCCGGCAGGTAGCGCTCGCTCTCGGCGAGCGCGAGGCCGCAGGTCGGCAGGGCCACGCAGGCGATGGAATTGCGCCGGAGCGCGCCTGCGCCCTTGGTGAGCCCGTGTTCGTCGACCAGCGCCTCGATCGCCGCGCGCTGCTCCGCCGGCACGTTGGCGATGATCACGTTCTGATTGGCGGTCAGGCGGAAATCGCCCTGGTGCACCTCGGCGATCCGGCGCAGGCCGGTGAGGAACTGCGCGCCGCCCTCGATGTCCTTGATCCGCCCGGAGGGGACGTAGAGCGTGAGATGGTGGCGGCCGTCGTCGCCCTCGGTCCAGCCGAAGCGGTCGCCGTTGCCGGTGAATGCGAAGGGCTTGGGCGCGCCGAGCGTCTTGCCGATCCGCGTCTCCACCTCGGCCCGGAACGCGTCGAGCCCGTAGCGCTCGATCGTGTACTTGAGCCGGGCGTTCTTGCGGTTCTTCCGGTTGCCCCAGTCGCGCTGGACCGTCATCACGGCCTCGGCGACCTTGATGGCGTCCTCAGGCTCCACGAAGCCCATCACGTCGGCGGTGCGCGGGAAGGTGTCGGGCTCGCCGTGGGTCATGCCCATGCCGCCGCCCACCGTGACGTTCCAGCCGGTGACCCGGTTCTTCTTGTCGAGGATCGCGATGAAGCCGAGGTCGTGGGCGAAGATGTCGACCTCGTTGGACGGCGGCACCGCCACCACGGTCTTGAACTTCCGCGGCAGGTAGGTCCGGCCGTAGACCGGCTCGATCTCGGCCTCCTCCTCGCCGCCGGCCACGCGCTCGCCGTCGAGCCAGATCTCGCGCCACGCGCTGGTCTTGGGCAGCAGCGAATCGGAGATGTCCTTGGCGAGCTGGTAGGCGGCCCTGTGGGCGCCGACCTGGGCGGGGTTCGTCGCCGCCATGACGTTGCGGTTGACGTCGCCGCAGGCCGCGATCGTGTCGAGCAGCGTGGCGTCGATGGCCGCCATCGTACGCTTCAGGTTCGACTTGATGACGCCGTGATACTGGAAGGTCTGGCGCGTCGTGGCGCGCAGGGCGCTGCCCGCATAGGTGACCGCGATGTGGTCGAGGGCCATCCACTGCTTCGGGCTGATCACGCCCCCCGCGATGCGCAGGCGGATCATGAAGCTGTAGGCCTTGTCGAGCTTCTTCTTGGTCCGCTCGGGGCGCAGGTCGCGGTCGTCCTGCAGGTACATCCCGTGGAACTTCACGAGCTGCCCGTCATCCTCCGAGATCGCCCCGGTGGCGTGCTTCAGGAGCCCGTCCGCCAGGGTGCCGCGGAGATAGCCGCTGGCGATCTTGATGTGCTCGTTCGCCGCGAGCTGGGCCGCGCGGGCGGCCTCGGCGTCGGTGATCGGCCGCTCGGTCGGCGGGGTCTCGTAGACGCGCTTGGTGTCAGTCATGGCCGTTCGTCTTCGAATGATCAAACCGCTTGCCGCTGGACCTCCCGCCCCCCTCTGCGGGGGAGGGTGGCCCGCGCGTGAGCGAGGGTCGGGAGAGGGGAGCGACGGGACCGGAGATGTCGCGACGGGCGATTCATCCTGAACCGTCGCGCTCCCCTCTCCCGCCTGCTCCGCAGGCACCCTCCCCCGCGGAGGGGGGAGGGTTCGTGTGTCTCAGTAAACGTCCTGCTGGTAGCGGTGGCTGCGCTCCAGCGCCGCGACCTGCGCCTCGGCGTCGACGGCGCTCAGATCCTTGGTGGTCTCGTAGGCCTTCACCAGGGCGCTGCGCACGTCCTTGGCCATGTTCTTGGCATCGCCGCAGACGTAGAAATACGCGCCCCCGTCCAGCCAGGAGACCACCTCCCGCGCGTGATGGGTGATCCGGTCCTGGACGTAGATCTTCTCCGGCTGGTCCCGCGAGAAGGCCACATCGATCTGCGTGAGCGACCGGTCCTCCAGGGCCTCCTGCCATTCGAGCTGGTACAGGAAGTCGTGGGTGAAGTGACGGTCGCCGAAGAACAGCCACGACCGTCCGGGCGCCTCGATCGCCCGGCGCTCCTGCACGAAGGCGCGGAACGGCGCGACGCCGGTGCCCGGCCCGACCATGATGATGTCGGTGGCCGGATCCTGCGGCAGGCGGAAATGCCGGTTCGGCTTCAGCCGCACCCGCAGCTTGGCGCCGTCGCGGATCCGGTCGGCCACGTGGACCGAGGCGACCCCTGAGCGGGCGCGGCCGTGGGTCTCGTAGCGCACCGCCGCGATGGCGAGGTGGACCTCGTCGCCCACCTCCTTGCGCGAGGAGGCGATCGAGTAGGCCCGGGGTGGCAGCGGCCGGGTGATCGTGCCGATATGCTCGGCCGTCAGCTTGGCCGGGAAGGTCTCGAGCAGGTCGATCAGGTGCCGGCCCTCGATCCAGGCCTTGGCCTCGCCGCTGTCGATGAGCGTCTGGGCGTCCGTATGGCCGGTGGCCTTCACGAACCGCTCGATCGTGGCGGCCGAGAGCGTGGTGATGTCCCGCTCGGCGAGCAGCGCCCGGCGCAGGGCCTCGTCGCCCGAGAGCCCCGAAGCGTTGAGGATCTCGTCCACCAGAAGCGGGTCGTTCTCGGGGAAGATCTCCAGCGAATCGCCCGGCTCATAGGCCGGGGCGCCGTCCTCGAAGGCCAGCGCGAGGTGGATCGTCTCCTTGTCGGAGCGCGAGGAGTTGAGGTTCACGTGCTCGACGACCTCGACCACCAGGGGCTCGCGGCTCGGCTCGGCCTCGTCGTCCTCGCCGGCACCGGCACGGGCGAAGTCCACCGCCACCACGTTGTCGGACGTCTCGGCCGGGGCGAGCGCCTTCAGCGCGCCCTTGATCCAGTCGGCGGCCGGCGTCTCGAAATCGAGATCGAGGTCGGCGCGCTCGGCGGCGCGCTTGGCCCCCAGGGCCTCGAACCGGGCGTCGAGCGCCTTCCCGATGGCGCAGAACTCCGCGTAGGAGGTGTCGCCGAGCGCCAGGACCGCGAACTCGACGCCGTCGAGGCGCGGGGCGCCCTCCCCCATCAGCTCGCCGTAGGCCCGCACGGCGCGGGCGGGGGGCTCGCCCTCGCCCCAGGTCGCCGCGATGGCGATGAGCTTGCCGGCCTTGGGCAGGGTCGACACGTCGAGGTCGGCGAAATCCACAACCTTCGGCTTGAAGCCCTGCTTACGCGCGAGCTTTGCGACGGAGCCGGCGAGCGCCTCGGAATTCCCCGATTCGCTCGCGTAGATCACGGTCAGCGGCGCGGCGGCCTTGGGCGGGGCGGCCGGGACCGCGGCCGGCTGGCCGCCCGCGGCGTCGAGGCCCGCCAGGAAGCCGGCGAGCCACGCGCGCTGCGTCGGGCTCGCGGCACCCAGCACCGCGTCGAGGCTGGCGCGCTCGCCGTCCCCGAACGGGGCGGTGCGCGGAAGGAGATTCTGGCGGGACATCAGGGAACCATGTCGTGGCCTGCGCGGCCTGTGTCAATCGAAAGGCGTTCGTTTTACAGAACGGACGAATCTTGGAACATCACATTCGCTGCAGCGCGAGATAAGAGAAAATCATTCTCCGACCACGGCGAGGACCGGCCCCGTCCCGGGCAGGTGGCGCCCGTTCCTGGGCGGCGCCGGCAGGGGCAGGGCGGTCGTGGATTTCACCTTCTCCATGGCGAAGCGGGACGTGACGTTCTTCAGGGGCAGCACCGCGATCAGCTGCTTGTAGAAGCTGTCGTAGGCCTGCATGTCGGCGACCACGACGCGCAGCATGTAATCCACGTCGCCGGCCATCCGATAGAATTCCAGCACCTCCGGCATGGCCGAAACCGTTGCGGCGAAGCGCTGCAGCCACTCCTGGGAGTGGTCGGCCGTCTCGATCGAGACGAAGACCGTCAGCCCGAGGCCGAGCTTCACCGGATCGAGCACGGCCACCCGCCGGTCGATCACGCCGTCGGCCTCCAGCTTCTGGATGCGCTTCCAGCACGGGGTCTGGGACAGGCCCACGCGCTCGCCGATCGCCGCGATGGACAGCGTCGCGTCCGTCTGCAGCAGGGCGAGAATCTTGAGATCGATCGCGTCCAAGACTGTCTCCGTAGGGTCCGTCCGCGCGGGGCCGCCCGCGTCCGGTATAAGGCCTCTCGGCGGCCGATAAGAAGATTCTTTCACCCGGGCGCCGCCGGACCCCGCCGGGTGCTGTGCGCATCCGCACACCGAACCCCGCGTCCAGGCCCGGCAGGCGAACCGAAGCGCCTTGACTTCGTTCGGTATAGCGAACATCTCGACCGTTCGACAACAGGGCCCGGCGCGGGCCGGCCCATGATCCACGTTCAAACCCGGGACCGTCGCGATGACCCGTCCGGACCGACAGACGGCCGAAGTCCTAGCGGAGCGGCTGTCCGGGCTCGACCTGACCAGCCGCCTTCACCTGATCGCCGCCGAGATCCCCGGCCGGCTCGTCTTCACCACGAGCCTCGGCGTCGAGGATCAGGCGCTCACCCACGCGCTCGCCATGGCGAAGCTCGCCCAGGGGCAGGCGAGCGGTCGCGTCGAGATCGTCACCCTCGATACCGGCCGCCTGTTCGCCGAGACCTACGACACCTGGACCGAGACCGAAGCGGCCTACGGCATCCGGATCACCGCCTACGCGCCGGAGCGCGCGGCCGCGGAGGATTTCGTGCGGGACGCGGGCATCAACGGATTCCGGCGCTCGGTGGCGGCCCGGCAGGCCTGCTGCGGCTTCCGCAAGGTCGAGCCGCTGGGCCGCGCCCTCGCGGGAGCGAGCGGCTGGCTCACGGGCCTGCGGGCCGGCCAATCGGCCAACCGCGCCGAGACGCCGCTCGCCGAGTTCGACGCCGCGCGCGGCCTGATCAAGCTGAACCCGCTCGCCGACTGGTCCCGGGCGCAGGTCGACAGCTTCGTGCGCGACAATTTCGTCCCCTACAACGTCCTGCACGATCGCGGCTTCCCGTCGATTGGCTGCGCCCCCTGCACCCGGGCCGTGAAGCTCGGCGAACCGGAGCGCGCCGGCCGCTGGTGGTGGGAGCAGGAAGACAAGAAGGAATGCGGCCTGCACGTCGGGCGTCCCGACGCGTCAGTGCAGCCGGGCCAGGAGCCCGCCGCCTTCGAGACCACCCCGACCGAAACCCATCGCCAGCCGGAGTTCGCCCGATGAGCGCCGTCCTCGCCGCCGCCGTGCAGCCGAGCGCCCCCACGCCCGCACAGACCGTTGACCGCCTCAGCCACCTCAAGCGGCTGGAGGCCGAGGCCATCCACATCTTCCGGGAGACGGTCGCCGAGACCGAGAACCCGGTGATGCTCTACTCGATCGGCAAGGATTCGTCGGTCCTGCTGCATCTGGCGCTGAAGGCCTTCGCGCCGGGTCGGCTGCCGTTCCCGCTGCTCCACGTCGACACCACGTGGAAGTTCCGCGAGATGATCGCCTTCCGCGACGCCCGCGCCAAGGAACTCGGCCTCGATCTCCTAGTCCACACCAACCCGGACGGGCTCGCCCGCGGTGTCGGCCCGGTGAGCCACGGCTCCGAGGTCCACACCGACGTGATGAAGACGCAGGCCCTGCGGCAGGCGCTGGACAAGCACAAGTTCGACGCCGCCTTCGGCGGCGCCCGCCGCGACGAGGAGGCGAGCCGCGCCAAGGAGCGGATCATCTCGTTGCGCACCGCGCAGCACCGCTGGGATCCGAAGCGCCAGCGCGCCGAGCCCTGGCACCTCTACAATCTCAGGAAGAAGCGCGGCGAGTCGCTGCGGGTGTTCCCGCTGTCGAACTGGACCGAGCTCGACATCTGGCTCTACATCGAGCAGGAAAACATTCCGATCGTACCGCTCTACTTCGCCAAGGAGCGGCCCGTCGTGGAGCGCGACGGCCAGCTCATCATGGTGGACGACGACCGTCTGCCGCTCGCCCCCGGCGAGACTCCGCAGCAGCGCCTCGTCCGCTTCCGGACGCTCGGCTGCTACCCGCTGACCGGCGCGGTGGAGAGCGACGCGGCCTCGCTCCCCGAGATCATCGGCGAGACGCTGGCGGCGCGCACCTCGGAGCGGCAGGGCCGGGTGATCGACAAGGACGGGGCCGGCGCCATGGAGCGCAAGAAGCAGGAAGGTTACTTCTGATGACTCTGCATCAGGCCCCCAACGCCTTCGGCGACCGCGTGGCCGGCTACGCGGCCTTCCTCACCGCCCACCGCAACAAGGCGGTGCTGCGCTTCATCGCCTGCGGCTCGGTGGATGACGGCAAGTCGACCCTGATTGGGCGGCTTCTGCACGACACCAAGCAGATCTTCGACGACCAGATCTCGGCGCTCCAGCGGGATTCCCGCAAGCACGGGACGCAAGGGCAGGAGATGGACCTCGCGCTGCTGGTGGACGGCCTCCAGGCCGAGCGCGAGCAGGGCATCACCATCGACGTCGCCTACCGGTTCTTCTCCACCGACAAGCGCTCCTTCATCGTGGCCGACACCCCCGGCCACGAGCAGTACACCCGCAATATGGCCACCGGCGCCTCGACGGCGGACGTGGCGGTGATCCTGGTCGACGCCCGCCAGGGCCTGACCCGCCAGACGCGGCGCCACGCGCTGCTGGTCTCGAATCTCGGGATCCGCCGGGTCGTGCTGGCGGTGAACAAGATGGACCTCGTCGGCTGGGCGCAGGGCACCTTCGACGGCATCGTGGCGGGTTTCTCCGACTTCGCCCGGGGGCTGAATTTTTCCGAGGTCAAGGCGATCCCGCTCTCGGCCAAGAACGGCGACAACGTCGTGGAGGCCGGGGTCGCCGCGTCCTGGTACACGGGCGGCCCGCTGCTCAACTACCTCGAGACCGTGCCGGTCCGCGCGGAGGCGTTGAACGCACCGTTCCGGATGGCGGTGCAGTGGGTCAACCGGCCCGATTCCGAGTTCCGCGGCTATAGCGGCCGGATCGCCAGCGGCCGGGTGCGCCCGGGCGATTCGGTGACGGTCCAGCCCTCCGGCCGCACGTCCACGGTGGCGCGGATCTACACCGCCGACGGCGACCTGCCCGAGGCCGGCGAGGACGAGTCGGTCACCCTGGTGCTGGCCGACCAGATCGACGCCTCCCGCGGACAGGTGATCGTCGCCACCGACGCGCCGATGCGGGTCACCGAGACCCTCGACGCGCGCCTGTTCTGGGCGGCCGAGACCGATCTCAGCCCGGGTGCGAGCCTGTTCGCCAAGATCGGTACCGCCACGGTCACCGCGACCGTGGAGCGGATCGTCTCGCGCATCGATCCCGAGACCGGCCGGCCCGGCCCGGCCGAGCGCCTGTCGGCCAACGACATCGCCGATGTGAGCCTGCGGCTCGACCGGGCGGTGGCGGTGGACGCCTACGCGGAGAACCGCGAGACCGGCAGCCTGATCCTGATCGACCGGGAGACCACCGACACGGCGGCGCTCGGGCTGGTATTGGCATCCGGCATCGCGGCATCCGCGACGGCTGACCAACCGGCCCGCGGCGGCTTCCTGCAAGGCCTGAAGCGGCTGTTCGGGCGCTGAGCCGCCGTCGGGCTCCGCGCTTCACACGCGCAGCACGATGAACCGGAACAGCAGGATCGCGAGAAGCAATCCGAACGCGCCGCCGAGCGACCACGCGAGGCAGCAGGCGAGGAAACCGACCCCAACGATCGCCGGCAGGCCGATATGGAGCCTGCTGAGGATCGCGAGGGTCGGATCCGGTTGCGTGTCGTGGAGACCGGGCACGGTCTGCATCGGATCAGGCGGAAATGGGGTTCCGTTCACGATGAAAGCCGCGATCTCGGGCCAGTGCACCTCCCTGATCCCGGCCCCGTGTCCGCCCAGGAGATAGCGGTACTCTGTGATGGCTGGCGCTCGGCCGGCCGCCTCGAAGCCGTCGAAGCCGGCGCCGCCGAGATCGAACGCGCGGATCCACTCGACGCTCTTCGGCAACAGGGCGACCACCGAGTCGTCGGCCGCCACGAGATTCTGGAAAGCCGTGATGCGTTGGTCGCGGAGCATCTGCTCCCACGGGTAATCGCGGCGCACCACGCTGCCGGCGAACAGCACGTGTCGGAAATGGAGCGCGGGATACTCGATCAGCGCGCGGGCCGCGAGATACGTGCCGTTCGAGTGGCCGACGTAGTGGAAGTCGGACCTTGGGTACTGTGCGAAGGCCGTCACGTACTGGTCGGCGAACCATTCGACCTTTTCGCGCCGGATCCACGGCAGCACGAACGGCAGCATCGCGAAGTAGCCGTAGCTGGGCGTCCAGCTCCGGAAGATCGTTACGCCCTTGTCCGTCTTATCACCGAACTTGCGGACCTTCTCGGCGATCCGGTGCGTCCAGAATCCGTCGTCGCGGATGCCATGGATCACGAACACCGTGTTGCGGACATCGAAATCGACGGCATCGATCTCATCGACGAGCAGGGCTGGATTGAGGGCAGCTTTCGCTAGGGCCGGGCGCGGGGCGGTCAACGCCTCATGGACGATACGCCCGCGCTCGCGGGCGGCCGGATCGCCCGTGAGCGTGATCGCCTGCATGTGGTCGGTGTCGGGCAGCTCGATCAGGAAGTAGTCCTGCTGCGTCGGACCGGAGGCGTCCGCCGTGTAGCCGGTATCCCGGAAGGCCCATTTGCTGCCGTCGACCGCGAGGTCGACCTGATCGATCGGCGAGATCAGGTCGTCCTGCGTACCGAGCATCTGGATGAGGATCGGACGGTCCTTGTCGGCGAGGTGGCGCGGCGGGTTCCTGCGATAGGCGAGCCAGTGCAGCCGGGTCTGCGCCATGAACGGCGCGCCGAGCCGGAAATCGAAGGCGGTCGGGGTCCAGCCTTTCCCCGGCATCGGAATGTGACCGAAAAGGCCGACGAGGTTGAACAGGATGCTGTAGTACCAGCTCATCCGCTCGGAGATCTTCCAGCCGCGGTTGAAGGCCGCGAGCATGACGATGCGTTCGACCTTGAAGGCCCAGTCGCGCGGCCTCTGATGGCCGAGATCGCGCTCCTGCCGGAAGTTGCTGGGCCAGCCGGCCGCCACCAGGAACAGGCGCCGCGCCAGCGTGGCGCCGACGCTGTGGCCGACGAGGACGATCCGTTCCGGTTCGCGCAGGCGCACGCGCTCGTCGATGCCGTCGAGCAGGAGGCCGATGATCGCGCCGGCCCGCGCGCCGGACAGCCAGCTCCCGTGAGGCAGGTCCGGCGCAAAGATGTCCGCGTTCGGACCGTAGGCAGCCTGGGCCGCGCCGATCACGTCGCGCAGGCGATGCGCCGAACTTCTCAGGCCGTGAACGACGACCACGAGGGTCCGAGCGGCGGGCGGATCGCGCGCCGAATCAGCGGGGGTCGAGCTCATGCTGGGACTCGCCGGGCGGTTTGTACCGAGCCTATGCTGATGTCGTTCGAGCGTAAACTGTTTTCGATCCGTGCATCGCTCCGGTGAATTCAGTAACGACGCGACCCGCGCGGAAATGCGCAGAGGCTCCACGGCGCCTCAAGGTGCTGCCCCATGAGGCTGTCTCGCGGCGAGATCCGCTTCGGCGCCGCCCGTCAGCCCCAGGCCCGCGCCAGCAGTGCATACGATTCGTGCCGCGCAAGCTGATCGGGGATCGCCGAGACGATCATCAGCTCGTCAGCCTGCGTGCGCCGGACCAGGTCGGCGAGCTGCGCCCGGAGGGTCTCGGGGCCGCCCACGTGTAGCCGGTCGCGCCCGCGCGCGATCTGGGCCCGCTCCAGGTCCGAATACGGGTAGGCCAGCGCCTCGGCGAGGCTCGGCAGCGGCCGGTACTCGCCCCGCTCCCGCCGCAGCGTCGCCAGCCGCGCGCTGGCCGCCAGGCGCTCGGCCTCCGCATCCGTGGCGGCGCAGATCGCCGCCACCGCCAGGATCGCGTGGGGCCGCGTACCGAGCCGCGTCGGCTGGAACCGGTTCCGGTAACCGAGCATCGGCGCCTCGGCCGGCATGCCGGAGAAGTGCTGCGCGAAGCCGAAGCCGCAGCCGATCTCGGCGGCGAGACGCGCGCTGTAATCCGAGGAGCCGAGCAGGAAGAGCGGCGGCAGCGGGACGTCGGACGGGCTCGCCGTGATCCGCGCGAAGGGATGGCCCTCCGGGAATCCGCCGTCCCAGAACAGCAATTCCTGCAGGCGGTCGAGGAAGTCGTCGCCGCCCTCCCCCGGGGCCTCGCGGCGGCGCAGTGCCCGCGCGGTGAGGCCGTCCGTGCCGGGCGCCCGGCCGAGGCCGAGATCGATCCGGCCCGGGAACAGCGCCTCCAGCACCCGGAAGCGCTCGGCCACCATCAGCGGCGCGTGGTTCGGCAGCATGATCCCGCCCGAGCCGACCCGGATGTTGCGGGTCGCGGCGGCGATCTGGCCGATCATGATCTCGGGGGCCGGGCTCGCGACGTTCGGCAGCGCGTGGTGCTCGGCTAGCCAGTAGCGGGTGTAGCCCAGCCCGTCGACGTGCCCGGCGAGCGCCAGGGTGTCGTGCAGCGCCTGCGCCGGGGTCGAATCGGCGCTGACGAAGGAGAGGTCGAGGACGGAGAGCGGGGTCATGCCAGAAAGATGGGGGTGCGGGCCGGGCGGTGCGAGGGCGCTGCGTTACGAGGACGGCCCACGCGGTTCGTCCCCTGTCCCATCCCCGTAGAACGCCTCGAAGTCACGGCCGCCATAGAACACGTTGGTGATGATCACGCGGTCGGCTTCGATCCGATAGGCGATGATGGCGGATCGCTCGAACGGTACGGTTCGCAGGCCGGGCTCTAGGTCATGGCGCGGCCGCCCGCCACGGGGCGCATCGCCGATGCGCTCACAACGGCTGATGAGCCTGTCCAGAAACCGGCCGGCCACGTTCGGATCGCGGCTCGCCTCATAGACCCAGCGGTAGATCTGCAGAAGATCGGTGTCGGCTTCTGCGCCGAAGACGACCTCAAGGGGCTGCATCCCGGTGAGCCCTCACGGTCTCGGCATGCAGAGCGTCGATATGCGCCCTCACCTCCTCAAGGCTCAGCGGCGGCCGGGGATCGTCGATGGAGCGCCGGATGCGAGCGCGGATGACATCGAGCCGTTCGGCATCCTCCCGGCGCTGGCGCTGCAGGGCGTGCACCGCCTCGTCGAGGAGCGCGTCCACGGAGGCGTACTCGCCGGCCTCAACGCTCGCGCGCACGGCGCGGAGCGTGTCGGGCGCCAGGGTGATGCTGATCGTCTCGCCCATCGGCAGGGCCTCGCGTTCCGTCCCGAGTCGCGGCCATGGTAGCAGAGAACGCCGGTCCGCGCGCCGTCCCGCCGCTTGCCGGCTCACCGCACCGGGCCTAGGGTCCGCTGCGCCGCACCGCAGCGGCGCCCGATCGGGAAAAATCCGGAGTCTCGCACCATGGCCTTCCTCGCCGACGTCCTCTCGCGGGTGAAGCCGTCCGCGACCATCGTGATGACCCAGAAGGCCCGGGACCTGAAGGCGTCCGGCGTCGACGTCATCAGCCTGTCGGTGGGCGAGCCGGATTTCGACACGCCGGACCACATCAAGCAGGCCGCGATCGAGGCGATCCACCGCAACGAGACCCGTTATCCGCCGGTCTCCGGCATCGCGCCCCTGCGTGAAGCGATCGTGCGCAAGTTCAAGCGCGAGAACGGGCTCGACTACAAGGTTTCGCAGACCATCGTGGGCACCGGCGGCAAGCAGGTGCTGTACAACGCGTTCCTCGCCACCCTGAACCCCGGCGACGAGGTGGTGATCCCCCGCCCCTACTGGGTGTCCTACCCGGAGATGGTCGGCCTGTGCGGCGGCACGCCGGTCTTCGCCGACACCGACATGGACCACGGCTTCAAGCTCCAGCCGGAGGAGCTCGACCGGGTGCTGACCCCGAAGACCAAGTGGATCGTCCTCAACTCGCCCTCGAACCCGTCGGGGGCCGCCTATACGCGCGACGAGATGAAGGCGCTCACCGACGTGCTGCTGCGCTACCCCGACGTGCACATCCTGACCGACGACATCTACGAGCACCTGACCTACGGCGATTTCGAATTCGTCACCCCGGCCCAGGTCGAGCCGCAGCTCGCCGAGCGCACGCTGACCATGAACGGCGTCTCGAAGGGCTACGCTATGACGGGCTGGCGCATCGGCTACGCGGCCGGGCCGGAGAAGCTCATCAAGGCGATGGACTTCGTGCAGGGCCAGCAGACCTCGGGCGCCACCACGATCGCGCAATGGGCCGCGGTCGCCGCCCTCGACGGGCCGCAGGATCACCTCGCCAGGTTCCGCGCGGCCTTCCAGGGCCGGCGCGACCTCGTCGTGTCGATGCTCAACCAGACCAACGGCCTGACCTGCCCGACGCCGGAGGGCGCCTTCTACGTCTACCCGTCCTGCGCGGCGCTGATCGGCAAGACGACGGAAGCCGGCAAGACCATCGAGACCGACGAGGATTTCGTCACGGAGCTGCTCCAGGCCGAGGGCGTGGCGGCGGTGCACGGCTCGGCCTTCGGGCTCGGGCCGAACCTGCGGATCTCCTACGCGACCTCGAACGCGGTGCTGGAGGAGGCCTGCCGGCGCATCCAGCGGTTCTGCGGCTCGCTGCGGTAGCGGCGTTCGGACGGCGCCGGACGACCCCGGCCCGAGGCGGCCATCGAAAACGGGCTCGTCGGATCAGTCGGCGATCCCCAGCACCAGCGCGAGCATCCGGTTCAGGGTCGCCACGGTATCGCGCTCCAATCGGCCGATGGGGGCGCTGCATTTCGCGCGCGGCATAGCGATGATCTTGTCGGTCATGATCTGCGAGACGCTTCGCAATCCGTTGGCCGGTGTCGGTTCGACGGTCAGGCGGAAGAGCGGCGCATCCCGAAGCGTACTCGTAAGCAGGCAGACGAGGAGACTGTCGGTCTCGACCAGCCAGTCGGACTGGATGACGAGGGCGGGACGCGGCTTGCCGTAGGCACCGGGCGGCGAGACGGTAACGATGTCGCCGCGCGTCACGGTTCGGGCCAGTCAAACGCCGATGCGATGAAGTCCAGAGCTTCGGTCTCCTCGGGCGCGCCCTTCAGGAGTGCGGCCTGTCGGACGGCTTCCTCCCTGAAGCCCGGCACGGACGGATCCGGAACCCAGATGCGCACGAGCTTCATGCCGTCACGCCGTTGGGCGCGATGATAGCGCTGGGATTTTGAGCGGCCTTCCCGGGGCTTGATCTGGGGCATGGTGTGGCGGATCCGATCGCGCGCCATGCGTCATGCTAGTCCTCGGCCGCGCTCCTGACTACCATGTCGGGATCCTGATCTGTCGTGAGAACTCTTATGCCCACCATCGCGGTGATCGCCCCCGGCGCCATGGGCAGCGCCGTCGGGGCCCGGCTCGCCGAGCACGGCGCCCGCGTCCTGACCTCCCTCGACGGGCGCGGGACGGCGAGCCGCACCCGGGCCGAGGCCGCCGGGATGGCCCACGCGGCGGATGCCGACCTCGCCGCCGCCGACCTCGTGCTCTCGATCGTGCCCCCCGCCGACGCGGAGGCGCTGGCCCTCCGGCTCGCCCCCGCTTTAGCGGCCTGTCCAAAAAAACCGGTCTATATCGACGCGAACGCGGTCAGCCCGGAGACGGTCGGGCGCATCGCGGCGATCGTCGCCGCCACCGGCGCGCCGTTCCTCGACGGGGCGATCCTCGGGCTGCCGCCGAAGCCCGGCACGAAGGGGCCGCGCGTCTACGTCTCGGGGGCCGACACCGCCCCGGCCCTGGTCCTGCGCGACCTCGGCCTCGACCTGCGTGTCTGTCCCGGCGGGGTCGGGGCGGCCTCCAGCCTCAAGATGAGCTATGCCGGCCTCAACAAGGGGCTGACGGCGCTGGCCGCGATCATGATCCTGGCCGCCGGACGCAGCGGCGCCGGCGAGGCGCTGCTCGCCGAACTCGCCGAGAACGAGCCGTCGCTCCTCGCCCGCTTCGCCAAGGGCCTGCCCGACATGGCGCCGAAGGCCCATCGCTGGGCCCCCGAGATGGCGGAGATCGCCGATTTCCTCGGCCCGGACGCGGCCGGCCGTCAGGTCTTCACCGGCTATGCCGCCCTCTACTGGCACCTCGCCGCGGAGGCGGGCGAGGCCGACATTGCGGCGCTGATACGCTTCGCCGCGGAGGCGGCGGCGCGCTGATCGCCGCGGGGACGCCGGAAACGGCTCCGCCTCTGTTGCCGGCTCGGCTGTCACCCTCTACACGGGCTGTCCCCGGCCGCCGATGCGCCTGAAGGTTTCGCGAGCCCGCTCGGGCCTGCATGGCAGCGGGGTCGGCAGTGACGGGGTGGTCCGGACCAGTTCTCTGGGCCGTTCCTGTGAGGCTCAGTGGGCCGAGTCGCTGCAGGAGTGTCGGGTGCGCGGGGAACAGGAACCGCGGATCCGGCGCAAGGCCCACATATCGCCCGGCCCTATCAAGACGTTGGGTCAAGATCCGGCGCCATCGCGTCGGACAGGTTGCGCACTGCCCCTATCCCGGGCGCGTGGAGCGCCAGCGGAACGCGACCCGGGATCCAGCACCCGACGTCGCGCAGCGTCGATCCGAGTCAACCTGTGCCGCTGCGCGGCGCTTCTCGTGCCGGGTCCCGGATCAGGTTCCGCTTCGCTCCACCTGTCCGGGAAAAGGCGCGTCACGAGCCCCGCGGCGCCGATCCCGTGCGGCGGGCCGGGCCTGATATCCGCCGCCGCGATGCTCCTCTGCGGGCTGGGTCTGACCCATTGCGGGACGCCGCCGCCTCGGCCGTTTGCGGGTTCGTTCACGCTCCGGGGCGATGATGCGCGGGGGCCGGGGATCCGGTCCGGCGTCACCGCGTTCATTCGGGCCTGAGACCATGCGAGCCCTGCTCACCAGCGGCATCAAGGCGATCCTGGCGGTCGCCGCACTCTCCACCGCCGCCCACTGGACCCTGCGCGTGCAGCGGGAATCCGCCCTCTCGGTCGCCGCGGCCGCCGTTCCCGATCCGGTCGCGACGGGATCGATCGAGCCACGCCGGCTGGAGCGCCCGCCGGCCGCGGCGAGCCTTGCGCCCGCACCCGTGGCGACGGTCCCGGCCCCGAATGCGGGGATCGGCCCGGCCTCGGGCCTCGACCAGAGCCATCTCGCCGCCCTGATGGCGGGTGCGACGCCGCCCAGGAAGGCCGCCAAGGCCGCGACCAGGACCGCCTCGGCCGAGAAGGCCGCGCCCAGGCGCTGAGCCGCACGTCGAGCCGCCCCGGCGCGGGAGGCCGTGCCGGCTGCATGGTTCCCCTGCGCGCCGGCCGATACCCGAACGCACCCGAGCGTGGCAGGAGACTTGGCCTCCACGAGGTCTGGCAGGCATGAGCACGCGAGCCGCGACGTCCGTCACCGATGAGATCGCGCGCGCCGCCCCGGAGACCGATCGCGCGGGGCGCCGGCGGCTCGTCGGCATCGCGCTAATGTGCGGGGCGGTGGCGTTCTTCGCCGGGCTCGACGCCTGCGCCAAGACCCTGGCGCGGGGCGGCGTCGACCCGCTGGTCACCACCTTCATGCGCTACGCGGCGAGCGTCGCCATGATCTCGCTGTTCATCAACCCGGTGCGCACCCCGGGCGTGGTCAAGAGCCGGCGCCTGCCGCTGCAGATCATCCGCTCGCTGTTGCTCTTCGCCTCGACGGCGCTGAACTTCCTGGCCCTGCGCTACCTGCAGTTGGCCGAGACGATCTCGATCCAGTTCGCCGCGCCGCTCACCGTGGCGCTGCTCGCCGGGCCGCTACTCGGCGAGTGGTCCTCCCGGGCGCGGCTCATGGCGATCGGCGTCGGCTTTCTCGGCGTGCTGGTGATCGTGCGGCCGGGCGTCGGCGGGATGCACCCGGCGGCGCTGCTCTGCGTCGCCAACGTGGTCGTCTACGCCTTCTACGCGATCATCACGCGCAAGCTCGCGGCCTACGACTCGACCGCCACGACCATGTTCTACACCGGGCTCGCGGGCCTCGGGCTGATGGCCCCGCTGCTGCCCTGGATCTGGACGAGCCCGGCCAGCCTGACCCATTGGGCGCTGCTGATCGGGGTCGCGCTGTTCGGCACGCTCGGACACTGGCTGCTGGTGCTGGCTCATGCAAGGGCGCCGGCCAACGTGCTGGCGCCGTTCATCTACACGCAGCTGCTCTGGTCCGTGACCTTCGGCTTCCTGCTGTTCGGCGACCTGCCGAACCGCTGGACCGTGGCGGGCGCCATGATCGTCGTCGGCTCGGGCCTCTACCTCCTGGCGCAGGAGACGATCCGCCGGGAGGCGCGGCCGGCTGCCTGAGGCGACCGGCCGGGATCAGCTCAGCGTCCGAGGCGCTCCTGGCGGTCCATCCGATCCTCGCGGCGCTCTTCGCGGCGGTCCTCGCGGGCCCGGCGGGCCGGATCCGGATCGGTCCCGAGCACGCCGCCGACCGTGCCGGTGGCCGCGCCCACGGCACCGCCGACGACGCCGCCCACCGGGCCGGCCGCGGCCGCGCCGTCCTCGGCGCCGCGCTGCGCGCCGCGGGCCGTGCCCTGGGCCTGCGCGGCACCCGCGAAGGCCAGCGGCGCGAGGGCGAGGGTCGTGATCAGAAGCTTCTTCATGGGTGTGTTCCGTTCATCGGTTCCGGGTTGGCTCCGCGCCGCCTCGGGGCGCGGAGGGCATACCAGTCAACGGTTCAGGCGCCGAATGGTCCCATCCGGACTCACGGCCGCGTGATCCGCGCTGCCGCTGGCCTCGGATCGGAGCGGCTGATAGAGAACCGTCATGCCCGCTTCGCGCGCCCTGCGCGGCTTCCGCCGCCCGATTCGAATTACCGGCCCGGCCTCCGCCTGAGGGCCCGCTTGAGCGCGGCCGCGCGGAGGTCCGGGATCCTCCTGCCGTTTGCCCCGAATTCGCCGGCCCGCCGCCGGCCCGACCGCCGATGCGAGATCCGATGACCGCCCCCGAGACCGCGCCCGCCCGCGACTATTCCAAGACCCTGTTCCTGCCGCAGACCGAGTTCCCGATGCGCGCCGGCCTGCCGATCCGCGAGCCGCTCTTCCTCGAGCGCTGGAAGCAGATCGACCTCTACGGGAAGCTGCGCGCCCGCGGGCAGGGCCGGCCGAAATTCGTGCTCCACGACGGCCCGCCCTACGCCAACGGCAACATCCACATCGGCACGGCGCTCAACAAGATCCTCAAGGACGTGGTGGTCCGCTCGCAGGGGGCGCTCGGCTTCGACGCCAACTACGTGCCGGGCTGGGACTGCCACGGCCTGCCGATCGAGTGGAAGATCGAGGAGCAGTACCGCGCCAAGGGCCGCAACAAGGACGACGTGCCGGTGATCGAGTTCCGGCAGGAATGCCGGACCTTTGCGGCCCACTGGCTCGATGTGCAGCGGGAGGAATTCAAGCGGCTCGGCGTCACGGGCGATTGGGACCATCCCTACGCCACCATGGCGTTCCCCGCCGAGGCCGTGATCGCCGACGAGCTGATGACGTTCTCGATGTCGGGCCAGCTCTACCGCGGCTCGAAGCCGGTGATGTGGTCGGTGGTCGAGAAGACTGCGCTCGCCGAGGCGGAGGTCGAGTACGAGGAGCACGTCAGCGATACGATCTTTTGTGCCTTTCCGATCGTGTCCGGTGCCGAGGGCGACCTCGCCGAGGCCCGGGTGGTGATCTGGACGACCACGCCCTGGACGATCCCCGGCAACCGCGCCGTCGCGTATTCCAAAAAAATCGCCTACGGCCTGTACCGGGTCACCGAGGCGCCCGCCGACAACTGGGCGACCCCCGGCCAGACCTACCTGCTCGCCGACAGCCTCGCCGCCACGGTGTTCAAGGCCGCCCGCGTCGCGGCGTTCGAGCGCGTCGGCGACGTGCGCCCGGACGTGCTCGCCGGCCTCATCCTGGCCCATCCCCTGGCGGCGCTCGGCTACGGCTTCGCCGTCCCGATGCTCGACGGCGACCACGTCACGGACGAATCCGGCACCGGCTTCGTCCACACGGCCCCGGGCCACGGCCGCGAGGATTTCGAACTCTGGATGGCGAGCGGCCGTCGGCTCGCCGAGCGCGGCATCGACCCGGCCATCCCCTACACGGTGGATGCCGACGGCGCGCTGACCAAGGCCGCCCCCGGCTTCGAGGGCAAGCGCGTCCTCACCGACAAGGGCGAGAAGGGCGATGCCAACAAGGCGGTCATCGCGGCGCTGACCGAGGCCGGGGCGCTCGTCGCCCGCGGGGTGCTGCGCCACCAGTACCCGCATTCCTGGCGCTCCAAGAAGCCGGTGATCTTTCGCAATACGCCGCAATGGTTCATCGCCATGGACCGGCCGGTGGATTCGCTCGGCAACCGGTCCCTGCGCGAGGTCGCGCTCCAGGGCATCGACGACACCCAGTGGGTGCCGACGCAGGGAAAGAACCGCATCACCGGCATGGTCGCCAACCGGCCGGACTGGGTGGTGTCGCGCCAGCGCGCCTGGGGCGTGCCGATCACCGTGTTCGTCCACCGAGAGACGGGCGAGATCCTGAAGGACGCGGCCGTCAACGCCCGGATCCGCGACGCCTTCGCGGCGGAGGGCGCCGACGCGTGGTTCCGGGACGATGCGGCGCAACGCTTCCTGGCGCCGGAGCACGATCCCTCCGCCTACGAGAAGGTCACCGACGTCCTCGACGTCTGGTTCGATTCCGGCTCGACCCACGCCTTCGTGCTGGACGACCCTGAGGCCTTCCCGGGCCTCGCCGGGGTGCGACGCATCCGCGACGGCGGGCGGGACCGGGTCATGTACCTGGAGGGCTCGGACCAGCACCGCGGCTGGTTCCAGTCCTCGCTGCTCGAATCCTCCGGCACCCGCGGCCGGGCGCCCTACGACATCGTGCTGACCCACGGCTTCGTGCTCGACGGCAAGGGCCTGAAGATGTCGAAGTCGAAGGGCAACGTCGTCGCGCCGCAGAGCGTGATCAAGGATTCGGGCGCCGACATCCTGCGCCTGTGGGTCGCGGCCTCCGACTACACCGACGATCTGCGCATCGGGCCGGAGATCATCAAAACCTTCGCGGAGACCTACCGCAAGCTGCGCAACTCCCTGCGCTGGATGCTGGGCTCCCTCGCCCATCGGGTCACGGGCGACGACATCGATCCCAATAACATGCCGGAGCTGGAGCGGCTGATCCTGCACCGGCTGGCCGAGCTCGACGGCGAGATCCGCGAGGCCTACGCGGCGTTCGACACCAAGCGGGTGGTGGCGCTGCTCAACGGCTTCATGACCGGCGACCTGTCGTCCTTCTACTTCGACGTGCGCAAGGACGCGCTGTACTGCGATCCGATCTCCTCGATGCGCCGCCGGGCGGCTCTCCAGGTGATCGACGAGGCCTTCCGGCGGGCGGCGATCTGGCTCGCGCCGGTCCTGGCCTTCACGGCCGAGGAGGCGTGGCTCGACCGCTACCCGTCCGCGGACGGCTCGGTGCATCTCCAGACCCTGCCGGAGACTCCGGCGGATTGGCTCGACGCCCCCCTCGCGGAGCGCTGGCACAAGATCCGGCGGGTGCGGCGGGTGGTCACCGGCGCCCTGGAGGTCGAGCGCGCGGCCAAGCGCATCGGCGCGAGCCTGGAGGCGGCGCCGACGGTCTACGTGGCCGATCCCGAGCTGCTGGCGGCGCTGGAGGGCTGCGACTTCGCCGATACCTGCATCACCTCCGCCATCACCGTGGTGGCGGGCGAGGGCCCGGCGGAGGCCTTCCGGCTCGACGAGGTCCGCGGCGTCGCCGTGGTGCCGAGCCCGGCCACGGGGCGCAAATGCGCCCGCTCCTGGCGGGTCAGCCCGGAGGTGGGCGGCGATCCGGACTACCCCGATGTGACGCCCCGCGATGCCCAGGCCCTGCGCGAGTGGGATAAGGCGCATCCGGAGGCGAGCGCGGCGTGAGATCGCTTGCGACATCGCCCTCCCCCCTCTGCGGGGGAGGGTGGCCCCCGAAGGGGGTCGGGAGAGGGGAGCGCGGCTTCAAGAGAGGGCGCGACCGTCATGAAGGACATTGCGTTCTTCTGCCCCGGCGCTCCCCTCTCCCCCCCTGCTTCGCAGGGTATCCTCCCCCGCAGAGGGGGGAGGGAGACGCGTGCTGGGTCCGTTGCCCATGACCCCCGCCCGCGCCGGCCTCTTGGCCCTCCTCCTCACCCTCCTCCTCGATCAGGCCTCCAAGCTCGGCCTCTATTTCGGTACCGACCTTGTCCTGACCCAGCCCTGGCGGCTCGCACCCTTCGCCGATTTCGTGGTGGTCTGGAACCGGGGCGTCTCCTACGGCCTGTTCCAGCAGGAGGGCGGCTTGGGGCGCTGGCTCCTCGTGGCCCTGTCGCTCGCCGCCGCCCTGGGCCTCGGTCTCTGGATGCGCCGGGCAGGCTCGCGGCTGCTGGCCGTCGCCCTCGGGCTGATCGTCGGCGGGGCGCTCGGCAACGCCATCGACCGGGCCGTCTACGGGGCGGTGTTCGATTTCGTCCACCTGCACGCGGGCGCATGGTCCTGGTACGTGTTCAACGTCGCCGACGCGGCGATCGTGGCCGGCGTCGTCGGCCTGATCCTCGACAGCCTGTTCCCGGCCGGTCGGCGCCAGGGGGAAGCCACGCCCGGCGACCCGGCGGCGCGCCTGTGATGTGCGCACCACATCGGCCAGGCGACCGCCCCATCCCGGCGCGACGCGGCCAAGGCGCCATACGATCGCCGGAAACCGGTCTCAGGCCGGCACCCGTCGGATCAGGCCGCGCCGCGGCCGTCCCCGAGCCGGACCCCCCGGCCGGAACCCGAGAGGCAGCATGACCGGGCATCGCAGGCTTCGACTCCTCCTCCCCGCTGCGGTCGTCCTGACCCCGCTGCTGTCGGGCGGTGCCCAGGCACAGGAGCGCGGCGAGTTCATGCGCGACGCCCTGTCGGGCATCGGCCTCCTGGAGAAGCGCCAGGACCCGATCGACTATCACGAGCGCCCGCCCCTGGTGATGCCGCCCAAGCTCGATGGCAAGGCCCTGCCCCAGCCCCGGGCCCGCTCCACCAGCACCGCCTGGCCGAAGGATCCCGAGATCGCCGAGCGCGAGCGCGCCGCGAAGGAGCGGCGCAATCCCAAGGGCGCCCAGGTCCAGGGCCGCTACGACGACAACAACGCCACCCTGTCGGTCGACGAGATGCGCAGCGGCCGCCGCGCCGGGGCGAGCCTCACCACCGAGGCCGAGCGCAAGCCCGGCGACACCAACCGCGACGACAGCCTGCTCAGCCCCTTCGAGCTGCTCAAGGGCAAGAGCGCCAACGCGGAGCCCTCCGACGTGGAGCCGAACCGCGACGTGCTGACCGACCCGCCGACCGGCTACCGGCAGTCGCCCAAGAAGCTGGCGCGCCCGCCGTCGAACGACCCGATCAACAATGCCAGCCGCGAGCGCGAAGAGGCGGATCCCCAGGTCTATCTCCGTCAGCGCGCGCAGCAGTAAGTCACCGGAACGCCGTGTCGCTGTTGCAACGGCGTCACGGCATGGCAACATGCGATGATCGTCCCGGTGCGGTTCCGACCCGCCGGCGACCAGGACGGCCCCGATCCGCACAGGCGTTCCGACGCGCGGCGTCGGGTGACGGGGCCGGCAGAAGGAAAGCGGAATGCACCTGTTCAGGACGGCGACGCCCCAACTCTTCCCGCTGCGTCCGGGCTCGTCCTTCGGCGCCAGCGCCGGCCGGGGCGACGCCGCGCCGTTCGGCCGGTCCGAGGCGGGCGGCCCGGAAGTGACGGCCTTCGCCCTCGACAACGGCCTCGACGTGGTGGTGGTCCCCGACCACCGGGCCCCTGTGGCGACCCACATGATCTGGTACCGCAACGGCTCGGCCGATGATCCGCTCGGCCAGTCGGGCATCGCCCACTTCCTCGAGCACCTGATGTTCAAGGGCACCGAGAACCACCCGGTCGGCGCCTTCTCGAAGGCGGTCTCGGGCCTCGGCGGCCAGGAGAACGCCTTCACCAGCTACGACTACACCGCCTATTTCCAGCGGGTCGCCCGGGACCATCTCGGCACCATGATGGAATTCGAGGCCGACCGGATGAGCGGCCTCGTCCTCGACGACGCCGTGGTGGCGCCCGAGCGCGACGTGGTGCTGGAGGAGCGGCGCATGCGGGTCGAGACCGACCCCTCCGCCCAGCTCTCGGAGGCGATGGCGGCCGGCCTGTTCGTGCATCACCCCTACGGCATCCCGATCATCGGCTGGATGCACGAGATCGAGGGCCTGAACCGCGAGCACGCGCTGGCCTATTACAAGCGCTTCTACACCCCCGAGAACGCCATCCTGGTGGTGGCCGGCGACGTGACGCCCGACGAGGTCCGGCGGCTCGCCGAGACCACCTATGGCCGCGTGACGCCCCAGGGTACCCGGCCGGAGCGCCGGCGGCCGCGGGAGCCGGAGCCGAAGGCTTTGCGCCGGGTCGCGGTGGCCGACCCGAAGGTCGAGCAGCCGACCCTGCAGCGGCTCTACCTGACCCCCTCCTGCATCACCGCCCGGGACGGCGGCTGCCACGACCTGGAGCTGCTGGCCGAGGTGCTGGGCGGCGGCTCGACCTCCTACCTCTACCGTAAGCTGGTCATGGAGACCGGCCTCGCGGTGAATGCCGGCGCCTGGTACATGGGCTCGGCGATCGACGACACCCGCTTCTCCGTCTACGCGGTGCCCGCCGAGGGCGTGCCCCTGGAGAAGCTGGAGGAGGCGGTCGACACGGTGCTCCGCCGCGCGCCGACGGAGGCGCTGGACGCCGAGGCGATCGAGCGCGCCAAGACCCGGCTCGTGGCCGAGACGGTCTACTCGTCCGACAGCCAGTCGTCGCTGGCCCGCATCTACGGCTCGGCGCTGGCGATCGGCGAGACGATCGAGGAGGTCCGCCGCTGGCCGGCCGACATCGAGACGGTGACGCAGGACCGGCTGAAGAGCGCCGCCGAGCGCTGGCTGACCCCGGCCCGCTCGATCACCGGCTACCTGACCAAGGCGCAGGATCCCGACGCCCCGGTTGCGATGGCCGCCGAGTAGTGGTTTCGGGGCGCGTCCCGGTGGGTGGTTCCCAAGCCCCGTCGGGACCGCATCGGGCCGAAGGCCTCGTCCTGCTCCGCTGCCCGTGAAGCGATAAAAAAGAGGTTCCCATGAGCTTGACCGAGACCCTGGTCGAGACCGCAACCCCCTCCAGCTCGCCCACCACGGCGCTGCCGGTCGTGACCGCCCCCGGCATCGAGGCGTGGCACGTCGAGTCGCCGGTGGTGCCGATGATCGCCCTGGCCTTCACCTTCGAGGGCGGCGCCGCCCAGGACCCGTCCGGCAAGTCCGGCTGCGCCCAGATGCTGGCCCGGCTCCTCGACGAGGGCGCGGGCGACCTGACCTCCGACCTGTTCCAGGAGCGGCTGGCCGCCCGGGCGATCGAGCTGTCGTTCCATGCCGGGCCCGATGCGCTCGGCGGCTCGCTGAAGATGCTGGTCAAGCACGCCGACGAGGCGATCGGGCTGCTGGCCCTGGCGCTGGCCAAGCCCCGCCTCGACCCGGACGCGATCGAGCGTGTCCGCGGCCAGGTCATCGCCGGCCTGCGCTACCAGCAGAACGACCCGGGGGTTCTGGCCTCCCGCCGCTTCTTCAAGGAGGCCTTCGCCGGCCACCCCTACGCCCGCCCCTCCTCCGGGACGGTCGAGAGCGTCACGGCGATCACCCGGGACGACCTCCTGGCGATGCATGCCCGCATCATCGGGCGCGGCCGGGTGAAGGTCGCGGCGGTCGGCGCGATCGGCGCGGAGCAGCTCGCCGAGGGCCTCAACCGCGCCTTCGGGGCGCTGCCCGAGGCCGGCGCGCTGAAGGCGGTGCCGCGCACCGAGGTGCAGGATCTCGGCCGGCGCATCGTGGTCGATCTCGACGTGCCGCAATCGGTGATCCGCTTCGGCATGGCGGGCGTGCCCTGGCGCGACCCGGACTTCATCCCGGCCTACGTGCTGAACCACATCCTGGGGGGCGGCGCCTTCACGTCGCGCCTGTTCCAGGAGGTGCGGGAGAAGCGCGGCCTCGCCTACTCGGTCGGCACCTCGCTGGTCAGCCACCGCTCGGCCGCGATGACCTGGGGCTACACCGCCACCAAGAACGAGCGCGTCGGCGAGGCTTTGTCGGTGATCGGCGACGAGATCGGCCGGCTGATCACGGACGGGCCGGACGACGACGAGCTGCAGAAGGCCAAGGACTACCTCACCGGCTCCTACGCGCTGGGCTTCGACACCTCGACCAAGATCGCCCACCAGCTGGTGCAGATCGCCTTCGAGGAGCTGGGCATGGACTACATCGCCCGGCGTAACGCCATGGTGTCGGCGGTCACGCAGGCCGACATCCGCCGCGCCGCCGCCCGCACCTTCGCGGACGGCAAGATGCTGGTGGTCGCAGCCGGCCGGCCGGTCGGGCTCTGAAGGGCGTGCTCGACGGGCGGGCGCGGTTCGCTCCTGTGATGGTTTCGAAAGGTCGAGACCTTTCGCGGGTCCAGGGCGGAACCCTGGTGTCGGGTGTCGCCCGATCTCTCAGGGCTCCGCCCTGAGCACCCGCCAAAGGGCTGAAGCCCTTTGGAAACCTGGAATCTCGGGTCAAACAGGCTCTGAGCCAGATCGGCGCGAACCCCCGGACCCCCATGCAGCTCACCGGCATCCACCACCTCACCGCGGTGACCGCCCGCGCGGCGGAGAACGTCGCGTTCTACACCGGCACGCTGGGGCTGCGCCTCGTCAAGAAGACCGTGAACCAGGACGACGTCTCGGCCTACCACCTGTTCTATGCGGACGGCCTAGCGAGCCCTGGCACCGACATCACCTTCTTCGACTGGCCGGCGCCCCGGGAGCGGCGGGGCTCGAACAGCATCACCCGGACGCACCTGCGCGTGCCCGGCGAGACCGCCGTGGCGTGGTGGCACGCGCGCCTGCGCGAGGCCGGGATCGTGGAGGCTGAACCCGTCCTGCGCGACGGCCGCCTGACCCTCGACTTCGAGGATCCGGAGGGCCAGCGCCTCGCCCTGGTCGATGATGGCGGCTCCGGGCCGGAGCATCCCTGGGACGGCTCGCCGGTGCCGGCCGCCTACCAGATCCGCGGCCTCGGACCGATCCGGCTCGCGGTGCCGGATCTCGGGCGCACCCAAGCGGTGCTGACCGAAGTGCTGGGCATGCGCCGGGACCGGGCGTTCCAGACGCAGGATGGGCCCGTCGAGATCTACGCCATGGGTCCCGGCGGCCCGACCGCGGAGATCCAGCTCCTGGCCGATCCCTCCGCGCCGGCGCGGCAGGGGGCGGGGGCGGTGCATCACGTCGCCTTCCGCATCCCGGACGCGGATTACGACGCCTGGGCCGACCGGCTCCGGGCCGCCCGGGTGCCGGGCAGTGGGCCGGTCGACCGCTACTATTTCCGCAGCCTGTACTTCCGCGAGCCGAACGGCATCCTGTTCGAGATCGCCACGGACGGGCCCGGTTTCACCGCCGACGAGCCGCTGGAGACCCTGGGTGAGCGCCTCGCCCTGCCGCCGTTCCTCGAGCCGCGCCGCGCCGAGATCGAGGCGGGCCTGAAGCCGCTCCGGCCCGGCCCCGTCGCCTGAGCGCCGCACCCGGCGGCAACCCTCCCATGTCCGTGGCACGGCTGCGACGGTGCCGCGACGCCGCTAAATATTCGAACGATTCCAGGCCGTTCACTTCTTGCGCGGGTGTGATCCCGGCGCGCCTTGACGGGCGTGCCGCACTTGCGAAAGAAGCAGCGCGCATATGTTTGACATCCGGATCCCGGCAAGCCGCCTCGCATGGATCCGCCCCCGTCCGGTGGGACGGCGGGGATCTGCCGAACCGGGCATCAAAGGATTCGAGGACTGATCCGTCGATGAGCAAGTTCTACGAGGAGCGCGTCCTGTCGGTCCACCACTGGACCGACAACCTGTTCTCGTTCCGCACCACGCGGGACCCGGCGTTCCGCTTCCGCAACGGCGAGTTCACCATGATCGGCCTGGAGGTCGAGGGGCGCCCGCTCCTGCGCGCCTACTCGGTGGTCTCGGCCAATTACGAGGAGGAGCTGGAGTTCTTCTCGATCAAGGTCCAGGACGGGCCGCTGACCTCCAAGCTCCAGCACCTCAAGGTCGGCGACCCGATCATCATCGGCAAGAAGCCCACCGGCACGCTGGTGCTCGACAACCTCCTGCCCGGCCGGCACCTCTACCTGCTCGGCACCGGCACGGGGCTGGCGCCGTTCCTGTCGATCATCAAGGATCCGGAGACCTACGACCGGTTCGAGAAGGTCGTGCTGGTCCACGGCTGCCGGCAGGTGCAGGAACTGGCCTACGGCGAGACCATCACGGAGACGCTGCCCCGCCACGAGTTCCTGGGCGAGATGATCGCGCAGCAGCTGATCTACTACCCGACCGTGACCCGCGAGCCGTTCCGCAACCGCGGCCGGATCACCGACCTGATGGTCTCGGGCAAGCTGTTCGCCGATATCGGCCTGCCGGAGATGGCGATCGAGGCCGACCGCTTCATGCTCTGCGGCAGCCCCGACATGATCCGCGACACCCGGGAGCTCCTGACCTCCCGCGGCTACGAGGAGGGCAACCACGGCGAGGCGGCCCACTACGTGATCGAGAAGGCCTTCGTCGAGAAGTAGGTTTCCCGGGATTTTTGGGTTCAGCCCGGTGCGGTCCGTCGCGCCGGGCTTTTTTGTCGGGGACCGGCGGCTCCGCGCCTGACCGAGCCCTTTGGGCGGCGCCGTCCTTGCGGGCGCGGCGAAGACGATCCAGCGGTCGAGACCCGACGCGCAGGACCCGTCCCCGAACGTCCGGAGCGGGTGATTTTCCGCCTGTCCGCCTCCGGGCGGCCCTGCGTCGACGCGGATGTCGCGGCCGCGCTCCCGCCACGGTTCTAAACTCGGCGTTAACCAAGATCAGTGATTTCCCGTGTCATTGGTAGCGTCGCGCCCTGTAGCTGTCGCCGCGCAAGGATGGCAAATCATGCGGCTGATCGTCGGGACACTGATCGTTTTCGCCTGCGTCTTCGGCAGCTACGCGGCGATGGGTGGCCACCTGCTTGTCCTGTGGCAGCCGTTCGAGTTCGTCATCATTCTCGGTGCCGCGATCGGCGCCTTCGTCATCGGCAATACCGGGCCGGTGCTCAAGGCCGTGCCCGCGATGCTGGGCACGCTCGTGAAGGGCCCGAAATACACCCAACAATCCTATGTCGAACTGCTGGGTATGCAGTATTCGCTGTATAAACTTGCCAAGCAGAAGGGTTCGATGGCGCTCGAGCCGCACATCGAAGATCCGAGCGCGTCGGCGCTGTTCAACGCCTTCCCGAGCTTCGCGGCGAACCATCACGCGGTCGAGTTCGTCTGCGACTACATGCGGATGGTGACGCTGGGTGCCAACAACGTCCACGAGATCGACGCGCTCATGGATGAGGAGCTGCAGACGCACCATCAGGAGCAGGAGCGCGTCGTTTCGGCCATGCAGTCGCTCGCCGACGGAACACCGGCGCTCGGCATCGTCGCCGCCGTGCTCGGCGTGATCAAGACGATGGGCGCGATCAAGGAGCCGCCGGAGGTGCTGGGCCATCTGATCGGCGGCGCGCTCGTCGGCACCTTCTTCGGAGTCTTTATCGCCTACGGCTTCTTCGGGCCCATGGCGCAGTCGCTCAAGAGCCTCTTCGAGGCCGAGGCCAAATACTACCTTTCGCTCAAGACGGGGCTCCTCGCCCATATCGGCGGCCAGCCGCCGGTGATGGCGGTCGAATTCGCCCGCAAGTCTCTGATGAGCGACGTCCGCCCGACCTTCAACGAAGTGGAAGCGGCCACCGCCGCTCTGCCCGCCCAGGCCTGACCCGATCTCCAGCAGGGACCCGATGAGCCAGCCGATCATCGTCATCAAGAAGGTCAAGAAGGCCGGGCATGCCCACCATGGCGGGGCCTGGAAGATTGCCTATGCGGACTTCGTGACCGCCATGATGGCGTTCTTCCTGCTGATGTGGCTGATCAGCATGACGACGCAGGAGCAGAAGGTCGGTCTGGCGGAATACTTCGCGCCGGCCGCCTTGAGCCCGGCGACCAGCGGCGCGGGTGGAACCCTGTACGGCAGGGCCCTGGACACGTCAGGCAACAAGCCGTCCACGCCCCGCGACGCGGAGAGGGGCTCTGCCGAGCAGGACGACAAGGCGCGCGCGGCCACGCCGGGCCGTGCCAGCGATCGCGATGCCAGCCGCTCAGCCGCCAGCGTGCAGGCCAACTGGAGCGCCATAGCCAGCCTCCGGCAGGCGCTCCAGACGCTGCCCGACATCGCCGAGCTGTCGAAGAACATCGTGATCGAGCCGACCAAGGAGGGCGTGAACGTGTCCCTCGTGGACGAGGACGGCCGCGCGATGTTCCGCGAGAACGCGGTCGAGCCCCTTGAGCGCACCCGTCGCGTGCTGGAGGCGATCGCGCCCACCCTGCGCCGGCTGCCCAACAGCCTGTCGATCACCGGCCACACCTCCGTCGCGCGCCCGGGCTCGGCGCGGACCGCCGAACCCTGGAACCTCACCGCCGGGCGTGCGCTCGCCGTGCGCGAGATCCTGGCGGGTGCCGGCGTTCCCAACGACCACTTCACGTCCGTGGTGGGACGCGCCGACACCGAGCCGGTCTTCCCCGACAATCCCTACCTCGCGCCGAACCGGCGGGTGACGATCACGCTGCTCAATGCGAGCCCGCCGGTGCCCCCGAACCTGCTTCGCTGACGGCACGCCGCCTCGGAGCGCTCTCCGCCGGCGTGGACACCGGTTGTTCGGCGCGGAGCGCGGGTCGAACCGAGAGCGGTGACGGCATGCGCCAGCTCGGCCGACTGACCGCCGCGGGGGCGCTCGCGCCCCTCTCGGAGGGCACCGAGCATGTCCAGGATGCGCGGCCGGACCGGGCGCGCCTCCTGCGGGCGCGCCTCCACCCGATGGCGCTGCTGATGGCCCTCGGGAGCTACGCCTCCGGGCACGGTCAGCGGGGCAAGCGCCGGAGCGCCGGTCGGGGCGATCGTCGCGGCGTCGAACGCCGCGTTCTAGACGGCGTCCAGCGCGGTCGAGCCTACGGGCAAGCGCCTCGACCTCGCCCTCGACCTGGCGAGGTCGATGGGCGGCGGAACGGTCGCCGGCTCGACGCTCACGGCCCGCGAGGCGGCCGGGCCTGGACGGCGGGCGTCGCGCTGACGCCGCTGACGATCGGGCCGTCGATGCGGCTCGAGCAGGCGGTGCGGGCGGCGCGTTCGAGCCGCCCGCTTTATTGCGCCACCGTCGGCATCCCGTCGGCGAAGGGCCCGCCCCCGGCGCTGAACAGCTTGCGCAGGAAGCCCGGGGCGATGGCCGAGAGGGGGTTCACGCTCACGTCCGGCGCGGCGAGTTTGCCGGCCACGCGAAAGTTCACCGCGAACAGCCCCTCGTTGTGGCCGCCCCCCAGCAGCGGGCCGAGCAGGGGCAGTTGCGAGGCGACATTGTTCAGCCCGTAGAGCGGCACGAAGGTGCCGGTCATGTCGGTGCGCTCGCGGCCCGTGTCGAGCCAGCCCGACAGGGTGAAGCCCATGGCGGCGTTCGAGATCGCCGCGTCGCTGAAATCGACCCGGCTGCCGGTGCGGACGAAGTTCGCGCGCATCCGGTCGAAGGTGACGTCGCCGGCAGCCCGGCCCGGGGCGATCCGGCGGCCGCGGGCGGCGTCGGTATCGGCCGGCTCCGGCCCCTGCGCCATGATGCTCGACAGGGCCGGCTCGTTGCGCAGGGTGAAGTCGCGGATCTGCACGACGCCCGCCTGCGGGCCGTCGTTGAGGCCGATCCCGGCATTGAGCCGCCCGCCATGCATCCGCCGGTAGATGTCGACGAAGCGCAGGGTCGCGCCCGCATCGGCCGAGTCGACCGCCAGCGTCGGGACGCCGCGCTCGCCCCGGGTGACGGTGGCGGCGAAGGGGGCCGCGCGGAAGCGCCCGCTGATCGTGGCGGCCCGCAGGGTCTTGCCGTGCAGCGACAGCCGCACGTTGGCGCCGGTCAGCGCCTCGTCGTTGAAGCCCGTGACGATCGGCACCTGGATGTCGGCGTCGATGTCCTTCGGGTTCGCGTCCTTCG
Organism: Methylobacterium sp. J-030; assembly: GCF_022829545.1. Lineage (GTDB taxonomy): Bacteria > Pseudomonadota > Alphaproteobacteria > Rhizobiales > Beijerinckiaceae > Methylobacterium. The sequence continues at coordinate 28,754 of NZ_JAKSYM010000369.1, read as the reverse complement.
CGTCCTTGCCGCCCTTCGTGTCGGGTCCGCCGAGGGACTTCAGGAACGGCCGCGCATCGACCACCGCGCCCCGGACCACGACCTTGTAGCCGCCGCCGGCCCGGTCGAGGCTGACCCGCAGGTCGTCGCCGGGCGAGAGCTTGACGTTCGTCAGCTCCGCCCGCTCGAGGCCGCCCTCGGGTGTGATCGTGACGGTGCCGCGGGCCAGGGCCGGGGCCGCGTCGAGGGCGAAGTCGCGCAGTTCGAGGCCCTGGCCGCCATCCACCAGGGTGAAGGTCAGCCGGCCCGGCTTGCCGGCCGGCTTGGTCAGTCCCGGCAGCAGCCCGTCGATCCCGGCCTTGGCGAGGTCGGCCTCGACCCGGATCGGCGGCTTGCCGGTGCCGGGCCGGCCGATCGGCACCACGGCCCGGACGGGGATCGTGCCGGTGAGCTGCGGCGCGGTCGGCAGGCCCTTGCGGCCCCGCACCGCGTCGTCGAGGGCGAGGGTGACCACGGCCTCGCCCGGCTGGCCGACCTTCGGCTGGCGCAGGTCCACGGTGACCGGGGCGCCCGCGACCCGGCCGTCGCCCTTCATGGCGAAGGCGCCGCGATCGTACGACAGGGAGAACCGGCCCGCCTCCAGCCGGTCCTTGCCCATCACCTTGTCGACCGCGAGGTCGCTGAGCGTGCCGGTCAGGGTCACCGGCAGGTCCGGCAGGTCGGGGATGTGCTTGAGGTCAAGGGGGAAATCGACCCGCAGATCGGCGCCGCCCTTGATCGTGGCCGGGTCGAGATCGACGCTCATCAGGCTCTTGAACAGCTTGGCCTGGAGCACGGAGGCCATGCCGTCCGCGCCCCCGGAGAGGCGCATGCCGATCTGCGCCACCACCCGGTCCGGGGTGATCTGCGGGATCACGAAGCTGCCGTCGGTGATCGCGAGCCCGCGCCCGTCCGGCCCGTGGACCTCGGCGGTCACGTTGCGCACGTTGGTCGAGCGCCCGGTGATGGTGCCGACGACGTTGCCCTTGGTCACCGGCGGCGCGTCGGCGGTGACGTCGATCGCCGCGTCGGAGACGTGGAAGTCGATATGGACCGCGTCGTCCGGCGCCGGCTCGCCCCTTGTGGCGGCGGCCAGCACCGGCCCGGTCATCTTCACCCGGATGTCGACGGAATCGATGTGCCCGCGCCGGAGCTGGTCGACCAGATAGGTCCGGGCCGGCGGCGCGATGTGCTCGGGCCAGAGGCGCAGGCCGGTCCGGACCTCGCCGTCATGGCCGACGATGTGGAGATTGAGGCCGCCCTCGTCGGCCGTCGTGCCGATCGTCCCGGTGATGGTCCCGGTCACGCCCGGGGCCGACAGGGTGAGCGCGTCGATGGAGATGCCGCCGTCCCGGCCGGAGAGCTGGGCATCGAGCGCGCCGATCTTCACCGGGGCGTCCTGCGGGGTCGCCCCGCGCAAGGTGGCGTCCCGGCTCGCCAGCGTCGCGGTCCAGGTCGTGCCCGCGCCCGGCGGGCTGCCCGCCCAGGCACCGGTCAGGTGCACGGCGTTGCCGGCGCCGCGATAGTCCAGCCCGGTGAGCGCCATCACGCGGCCGGCCTCGTCCCAGCCGAGGGAGGCGTCGAGGCTCTCAACCGTGACGGGGTTGAAATCCTTCTCCTCGATCAGGAAGGTCCCGTCGCCGGTATGGACCCGGGCGGTCATCGCCTTGATGCGCCCGGCCGCCAAGCTCACGTCGGCCCGGGCCGAGACCTTGAGGTCGGTGGTCAGCGGCAGGCCCGACTGGCCCGAGAGCAGCAGCAGATCGGTGACCGGCAGGTCGTCCAGCGTGATGATGCCCGCGCGCTCCTGGCCGTCGCCATTGTCGCGCAGGGCGCCGCCGAACCGCCACTCGCCGTGCGGCCCGTCGAGGCGCAGCTCGAAATTGCGTGTTCCGGTCATCGGATCGCGTCCGAACAGGCCGTTGACCCGGGCGAAGACCGCGCGCTCGCGGCCGTCCTCGTCGATCAGGCGCAGGCGCGCATCGGTGATCCGGGCCCGGTCGAGGGCGCCCACCACCCCGCTCGAATCCAGCACGATGCCGAAGATCGACGCGATGCCCGCCGAGAGCGGCGAGACGCTGCCGCGCACCGCATCCACGCTCGGCGGCGTGTGCGGCTCGATGTCGACCGGGTGGTTGGCCTCCGAGGCCGCGAAGGCGATGGAGCCGTCCCGATGCAGCAGCGCGGTGGTCTGCGTCTCGCGGAACTCGATGGAGCGCGGCTGCAGGTTGAGCCGCAGGAGGCCCCAGAGATCGAGGCTGACCAGCGCCAGGGGCGCGCGCACCACGAGGTCGCCCTGCGGGTTGCGGATGTCGAGGCCCGAGAAGCGCAGGCTCAGGGCGTTCTCGCGGTCGAGTTCGAGGCTGCTGCCGCGGATGCCGATGCGCCAGCCGGGGCCGATCCGCTCGGCCACCGCCGCGGCGACGCGGCGCGACAGGCCGTCGATCTGCAGCGGCCCGTTCGACAGGCGCAGGGCGACGAGGCCGATCCCGCCGCCGAGGACCAGCACCAGGGCGAGCGCGCTCACGAGGCAGAAACCGCCTACGCGCCGTGCCCTCCCCCGGGGCCTGCATGCCGACGTCGTCTCGTCCGCCATCGGGACCCTTGTTCCGGGGACTCTGCCCGCAGAGCCCGCAAGGCTCCGCGGCCGGTGGATCGAAGCGCGCCCGCGCTTTACAGCGGCGGCGACTCCGGTTTTGGCTCGGGCGTGCGCGGCGCGGTCTCGTGTTGCCGGGCACGGGATCGGTTGCACATCATCATTCGGCCGAAAGGAAGGCACGATGCCGCTGTCAGAGGGCGATCCGGCCCCGGATTTCGACCTGCCCGCCTCTGCGGGGGGGCGGATCGCGCTGTCCGCGCTCAAGGGTCACAAAGTCGTGCTCTACTTCTACCCGAAGGATGACACGAGCGGCTGCACCCTGGAGGCACAGGAGTTCAACCGCCTGCTGCCGGACTTCGCGGAGGCCGACGCGAAGGTCGTCGGCCTCTCGCCGGATCCGGTGAAGAGCCACGACAAGTTCTGCGGCAAGTACGGCCTCGCCTTCCCGCTCGCCTCCGACGAGGACAAGGGCGTGCTCGACGCCTACGGCGTCTGGGTCGAGAAGAGCATGTACGGGCGCACCTACATGGGCGTCGCGCGCACCACCGTGCTGGTCGGCCGGGACGGGCGGATCGCGAAGATCTGGCCGAAGGTGAAGGTGCCGGGCCACGCCAAGGCGGTGCTGACGGCCGTCCGCGCGCTTTCTTGAGGAAAGACGAGGCGTGCGGATACAGCTCTCGACGGATCCTTAACCTTACCCGGTCTTGAATGACGGCTCTCGCGGGGCCGTCCTGATGCAGGGTTCGAAGATTGTCTTGCGTTCCGCGTCGCGCCGGACCGCGCCGTTTCTCGCGGCAAGCCTCGCCCTCGCGCTGCTCTGGGCGCTGGGCGCGACCTACCTGATCGTCTTCCACGACGAGGTGCTGGCCGGTTTCGTGGCCCGGCAGGGGGCGATGCGCGACGCCTACGAGGCCCAGCTCGCGGAGCTGCGGGACCGCCTCGACCGCGACCGGCGCGACCGGGCCGGCACCGAGACCGGACTGGCGGACCGCGTCACGGCGGCACTGGAGCGGCAGGCGGAGCTGGAGCGGCGCGCCGCCGCCCTGGCCGGCCTCGCGCCGCCGACGCCCGCCGACCCGACCGCCACCGGTGCCCTGTCCCCGCGCCCCGGTGCGGGCCCCGCGCCGGCCGACGACGAGCCGGACCTGCGCTCCGACGACGGCGCCGAGGCCGCCCGCCACCTGCCGCGCCGGAGCGCTCTCGAGGCCGAGACCGGGCTGATCCGGCTGGAGGCACGCCTCGACGGCTTGCAGGCGGCGCAAGGGGAGCGCCTCGCCGGCCTGTCCGCGCGGGCCGGCGACGAGGCCCAGAGGCTGCGCGGCCTGATCCGCCGGACCGGCCTCGATCCCGCGCGCTTCGACGCGCCTTCCGCTGGAATCGGTGGCCCGCTGGTTCCCCTCGACAGTCGCGTCCTGGACGGCGCCGGCTTCGAGGCGAGCCTCGCGCTGGCCCGGCGGTCCCTGGCGGACGGCGAGCGCCTGCGCCGGACCGCCGCCGGGCTGCCGCTGGGCCGGCCGATCCGGGGCGAGGCGATCGTGTCGAGCCCGTTCGGAACCCGGCTCGACCCGTTCACCCGCGGCCTCGCGCTCCACACCGGGCTCGACCTGAAGGCGGAATACGGCGAACCCGCCCGCGCCACCGCCCCCGGTCGGGTGGTCGCCGCCGAGGCCGCGGGCGGCTACGGCAACATGGTGGAGATCGACCACGGACACGGCCTGACCACGCGGTTCGGCCATCTCGCCCGCATCGCGGTCTATCCCGGGCAGCGGGTCGCAGCGGGCGACACGGTCGGTTCCGTCGGTTCGACCGGGCGTTCCACCGGGGCGCACCTGCACTACGAGACCCGCATCGACGGCGTGCCGGTCGACCCGCAGCGCTTCCTGAACGCCGGCGCGACCCTCGCGCAACGCGGCGCCGACTGACGCCGACGCCGGCCCGTGCTAACCTCCGGGACGGAATCGGAGGCCGTCATGGCATTGGCCGTGAAGCGCGAAGCGCGCATGCGCGTCGCCGAATACAGGCGATGGGTGGAGCCCCGCCCGGACGAGGAGCGCTGGGAGCTGCTCGACGGCGAGCCCGTCTTGATGGCGCCCCCGAGCGCCCGGCACCAGCGCATCGTGCTCAACGTCGCCCAGCGGCTCGACGCGCTGGCCCGGGAACGCGGTTGCGGCGCCTATCCGGGGCTGGCGATCCTCAGCGCGGCCATGGACGATTACGCGCCCTACCCGGATGTCGTGGTCCATTGCGGGCCGACGCCGCCGACCGGCTTCGTCGACGATCCCCTGGTGATCGTCGAGGTGCTCTCGCCGGGCACCATGACCAACGACCGGGGGCGCAAGCTCGCCTTCTACGCCACCGTGCCGAGCCTCCAGACCCTGCTGATCGTCTATCAGAACGAGCCTCGGATCGAGGTCTGGCGCCGGGATGCCGACTGGGCCATGGAGGTGATCGGACCGGCGGAGAGCGTGGACCTGCCGGAGCTGGGCGGCACCCTGCCGATGACCGCGATCTACGACCGAGTGACCTTCTGAGCCGGCGCTGGTGCGCGAAGCGGCGGCGGTGCTAATCTCATCCCCGATCGGAGGTCCACGATGGCCCTGGCCGTGAAGCGCAACGCGCGGATGGATGTGGCGACGTTCCAGCTCTGGGCAGAAGCATGCCCGGAGCACGAGCGCTGGGAGCTGCTCGACGGCGAGCCGGTGCTCATGGCGTCCCCGGGGGAGCGGCATCAGACGATCGGCGCCAACCTTATCCGCCGGATCGGCGATCTCGCGGAACCGCGGGGCTGCCGCGCCCTGCCGGGTCTGGCGATCCTCAGCGCCGCGATGGACGATTTCGCGCCGATCCCCGACGTGGTTTTGCGCTGTGACCCGCCCCTGGCGGACGGATATGCCTCGGATCCGCTTCTCGTCGCCGAGGTGCTCTCGCCCTCGACCATGAGCCTGGACCGCGGCCGCAAGATCGACTTCTACCGGACGGTGCCGAGCCTGAAGGTCCTGCTGATCGTCTATTCCGACGAGGCCCGGGTCGAGGTCTGGCGGCGGGAGGCCGAAGCGTTGGGCGTGACGGCCCTCGGGCGCGACGGCACCGTGGCGCTGCCGGAGCTTGATGGCGCCGTGCCGGTGCGCGACATCTATCGCGGGCTCAGCGTCTGAGCCGCATCCGATCTCAACGGCCGGCTTCCCCGGCCCGGCAGAGCACCAAGGCACCGGACTTGCCCCATTTCGAAGACTTCTACGCGGCCAAGCTGCGCGGCTCCCTCGGTGTGACGGACGCGGAATCGGTGCTCGACCTGCGCGGCGCCAACCGGCCGACCGCCGAGGCCTCCCTCAAGGACATGCTGGAACGCAGCCGCTTCGCCAAGGGCAAGACCGTGGCGATCCGGCTCGACCCGCCCCCGGAGGGTGGCGGAGAGACCCTGTTCCAGCCGGCCGGGCGCCTGCTCCTCGACGCGAAGCGCCGCGGCCTGATCGAGCGCCTGCAGACCCTGCCGGCCCAGGACGGGCTCGGCTTCTACGTGGCGCTGACCGGTCGGGCCGAACGCACGCCGATGTAGGCCGGCGCAGGCTCCTGCGCCGGCAACGGATCGGGCACGCGCGGCCGGACGTTGTCCGATCCCGCATCGGATGCGCATTTCAGATTCCGGTATGAGCACCCTCCCCGGCGGCCGCAACACGATCGAGCGCGTCGCCCGTTTCGGCTACGGCGCCCGCGGCGTGGTCTACCTCGTGGTCGGCGGCCTCGCCCTGCTGGCGGCGTTCGGCCAGGGCGGACGGGCCGGCGACAGCAAGGACGCCCTACGCACCGTGCTGGCGGGGCCCTTCGGCGCGGCCCTCGTCGGCCTGATCGCGCTGGGGCTGGCCGGCTTCGCGCTCTGGCGCCTCGTCGAAGGCGTCACGGATGCCGACCGGCGGGGCACGGCGATCAAGGGGCTGGCGGTGCGGGGCGCGCATCTCGTCAGCGCCGCGCTGTACTTCGGCCTCGCCGCCAGCGCCGCATCGCTGAGCCTCGGGCTCGGGATGAGCGGCGGCGACGGCATGCACGACGGAACCGCCTGGCTGCTCGCCAAGCCCTTCGGCCGCTGGCTCGTGGCGGCGGCCGGCCTCGCGGTGGTCGGCGGCGGCTTCGGCTTCCTCGGGAAGGCGTGGCGCGGTGACGTCACCGACCGGCTCGCCCTCGACGCCCAAGCCCGCACGCGCTGGGCCGGGCCGATCGGCCGGTTCGGCTACGCGGCGCGGGGCTTGGCCTTCCTGATCATCGGCGGCTTCCTCGTCGCGGCGGCGTGGCACCAGCGCTCGTCCGACGCCAAGGGGCTCGGCGAGGCCTTCGCCCTGTTGCGGGCCCAGCCCTACGGCGCGATCCTGCTCGGGCTCGTGGCGGCGGGCCACGCCGCCTTCGGGGCGTTCGGGCTGATCCAGGCCCGTTATCGGCACATCGAGGCTCCCGACATCGATCAAGTCGACGACGCGGCCGGCGCCGCGGCCCGGGCCCTGACCTGATCGGCCCGGTTCGTCATCCGATGCGATTGTAATCGCCGGGCCACACCCCAGTTTAAAAGGACCCTCCGCGCAATCCCGTGCCCTGGGCAATGACGCGGAGACGATGATGGCCCGTACCCTGATTACCGGTCGAGCACAAACCGTGACCACAGAAGACTTCAACGAGCGCGTTCGAATTCTGCTGGTCGATAAGGTATATCCGGTCAAGGGCCGGATCTACCAGAAGAACTTCAAGACCGGCTTCTCCGGCTCGCACGCCCGATAGCCCGCCGGGCGGTCGCGCGTCCGTATGGCGCGCTGCGGCCGCGGCGCGTTGACAGGACCGGTCCCGCGGCGGATACCCCGCGGCACCCCATCCGGCCCCCGATGCAGCAGCGCCACTACAAGACCGCGGTGATGGTGGCCCACGACCTCGCGGCGACCGCCGCCGCCGTGGTGCTCACCTTCCTGTTCCGTTTCCAGGGCGGGATGCTGGACGAGCGCCTGCACGCCCTGCCCCTGCTGCTGCCGCCGTTCCTGCTTGTTGCCGGGCTCGTCTACGCGCGCTTCCGGCTCTACCGGACCAAGTGGCGCTTCGCCTCCCTGCAGGATCTCGCCGGCATCGTCCGAGCCGCGAGCGTGCTGGCGCTCGCCCTACTGGTGACCGACTGGGTCCTGGTCTCGGCCGATCTCTACGGCTTCTACTTCTTCGGCAAGATCGCGATCCTGCTCTACTGGGTGTTGCAGATCTTCTTCCTGGGGGGGGCGCGGCTCGCCTTCCGCTATCTCAAGGACACGCGTTCGCGGCAGTCGAGCGCCCGGTCCGCCACGGTCCCGACCCTGCTCCTCGGACGCGGCGCCGATATCGACGTGCTGATCCGGGCGATCGAGGCGGGCTCGGTGAAGAAGCTCGCGCCCCGGGGCATCCTCTCGCCGCGGGCGGACGAGCGCGGGCAGTTCATGCGCGGCGTGGCCGTGCTCGGCGGCTTCCCGGACCTGGAGCGGGTGGTGGCCGACCTCGCCGCCCGGGGCGAGCCGGTGCGACGCCTCGTGGCGACGCCGAGCGCCCTCGTCCCCGAGGCGTCGCCCGACGACCTGATCGCCCGCGCCCGCCGGCTCGGCCTGCCGCTCGCCCGGGTGGCCGGCCTCGGCGAGGGCGCGCAAGGGGGGACCCAAGGCCCGGAACTGGCGCCGCTGGAGATCGAGGACCTGCTCCTGCGCCCGACCGTGCCCATCGACCGGGTGCGCCTGGAGGCGTTCCTCACCGGCCGCCGGGTGGTGGTGACGGGGGGCGGCGGCTCGATCGGCTCCGAGATCTGCCTGCGCGCCGTAGCGTTCGGGGCCGCCGCCGTGCTGGTGCTCGACGCCTCCGAGCCGGCTTTGCACGGCATCCTCACGCACCCGGCGATCCTGGCCGCCGACGCCGCGGTGACGGGGGTGCTGGCCGATATCCGCGACCGGGAGCGGACGCATCAGGTCATCGCGGCGTTCCGGCCGGATTACGTGCTCCACGCCGCCGCGCTCAAGCAGGTGCCCTACCTGGAGCGGGACTGGCAGGAGGGCATCAAGACCAACGTGTTCGGCTCGATCAACGTCGCCGAGGCCGCGGTGGCGGCCCGCGCCCGGGCACTGGTGATGATCTCCACCGACAAGGCGATCGAGCCGGTCTCGCAACTCGGCGTCACCAAGCGCTTCGCCGAGATGGTGGCCCAGGCGCTGGACGCCGAGCAATCCGCCCGGACGGGTCACCCCACGCGGCTGATCGCCGTGCGGTTCGGCAACGTCCTCGGCTCGGCCGGCTCGGTGGTGCCGGTGTTCAAGGCGCAGATCGCCCGGGGCGGGCCGGTGACGGTGACCGATCCCGAGATGGTCCGCTACTTCATGACCGTGCGCGAGGCCTGCGACCTCGTGCTGACGGCCGCCTCCCACGCCGACGGCGAGGCCCGCACCGGGCCGGATTCCGCACGCGCCGCGGTCTACGTGCTCAAGATGGGCCAGCCGGTGCGGATCGCCGACCTCGCCGCACGGATGATCCGGCTCGCCGGCTTCGAGCCCGGCGCGGAGATCGAGATCGCGTTCACCGGCGCGCGGCCCGGCGAGCGGCTGAACGAGATCCTGTTTGCCCGGGACGAGCCGCGCGTCGCGCTCGCGGGGATCGACGGGGTGATGGCGGCGCGCCCGGTCTTCGCCGACCGGACGCGGCTCGATGCCTGGGTGGCCGCGCTGCGCGACGCCGTGGCGGCCGGCGACCGAGCCGCCGCGGAGGCGGTGTTCGAGGCGGCGGTGCCGCATTTCCGCGAACGCCATGCCCCGCGGACCGGGCGGGTGCCGGCCGTCGCGATGAGCCCCGCGTAAACCGCACGGCGGGTAAAATTCGGGTTTCGAAAGGGATCATCCCTTTCGTGGGTCCAGGGCAAGACCCTGGATGGTTCGTCGGGCTCCGCCCGACACCCGCCATAGGGTTGATCCCTCTGGAAACCCTGACCCGGGCGCTCGTATCCTCAGCCTTCCGCCCGTGCGAGCCGCGCCAAGCCGTCCCGGGTCGATCCCGCCGGCCGCCAGCCCAAAGCCGCGAGGCCCTCGGCGCGGGCCACCAGCCCCTCGGCGATGCGGGCGAATTGCGCGTCGCGTCCGGTCATCCGGCAGGCCAGCTTGAGGAGGCCGGCCGGCACCGGGACGAGCCCCGGGCCGCGGCCGAGGCCCGCGCGGAGCGCCGCGATCATCTCGGGCAGGCTGAGCGGATCCGGATCGGCCGCGATCAGCGCTCGGCGCAGTGGATCCGGCGCCCGCAGCACCGTGTCCGCGGCCGCCGACAGGCTCTCCAGGGAAATCAGCGAGCGCCGGGCCGCGAGGCCACCCAGCGGCAGCGGATAGGCGCTGCGGGCGAGCCGCAGGAGCGCGGCCATGTTGCCCTTCACGCCGGCGCCGTAGACCAGGACCGGGCGCAGGGCGACCCAGTCGAGCCCGGTCTCGGCGAGCGCCCGCTCGGCCTCAAGCTTCGAGCGGCCGTAGGCGTCGGTGGGCGCGGCCGGATCGCCCTCCCCGACCGCGCCCGGCGCGCTCGGGCCGACCTGGGCGCGGATCGAGGACAGGAACACGAACCGGCGCACCTTTGCGCGCGCGGCTGCCTCGGCGAGCCGGCGCGTCGCCTCCGTGTTGAGCGTGCGGTAATCGTCCTCCGGGGCGCCCGACATGGCATGCGCGAGGCCCGCCGAATGCACCACCGCGTCGACGCCGGCGAGCGCGGCGGCCATGTTGATCGGGCGGGTCAGGTCGCCCACCACCGCGCTCGCGGCCCCCTCCGGCAGGGCGGTGGGCCGGCGCAGCAGCACCCGGACCCGATAGCCGCGTGCGGTGAGGTCGGCGAGCAGGTGGCGGCCGATGAAGCCGGTCGCCCCGGTGAGCGCGATCAGTCCGGTCACGGGTGGGCGGCACCTTCGGGGGCCGGCGCCGGGGCGCGGGCGAAGCGGCGGAGCAGGGCCGCGACCAGGGCGAGCCCGGCCGCGAGTGCCGCGAGGGTGACCGGCCAGGACGGCCAAAACAAGGTCGCGGCGGCGAGCGCCGCGAGCGCGAGGTTGACCGCGAAGACCCGCCCGACCACGCCCGGGACGCCGAGCCCGTTGACGGTGGCCCGCTGATAGAAGTGGCTCCGGTGCGCCTCCCAGATCCGCTCGCCCCGGGCGGCCCGGGCGGCGAGCGTCAGGCTGGCATCGGCGAGGTAGGTGAGCGGGAGAAGCACCGCGGCAGCGAGCCCTCCCGCCGCAGCGAGATGCCAGAGCAGCCACGCGGTGACGAGCCCGATCGGCAGCGCGCCGACATCCCCGAGGAAGAGTCTTGCGACCGGCCGGTTGAACGGCGCGAAGCCCAGCATCGCGCCGAGCAGGCAGGCCGCCACCAGGGCCGGCAGCGGCGGCAGGAATCCGGCGAGGCCGAACAGCAGCAGGGCGCCGGAGACCGGGACGATCTCCGCCACGATCATCCAGTCGAGCCCGTCCATGAAGTTCGTCAGGTTGACGAACCACAGGCCCGCGACGAGGGCGAGGCCCCGTTCCAGCCAGAGGGGGAAGCCGGGCAGCAGTTGCCCGTCGAGGTGCCAGACCAGCAGGCCCACCGCCACGGCCTGCGCGACGAGCCGGAGGCTGGCCGGCAGCGGGCGCACGTCGTCCACGGCCCCCAGGACCGCCAGGGCGAGGGCGCAGCCGGCGAGCCAGATCCAGTCCGGCCGGCCGCCGATCTCCGGCGCCGCGATGAGCAGGCCCGAGATCGTCACCAGCGCCGTCACCACGGCGATTCCGCCCCCCTGCGGGGTCGGTACCGTGTGGCTGGAGCGGGCGTTCGGCCGGGCCAGCGCGTAGCGCTGCAGCAGCGGGAACAGCCGCAGGATCAGCCCCGCCGAGAGGGCGGCGGCGAGTGGGACGGCGAGGAGGAGAATCGTGGGCAGGGCGGACGGCATGGCGCCGTCCTACGCGATCCCGGGCGCGATCGTGAGGGCCCGGCGGGTCACGCGGCCCGCACCGTGGCGAGGAAACGCCCGACCTCCGTGCTCAGGTGCTCGGCTTGACGCGACATCTCGGAGGCCGCGCTCAGGACTTGATCGGCCGCCGAGCCGGTCTCCTCGGCGGCCTGGGCGAGGTCCGCGATCGTGTTCGTGACGGTGCCGGCGCCGGCCGCCGCCTGTGCGACGTTGCGGACGATCTCCTGGGTCGCGGCCCCCTGCTGCTCAACCGCCGCCGCGATGCTGGCCGCCACGCCGTCGATCTCGCGGATGCGCCGCCCGATCCGGTCGATCGCCGCCGCGGCCTGCCCCGTCGAGCTCTGGATCCGGCCGATCTGGCCGGTGATCTCCTCGGTGGCCTTGGCGGTCTGCGCGGCCAAGGCCTTGACCTCGCTGGCCACCACCGCGAAGCCGCGCCCGGCGGGCCCCGCGCGGGCGGCCTCGATCGTGGCGTTGAGCGCCAGCAGGTTGGTCTGGGCCGCGATCCCGGAGATCAGCGCCACCACGTCGCTCACCGTCGCGGCCGCCGTGCTGAGATCCTGCACCAGCGCCACCGTCTCGGTGGCCTCGCTCACCGCCGTCCGCGCCAGTTCCGCCGAACCCGAGACCTGACGGCCGATCTCCTGCACGGAGGAGCCCAGCTCCTCGGCCGCCGCCGCCACGGTGTTGACGTTGGCGGCCGCCTCGCTCGCGGCGGCCGAGACCGTCGTCGACTGGCCGGCCGAGGCCGCCGCGCTGCCCGTCAGCGACCGGGCCGTCGCCTCCAGCTCGGTCGCCGCCGCGGTGACGCCGCCGACGATGCCGCCCACCGCCTTCTCGAACGCGGCGGCCAGGGCATGGGTCGCGGCCTGGCGCTGCGCCTCGATATCGGTGCGGGCCCGGGCGGCCTCGGCCTCCAGGGCACGGGTCCGGACCAGGGCGTCGCGGAACACGACGAGCGCGCGGGACAGGACGCCCATTTCGTCCCGACGATCACGGGCCGGGATGTCGGCCTCGGTATCGCCGGCGGCCAGGCGCTGCGTCGCTGCGGAGATCGCCCGCAGCGGTCGGCTGACGCCCCGCGCCACCAGGACCATGGCGCCGAGGGCGACCACGAGGGCGAGGCCGGCGAGCGCGAGCGTGTTCTGCACGGCGTCCGCGTAGGTCTGCGCGATCTGCGCGCCGCTGGTTCGGGATTCGGCCGCGTTCAGGCCGACCAGCTTCTCCCAATCCGCCATGATGGCGGCGATGCTGTCCGACATCGCCGTGTTGTAGATGCGCTGCCCGGCGGCCACGTCACCCGCCATGGACAACGCCACCGCCTGCCGCTGCTGGTCGGCATAGGTGGCCAGATGCTGCCGGAACTGCGCGTCGGCGTCGCGCTCCGGCCCCGAGAGCGGCAGGGCCTCGTAGCGGGCGATCTGTGCGGCGAGCAGCGCGTCGCGCTTGGCGATCTGGCCCTCGACCAGGGCCCGCTGCTGCGGGGTGTCGGCGGTGATCAGGCGGTTGCCGTTCACCCGCTGACGCATCACGTTGATGCCGATCCCGCCCAGCATGTCGGTCGCGGGCACGCGGACGTCGCGCAGCTCGCCGGCGGTGGTCGCGACGCGCCTCAATTCTTCCAGCGACAGGCCGCTCGTCGCGGCGATCAGCAGGACCAGGGCGGCGAGACAGCTCCCGAGCTTGGTCGCGATGGAGAGGCCGTTTCGCATGCCGCTTGCTCCTCGGCTCGTGCGATGAGCCGAGGAATGCTATGCGGAGAAACAGTTAAGCTTCTTTGACGCGCGATCTGGATCGATCCGCGTTAAAAGCTGGCGGTTTTCAGTAGGTCTTGGCGTCCTCGTGCGGCTGTTTTGACGACCCGGAATACTCAAGGGCTTTCTCGACGACCTTGGCCAGGCCGACCATGATCTGGTCGATCGCGTAATCCTTGGGCGTATAGACGGCGCGCACGCCCATGTTCCTGAGAACCAGCTCGTCCTCGGGCGAGATGATACCGCCGACCACCACCGGAATGTGGTCGAGCCCGGCCTCGCGCATCTTGGCCCGGACCTCGCGGACCAGCGGCACGTGGCTCCCCGAGAGGATCGACAGGCCGACCACGTGGGCGCCGGTCTCCTTCGCCTTGGCGACGATCTCGGCCGGTGTCTGGCGGATGCCGTCGTAGGTCACGTCGAAGCCGACGTCCCGGGCGCGGAGCGCGATCTGCTCGGCGCCGTTGGAATGGCCGTCGAGGCCCGGCTTGCCGACCACGAGCTTCGGCGTCTCGCCGAGCCGCTCGCCGAGATCGGCGATCAGGAGCTTGGCCTCCTCGGCCGCGCCGCTCGAGATGGTCTCCACGGTGACGCCGGTGGGCGCCCGGTACTCGCCGAACACCGCGCGCAGGCGCGCGCCCCATTCGCCGGTGGTGACGCCGGCCTTGGCGGCCTCGATCGAGGGCGGCATGATGTTGGCGCCCGAGCGCGCCGCCTGCTCCAGGGCCTCCAGCGCCTGACCCGCGGCCCGCTCGTCGCGGCGGCCGCGCCAGTCGCGGATGCGGGCCTGCGCCTCCATCTCGACGGTCTCGGAGACGGAAAAGATCGCCCCCTCCCCGGCGGTGAGCGGCGAGGGCTCGCCCTGCTGCCACTTGTTGACGCCGACCACGATCTGCTCGCCGGCCTCGATGGCCGAGATCCGCCGGGCGTTCGACTCGACCAGCGCGCGCTTGAGCGCCCCGGTCTCCACCGCCGCGACCGCGCCGCCGATGCCGCCGATCCGCTCCAGCTCGGCCCGGGTCTGGGCCTTCAGTTCCTCGACCTTGGCGTCGATCACGTGGCTGCCGTCGAAGATGTCGTCGTATTCGAGGAGGTCGGTCTCGAAGGCCAGGATCTGCTGCATCCGCATGGACCATTGCTGGTCCCAGGGCCGCGGCAGGCCGAGCGCCTCGTTCCAGGCCGGCAACTGCACGGCGCGGGCGCGGGCGCGCTTCGAGAGCGTCACCGCCAGCATCTCGATCAGGATGCGATGGACGTTGTTTTCGGGCTGCTGTTCCGTCAGCCCGAGGCTGTTGACCTGAACGCCATACCGAAAAATGCGCTTCTTCGGGTCGTCGATGCCGTAGCGCTCCCGGGCGATCTCGTCCCAGAGTTCCGAGAACGCCCGCATCTTGCAGATCTCGGTCACGAACCGCAGGCCCGCGTTCACGAAGAACGAGATCCGGCCGAACACGTCGGAAAAGCTCTCGGCGTCGAATTCCGGATCATCCCGCACCGTGTCGAGCACCGCGATGGCGATGGCGAGCGCGTAGGACAGCTCCTGGACCGGCGTCGCCCCCGCCTCCTGCAGGTGGTAGGAGCAGACGTTCATCGGGTTCCACTTCGGCACGTTCTGCGTGGTGAAGAGGATCACGTCCTTGGTGAGCCGGAGCGAGGGCGCGGGCGGGAACACGTAGGTGCCGCGCGACAGGTACTCCTTGATGATGTCGTTCTGGGTCGTGCCCTGGAGGGCGGCGAGCGGCGCGCCCTGCTCCTCGGCCACCGCCAGATAGAGCGCCAGCAGCCACGGGGCCGTGGCGTTGATGGTCATCGAGGTGTTCATCTGGGCGAGCGGGATGTCCTGGAACAGGGCCCGCATGTCGCCGAGATGCGCGATCGAGACGCCGACCTTGCCGACCTCGCCGCGGGCGAGTTCGTGGTCGGGGTCGTAGCCGGTCTGGGTCGGCAGGTCGAAGGCCACCGACAGGCCGGTCTGGCCCTTGGCGAGGTTGCCGCGATAGAGCTTGTTCGACTCCGCCGCGGTCGAGTGTCCCGCATAGGTGCGGATGATCCAGGGCTTGTCGCGGCTAGACTTGTCGACGCCGGTCTCCGCGATACGCGCGCCCATCCTGGCCTCCGTGTGATCTTTGTATCCGCGCCCGGAGCGCAGCCTTGCCGCCACCGTAGCGAAGGCTTGGGCACGCGTCATCCGCGACGGAGGTGCAAGACGCCCCCGCGCGGCACCGCGGCGCTTCAAAAAACTTGTGCGCCGGGACAGCGGGATTTGACGGTGCCGGCCCGCGCGGCCGCTCGCTATCTGGTATAAAGTCCACCTGAGAGGTCGACAGCGTCGTGCAAGGTCTCTGGTCTGCTGCCGGCCCCCGGCGCGCGGAATAATACTTGGTCTCCCCGAAAACCGAATTTGAATACGCGGGCCCCTGCCCTGTGCGGGCGGCTTCTTCAGGGCGAAAACCTCTGGGTTTCGACTTTCGACCCACTTGGAGGTGTTTCGCATCGCCGCTATAGCGCGAGGGAGAACCGCGGCCGTGAGCAACACGCGGGACGAGAGGAGAGCGAGATGGCGGCGAGCGCTGCGGTCAGTCCGACGGGCGGGGAGGTCAAGGACCTCTACGAGATGGGGGAGATCCCGCCGCTCGGTCACGTGCCGGCCAAGATGTATGCCTGGGCGATCCGGCGCGAGCGCCACGGCCCCCCGGAGCAGTCCCACCAGCTCGAAGTGCTGCCGGTCTGGGAGATCGGCGACGACGAGGTTCTGGTCTTTGTCATGGCGGCGGGCGTCAACTACAACGGCGTCTGGGCCGGCCTCGGCGAGCCGATCTCGCCCTTCGACGTGCACAAGGGCGAGTACCACATCGCGGGCTCCGACGCGTCGGGCATCGTCTGGAAGGTCGGCGCGAAGGTGAAGCGCTGGAAGGTCGGCGACGAGGTCATCGTCCACTGCAACCGCGACGACGGCGACGACGAGGAGTGCAACGGCGGCGACCCGATGCTGTCCCCCTCGCAGCGCATCTGGGGCTACGAGACCGGGGACGGCTCCTTCGCGCAGTTCTGCCGGGTGCAGTCCCGCCAGCTGATGACGCGGCCCAAGCACCTCACCTGGGAGGAGGCGGCCTGCTACACGCTGACGCTCGCTACCGCTTACCGCATGCTGTTCGGCCACGCCCCGCACACGGTGAAGCCCGGCCAGAACGTGCTGATCTGGGGCGCCTCCGGCGGCCTCGGCGTGTTCGGCGTGCAGCTCTGCGCGGCGTCCGGCGCCAACGCCATCGCGGTGATCTCGGACGAGTCGAAGCGCGACTACGTGATGAGCCTCGGCGCCAAGGGCGTCATCAACCGCAAGGACTTCGACTGCTGGGGCCAGCTCCCGAAGGTGAACTCCCCTGAGTTCCACGCCTGGACGAAAGAGGCGCGGAAATTTGGCAAGGCGATCTGGGACATCACCGGCAAGCAGGATGTCGACATCGTGTTCGAGCATCCCGGCGAGGCGACCTTCCCGGTCTCGGCGCTGGTGGTGAAGCGCGGCGGCATGGTTGTGTTCTGCGCCGGCACGACCGGCTTCAACATCACCTTCGACGCCCGCTACGTCTGGATGCGGCAGAAGCGGATCCAGGGCTCGCACTTCGCCCACCTGAAGCAGGCCTCGGCGGCCAACCAGTTCGTGCTGGACCGGCGGATCGACCCGTGCATGAGCGAGGTCTTCCCCTGGGACAAGATCCCCCAGGCCCACACCAAGATGTGGAAGAACCAGCACCCGCCCGGCAACATGGCCTGCCTGGTCAACGCGCCCCGCGCCGGCCTGCGGACCGTCGAGGACGTGATCGAGGCCGGGCCGCTCAAGCGGTAAGCGCCCTCCCCGAGTCCCCTGCCCGGCTCCGCCGCCCTCGCGCAGGGCCGGGCCGATCGGCTAAGCTCGGCCGTCCCCCGCCGAATCGGTTGCCGGTTCGGTGTGGCGGGATGCGCGGATGCGGGCCTGAGAGATCCTGACGGACCCGGCCCGATCCGAACCGGGGGCTTGGGATTTGACCGGCGACGACGAGACTTACGTGTACGACGAGGCCACCGGCGAGTGGCTCCCGCCCGGGGCGGCCGGTGCGGCGCCGGCCCGGGCCGAGGTCCGCGACGCCTCGGGCAACCGCCTCGCCGACGGCGACTCGGTCACGCTGATCAAGGACCTGAAGGTCAAGGGCGCGAACCAGACCCTCAAGCAGGGCACGGTCATCCGGTCGATCCGCCTGACGGACGATCCCAAGGAGATCGATTGCCGCCACGACACCATCAAGGGCCTGGTCCTGCGCACGGAGTTCGTGCGCAAGCGCTGACGCGCTCCCTGGAAAGTCGAAGCGTTCGGGGTCTGTCTCAGGGTTTGTTCGACGTAAGATCCCGGGGTTCCAAAGGGCGAGCCCTTTGGTGGGTTGTCAGGGCAAAGCCCTGATCGTCTCGGGCGCAGCCCGACACCAGGGCTCCGCCCTGGACCCGCGAAAGGTCCCGACCTTTCGAAACCACGACTTGGCCGGTCCGTGCAGCGGAAAACGACGGGCTCTCAGACCCGCAGGTCGACGCTCAGGCCCTGGCCGGGGGGCGCCGGCGGCGCGGCGCTCGCCGCGTTCTGGGCGTCCTCCGCCACGAGGCCGGCCACGGCCTTGTCGGCCGTGAGCTGCTGCCGGGCGATGGCGACGCCGATCTGCTGGTTCTGGGCCGCGCCCAGCATCTGGACGGCGGTGGCTGCGGAGACGGTATCCATCCCGCCGACGCTAATCCGCCGGCCTGAATCCCGCGTTACGCGGATCGGCGGCTTTCGAGCGATCCGCCCTCACCCGTCCAGAAAGCCGCGCTGGCGTGCGCGGTAGCCGCCGATCAGCGTCACGCAGACGAAGGACACGCCCGCCAGCACCGTGCCGAACACGGCGATCGGCCACCAATGGCCCTGGAAGCGCTCGGCCAGGACCGTGCCGACGATCGGCGTCAGGCCGCCGGCCAGCGCGCCGCAGAACTGGTAGGCGATCGAGATTGCCGTGTAGCGGATCCGGGCCGGGAAGGCGCCCGCGAGGTAGCCGGCGATCACCGCGTAGAAGGTCGCGCTGCCGATCACGTTGAGCGCGAGGCCGAGCACGATCAGCGGCACCGACTTGGTCTCGACCAGCCAGAACAGGGGATAGGGCGCCAGCATCGCCCAGATCAGCGTGCCCTGCAGGAACAGGCGCTCGTTGCGGATGGCCTCCGCGATCCGGGCGCCCACCGGGGTCATGATCAGCTGCACCACGGCGCCGATCAGCAGGGCGTCGAGGATCGTCGCCCGCGCGATGCCGAGATACTGCGTGGTGAAGGCGATCATGAAGGTGTTGAACAGGTAGACCGAGGCGATCGCGAAGGTGTTGGCGCCGGCCGCCAGCAGCACCGGCTTGAGGCAGGTCGTCAGCACCTCGCGCACGGGGGCCGGCGGCGGGCCGCCCGCGGCCCGGGTCCTCTCGAAGGCCGGCGATTCCGCGACGCCGAGGCGGATCGCGAGCCCGACGGCGAGCAGCAGGATGCTGATCAGGAACGGCACCCGCCAGCCCCAACTCAAGAAACTCTCCTTGTCGAGGAGGCCGGCGAGCCGGAAGGCCAGGAGCGACAGGATCTGTCCGGCGGGGCTGCCGAGCTGGGCGAAGGATGCGAAGAAGGTGTTGCGCCCGGCCGGCGCGTGCTCGGCGGCCATCAGCACCGCCCCGCCCCACTCGCCGCCGACCGCCAGCCCCTGGATCAGCCGCAGGACGACCAGCATCACCGGCGCCCACAGGCCGACCGACGCGTAGGTCGGCAGCAGCCCGATGCCCGAGGTGGCGATGCCCATCATCACCAGCGTCGCCACCAGCGCCCGCTTGCGCCCGAACCGGTCGCCGAGATGCCCGAAGATCAGGCCGCCGAGCGGCCGGGCCAGGAAGCCGACCGCGAAGGTGCCGAAGGCCGAGAGCGTCGCGATGTAGGGCGATTCCGCCGTGAAGAAGAGCGGCCCGAAGACGAGCGCCGCCGCGGTGCCGTAGATGAAGAAGTCGTACCACTCGATCGTGGTGCCCACGAAGGCCGCGAGCGCCGCCCGGGCGGACTGGTTCGTTCCGGTCCCGGCAGCCGGGGCGGCGGTGGTGGCGGCCATCGATCCTCGCGTGGGATTATGCATTCAGGCGTAATCCTCATGCCCAGCCGGGCAGCCCACCGCAACGCCTGCACGCGACAGGGCGGGTGTTTCAACCGGACGTGGAGCCGCCTGTCGCGGTCTTCCGAGGCTGCTTCTCCACGACGAGCCGGCACCTCCATCCAATCCCCTCATCCTGAGGTGCCCGCGTCAGCGGGCCTCGAAGGAGGGCTCCAGGGATCGCGCGGCTGGCTGGAGGGCTCCTTCGAGGCCTCCGCTGCGCGCCGGCACCTCAGGATGAGGGGATTGGATGGGATGGGAGTCCTGGCGCCTGCCATTTTTCAAAAACTCGGCGGTGTGCAGGCGCTCACCACCTCGCACGGGTTGGGCCCGACGCAGCGGAACCGGTGCGGGCGGCGGCTGTCGAAGCTGTAGGCGTCGCCGGGGCCGAGGATCCGGCGCTCGGCGTCCACCGTCACCTCCAGCCGTCCGGAGACCACGATGCCGCCCTCCTCGCCCTCGTGGGAGAGCGGCACCCGGCCGGTATCGGCGCCGGGCTCGTAGCGCTCCTTCAGGATCTGGAGCTTGCGCCCGAACAGGCTGTCGCCGACCTGGGCGTACGAGATCCCCCCCTTGGCGGCGCGCCGGCCGATCTCGGTCAGCTCCTCGGCCGCGAAGAACGCCTTGCGCTCCGGCTCCGGCTCCAGGGCGAAGAATTCGGCCATGCCGATCGGCACCCCGTCGAGGATCCGCTTCAGGGCGCCGACCGAGGGGTTCACCCGGTTGGCCTCGATCAGCGAGATCGCGGAATTCGTCACCCCGGCGCGCTTCGCGAGCACCCGCTGCGACAGGCCGTGGCGGGTGCGCACGAAGCGCAGCCGCGCGCCGACATCGATGCTCATCCGGCTGAGGGCCCGTTTCAGGTGTTGCGGATCCCGCAACGGTGCCATCCGCGGCCCCGTTCCTGCAAGGGCTTAGCGGCGATCAGAAAAGGACTTGTTGCCCGATCCGCGCGGGTGTCCCCTGGTCCCGCCGCCCGATCCGCGCCGCCCAAACCCGGAGAGCCGCCCATGACCGACCATCCGCTCCGCAACACACCCGCGATGGACGCCTTCTGGATGCCGTTCACGGCCAACCGCCAGTTCAAGGCGGCGCCGCGCCTGCTCGTCTCGGCCGAGGGCATGCACTACACCGCCGATGACGGCCGTAACGTGCTCGACGGCACGGCCGGCCTCTGGTGCGTCAATGCCGGCCATGGGCGCCGGGGCATCGCGGCGGCGGTGGAGCGCCAGCTCGCGACCCTCGATTTCGCGCCGACCTTCCAGATGGGCCACCCCATCGCGTTCGAATTCGCCGAGCGGCTCGCGGAGATCGCCCCCGGCGGCCCGGACAAGCGCCTCGACCGGGTGTTCTTCACCAATTCCGGCTCGGAATCGGTCGACACCGCGCTCAAGATCGCGCTCGCCTACCAGCGGGCGATCGGCCAGGGCACGCGGACCCGGCTGATCGGCCGCGAGCGCGGCTATCACGGCGTCGGCTTCGGCGGGTTGTCGGTCGGCGGCATCGTGTCGAACCGGCGAGTCTTCCCGCAGCTCAACGGCACCGATCACCTGCGCCACACCCACGATCTTGCCCGCAACGCCTTCGTGAAGGGCCAGCCCGAGCACGGGGCGGAGCTCGCCGAGGATCTGGAGCGGCTGGTGGCGCTCCACGGGGCCGAGACCATCGCGGCCTGCATCGTCGAGCCGGTGGCGGGCTCCACGGGCGTGCTGGTGCCGCCGAAGGGCTACCTCGAGCGTCTGCGCGCGCTCTGCACCCAGCACGGCATCCTGCTGATCTTCGACGAGGTCATTTCCGGGTTCGGCCGCCTCGGCGCGCCCTTCGCCACGGACTATTTCGGAGTCGTCCCGGACCTCGTGACCAGCGCCAAGGGCCTCACCAACGGCACGGTGCCGATGGGCGCGGTCTTCGCGAGCCGCGCGGTCCACGACGCGCTGATGAACGGCCCGGACGGGATCGAGCTGTTCCACGGCTACACCTATTCCGGCCACCCGGTCGCCTGCGCGGCGGGCCTCGCGACCCTCGACATCTACCGGGACGAGGGACTGCTGACCCGCGCCGCCGACATCGCCGACGACTGGGCTTCGGCGATGCACGACCTGCGCGGGCGCAAGGGGGTGATCGACATCCGCACCATCGGGCTGATCGCCGGCATCGAGCTGGCGCCGCGTCCCGACGCGCCGGGCAAGCGCGCCTACGACGTGTTCGTGGACTGCTTCGAGCGCGGCCTCCTCACCCGGGTCACCGGCGACATCGTCGCGCTGTCGCCGCCGCTGATCATCGAGCGCGGGCAGATCGGCCAGATCGTGGACGTGCTGGGTGCAGCGATCGACCGGGCCGCCTGAGAGCTTGACCGGGGCTCCGCCCTGGACCCGCGAAAGGTCTCGACCGTTCGAAACCAGGACTCGAGCCCTCCGCATAGGTGACCGTCCTGCACGGTGGGGTTGTCGCGACACGACCCGTGCCCATCTGCCCCGGACCCGGATCGGAACCGGGCACGAGGGTTTCCATGTCGAACACCGCCCTGATCGTCGGCGCCAGCGGGATCGTCGGCAGCGCCACCGCGGCGCTGCTCCATCGCGAGGGCTGGCGGGTTGCGGGGCTCGCGCGTCATCCGGTGAACCAGACGGGCGTCGAGCCGGTGGCTGGTGATCTGCAGGATCCGGCCTCCCTGGCGCGGGCGCTGGCCGAGGTCGCGCCAACCCACGTGTTCCTCGCCACCTGGCAGCGACGGCCCACGGAAGCCGAGATGATCCGCGTCAACCGGGCGATGGTCGAGAACCTGCTCGACGCGCTCCGGCCGAGGAAGAGCGTCCGCCACGTGGCCCTGGTGACCGGGCTGAAGCACTATCTCGGCCCGTTCGAGGCCTACGGCAAAGGCACCCTGCCGCAGACGCCGTTCCGCGAGGACCAGGGGCGTCTCGACATCGAGAACTTCTACTACGCGCAGGAGGATGCCGTGTTTGCGGCCGCCGCGCGCGACGGCTTCACCTGGAGCGTCCACCGCCCGCACACGATCATCGGCAAGGCGGTCGGCAACGCCATGAACATGGGCACGACGCTCGCCTGCTACGCCACGCTGTGCCGGGAACTGGGGCGCCCGTTCGTGTTCCCCGGCTCGGCCGCCCAGTGGAACGGCCTCACCGACATGACCGACGCGCGGCTGCTCGCCCGCCACCTGCTCTGGGCCTCCACGGAGCCCGAGGCCGCCGACGCGGCGTTCAACGTCGTGAACGGCGACGTCTTCCGCTGGAGCTGGATGTGGGGCCGGATCGCCGCGTGGTTCGGGATCGAAGCGGTCCCGTTCGACGGCACGCACCGACCCCTGGAGCCCCGGATGGCGCAGGACGGGCCGGCCTGGGCGGAGATCGCGGCGCGCCACGGCCTCGCCGAGCCGAACCTCGAGAAGCTGGCCTCCGCCTGGCACACGGATGCCGATCTCGGCCGGCCGATCGAGGTCGTGACCGACATGAGCAAGAGCCGGCGCCTCGGTTTCACGGCCTACCAGCCGACCGACGACGCGTTCCACGATCTGTTCGCCCAGCTCCGCGCGGACCGGCTGATTCCCTGACGCGGGCTCCGCTCGCAAGGACGGGAGCGGATTACCCGGCCCTGCGCTCGGTCCCGCACCACGCGGCCACGAACAGCGCCATCGCGGTGGTGATGCGCTTCACCGAAGCGAGGCTCACGCGCTCGTCGAAGCCGTGGATGTTCTGGGCGGTTGGGCCGTAGCACAGGGCCGGTACCCGGTCGTAGAGGGCGTGCACACGCGTATCGAGGTAGCTCGCGCTCATGAAGCTCTGAAGCGGCGATCCGACCGCCCGCTCATGGGCGCGGCCGAGCACGGCCTCGGCCTCGGAGCCCTCCTCCAGCACGTAGCCCTCGGCGAAGAAGCCGTTGAACACCACCCGCGGCGGGCTGTTGGACAGGAACGGGTCGGTGCGGGAGAAGCGTGACACCGCCGCTTCGATCTCGGCGGCGGCCTGCGCGGCCGAGACGCCCGGATAGAGTGCGATCCGGCAGTGAATCCGGCACCAGGCCGGGACCGAGGAGGCCCAATCGCCGCCCTCGATCCGGCCGATATTGAGGTTGATCGGGTGGTCCTCCCCCTCGAAGTGGCGATGCGTGGCCGCCTCGGCGTTCCAGCGCGCCTCGACGTCGCGCAGCGCCCCGATTACCCGGTAGGTGGCGTCGATGGCGTTGGCGCCCGCCCCCATCTCGCGCACGTGGACCGGCACGCCCCGGACCTCCACGGCGAACCACAAGACGCCGGTGTTGGCACGCACGAGCTTCTCGTCCTCGGGCTCGGGGATCAGCACGGCGTCCGCCCGGTAGCCGCGCAAATGGGTCATCAGGGCGCCGTTGCCGGTGGATTCCTCCTCGACCACCGACTGGACCGTCACCGAGGCTGCGGGCTGCAGGCCGAGGCGGGCGAGCGCGTCGAGGGCGAACAGGTTGGCGGCATGCCCCGCCTTCATGTCGCCGGCGCCGCGGCCATACATCCAATCGCCCTGGATCACCGGGTCGAAGGGCGGATGGGTCCAGAGGTCGAGGGGGCCGGTCGGCACCACGTCGACATGGGCCTGCAGGATCAGCGAGCGCCCGGTCTCGGTCGCTGGCCGGTGGTGGCAGACCACAATCGGTGCGTCGGAATGGTGGGCGTCGTCGATCTTCGAGCCGCCCGGATGGGCCGCGATGGCGGCCCGGTCCATGGCGAAGCGCTCGGTGGCGTAGCCCCGGCTGCGGAACCGGTCGAACACGTAATCCTGGCAGGCATGCTCCGCGCCCCGCAGCGACGCGAACCGGACCAGCGCCTGCGTGTGGGCGATCTGGTCGGCAAACCCCGCCGCCACGGAGGCTTCGATCTCGGCGGCGAGGGTGGGGTCGAGGGCCATGGGAGCTCCGAACGGGGTGCGGCCGGGAGGAGGCGCCCGGGGCCGGGCCGCTGTCAACCGGCGGTCGGCGGCCGCACGGTTCGTGCCGGTGCCGGGCCGCCGCTCAGCAAAGCGTGACTGCGCAGGGCCGGCACCGGCCGGAACCTTGGCGTTGCCAGAGGCTTAGCGTTTCGGCAAACCGTCGCGGTTTTGCAGTCGGAGGCGCACATGCGTATCGGTCTGATCTCCCTCCTGTCCGGCCTGCTCCTGTCGGCCGCGATCCCGGTTTCGGCCTCCGCGGACGTGCTGATCAACGTCGACAAGGGCGCGCAGCGCATGGAGGTCACGGTCGACGGGCAGCCGCGCTATTCCTGGCCCGTCTCCACGGGGGTCGAGAGCTACGACACCCCCTCCGGGTCCTACCGTCCCTTCCGGATGGAGCGCACGCATTTCTCGAAGGAGTGGGACGACGCCCCGATGCCCTTCGCGATGTTCTTCACCAACCAGGGCCACGCCATCCACGGCACCAACCATGTCCGCAACCTCGGGCGGGCCGCCTCGCACGGCTGCGTGCGCCTGTCGGTGCGCAACGCCGCGACCCTGTTCAACCTCGTGAAGGCCGAGGGCATGGGCCGGACCCGGGTGGTGATCGACGGCGCCGACATGCCGGTGGCCGAGGGCGGGTCGCGCGGGATCCGCGTCGCCCGGCACCGCAGCCCCTACGGGGAGGCGCTGCAGGCCGACGGCGACCAGATGGGCCGCCGGTCGCTGTCGGTCACATATCGCCCCGCCTATGTGCCTGCCCCCGCCTACGGCTATCCGGCCAACACCGATGAGATGGACGGCTGGTAGGTCGGTCCGCCACCCGGCACGGATGCGCGAAAGGATCTGAGCCCATCACCCGGCGGAAACCTCATGCCGGACGTCCCCCGCCCATTGCCGCCAGCGCGTTCCAGGCTTAGCTCCCCCGCGGCCCAGAGAGGCCGCGCGGCTCCCTGACCGCGCATCGAAACGGACGGAGACACCCCCGAGATGCCATTCGCTTTCTGTCGGCCCCTTCCCTTCGCCGTCCTGGCGCTCGCCGCGGCCACCGTGCCGGGCTACGCCCTGGAGGTGACGCGCTCGGCCGACATCGCCGCGCCGCCGGCCAAGGTCTGGCAGACGATCGGCGAGTTCTGCGGCATCGGCGACTGGCACCCGGCCATCGAGAAATGCGCCCTCGCCGACAAGGACGGCATGAAGGTCCGCACCCTCAGCCTGAAGGGCGGCGGCACCATCAAGGAGGAGCAGGTCTCCCGGGACGACAAAGTGATGAGCTACACCTACACGATCCTGGAGAGCCCGCTGCCGGTCTCGGACTACAAGTCGACCCTCTCGGTGGCTCCAGAGGGCTCCGGCTCGAAGGTGACCTGGACCGGAACCTTCAACGCCAAGGGCGCCCCCGACACGGTCGCGGTCGACGCGATCCAGGGCATCTACGATTCCGGCCTGAAGGCGCTTGCCGAGAAGGCGAAGTAACGATCTCACGATTCGGCGCGCGATGTTGAACCGGAATGGTCGCAGCGCGCGCCATCCTGTTCTGACAGCATCGAAATTCTGCAGGACTGATGTCGCTGCCCCGCGTCGCGCGCCGGCGGGGCGTGTCGCGGCAGCGATTGACCCATTGCCAAGCTCGGCCCAAAACCCGGGCGGCGCAGCCCCGCGCCGCAACAGGATGATCGCCGTGCCCGCGTCCCGTCTTCCGATGCGCCTCAGCCTCGCCGCCCTCGCCGTGGCGGCGCTGGCGGCCTGCCAGTCGCGGACCACCCCGGCGGTCAGGGAGCCCTCGCCCGTCATCCCCGCCCCGGTCGCCCTGCCCACGGGCAGCGGCTGCGGACCAGAGATCGCCCGCACCAAGGCGATCGTCGATAGCGACGTGGCCACCGGCAACCTCAACAAGCCCGTGGGCGACCGCTTCAACGCCGACCTCTCCCAGGCCGCCGCGGAGTGCTCGGCCGGCAAGTCGGGTGAGGCCCTGCACCTGCTCGCCGCCGCCAAGAGCCGCTACGGATACCGCTGAGCGAAGTCTTTCGGTTCGGCGCGCCGTTGGGGACTCTGGTTTCAATCCTCAACATGCGTCCAACCCATCTCCCTCATCCTGAGGCGCCGGAGCGCAGCGGAGGCCTCGAAGGAGCCCTCCAGCCGGCCGCGCGATTCCTGGAGCCCTCCTTCGAGGCCGCTCCGCGGCACCTCAGGATGAGGGGGATTGGATAGGATAGGGATTGCCCCAACGCGGGCGCAGTCCGGCTAGATCACGAACAGCAGGTTCAGCCCGGCCCGCCGGAATCCTTCCTCGGCGATCTTCAGATCGAGCCCGTAGGAGGCGATATCGTCCGCCACCGGATCGAGCGTCGGCGCCCGGTGCTGGTG
Organism: Methylobacterium sp. J-030; assembly: GCF_022829545.1. GTDB lineage: Bacteria > Pseudomonadota > Alphaproteobacteria > Rhizobiales > Beijerinckiaceae > Methylobacterium. The sequence goes on along the minus strand of NZ_JAKSYM010000369.1, from coordinate 1,979 downwards.
CAGGTGCTTGATGTAGCTGTGGCAGGTCGTGCAGGTCTCGACCTGGATGTCCTTCGATACTTCGTCGAGGCCGTAATAGCTGATCCCCTCGCCCGAGCCGCAGGCGGTGCAGCGGATCCGGACGTGGTTCCAGTAGGTGCCGCAGAGCGAGCAGCTGAGGTAGCGGGCCTTGTCGGCGGGGGTCCAGCCGACCACGACGCTCGCCACCGGCGCGCCGCCGCAGCACGGGCAGACGCCGTCCGCTACGGGCTTCAACACCTTCGTGTCGAGGCGCGCGGCCTGCTCGGCGAGGCGGATCTGCAGGGCCGCCGAGACGAACACGCATTCGGCGATCCGATCCACCGGCAGCGCGCCCTCGAAGACCTGCAGGGCGAGATCCAGACGGTCCTCGCGGGAGGCCGCGCGCAGGGATTCGCGCGCCGCCGCTGAGGCTTCGGGGGCCGTCCTGAGATCCAGCGCGTCGAGCAGCGCCACGAGGGTCTCGTCGAAGCCCGCGTCGGCCTCCAGGCTGTGGCGCGACAGGGGCGGCATGCCGTGCTCGCTGCGGAGCGCGAGGTCGGCGCCATCCTGCGGTGGTGGGGGGGACGTCTTGGCCTGGATCACGGCCTGGGCGCGGGCGACCTCGGCCACGAACCGGAGATAGGCCTCCAGCGGATGCCCCGGCGCAGCCTCGGTCAGGCGCGCGGCGCGGTCGGCGAACAGCGTCGTGGGATCCGGCAGGCGCACGAACGGCACGGAACCGGAGATCCCGATCTTGTCGGGATCGGGCTTCAGCTCGTTGAAGTCCCGGCGGCGGGGCTTCGGTCCTTCGGTGGGCGACGGGGTCTTGTCCGCGGCCGGAGCCGCGGGTTTACGCTTGAAGAAATTGGCCACGCCTCAGGATCCGCGCTTGTCCACCGAGCCGCGGCGCGCCTTGGCGCCCGCGATCTGCCGGAACCACTTGCGGTGATGCCGGTAGGCCCAGCCGCCCGTCACCGTGCCGCGGACCATCGCCCGCCCGGTGCCGCGCACCCAGATGCCGGCGTAGATGTGGACCACGATGATCGCGATGGCGATCACCGCGGCGAGCGAGTGCGCGAGCAGCGCCCAGCGCTGCGTCTCGATCGAGGTCAGGCCGCCGAAATAGGTGTTCCAGATCACGAGGCCGGTGACGAACATCACGCCGATCAGCGCGGTCTGGCCCCAGAACACGCCCTTCTGGCCGGCATTGTACTTGCCGAGCTCGGGCAGCCGGTCCTCGCGGTTGGTCACGACGTCGCCGATATGCTTCGTCCACTCGACATCGTCCTTGTTGGGGATGTTGAGCTTCCAGAAGCGCACGAACAGGAAGAAGAAGCTCACCGCCAGCGCCACGCCGAACCACGGATGGATCGCCCGGGTCGCCTGCCCGCCGCCGAACAGGCCGGTCAGCGAGAACAGGTAGGGCGTGAACATCGCCAGCCCCGAGAGGGTCAGCAGGGTGAACAGGATCGCGGTGATCCAGTGGTTCACCCGCTGCACGCCCGTGTAGCGCGGAACGTACAGCACCTCCGGCGTCTCGGCCTTGGCATGGTGGAGGGGGCGGGGATCGCCGTCGCGGATATCGCTGTGGATCGTCATCGGCCTTCTCGCGCCTGACGGGGCCGGGTCCGCGGCGCGGATCGGCCGTTTCGTACAAGATAGGGTGTGACGGCAATGCCGTCTCCACCCTGTCGGTTCGGGATCCGCGCGTCTCCCTCCCCCCGCTGCGGGGGAGGGTGGCCCCTGCGTCAGCAGGGGTCGGGAGAGGGGCACCCGGGTTCAGAACGGGGTGGAGCGGTGCTGAAGGCCGCAGCCTGCTTCGGCACCGTCGCTCCCCTTTCCCGACCCGATTCGCGGGCCACCCTCACCCGCCGAGCGGGGCGGGAGACTCGCTCGGCTCCGTCCGGCCTTGCTGCATCGCGTCCGCTGCTCAGGCGCGTGCACTCCGCGCCTTCTACGGCGTCTTCCCCTGCCAGACG